>NZ_JADKPU010000004.1:0-392412 GCF_015350695.1 Flavobacterium sp. MR2016-29
GTTTCTTTTTAATTCCGCTTGTGTTTCAAAGCGGGTGCAAAAGTAGTCAGTTTATCAGCATTTACAAGTTTTTTTTCCGCTTTTTTTTATTTTTTTTTAAAACTTTTTCTTAACAATCTGATAATGCTAAATTTAGAATATAATTTATTTTTTAATTAATAAAGAATTTTCTTTCTTTTTAAAGTTTTTCATAACATCGCCCTTTGGAAAAAGTACGTTTTTATCAAACTGATAATTTTTATTGCTGTTCTATAACAACTTTATGAACCCTTATATAAGATCAATTTGATATTAAAATTTGAAAAATTATAAAACCAGTTTTTTAAGTAGTAAACAAATACTTAAATTTTACATGCATTTATGGGAGAATTGTGGTACATGCAGCTTTAGTAAATTGAAAAACTCGCTATAGACAAAATCTTCTTAATTTGAATTCAATGTATAAAGTTACAAAATCAAATGCCTTACACTATCCACATACTATATATGATGTAATATGAAATTAATTCAATTACTATCCTTAATAGTTATTTGAGTCGTTTTGTTTTTAAATAATTTACTTAAAGATTGAATTATTCGAATCTGAATTCAATACGCAATTATAATTTGGTTAATTTAAATGGTAAATTGAATTATTTTCTATTCTTTAATTAGCTTATAAACTTCAATTTTCCCTATTACGTCAAAATCCAAAGTGTAGTCAATGTTGAATTCATAATTTTTATCCATTAAGACAATGTTCATCGCTCTATAAATTTGATTATTTAAACTCGTATTTTTTGACAAAATAAGATACCAAGGCAATAAACTTTCAGATAAATCATTACTGACCAGCAGGTCAAATCCTTCTTTTCTGGTTTCTTCAACAAAGTAAGAACTAGGAAAGTTATGTTGATTCTCATCTATAAATCTTTTAAATAGCTCAAGATCTGATTTGTTAAAAGAAAGTGCCTGTAAATTTAAATTGCTAAACTTATCAAGTTTAAACCATTTAATATTTACAATTAATTTTTTAGAATCTAAATTGTATTTAAAATAGGCAAGTTGCGTATTTATAGTATACATGGATAATATTTCTAATTAAATTATTACAAGACAGTTTATATACAATTCTTCACAATTGGATATATAATATTGCTAAAGGCTGCTAAATCAAAAAATTGGTGTTTTGATTTTAAAAACAGTACTTTTTAAATAATGGCTAATTTAGTATGAATTGGAGTATAAAAAACAATTAATCTAACATTTAGAATTATTCTAATCAGTAGGAAAAAACTTGTAGTTATGTCTTTATTGCTCTTTAGCTCTTAATAGCATTTTTATATATAATGCCATCTGTCTTGGAAGTGGATACCTTTTCTGCCACAAAAACGTAAGGCTGTTTATTAGAAATTTTACATTAAAAGAAGGAGTGAACTATTTTTTTTTTAATTAAACTAGAATATTAAATATCAACAAATTAAGCGTAAAACCAATTGAAAAATATTAAAAAATTGATGTTTTAACCTGGTTCGTTTTTACTTCATAAAGGGATAATCTGTATAACCTCGCTCTGTACCACCTCCAAATAAGGTATGATTGTCTATAATTTGATTTAAGCTTAGATTTCTTTCTACTCTTGCAGGATAATCTGGATTAGTTAAAAAATTTCTTCCAAACCCAATTAAATCGACTAAATTTTCTTGAAGTAACATCTCACCCTCTTCAGGAGTTTTATTACCAGTAGCAATAATTGTATTTTTGAAATTAGATCTAAGATCTATTCTAAAATCTACTGGAATTTGAGGAGCATCATCCCAATCTGCCTCACAAAGATGAATATAAGCTATATCAAGTTTATTTAGTTCTTTGACTGCAAGCATTATAGTATGTAATATTTCCGAATCGTTCATATCTTTAAAACTGATAAAAGGAGAAAGTCTTACTCCTGTTTTTTCTTTTCCGACAGCATTGGCTACTGCTTGCGAAATTTCAATTAGTAAACGAATTCTTTTCTGCTTTGTTCCTCCATATTCATCAGTTCTTGTATTGCTATTACTTCGCAAAAATTGATCAATCAAATAACCGTTTGCACCGTGAATTTCAACTCCGTCAAAACCGGCTTCAATAGCGTTTTTTGCACCCTTTACAAATTCGTCAATTACAGTATTTATATCCGTTTTGTCCATTTCTCGAGGTTGTTCTACCGGAACAAAAGTTGCATCTCCATTAACAGCACCATCAAATATATAAACATTTGTATTTTGAGCTAATAATGCTGAAGGAGCTATAGGCTGTAATCCATTAACTTTTGAACTGCTTACTCTCCCAACATGCCATAACTGCAAAAATATTTTACTTCCGTTTTTATGTACTGCCTCTGTTACTAATTTCCAGCCTTCCTTTTGTTCTTTACTGTAAATTCCAGGAGTTTTAGCGTAGCCCTTTCCTTGTAAAGAAACCTGAACTGCTTCTGTAATTATGATACCGGCTGTGCTTCGTTGCGCGTAATATTCTGCCATCAATGCATTGGGAATATCGCCCGGCTGTGAAGCTCTAGAACGCGTCATTGGAGCCATTAAAAAGCGGTTTTCTAAATGATTGCCACTTAAATTGTACTGCTGAAATAATTTCTTATACTTCATATTATTTATTGTTTTTATACATAAAACGTTTATTTTTTTATTTTAAAATCAAACACTTAATTGCTCTTGCATCATCATTCGCGTATAATGCTCTTATCCTGATAAGCCATTTGAGCAATTTCATCTTTTCTTTTAAAACTTACTCCTTTATGTTTTTGCATGTAGCTGATGATTTCTGTAGTCGCGCTAACCATCTGTGGCGTGCCTCCTATTCGATCGTGAAAACTTATTGAGAGCTGTCTCCGCTTTTTTTCGGATTCCTTATACAGCTGATCAAATTCCATTATCACCTGTCGTGCAAATTGATCTGCGCTAAAATTTTTCCCTTCTACTAATACAATATCGTTACAGCGTATCGTATACGGAACCACTGCAAAATCATTTCCTTTTACCTTTAATAAAAAGGGCTCATCGCGGCTTAAATCATCAATATGATATTTAAAACCCAGTTCCTGCAAAATTTCGAGTGTATTTGTTCCGCGTCTTAACCAGTTTGCATTATAGCCGACAGGTTCAAAACCGGTTACTTTTTTTATGGCATCTGCTCCGTCTTTGATGAACTTTTTCTCTGTTTCATAAGGCATAGAATATTGCGTAGCCCAATCCATTCCGTGAGCGGCGGCTTCATGTCCTCTTTGTACTATTTCCTTTGCTAGTTCCGGATTTTTCAATACCGCTGACCCTACCATATGTGAGGTAACTTTGATTCCGAATTTATCCCAGTTGTCCAGCATTCTCGGTATTCCTTCTTTATATCCGTATTGATACCAACTCTCACCTGGAAGATCTACAAATCCTTTCTGCATATTTTGCGGAAACGGACTCTCTGAATTTACAGGTTGCCCCCCCGCTTCAAACTGCATAGAAACGGATACGATCAAACGTGATCCGTCAGCCCACTTAGTTGGAGAAACTTCTTCATTAGTTTGTGATTTTGGTTGTAAATCACCTGCAAGTAAAGTGTTTGTTGGCAACAATCCTGCAATTCCAACAAGGCTTGCTTGTTTTAGAAATGTTCGTCTGTCTTTCATATTTTATAATGTTAGGTTTGATAGTATTTATTGCTTTTTATTTAAGCACTTTTTCAATAATCAATGTTTCTTCATAGAGTGAAAACTTGCTTATCAAATTATTTTCCACTGTAATATGAATCGCAAGTGGCATTTTAAAATGTTTGCCATTTTTTTTCACAGTTCTTTCGACAAAACCAAAAACAGCAACTTCCTTTCCCCTCAATAAAAAAGACTGTGCTTCAAGTTTTTCGCTTCCATCAACAAAATAACTAAAGAGCGTTTTAAACAATTCTGAAATTTCTTCGCGTTTGGAGCGATGTCCCGTCCAAGGCATATATTTCGATTCGAAAATATACCAGTCCACTTTTTCAGCAACCATAGAGGCAATCTTTTCGGGATCTTTTTCTCCTATATATTTAAAGAACTTTTCTGCAGTTTCTTTTGTTTTGATTTCTTCGTCAGTATAAACTTGCGCTTGTGCCGAAAAATTAATCAATAGCATCAACACTATCCATTTTATAATTTTCATTTTTGTTTTAAAGACCCCTTTTTTCATAAGATTGTTTTTTTTAATTATTTTGACCTAACTGCATTCTACGCTTAAAAATGAAGCTGCATCGTAATTCCCGTAAAGAATATATTTTTACCTGTTCCAGATGCCTGAATGTACTCTCTGGCCTGAAACCAAGTTGCTTCGAGTCTGAAATACAAATATTGATTGGGTTCCCAGATGATTTCACTTTCGAGCTGATTTCCTATTTTCTTTTCGGTTGTTGTATCTCCCGGATAAATCAAAGTTGTATTGGGCGCATAAATACCGTCGTTGCTGCTGTATCTCCAAAACATATCATAATCAATAACCCAATCTACATTTTTAGCTACTTCGAAACTCAATGAAGGATGAAAATCAATTAAATTGGAAGGTCCGATTAGCGAAGCAAGACCAAAATAAGCACCTCTGGGAAATAGCGGATTAAAGGTTTGCAAACTTGTATCGCCTGCCGTTTTATCTCCGCTGATTACTTCAGTTTTAAAACCAATTTCGGGACGAAACTTCACAGCATTAAAACGATAACCTGCATTAATCGAAGCTGTCCATGCACTAATGTTTTTAGCTCCTACAGTACCAAATTGGTAAACAGCTTCTCCGTCGTAACGCCAGTTTTCTGTTTTCCCCCAAATTCTTGTACCTACAGACTGTCGGTTTTCTTTACCCGATGCATCATTAAAAGCAGCATTAGCTCTCTCATAACCTAAATAATACACATCAATATTTTTGATTGCTGGTATTTTATTAAAGACAAAATAACTTCCCCATAATTGCCTGTCCTTATTCGATGCATCATCAAAAATACCATCGTGTGCTACGACGTAATGTGTATAAAAAAAGTCTGTTGTGAAATTTTGTCTGGACACTATAGCTTTTATTCCGTCAAACGATTGTCTGTTGTTAGGTCCTTCCCTAACGGCCACCAAACGCTGTGATCCGTAAGTGAGTTCCTGCCTTCCTACTCTTAAAATAAGTTTTTTACTGTCCTCATTTATAATATTAAAATCAGCAAAAGCCTGATGTACTTCAAGCGGGTTTTGTTCCACAGGATTCGGATCAATTCTACCATCTGCCATACTGCTTTGTGTCTGGACAAAAGTTCTAAAAAATTTTCCGGCATGAAAATCGGCATGAAATAAATATCTTCCTAAAACATAACCATCGTTATCCTGCGGACCATCGCCCCAATTTTCATTTTTAGCATAGAAGTACTGAAAACGTATATCGCCCCCAAAACTGATATAGGTTTCTTTAGAAGCAGAAACTGGCAGGAATTTCACTGTTTTATACCAGCCATTGCTTACGGTATCGTTTTTCAAAAACCCATAATTTTCATCAAACCGAAGTGACTTAAAATCAGGATACCGCTGTGCAAAACCAGAAAATGAAAGCATTAAAATCACTAATAGGATCTTGTTTTTCATAATTCAATTTTTAATTACTTAACCCCATTTTGCTTAATATCCTTGTACGCATTAGGCACATTGAAATTAAAATGAAGCCAGTTAAAAAGTTCGTAACCTTTATTAAATTCTTTCATGGTTACAGCAGCTTTGGTTTCTTCTAATGTCAAGCCTTTCTTCACTGCCTGCTCCACATTCGATTGCAAAGCCGTTACATAATCGATGGTATATTTGATTCCGGCTTTATTCGTAATGCGTCCGTGTCCGGGAACTACAATATCTTTATCCGAAATCATATTGTAAATTTTGTTCAGGTTTTGTACCGGTTCTAAAAAGTAGCCATCAAACAACCACGGAATTGTCGGGCTTTCTGCAATAAAAGGGTTTCCTGCCCACAAAACATTTCCTGAAGCTGATTTTAAATACACAAAAAGATCTGCCGGAGATTGTGCCGTTCCCACATTAATTACCTCCACAATATTGCCTTTTCCCATATCAATTTTCATCGTCTGATTGATTGCTATTGTAATATCCGCTGGACGGTACACACTTTCTTCAATTCCTCTTCCTTTACCAAAAAGCATAATCATAAACTGTTTGATATTATCGTAATTTTTAGCCAGATTTTCTTTGCAGAATTCGTTCTGAATTACAATAGTTTCTTTTGGAAGCAAATAATTCCCAAAACAATGATCACCGTGATCGCTGGTATTTATGGCATAAATAATAGGTTTTGGCGTAACAGATCGGATTAGTTTATAAAGTTG
Organism: Flavobacterium sp. MR2016-29; assembly: GCF_015350695.1. NCBI lineage: Bacteria > Pseudomonadati > Bacteroidota > Flavobacteriia > Flavobacteriales > Flavobacteriaceae > Flavobacterium > Flavobacterium sp. MR2016-29. The sequence goes on from NZ_JADKPU010000004.1 coordinate 6,358, forward strand.
ATCGTACAATCCTTTACTTAGCATTGTTTCGATTAGCAAAACCCCTTTATCACCAACAATAAATCCTGCCGAAGTAGCCTGGGCAATTCCTTTTGTGGTTTCTGTTTCAGTTGTACTTGGAGAAACTGCATATACATTCTCTGCAATTTTATGCAATTTTAAAGTTACTTTGTTGGCGTCCCAAATGGGTACATGATCGGGCATTGGAAATTGTGCATATGCCTCTGTATTGGCTGAAACACAAAGTAGGATAATTGCCAATCGCAAAATTATTTTTTGAATTTTCATGATCTAAATTTTAATGGTGAGTTGTGAGTGGTGAGTTGTGATTTGTGAAATGTAAGATGTAAAATGTGAAATGTGAGGTTTGAGGTTTGAAATGTGATATATAAACTGCTCATTTTTATTTTCACATTTCACATTTCACATTTCACATTTCACATTTCACATCTTACATTTTTTCACATTTTTACTTTTTACTGCTTCTTTTGATAGCCACCAAAGTATTTTACTGGCGACCAATCTGGAATTACCGGAGCAATTTCAGGATCAAATGTTTTAAAATCTCTGGTAGCGTATACTATTTTTCCATTTACAATTGTCAAATCCGATTCGATATTTCGAACTTTGTCTGCTGAAATTGTAAAATAATCCTCTGATAAAATCGAAAAATCAGCATACATTCCTTTTATCAGTTTTCCTTTTTCTTTTTCTTCGCCAGAAAACCAGGCGCTTCCTGAAGTGTACAATTGAAGTGCGGTGAACTTATCCAACACCTGATCTTTTGGCCAAAACTGCATGCCTCCTAAAGTTTTTCCGGTAATGAGCCAATGCAGTGCCATCCACGGGTTGTATGTTGAAATGCGCGTTGCATCAGTTCCCATTCCGACAGGAATTCCCATTTCAAGCATTTTTTTAATAGGAGGCAGTTGTGTTTTAGGAGCACCATACATTTTCTCGTATAATTCTCCCTGAAAGTACATTCTAAACTGAACTGCGATTCCTCCGTTTAATACTTTTACTCTTTCCAATTCCTGAGGTGTAATGGTTTCGGCATGATCAAAAAACCAGCGCAATCCGTTAAACGGAATTTCTTTATTGACTTTCTCAAAAACATGCAGCATTCTGTCAATCGATTCGCCGTAAGTGGCATGCAATCGAAATGGCCATCTGTTCTTAACAAGCAAGCGAATAATGGGTTCAAGATCTTTTTCCATTTCATCAGAAAGTACAATTCTTGGTTCCAGAAAGTTTTCGAAATCTGCTGCAGAGGCCACAATATTTTCTCCCGCTCCTTCTTCGGTATAACCGTTGGCTGTCAAAAGATTATCATTTTTATTGATAACCGTTTCAGCAACCCATTTTTCATAATCCTGAAGTTCTTTGCCTTTTTGCTGTGCAAAGAGATAATACGAAATTCTAAGATTCAGTTTTCCCTGTTTGGCCAATTCCATCGAAGTCGCATAATCTGACGGGAAATTTTGTGATCCACCAGCTGCATCAATCGCCGATGTTAAACCAAAGCGATTGAGTTCTCGGTTAAACTGAAGCGAACTGTTGATCCTTTCTTCGGGAGTCAACTTTGTGGTTAGTCCTAAAGTGGTATAAATGGCTTTTGGCGTTTCTTTTGCAAACATTAATCCGGTTAAATTTCCGTTTTTATCTTGTTCCAAAACGCTTCCTTCATAATGTGTATCTTTAGTATAGCCTAAAACTTCGATTCCTTTTTTATTCAAAAATGCTTTACCATATAAATAGGTTATGAAAACAGGTTTGTCTGGAACTGCGGCGTTTATTTCTTCAATAGTGGGCTGTCTTTTTTCTTCGAATCCAAATTCATTCCAGCCTCCAATAACTTTAATCCAAACTCCGGGCGGTGTTCTTGCTGCTTGTTCTTTCAACATTTCCATTGCTTTTTTCAGTGTTTTTACACCATCCCAACGCAATTCTGAATTATAATTAAGTCCTTCACGAATCACATGAATATGACTGTCGTTTAAACCTGGCACTACAGTTTTGCCTTTTGCATCAATGATTTTTGTTGCTGTGGTTTTATAATTTTCTAAAATGTTTTTTGAAGTTCCTGTTGCCAGAATAATTCCGTTTTTTATCGCCAGTGCCTGAACAAATTCATTGGATTTCTGCATTGTTGCAATTTTCCCGTTATAGACAATTAGGTCTGCTTTTTCCTGAGACTGTACCAACAGACCAAAGAAAAATAATAGTATTAAAAATATTTGTTTCATTTTTTTAGATTTAATTGGTCTGTTTTTGGAGTTTTATTTTGAAAGAAAAAATGCCAGTAAATCTTTTTGAACTTGTGCCGTATTTTCCTGAACCAGCCAGTGCCCAGAACCAGCAATTTTCGATTCGGTTACATTTTCGGCAACTAATTTAGAATGGTCTTTCAGGAATGCAGCCGCAAAATATTCGCCACCCATTGCAAGCAAAGGCATTTTAAGTTTCGTTTTGGCCAAAACCAAATTGTCTTTTCCGTCCTGAGGAAATGCTCCAAACCATTTAAAAGTAGATTTTGCGCCATCTTTAACAGAATAGGCTCTAATAAATTCTGCCGTTTCTTCAGCTGTAAAAGGGTCTTTTGCATGTCCTACAACCGGCCAGAAATTCGTTAAAAATTCTTTCTCTTTCCCGCTCACAATATCTCCTGAAGCCGGCCACGCAAAAAATCCAAACCACCATGCCGAAGCCGAAACTTGCGACCAAACAGGTTCTATACCAGGAAGTAGCGCATCCATTAAAGCTACTTTTTTAACTTCACTTCCGTATTGCGCCGCGTATGCATAAGCTACCATAAGTCCAATATCATGTCCTGCTAAATTGATATTATTATATCCTAATTTTTTAACTAGTTCATGAATATCTTTTGCCATGTTTTTTTTATCATATCCTCCTTCTGGCTTATCAGATTCTCCCACACCTCTCAAGTCTGGAGCGATAACCGTAAAATGTTTTGAAAGTTCTGGCAGCAGACGATTCCACATGTACCAATTTTGTCCAAAACCATGAACCAATACAAGAGGATCACCTTTCCCTCCAATTACATAGTGAATTTTAACTCCGTTTACATCTGCGTAAGCATGTTTAAAATTTGCTGGCGGATTTGCAGGTTCAGTTTGAGGTGCTTCAGACGATGCAACAGGTGTTGTTTCTGTTGCAGGATTTTCTTCTGTTTTTTTATTACAGGAAATTAAGGTCAATAATAAAAAGCTAAACGTTATAAGCTGGGCTGTTTTACTTTTAAAGTTTAAAAAAGTAATGTTTAATAAATTCGTTTTCATAATTTTAATTTTAATTGGTTACTAAATAATGGGTTATTATAATTTTTTATACTGGCAATTTTGAAATCCATTCTTGTATAAAGACTGCGATTTCCTGCCAGCCGGGCTGATTTAAAACAAAGTGATTTCTTTCGGGAAAAACCTTGTAATCTGTTATAGAATTTTTATGCGTATATTTTTTGTAATTGGAATAATTGAGCGATTCCGGAATAGTGTGATCTGTTGATCCTGCAATTAGTAATAATGGATTGTGGGCTGTATGAAAATCTACTCTTGCTGCTGAAGTTATTGTATCGCGGACGATTAACTTAGATTCAGGAATAACATAGTCACAATATGCTTTTTCCTGCCATTCTTCGGGCATACCATTAGTAAAAGCATACTGCCACTGGCTAAAACTCATTAAGAAAGTTTTTTTTGCAGAAGTAAAAAAACCGAGAGGACCCCAACCTGCTTTTAAAAAGGAAAATTTAAAAGTCATAATTCCCTGAGGCGGAACCGAATGTATAGCAATTGCAGCCGAAGCCAGATTGCGTTGTAAAAGTATTTGAGCTGTAAGTCCGCCAATAGAATGGCCGATTATAATTGGCTTTTGAGGAAGGTCTTTTGCTATTTTTTCAAAATGATCTATTAACTGCGTTAATCGCAAACCTGCAATCTGCGGATCTGGATGACGAGAGCGCAAAACATCAACTGGAGCATCTTTATAAGGCCATGCCGGTGCAAGGGTTTTAAAACCTTTACTCTCAAAAAAGGTTTGCCATTCATTCCAGCATTTATTGCTTACAAATGCACCTGTAATAAAAAGTATTGTAGTAGGGTTTTCAGTCAGCATAATACATATTTTAATGTTATGCCAAAGTATAAACGAAAACCGAACCTTTTTATTAACTATTTGATTATCATTACTTTAGTATTTAAAAGGTAATTTTAAACGACTGTATTTCGTCGTAAAACGAAACTAAAGCAACTTAATATCGTTTTTTGAGTTGTGAAATGTGAGTTGATTTGTGAATTGTGAAATGTGAAATGTGAAATGTGAAATGCAATATGTAAAATTTGGAGGTAAAATATAACGAAATATATTTCGACTAAATTTAGATTCCACAATTTATAACTCCTAACTCATAATTCACATTTCACATTTCACATTTCACATATTGCATTTCACATTTCACAACTCACAACTCACATTTCACAATTCACAATTCACAACTTATAACTCCTAACTTAAAAATGACTTCTCTTTATGCCCAATTTTTGCATTCTGGAAGCAAGCGTAGTCGGCGGAAGTCCTAATATCTCTGATGCCCCACCTGCTCCTCTGATTCTTCCGTTGCATTTTTCAAGTACATTGATAATATGCTCTCTTTCATTTTCCTGAATAGTTTTAAAGTACCATTCATTTGTATTATTATTTATTTTGGTTTCTTCAAAAGCCGGAAGCGGAATGTGCTCAATGGTATCTGTCTTTGCTAAAAGAATACTTCTTTCAATAAGATTCTCCAATTCACGAATATTTCCCGGCCATTGATAGGATAAAAGACTCTTTAAAGCGATTTCTGATATTTCGGTCACATTTTTCCCCGTTTTAGAACTATAGAAAGCAATAAAATGACGGGCAAGAAGTCCGATGTCTTCTTTACGCTCTCGCAATGGCGGCAGTTGAATAGGAAATACATTAAGCCTGTAATACAAATCAAGCCTAAAACGGCCGTCGGCAACTTCTTTTTCCAGATTGCAATTGGTAGCCGCAATAATTCGGACGTTTACTTTTATGGAAGCATTTCCTCCAACACGTTCAATTTCTTTTTCCTGAATTGCCCTAAGCAGCTTTGCCTGCATTTCTAAAGGCATATCACCAATTTCATCCAAAAATAAAGTACCATTGTCGGCTTGTTCAAATTTACCTATTCGTCGTTCTGATGCTCCTGTAAAAGATCCTTTTTCATGTCCGAATAGTTCCGATTCAATTAAGCTTGCAGGCAGAGCAGAACAGTTTATTTTCACAAAAGGCTGATTGTTTCTATTAGAAAGCTCTTTAATACTGTTGGCAATACTTTCTTTTCCCGTGCCGCTTTCTCCAGTAATTAAAACGGTTGTATCGGCTGGCGCAACTTGCAAAATATGATCGAATATTTTTAACAGCGCCGGACTTTTACCTACAATCGATTCAAAACCTGATATCTTTAATTTTTTTCCCGTACCCGGATTTACAGATGACGTATTTTTTTTGTCTAATTTTTTGTCATGACTGATTAAATTTTCAATGGCATAAATTAAAGGTTCTTGAAGCCTTTCACAAAGCGTTAAATGATTTTTGTTATAATTATCAGGCCTTCTGCTGAAAAAAGACAAATACAGTCCGCCATTCTCACTGAGAGATAAAGGAACGGGCAGCATTAAATTCGATTTCATGTTCATTGAATTTGCGATTAGCTTTTTGATCGGAGTTTTATCGCATATTTTTACAAAATCCTGATTATTATAAAATGTGGCTTCGGTTTCCACTCTGCTTCTATCTCGTAATTCATTTATTTCAGATTCTTTTAACGCAGTGATATTCTGCAATTCTTCAATGCCAATTCTCTGATATTCGTGCAAACCTGTTCTCGCATATCCCAAAACTCTGCTTGATAATTTATTGTCCATATAAAAAACAGCCATTACAAGATCAAAAGAAATAAGAGATTGCAGGGAAGTAATAATATTAAGAACCCGATCGTCCCAATTACCGCTTTTTGTTACTATCGTTTTTAATTGTTTTTGAAACAAAAGTTCTTTTCTGATAGAAGATTCAATGCCATGCTGTTGATGATATTCGGCAATCTCAATTGTTACCAATAAATCTTTTTCTCTAAAAGGTTTTACTAAAAAGCCGTAAGGATGAGTTAGTTTCGCTTTGCTGAGCACTTCTTCATTAGAATTAGCAGAGAGGTAAATAAACGGAATATTATCTTCTTTTAGTTTTTCAGCCAGATCAATACCGGTTTCTTTTCCGGAAAGAAAAATATCCAGAAGCACCAATTCGGGTTTTTCCTGAGCAATGTAATATTTAGCATCAGGAACCGAACGTGCCATACCAATAATAGAATGACCGGCTTTTTTGAGCATTAACCGCAAATGATTTGCCTCAACAAACTGATCTTCAACAATGAGAATTTTTAATGGTTTTGCCATTTTGCAGAATTAAATTAATGAGAATTATTTTCGTCGAAAGTAAATTCCAGCGTTATTTTAGTACCGTCCGCATTAGTGATTAGAAACTTCCCATCAATATCTGCAGAAAGTCCATGCATTAATTTCACTCCTAATGAAGGATTGTTATAAGGGTCAAAATCATCAGGAAGTCCGATGCCGTTATCCTGAATAATTAAAGTATAATTATGATTATCAGTTGTTTTAAGCGAAATATTTATTATGCCGTTTTCATTGTTGGGAAAGGCGTATTTAATAGCATTGGTAACAGCTTCATTAAAAATTAGCCCAATAGGAATTGAATGTGATAAAGGCAGGTTAAAACTATCAATATCAAGCATAAATCGTATTTCATTTCCGATTTCGAATGAATCTTTTAAATATTCGGTTAATTCGAATATATAAGACGGCATATTAATTATCGATAAATCTTCTGATTGATATAATTTCTGATGAATCAATGACATTGAATAAATTCGGTTTTGACTGTTGTTTATCGCCTGGATCGCTTCTTCATTTTTCAAAAATTCAGCCTGACTTGCAAGCAGTCCTACTACCATGTGCAGGTTATTTTTTACTCTGTGATGAATTTCGCGCAAAAGCCATTCTTTCTCTACCAGCATATTTTGGAGCTCCACATTTTTTTGATTGATTTCCTCCTGCTGTACTTCTAAAAGTCTGTTTGTTCTCTTTTTAAAGGTAAACCTTTTGTATAATAAGCCGAGAATGATAAGCAAAAGCAACAAAAATGTTATCATAGAATTTCTTATAAATGCCTCATTCTTAAGCTTGCTTTGCTGCAACAAGGTTTTATTTTTAAGTTTGACAATATCCATGCTTTTCTTCTCGGTCTCATAAATAATATTAAGCCTGACGGAAATAGGATAAATATCGCTTTCTTTAAGATTGGCCGCTTTATAAAAAAATATCGCTTTTTTTAATGAATTTAGAGAGTTGTGAAAATCGGATATTGAAAAATACAATTCGCTGATTTCTCTGTAACAGTCACCGCTTCTTTTATTGTTTCCCGACTTTTCAAATAACGATGCGGCTTTAAAAATTGGCGTCAATCTTTCTTCTATTGGTGCATTAGTACGCATTTTGGCCGACCATACCATTACCCATGCCTCTCCCAAATCATCTGTTTGATTTGTTTTACTTAACATTTCTATTGCTTTTCTGGCATTGACTTCTATCATTGAATTGTTATTTCTCAACTCTTGCACCATGGAAAGCTGTAGATAACATTTACCGGAATAAATATTAGAATGAAGTGCCTGACTTATCTGAAGAGCTTCTTCAGCATATTGATATGCCTTTTGCAATGTTATAGGGTTACTATAAGAAGCCTCATACCAATCGCTTACTTTTAATAACGTTTTTATCTTATCAATACCCTGCAATTCTTTTAAGGAACTTTCGTCTTTTTTTACCTCTATCTCCGTATACAGCGGGATCTGGGCATTTATACCAAACGAATTACCTATTATCAGCAGGATAACGATAAAGTATTCTATGCAGGCAGACGTTTTCATCTAATTATAATAAGAGTTAAATGCTCATCCAAAGTTATTCATAAATTGGATTTTAAGACTCTTAAATTATATTTTTTAGGACCAACGATATATCGTTGTTTTCATTTATGCTTTCCTTTAAAGACCTGCAAAATTTGATGAGATTTTTGTTTTATCATTATTGCGGAACATTTTGGTTCAGGCTTTCCAACTTTTTTCCACAAAAAATAAATGTTGAAATTGTTTATTATGCAATTGTCATTTAAAAAAATAGAAACTTAAAGAATTTAGTAAAATGCAGATTTGCAATTCTCTTATGCTAAGTTCGTCATCTCAGCCTTTTTCTTTATTAAATTATGAAAAAGTAAAATTGACGCCTTTCTGTAAATTCCCGCAGGAAATATTATAGTGGCTTCACGGCTCATATTTTTACCTTCAATTGGAACTGCAATAAGTTCAGAAAAATCAAATAAGGATGAATTCATTAATACAGTAAACCATTTTTTTGTACTAACCAGTTCCAATAAACTATGGATATCATTGATTTCTATTTTTGCCTTCAATTTTATATTGTTTTTTAGAAGCGTTTCGTCCAGAAAATTACGGATACTGAAACTCGGAGAGGGCAATACCAAAGGTAATTCTGTTATTTTTTCAAGTCCTATTTTTTTAAGCTTACTCCACGGATGCGATTTATGAAGAATCAAAGACAGATTGGCAGAGAATAATGGCATTATATCAAACTGCTTATCTTCAGATGGAGGCATAAAAGACAGCATACAGTCAATTTCATACAAGCGTATTTTCTGCATCAAATCTGAAGTAGACCCCAGTACAACCTCAATCTGGATATCCGGAAATTCTTCATTAAACTCCGTGATCGTTTGAAGCAGTAAATTTACCAGTCCATACGTAGATCCGATCGTTATTTTTCCGGTTTTTACATTATTCAAATCCATTAAAACCTGCTTTCCTTCTTCTGCCTGACGAATCGTTTTTCGGGCGTAATCCAGCATAATTTCACCTGCTTCCGTAAGTTTAACCCGCTTTCCTACTCTGTCAAAGAGAAGAACCGTTAATGAATTTTCTAATTCTTTTATTTGATGAGATAATGTACTTTGAGTAATGTATAAATCATCTGCAGCCTGAGTGAAATTTAAAAGTTCTGCCGCGCGGACAAAGTATTTCAATTGACGAAGTTCCATTTTCTTTAATTTTTTATAAAAGTACAACTCTAAATCGAAAATTTCGATCGATTACATCTAAAAATTTCATTTCCACGATTGGTTTATATTGCAGACCTTTGACATAAGTTAATTAAAAAATAGAAAAGATGGAAATTTTACAAACACCCGAAAACGCATTATCAGCATCAATTGTTTCAGCAATAATTAATGCTCCAATTGAAAAAATTAATATTGCCGACTGGCTGCTTAACCTACCGGATGCAGAATATCAACGTTGCTCTGTTAACCACATTGCTGCCGGAATAACTTCTAATTTTGAAGGTATACCGATGTCTATTAATGTCGAATATGTAGGAACAGCACTTGTTGTACAGCATTACATTTTTGATGAATATAGTCCTGATTATTGCCGAATGCTTTCAATTTCTGATACAATTACTGCAGGCGGAAGATCTAAAGTACAGGTTCTTTGGGAGTTGAAAGCAGATAAAATAGATGATACAACAACAAAATTTACTAATACCATTCATGCAACCGCGACTCCTGAATTTTTAGATTTCATCAAACAAGACGGAATTTCTCTAGCCGATGCTGCAAAAGCAAGACAGGATGCTTCTGACGCCCATAATCATGAAGAAACACCGCTGTTTGCAAAAAGTATTGAGAACAAAGCGCTATTTGGAAAATATAATCTACCTTTTTAAAAAATTAGATTATGAAAGCGATTACAATCTCAAAATTTGGAGGGCCTGAAGTTTTGCAATTGGTCGAGGTTCCTGATTTAATTCCATCGCAAAATGAAGTGTTAATTCAGGTAAAAGCTTCCGGCATTAACAGAAGTGATATTTTGCAGCGTCAGGGAAAATATGCTGCTCCCAGCAGTATTTCTAATGAAATACCAGGGCTGGAAGTATCTGGAATTATAGTCGAATGTGGTCCGGAAGTTACCCAATTTAAAAAAGGTGATCACGTTTGCGCCTTACTTCCCGGAGGAGGCTATGCATCATATGTTACTGTAAAAGAAGGACAATGTTTACCTATTCCTAAAGGTTTAAATTTTATAGAGGCAGCCAGTTTGCCTGAAACAGTATTTACAGTCTGGTCTAATATTTTTGAACGAGCAAAATTAAAACCAGACGAAACTTTATTAGTTCACGGAGGCAGCAGCGGTATCGGAATCACAGCTATTCAGATTGCTCATGCTTTTGGTTCAAAGGTTATAACAACAGTTGGCACAGATGAAAAAGCACAATATTGCTATGAATTAGGTGCTGATCTTTCTATAAATTATAAAAAAGAAGACTTCGAAGAAATTTTAAAAACCAAAGGTGTAGATGTTATTCTTGATATGATAGCGGGAACCTATTTTCAAAAGAATATTACTGTTTTAAACGAAGAAGGAAGGCTTATTCATATCAATGCCCAAAATGGTAAAAACGTAGAGCTTGATATTTGGCAGTTAATGCTAAAAAGAATTACGATCTCAGGAAGTACACTGCGTGCACGAAATTACGAATACAAAAAACGATTAGCCAAAGAAGTATTTAAAAATGTCTGGCCATTAATTGAAAATAGGAAGTTCAGACCTGTTATTTACAAAACTTTTTCGTATCGCGATGCTGTAAGCGCTCACGAATGTATGGAAAATGGCAACCATATTGGAAAAATAATACTCGAATGGAAATCATGAAAATTCTTTTTTGTTTTGAAAGTATTACCACATTGGATTAGTTTTTAAAATTTGCTGGTATATTTTACAGTTTTCTGAATGCGCTCCTTTAAGATAAGCTATGCTTATTAGAAAGTCATTTACGATCTTACCCCCTTTAAACTTGAAAGTAATCCAATAAAATAAAGGTTAGCTATGCATTTACCCCTAGTTCACTATAAATTTATTGTTTTTTGTGCCATCCTGAAATCCAGGTTTAAACCTAGATATTTATCATCTTTATTTTATAAAAAAGAAGTGCCAAATCGCTCAAAATGGCAAGTATATCCATTTGGATGTTTGATAAGATAATCTTGATGATATTCTTCAGCTGGCCAAAATTTAATAAAAGGTTCCAGCGTTGTGACTACATTACCGTTCCATTTACCCGATTGATCAACGATTTTAATTACTTCATCAGCAATTTGCTTTTCTTCTTCATTTTGAATGAATATTGCAGATCTGTAACTTGAGCCTCTGTCATTTCCCTGTCTGTCAACAGTCGTTGGATCATGCATTCTGAAAAAGTAATCTAACAGTTCTTTAAAAGAAGTTTGATTAGCATCATACGTAATTTCGATTCCTTCAGCATGTCCCGGGTGGTTTTCATAAGTTGGATTTTCATTATCCCCTCCAATGTAACCTACCTGAGTATCTTTTACGCCTGGACGTACACGAAACAGTTCTTCCATTCCCCAAAAACATCCACCGGCTATATAAGCTTTTTTTAAACTTTCCATAAATAAGAATTAATTTTTAAATCAATATTGTTCAATCAGTAAACATTTTAGTTATTCACCTAAAATTGAAAATTTCGATTAATAACATATTTACTAAGATACGTATTCTCCAGAAAAGAAAGCAGAATTTAAGTTATAATTTCTCTTCAAAAACTAAAACGTCCTAAATTATTTGGTAAGTTGCTTTGAAGAATTTACAATAAAAAAATCCAAACCCCAATATTAAATTGGAATTTGGAATTTAAAAAATATTGAGATTTAAAAGCCTTAGTCTAATATAAAGCTTACGCTTACATTTGCTGTGATTTCGATTTCTCCAATAGCTAAAGTTTCATTTGCTGGCGCAGCATCTGCAGATTCTTTCATTCTCATTGCAGCATACATTGGCTGCGGGTGATATACTTGAGAGTTGTCTGAAATAGTTATTGCTTTACCTACTTTTTGTCCTAAAACTGATACGTAATCTTCTGCTTTAGCTTTAGCATCTTTAATAGCTAATTTTCTAGCTTCTGATTGGTATTGCAATAATTTAGATGATTCAAAAGAAACGTTATCTAAACGGTTAATTCCTTGTTGAACCAACCCTTCCATTAATTCATCATATTTAGATAAATCTTTTAGAAGAATTTCTACAGTTTGTGTAGCATTGTAGCTTGTTTTCTTTTTTTCGTAATCGTATTGCGGATTTAACGCAACTTGTTTTGTTCTAAAATCTGCTGCTGGAATATTCATTTTTTTGATGAACTTTAATACAGCGTCCATTTTTTCGTCATTTTGTTTTTTGACGTCTTTAGCATTATTTCCTTTTGTTTCAACTGTAGCTGAAATAGAAACCTGATCTGGAGCTATTTTTACTTTTCCTTCTCCATTTACATTGATCTGAGGAATTTGTTTGGTTTCTTGGCCGTAAGACATAGTCATAAACATGATTGTTAAAAATAATACTAGTTTTTTCATTTTTGTTATATTTTAAAATTGTTAAAAAGGATATTTCAAAAGTTGTGCCAGCATTACAACTTCCCTAATTTAGCCATAACAAAAAGGATTAAAATTGGTATTGCCAATAAAATTACCATTAAGCTGTGATCCACAATTAACGAAGGTTCTTTCACTAAAGTAATCAAATAACCGCCTATGGCGCCTCCAAAATGTGCAGTGTGTCCAATATTATCATTCTTGGCTTTCATTCCGTAAATTGAATACAGTAAATATAAAATTCCGAAAAGATATGCCGGAATCGGAATTATACCAAAAATACCCAGCATCATATCAGGCTGCAGTAAAATTGCCGAATATAAAACACCTGTTACAGCACCAGAAGCTCCAACGGCGCGGTAGCTGTAATCGTTTTTATGGAAGAGCATTGTAAGCAGACTTCCAAAAATTAAACTTCCAAAATAAATTAAAACGAAAGAAATACTTCCCATCCACTGTATTACAACAGGTGCAAAAAACCAAAGTGTCAGCATATTAAAAAATAAATGCATATAATCGGCATGCAAAAAACCAGATGAAATCATTCTGATCTGTTCTCCAGAACGAATGCTTCCGACATGAAATTCGTATTTCCTAAAAAAGGCATAATCATTAAAACCTTTATAACTAATCAAGGCATTGGCAACTATAATCCCAACTAAAATGGTATTAACGGTATTCATAAAAAATGTTTAATGTGAAATGTAAATATAGTCATTCTCCTATACAAGTTGGCTGCAAACCAAAATATCCGTGGTTATTCATTTTTGCTTTATATTTGTAAAAAAAAATTACATGCAATTTCTCGTTTATATTTTAGCCTATCCTTTGCTTTGGCTTATCTCTATACTTCCTTTTCGCATATTTTATTGGTTTTCAGATTTTGTATATTTTATTATTTACAGAGTCGTGGGGTATCGCAAAAAAGTGGTTCGCGAAAACTTAGCCCTTACTTTACCACATTTAAGTGTTGAAGAAAGAAGAGAAATTGAAAAGAAATTTTATCAGCACATGTGCGATATGTTCTTAGAAATGATCAAGACGATGAGTATTACGCCTGAGGAAATGGAAAAAAGATTTACCATTACCAATATGGATCTTTTTCATGAATATGAAAGAAAAGGCAAAAGCGTAATTTTAGTCGCTTCGCACTATGCGAGCTGGGAGTGGCTGTTAACTCTTAATAAAAGAATGTTATTTAACGGTGTTGCTGTTTACAAAAAAATTGCCAATCCTTATTTTGATAAATTAGTTCGAAAAATTAGAGGGAAATATGATGCTCAATTAGTCGAAACCAAAAAGGCAATTCCGATGATGGCTCAAAATCAGCGCGACGGAATATTAAGTTTATACGGTTTAGCAAGCGACCAATCTCCTAAATTAGACCGAATTTTTCATTCGATGAAATTTATGGGAATTGAAGTTCCCGTGCACACTGGAGCAGAAATGCTGGCTAAAAAATACGATTTGAGCGTTATTTTTATCAAAGTAAAAAAAGTTGGAAGAGGATATTATGAAGCGACAATTGTTCCGATTGCAGATAATCCAAAAGAATATGAAAATTTTGAAGTGACGGAAATGTATTTGCGTGAAGTAGAAAAACAAATCCTTGAAGCTCCAGAATATTATTTATGGACACATAAAAGATGGAAACATAGAGTTCAGTAAAAACAAAATTAAAGTCTGAAAAGCAATGTCGCTTTTTCAGACTTTTTTATTTTGCAAAAGTTCTTAAAACTGTTCTAAAACTTATAAAAGATATTTTGATGGGTTTTTGTAATGATTTTTTTTGAATTTGAAAAAATGATAATTTCAATAAACAGCATACATTTGAAGTTGACTAAATCCTATCCCAAAAAACCAAATCAAAATTATAACTCATGATTAAAAAATTATTTTTTGCATTTTTAATAGCATTCATTTCGACAACAGCTTTTGCTCAAAGTCCTAAACGAGGCATCGCGTACGTAAACAATTCTACAGCGGATTTATTAGCGCTTAAACCCGGAATTTCTTGGTGGTATAATTGGGGAACTATACCAGAAAATGACACAAATGCCAACTACGAATCTATTGGACTTGAATATGTACCAATGGCTTGGGGAAAACAAAGTGATGCCGATGTACAGACTTTTATCAGCAAAATAAAACCTGGCGCTAAATATTTATTAGCTTTTAATGAACCCAATTTTAATGACGGCGCAAGATTGACACCACAGGAAGCTGTAAATGCGTGGGCAAATGTTGAGAAAATTGCTGCCGCAAAAAATCTTGAAATAGTTAGTGCCTCGCCTGCTTATAATGGACCAAATAATTATGGAGGATTTAGCGATCCTGTTGCGTGGCACGATCAATTTTTTCTTTTATGTCCAAATTGTAAAGTAGATTATATTGCATTTCATACGTATGATAACACAGCCGGTTCTGTAATTGGAGTAACAGGAAACTTAAAAAAATATAACCGTCCGGTTTGGGTTACTGAATTTGCCAATAGAGTAATTCAAACAGAAGCTCAAAAGATTGCTTTCATGAAAGATATAGTTACCAGTTTTGAAAACGATCCAGATATTTACAGATATTCTTGGTTTACTGGAAGAGTTCCTGCAGATTGGACAGACATGTTAGAAGGACAATTATTAAGTCCGACAAGCGGCGTTTTGAAACCTATCGGAACTGAATATGTAAACGCAACTTATACGAATAAAAAAATGAACGTTCCTGGCCGTATTACGGCAAACAAACATTACAGAAGGAAAGGAACTGGCCTGCAAAATACAACAGATTCTGGAACAGGTCAAAATGTATGTTTTATTGAAAATGGAGATTGGAACGAGTTTATGCTGAATGTGGCTGACGCAGGAACTTATAATCTTACTTTTAGAGTGGCATCACCAACGATTCCGGGGAAATTTGATATCAGCGTAAACAATGTTATTGTCAAAACAGATGAAACTTTTCCCGTTACTGGAGGATATCAAACGTATGCAGACAAAATAGTAAACGGAATTAATTTGCCTAAAGGCGAAGTTTACCTGAAAATTAAATTCAAATCAAACGATATGAATTTTAATTATATTGATGTTGTAGCAACAAATTTAGGCGTAAACGATCCCATTGCAGAAAAAGATTCTTTTACCGTTTATCCAAATCCTGTTAAAAACCAATCGACCCTGCATATTAAATCTTCCATTACAGAGCCATTAACTTTAAAAATTGTTGATATGAAAGGCGCTGTTTGTTATTCTTCAGATGAATATTTTACCAATGAAGATATTAAAATTGGAGATAAACTTGCCACGGGAATTTATATTGTAAATGCTTCTTATGGTTTGGTTAAAAAATCAATTAAGATTATTAAGAATTAAAATCTAAGCTTTGAGAATAAAAAAACACCTCTTTCATAAATTGGATAGAGGTGTTTTTATTTGGATTAAAATTGAAAATTAAATTCCAGCAATTGCTTTTATTTCATCAATAATTCGAAGTGCTAATACATCTGCTTTTTCTTGAGATGGAGCTTCTGTATAAATGCGAATAATGGGCTCTGTATTTGATTTTCTTAAATGTACCCATTCTGAAGCAAAATCAATTTTTACACCATCAATTGTCGTAATATCTTCGCTTTTGTATTTTTCTGTCATTGCAACTAAAATCGCATCAACATCAATTTGCGGAGTCAATTCGATTTTATTTTTACTCATATAATATTCTGGGTATGAAGCACGCAAAGCAGAAACTGACATTTTCTTATTTGCCAAATGCGTCAAGAATAAGGCAACTCCAACTAAGCTGTCTCTTCCGTAATGAGATTCTGGATAAATAATACCGCCGTTTCCTTCTCCACCAATAATAGCATTATTTTTTTTCATTAATTCTACAACGTTCACCTCGCCTACTGCGCTGGCTTCGTAACTTCCATTATGCGAATTTGTAACATCGCGCAACGCACGAGAAGATGACATATTCGAAACTGTATTTCCTGGTGTTTTGCTCAAAACATAATCGGCGCAAGCCACTAAAGTATATTCTTCTCCAAACATTTCTCCATCTTCGCTAATAAATGCCAAACGGTCAACATCTGGATCTACAACAACTCCTAGATCTGCTTTTTCTTTTACAACCAATTCAGAAATATCTGTTAAATGTTCTTTTAAAGGTTCTGGATTATGAGGAAAATGTCCGTTTGGTTCGCAGTACAATTTAACAACTTCAACACCCATTAATTCTAATAATTTCGGAATAATAATTCCACCAGAAGAATTTACTCCATCAACAACTACTTTAAATTTTGCCGCTTTTACCGCTTCAACATCAACCAATGGCAAATTTAAAACCTCGTCGATATGAATATCCATATAAGCATCATTCACAGTAATTTCGCCTAAATTATCAACATCAGAGAAATCGAAAGCTTCAGCTTCAGCAATTTCTAGAATTTTTGCTCCTTCATCTCCGCTTAAAAATTCTCCTTTTTCATTTAGCAATTTCAGAGCATTCCATTGTTTTGGATTGTGAGATGCAGTCAAAATAATACCTCCATCTGCTTTTTCTAGCGGAACAGCAACTTCTACAGTTGGTGTTGTCGAAAGTCCAAGATCAATCACATTAATTCCTAAACCTATTAAAGTATTTACAACAAGATTGTGAATCATCGGTCCAGAAATTCTGGCGTCACGACCAATTACAACCGTTAGTTTTTCTTTTGAAGTATTGTTTTTAAGAAAAGTTCCGTATGCCGATGCAAATTTTACTGCATCAACAGGAGTCAGGTTATCTCCTACTTTCCCCCCGATTGTTCCTCGTATACCTGAGATCGATTTTATTAAAGTCATTTTTGTGAGTTATGGTTACCAAATACAAATATAGAAAAGTTGCTAAGATACTAAGTTGCTAAGGGACTAAGATTTTAAAAAAGTTGCTAAGAGACTAAGATGCTGAGATATTAAATAGTTAAGTTTAGAAGCTAAATACCAATCCTTAAAAACGATGTCAAAAAGTTTTCATACTTTTACTAAAATAAGCTTAGCAACTTAGTCCCCAAGTTTCGGGATAGTATCTAAAAAAAAACTTAGTGCATCAGCAACTTTAAAAAAAAATGAACTTCCTAGCCCATATATATCTTTCAGGAGACAATGATTTGATCAAAATTGGTAATTTTATGGCCGATGGAATTCGCGGTAAACAGTTTGAGCATTTTCCTCAAGATGTTCAAAAAGGAATTATTTTGCATCGATTTATTGATACTTATACTGATTCGCACGATATTTTCAGGCAAAGCACAAAGCGTTTGCATGAAAAATATCATCATTATGCCGGCGTGATTGTAGACATTGTTTATGATCATTTTTTAGCTAAAAACTGGAGCAAATATTCTGACGAAAAACTGGAAGATTTCATTAATAGATTTTACAATTCATTACACGAAAACTATTCTATCCTGACTGAAAAAACACAAGGCTTAATGCCTTATATGATTGAAAGAAACTGGCTTTTGAGCTATCGAACAGTCGAAGGTATTCATCAAATTTTAACTCAGATGGATCGAAGATCAAAAAATATATCTAAAATGCAATTTGCCAGCGAAGAACTAAAAGAATTCTATGACGAATTTGAGCAGGAATTCACCTTGTTTTTTGAAGAAATTCAACAGCAGGCAAAACAAAAACTGCATTCATTGTAAAATCTAGCTGATTTTATAAAACCTATATTCTTTTTATGAAAAAAACCACATTCTTACTTTATTTTATTTCTCTTTTTGGTTTCGCACAACAAACTGTAAAACCAACCGGATTAGTAGCTTCAAAAGCTATGGTTGTTTCTGCTCGAGCCGAAGCATCAAAAATTGGTGTCGAAATCATGAAAAAAGGAGGTAATGCTTTTGATGCTATGGTTGCCACCGAATTAGCCCTTGCAGTCGCGTATCCGTTTGCTGGAAATCTTGGAGGCGGCGGCTTTATGGTATACCGAAAAGCCAATGGCGAAATAGGCTCACTAGACTACCGCGAAAAAGCACCCTTAGCAGCCACAAAAGATATGTTTTTAGATAAAGACGGAAATGTTATTAAAGGAAAGAGTACTGAAACAGCTCTAGCAATTGGCGTTCCTGGAACTATTGCCGGTATTTTTGCCGTTCATAAAAAATTAGGCTCTCTGCCAATGTCAGAAATTTTAAAACCTGTAATTACTCTGGCTGAAAGGGGTGTAATTGTTACTATAAAGCAACAAAAACAGCTTGAAAATTATCATGATGCTATTGTAAAAGTTAATGGTCCAACGACGCTAATGGCTGGAAAATTCAAAGAAAATGATACCATAAAATATCCGGCGCTTGCTCGAACTCTAAAGAGAATTTTAAAGAACGGAAAAGACGAATTTTATAAGGGTGAAAGTGCCAAGATTTTAGTTGATTACCTCCAGAAAAAAGGCGGAATAATTACGCTTAAAGATTTAGCCAGTTATGAAGCTAAATGGAGAAAACCTCTGCAGTTTAATTATAAAGATTTAAAAATCACTTCGATGTCCCCGCCAAGCAGTGGAGGAATCTGTCTTGCTCAAATCCTAAAAATGATCGCTCCCTATGACTTATCAAAAATGGGACATAATTCGGAAGAATCTATTCAGGTAATTGTCGAAGCTGAAAGAAGAGCTTACGCAGACAGAAGCCAATTTTTAGGTGATCCAGATTTTGTAAAAATCCCAATTAAGACTTTGCTGGATGATGCATATTTAAAAGAAAGAATGTCTAATTTTAATGTAGAAAAAGCAAGTTTATCTTCAGAAATAAAAGAAGGAAAGGTAACGTACAACGAAAGTCTTGAAACAACACATTATTCTATTGTAGATGCTCAAGGAAATGCAGTTGCAGCAACGACAACCATAAATGACGGTTTCGGTTCAAAATACTATTGCGATGAGCTGGGTTTCTTTTTAAACAACGAAATGGACGATTTCAGCGCCAAGCCTGGATCTCCAAATATGTTTGGTTTAGTAGGAAATGAAGCCAACAGCATTGCGCCTCAAAAAAGAATGCTCAGTTCGATGACACCTACGATTGTCGAGAAAAACGGAAAGCTGTTTATGGTCGTTGGTTCGCCAGGCGGTTCTACGATTATTACAACTGTACTACAAGCAATTTTAAATGTTTACGAATACAATCTGAGTATGCAGGATGCGGTAAATGCACCCCGTTTTCATCATCAGTGGCTTCCGGATTTAATAACATTTGAACCTAATGCTTTTGAAAATAATACAATTGACAAATTAAAAGCAAAAGGATATTTAATTAATGAAAAAACAACGCCAGTAATTGGAAAATTAGATTGTATTTTGGTTCTGCCCAATAAAAATCTTGAAGGCGGTGCTGATTTTCGAGGTGATGATACTGCAGTTGGTTTTTAAATTATAAAATATTTGTCTTAAAAATTATACAATTTTGAATGCTATAGGCTAAATTTGCAATATCCCTAACTTTTTACAAACAGAATGCTAAAAAAATATTTTAGAAAACTAGAAAGCATTATTGCTTTGGCACAATCCTTAATGACTCCAAAGCAGTTTATTTTTTTATCAAGTGTTCTAATTGGTATATCATGCTCTTTGGCTGTAATTGTTTTAAAAACTTTTGCTCACAGCGTTTTCTCATTTGCGACTTATATCAACGGAATTTTAAAATTGAGTTTCATTAACAGTATACTTCCTATTATCGGAATTGTGCTTACTGTTTTTGTTGTAAAAAGAGTTTTAAACGGAAGTATTGAAAAAGGTACTTCGCAAATTTTGTATGCTGTTGCTAAGAAAGCAAGTATTATTCCTAAAAAACAAATGTATGCGCAAATTGTAACTAGTTCGTTAACTGTTGGTTTAGGAGGTTCTGCCGGTTTAGAAAGTCCAATTGTGATTACAGGGGCGGCATTTGGTTCAAACTTTGCCCAAAATTATAAATTACCTTATAAAGACAGGACTTTACTTATTGGCTGTGGCGTTGCAGCGGGAATTTCAGCTGCTTTTAATGCTCCAATTGCCGGTGTTTTATTTGCAATTGAAGTGCTATTGGTTGATGTAAGTATTTCAGCCTTTACTCCTATTATGATATCGGCAGCTACAGGTGCTTTGGTTTCTGCAATTGTTTTAGATGAAAGTATTTTATTGTCCTTCAAGAAACAAGAAGTTTTTAATTATCATAATATTCCTTTTTATGTACTTTTAGGAGTATTGACTGGATTTATAGCAGTTTATTATGCACGAAATTTTCAAAAAGTCGAGCATTATTTTTCTAAATCAAAATGGAACCCGTATAAAAAAGCTTTAATCGGTTCTTCGTTACTGGCACTGCTTATTTTTATTTTTCCAACTCTTTTTGGAGAGGGTTATGAAAGTATTAAAACCCTATCTGAAAATGATCCAGGGCAATTATTAGACAATACTTTATTTGCAGATTTGAGAAACAATCAGTGGGTTTTACTTCTATTTGTTGGCTGCACTATGATGGTAAAAGTATTTGCTACTGGACTTACAATTGGAAGCGGAGGAAACGGAGGAAATTTTGCGCCGTCTTTGTTTTTAGGTTCTTATTTAGGTTATTTCTTTTCAAAATTCATTAGCCTTATTGGTCTATCAAAACTGCCGATCAGTAATTTTACAATGGTTGGAATGGCTGGTATTTTGAGTGGATTATTTCACGCGCCACTTACAGCAATCTTCTTAATTGCCGAAATAACTGGAGGTTACGGATTAATGATTCCGCTTATGATTGTTTCCTCAATTAGTTTTGCTATTTCTAAGCGTTTTGAAAAATATTCACTTGACGTAAAAAATCTGGCTAAAAAAGGACATGCTTTTACCAGCAATAAAGATTCTAATATTCTATCAACTTTAGATATTGATACGATCATTCAATGTGATTATTTAACGGTTCATCCAGATGAGCATTTAAATAAATTAGTAGATCTTATTTCACACTCAAATCAAGTTGTTTTTGCCGTTGTCAATAACGAAAAAGAACTTGTTGGAATAGTTCATTTTAATGATATCCGCGAAATTATCTTTAATGCATATCGTGTAAAATACACCTTGATAAGAGATGTTATGAAAACACCTCCGGCTACAATTTCATCTTTTGACAGTATGGAAATTGTAATGAGTAAATTCGAAAAATCGAAAACGGCATTTCTTCCTGTTATACGAAACGAAAAATACTATGGCTTCATTTCCAAATCTATAGCGCTGGAAGCTTATAGAATGAAACTGCGTTCTATGACAATTGAATAATGCCCAATAAACGTTTTACAGTAGCGTTATTTTGTTACAATTTTTAACATAAACTTCTATTCTCTAGTACTAAAAGAACAAATCAAAGTGGTAACTTTGCGTTTTGCTCAAATTTATGCTAGATAAAGACAATACTATTGAAGTTCTTGGTGCAAGAGTTCATAATCTAAAAAATATCGATATTTCTATTCCGAGAGAAAAACTGGTTGTAATTACAGGTCTTTCTGGTTCGGGAAAATCTTCTTTGGCTTTTGATACCATTTATGCTGAAGGACAGCGTCGTTATGTCGAAACTTTTTCGGCGTATGCCAGACAATTCCTTGGTGGTTTAGAACGTCCGGATGTGGATAAAATCGACGGACTTTCTCCGGTAATTGCTATTGAACAAAAAACAACCAGTAAAAGTCCGCGTTCAACCGTTGGAACTATTACTGAAATATATGATTTCCTCCGCCTTCTATATGCGCGTGGTGCAGATGCTTACAGTTACAACACCGGCGAAAAAATGGTTTCGTATTCTGATGACCAAATCAAAGATTTGATTATGCAGGATTTTAGCGGAAAACGAATCAATATTTTAGCCCCAATTATTAGAGCTAGAAAAGGACATTACGCCGAACTGTTTCAACAAATTACAAAGCAGGGATTCTTAAAGGTTCGCGTAAATGGCGAAGTTCAGGATTTGGTTTCAGGAATGAAATTAGACCGCTACAAAACCCATGATATCGAAATTGTCGTTGACAGAATGTTAATTGAAAATACAGAAGACAATCAAAAACGATTGGCGGAAAGTATAAACACTGCAATGCACCATGGCGAAAATGTTTTGATGATTTTAGATCAGGATACGAATGAAGTTCGTTATTTCAGTAGAAATTTAATGTGTCCGACAACCGGAATTTCATACCAAAATCCAGAACCAAATTTATTTTCGTTCAACTCTCCTAAAGGAGCTTGTCCGCATTGTAATGGATTGGGAACTGTACATGAAATTAATGTAAAAAAGATTATTCCGAATCCTAAATTATCGATTAAAAGTGGTGGTTTTGCTCCACTTGGTGAATATAAATCATCTTGGATTTTTAAGCAATTAGAAGTTATTGGAGAAAAATTTGGTTTCAAAATAACAGATCCGATTGAGAAAATTCCAGAAGAAGCGATGACCATGATTTTGCATGGCGGCAAAGATAAGTTTGTCGTAAATTCAAAAGATTTAGGCGTTACGCGCGATTATAAAATAGATTTTGAAGGAATTTCAAACTTCATTAAAAATCAATTTGATGAAACTTCTTCGACAACTATAAAACGTTGGGCAAAAGATTTTATGGACGAAATTAATTGTCCGGTTTGTGATGGTTCTCGTTTGAAAAAGGAAGCACAGTTTTTTAGAGTGAATGGGAAAAATATCACCGAATTATGTGATATGGACATTTCAGATTTGACAATCTGGTTTCAGGATTTGAATAATCACTTGTCTGAAAAACAACTTTTAATTGCTTCTGAAGTAGTAAAAGAAATCAAAGACCGTTTGAACTTTTTAATGAATGTTGGTCTTAATTATTTGGCTTTAAGCCGAAGTTCAAAATCACTTTCTGGTGGTGAAGCACAACGTATTCGTTTAGCAACCCAAATTGGTTCACAATTAGTTGGTGTTTTATATATTTTGGATGAGCCAAGTATTGGTTTGCACCAAAGAGACAATGAAAAATTGATTCATTCTTTAGAACAATTACGTGATATTGGAAATTCGGTTATTGTGGTGGAGCACGATAAAGACATGATCGAACGTGCTGATTATGTAATTGATATTGGTCCGAAAGCAGGGAAATACGGCGGCGAAATCATCAGTATTGGAACTCCAGCGGAAACATTAAAATCGAACACGATTACCGCTCAATATTTGAACGGTAAAATGAAATTAGAGATTCCGAAAGAACGCAGAAAAGGAAATGGCAAGTTTTTTAAATTAACTGGAGCGACTGGAAATAATCTTAAAAATGTTTCAATCGAATTGCCTTTAGGACAATTAATTTGTGTGACAGGAGTTTCAGGAAGCGGGAAATCGACTTTGATTAATGAGACGCTCTACCCTATTTTGAACGCTTATTATTTTAATGGTGTAAAAAAACCACAGCCTTACAAAAAAATTGAAGGCTTAGAACATATCGACAAAGTAATTGACATTGACCAAAGTCCGATTGGAAGAACGCCTCGTTCAAATCCAGCAACTTATACAGAGGTTTTCACCGAAATCAGAAACCTGTTTACGATGACTTCTGAAAGTATGATTCGCGGTTATAAAGCCGGACGTTTTAGTTTTAACGTAAAAGGCGGACGCTGTGAAACCTGCGAAGGCTCTGGTGTTAGAACTATCGAAATGAACTTTTTGCCAGATGTTTATGTGGAATGTGAAACTTGTCAAGGGAAACGTTTTAACAGAGAAACACTAGAAATTCGATACAAAGGAAAATCGATTTCAGATGTATTGAATATGACGGTTGATGAAGCAGTTCCATTTTTTGAAAACATTCCGAAGATTTACAGAAAAGTAAAAACAATTCAGGATGTTGGTTTAGGATATATAACGCTTGGCCAGCAAAGCACAACACTTTCTGGTGGTGAAGCACAGCGTATAAAACTAGCAGGAGAATTATCTAAAAAAGATACCGGAAACACTTTTTATATTCTGGATGAACCTACAACTGGATTGCATTTTGAAGACATTCGTGTTTTGATGGATGTAATTAATAAATTGGTTGATAAAGGAAATACAATCCTGGTTATCGAACATAACATGGACGTAATTAAACTTGCTGATTATATTATAGACATTGGTCCTGAAGGCGGAAAAGGCGGCGGACAATTAATCGCTAAAGGAACTCCTGAAGAAGTGGCGAAAAATAAAAAAAGTTATACAGCTAAGTTTTTGAAAAAGGAATTGGAATAAAAATATTTTTTTGATGGACGGTTTCTAATGCGTCCATCAAAAATTTTTACTGCTTAAAATTCGTTGAAATCTCAGGTATATAACCTTACTATACTGATAATGAATTATTGACTACAATTTAAATTAGCAAGAATGTTACATTTAAATTAATAAATACGCATTTCTGTAACAATTCTCGAAAAAAGAGTTAATTTAGTCCCCCGATTTTTGTCAGAGTTTTAATTTTGACAAAGCCTATGATATACTCTATGAATCTAAAAGAAAAATTCAGTAACGTTGACCAATATTTTTCGCCTAAAATAATTGACGAAGTAAACGATCAATATATTAAAGTGGCTAAAATAAAAGGTCAGGAAGTTCCATGGCATAATCACGAAAATGAAGATGAATTATTTTACATTGTCGACGGTGAGCTTTTAATGGAAATAGAAAATAAACCCGCTTTCACTACGAAAAAAGGTGATTTGTTCGTTGTTAAAAAAGGCGTAAATCACAGGGTTTCATCGGTTGAAGAATGTTCAATAATGCTTATCGAATCTAAAACCACGGAACATACCGGAAAGGTTAAGAGCAACATTACCAAATCAATTGCAGAGCAAACGTATTAATAAAGAATTTTTCTTTTAAACTCAAAGTTCAATTGAAAACGATGCCCTAGCCCTGATGGAAGTGGCATCCTTTTTCTTGCTTCTTTAGCAAGGAAAAGATATAGCGGACAGCAGGAAACAGCTCCTTATCTTTAGACCATAGTCAGGATGACAACAAGAGCCAAAACATAATAAAAATAATAAATTAAAATACCTAAAATGAGATTAGAAGATTTTGATAATGATGAAGATAAAATAATTCAGGATCGTTTAAAACAAAAAACGTGGAATGAAATTAGAACCAACGACAGCTGGGCGATTTTTAAAATCATGGCCGAATTTGTAAACGGTTACGAAAGCATGGGACGTATTGGTCCGTGTGTATCTATTTTTGGTTCGGCGAGAACAAAACCTGACGATAAATATTATTTATTGGCTGAAAAAATTGCTTACAAAATCAGTAAGGCCGGTTATGGTGTAATTACAGGTGGAGGGCCGGGAATTATGGAAGCCGGAAATAAAGGTGCACATTTAGGAGGCGGAACTTCGGTTGGTTTGAATATCGAATTGCCTTTTGAACAGCACTTTAACCCATATATTGATCACGATAAAAACTTGAATTTCGATTATTTCTTTGTGAGAAAAGTAATGTTCGTTAAATACTCGCAAGGTTTTGTGGTTATGCCGGGAGGTTTTGGAACGCTTGACGAAATGTTTGAAGCGATTACATTAATTCAGACTAAGAAAATCGGGAAATTTCCAATTATCTTGGTTGGCGTTGAATTCTGGTCAGGATTAATCGAATGGGTAAAAACGGTTTTAGTTGAAAAAATGCAGACTGTAAGTCCTGACGATTTAAACTTATTTAAGATCGTAGACACTGAAGATGAAGTTGTTGACGTATTAGATAAATTCTACAAGAAATACGATTTAAGTCCAAATTTCTAAAATTTTTTCTACCATAGAAGTCATATAAGTTTATATATTTTGACCTAATAATTGTGAACTTAAATTTACTTATATCACTTATATGGTTAAATTTCAAAGCTGTTTTTATAAACAGCTTTTTTTATGCTATTTTTACAGAAAACCAAAAGAACTTTATGCTCGTAACTTAAGTATATCCTCTTAACTTTTAAACCATCCTTGAAATCATTTTATAAAATCATATTCCTTCTTTTAGTTTTATTCAGTTCGATAAAACAATATGCACAACATCATTCTAAGATGGAAGTGGCGGTTAATCTTGAACTTAAAACACTGAATGTAAGACAGGATATTACATTTTATAATACATCAAATGATTCGCTCACTTCTATCGTTTTGAATGACTGGAATAATGCCTTTGCAAATAAAAACACACCTTTGGCAAAACGTTTTTCAGATGAATTTTATAGAGGTTTTCATGTAGCAAAAGCAGTTGAGAGAGGAAATACAACAATTTTAAACCTGACCGATTCTGAGAACATGGCTTTAGAATGGGAAAGAACCGATAAAAATCCAGATTTTATAGTAGTTAAATTAAACCATAAACTGCTTCCTGGAGAAAAAATCGATTTGCATCTTATCTATATTTCTAAAATTCCGAGTGATAAATTTACACGTTACGGTTTTGACCAGAATGGCGGTATGAACTTGAAAAACTGGTTTTTAAGTCCTGCCAGATTTGAAAATCATCATTTTACTCAAAACAACAATTTTAATTTAGATGATATTGCAAATGCTGTAACGGATTATGAAGTTGAAATAAAAATTCCAAACAGCTATTCGATTACGACTGATTTGAATTCGGTTTCAAAAGATGTTTCAAATCCTTCATTCAGCACTTATTCGTTTTCAGGAACTAATAGAACTGATTTTAATTTGTTTATTGAAAAACAAAATAACTTTAGAAGCTATGACAACGGAACTATTGAGGTTTTGTCTGACTTAAAAAACAAGAAAATAACTGAAATTCAAAAAGCAATTGTGATCAATCGTGTTGCTGCTTTTGCGAATGAATTTATTGGAAAATATCCCCACGAAAAAATTACAGTTTCACAGGCTGATTATGAAAGAAATCCATTTTACGGATTAAATCAGCTTCCTTCTTTTATAAGTCCGTTTTCTGATGAATTTATGTTTGAGATTACTTTTTTTAAAACCTATCTCAATAATTATTTAAAAAACTCGCTTCGACTTGATCCTAGAAAAGACAATTGGGTCTACGATGGAATCCAGATATACGCCATGATGAAATATATGGAAGAATATCATTTGGATGAAAAAATGCTGGGAAGGCTTTCAAGAATGAAACTTTTTAAAAGTTACAACATTACTAATCTGACTTTTAACGAGCAATACAGCTATTATTATATGCTGATGGCGCGAAAAAATTTGGATCAGCCACTTGGAGATCCAAAAAATACTTTAATTAAATTTAATGAGCAGATTGCCAGTAAATATCGCGCAGGTTTAAGTTTGAGTTATTTAGATGACTATTTAGATCATAATATTGTTCCGCAAAGTGTTCAGGAATTTTATAATTTGAATAAAACCGAGCAGACAAATCGTTATGATTTTGAAAAAATCTTAACTAAAAACAGTCCGAAAAATATCGACTGGTTTTTTAAAACTATAATAGATTCACGTGATATAATTGATTACAAATTTTCGAATGTTTCAAGAACCAAAGACAGTATTCAGTTTTCAATAAAAAGCAAAACAAATGTGTTTGCTCCGATTCCTGTTTATGGTCTGAAGAAAAATGAAATTGTTTTTAAAAAATGGATTGAACCTGAAAACACCGATTCGATTTATCAATTTGACAGAAAAAATGCAGATAAAATTGTAATTAATTACGATAATGAAGTTCCGGAATACAACCAAAGAAACAACTGGAAATCACTTAAAAGCCTTGTACTTACCAATCGACCGATAAAATTTAATTTTGCCAAAGATTTAGAAGATCCATATTATAACCAAATCTTATATATTCCTACGCTTACTTACAATTTATACGACGGATTAACGCCTGGAGTTCGTTTTCATAACAAAACAATTCTAGACAAACCTTTTACCTTCGACATTAACCCTGCATATTCTATAAATGCTGGTACATTATCTGGATCTTCTGCTTTTTCATGGAGCGAATATTACAGAAACAGCACGCTTTATAATGTGCGTTATTCGATTAGTCAAAATTATTTTCATTACGCGCCAGATGCTGCTTATTTAAGATTGAATCCGATGGTGCAGTTTCGAATTCGTGAAAAAAACTTTAGAGATAATAGAAAACAGTTGATTATGTTCAGGGAAGTTATCGTAAATCGGGAAGCAAGTGAGTATATTACTGATAATTCTAAACCAAATTATTCGATTTTTAATGCCCGCTATTCGAATACTAAAACAGAATTAGTTGATCATTTCAGTTTTATGACCGATGTTCAATTCTCAGGTGATTTTGGCAAACTTTCTGGCGAAGTCGAATACAGACGATTATTTGAAAACAACCATAAACTGAATTTGAGATTATACGCTGGAAGTTTTATTTATAATACAACAAACTCAGATTATTTTAGTTTTGGATTAGATCGCCCAACCGATTATATGTTTGATTATAACTTTTTTGGAAGATCTGAAAGTACCGGGATTTTTAGTCAGCAATACGTGATGGCCGAAGGCGGATTTAAGTCAAAGATACCCCCAAGATACGCTAATCAATGGCTTACTGCGTTTAATGCCAGCTACTCGATTTGGAATTGGATTGAAGTATACGGCGATGTTGGTTTTATGAAAAGCAAACACCAAAATGGAGATTTTGTTTATGACAGCGGTATCCGATTAAATTTGGTTCAGGACTATTTTGAACTCTATTTTCCTGTTTATTCGAATAACGGATGGGAGATTTCTCAAAATAAATACAACGAAAAAATTAGATTTGTAGTAACATTTGCCCCAAAAACATTAGTTAATCTTTTTACTAGAAAATGGTTCTAATTAAATAAAATTTAAACAAAAACATGCGTAATTATCATTAAATTTAACTTTTATCTATACATAACACAAAAAAAGTAGGTGGTTTTTTGATTTTAAATACAAATAATTAAATTATATTTATTTTAAAGAATTATGATTATTGATTGTTTTTAAGTAATTTCGCATTCTAAACATGACCCTACAAGATTATGATAACAGAAAAAAGCAATACTACATTAACATTTGAAGATTTCAAAATTGAGGTATTGAACGACTACAAAATTGCAGTAACTAGCCGTGAATGTAGTCTTTTAGGTCGTAAAGAAGTGTTAACGGGAAAAGCTAAATTTGGAATATTTGGTGACGGAAAAGAAGTGCCGCAGCTTGCAATGGCAAAAGCCTTTAAAAATGGAGATTTTCGTTCTGGATATTATCGCGATCAAACTTTTATGATGGCGATTGGAGAATTAACACCAAAACAATTTTTCGCAGGTTTATACGGTCATACCGATTTAGAATTTGATCCAATGTCAGCAGGAAGACAAATGGGCGGACACTTTGTAACGCACAGTCTAAACGAAGACGGATCTTGGAAAGACTTAACAAAACAAAAAAATTCAAGTTCAGATATATCTCCTACAGCAGGACAAATGCCAAGATTATTGGGATTAGCGCAGGCTTCTAAAATTTATAGAAATGTTGACGGTATTACTACGAAAGACAAATTTTCTGTAAATGGAAATGAAGTAGCCTGGGGAACAATTGGAAATGCAAGTACTTCTGAAGGTTTGTTTTTTGAAACCATAAATGCTGCCGGAGTTTTACAAGTTCCGATGGTTATGAGTGTTTGGGATGACGAATACGGAATTTCTGTTCACGCAAAACATCAGACTACAAAAGAAAACATCTCTGAAATTCTAAAAGGCTATCAACGTGATGAAGATTCAAAAGGTTATGATATTTTTAGAGTTAAAGGCTGGGATTATGCTGAGCTGGTTTCAACTTACGAAAGAGCCGGCGCTATTGCCCGCGAGGAACATATTCCGGTTTTAATACACGTAAACGAATTAACACAGCCACAAGGACACTCCACTTCAGGTTCTCACGAACGTTATAAAAACGCAGAAAGATTAGCTTGGGAAAGAGATTTTGACTGTATCCGCCAAATGCGTTTATGGATGATTGCTATTAATATTGCATCGCCAGAAGAATTATCAGAAATTGATTTTGAAATAAAAAAAGAAGTTCTTGAAGCTAAAAAAGAAGCTTGGAATTCTTTCATCAATCCGATAATTGAAGATCAAAAAAACCTTTTGTCGTTATTGGAACAGATTGCTGAAGCAAGCATCAATCACAAAGAAAAAATCAGAACTTATATAAAAGAATTAAGCGCTATAAAATCGCCTTTAAAAAAGGAAATGCTTGCGATAGCAAGAAAGATATTGCGTTTTATTGAAGTTCCAAACAGTAAAGTAATTCTATCAAAATGGATTACAGATTATATTGGAGTTACACAGCCAAGATTTAGCAGTAATTTACATTCTGAGTCTGATAAAAATGTGTTTTCTGTGCAAAAAGTACTTCCGGAATATGCCGAAAATGCCAAAGCAGATATCGATGGAAGAATGCTTTTACGCGATAATTTTGACGCTATTTTCACAAAATATCCAGAAACTTTAATTTTTGGTGAAGATGTTGGAAATATTGGAGATGTAAACCAAGGTCTAGAAGGCATGCAGGAAAAATACGGAGAACTTCGTGTTGCCGATGTCGGAATTCGTGAAGCTACCATTATTGGTCAGGGGATCGGAATGGCTTTGAGAGGTTTGCGCCCAATTGCTGAAATTCAGTATTTAGATTATTTATTATATGCGATTCAAATCATGAGTGATGATTTGGCTACATTGCAGTATAGAACTGTTGGCAAACAAAAAGCACCCTTAATTATCAGAACTCGTGGGCACCGTTTAGAAGGTATCTGGCATTCTGGTTCTCCGATGGGAATGATTATAAATGCTATTAGAGGTATTCATGTTTTGGTACCGAGAAATATGACTCAGGCGGCAGGATTTTACAATTCGCTTTTAGAATGTGACGAACCAGCTTTAGTTATCGAATGTTTGAATGGATATCGTTTAAAAGAAAAAACGCCTTTAAATTTTGGTGAGTTTAAAACGCCAATTGGTGTTGTAGAAACATTAAGAGAAGGATCAGATATTACTTTGGTTTCGTACGGATCAACTTTAAGATTAGTTGAACAAGCTGCAGCCGAATTATTAGATTTAGGAATAGACTGCGAAATTATAGACGTTCAATCTCTGCTTCCGTTTGATGTTAATAAAGACATTGTAAAAAGTATTGCCAAAACAAATCGTCTTTTAGTCATCGACGAAGATGTTCCTGGAGGTGCATCAGCCTATATTTTACAGCAAATTTTAGAAGAACAAGATGCTTATAATTATCTAGACAGCAAACCGCAGACTTTAGCAGCAAAAGCTCACAGACCAGCATACGGAACTGATGGTGACTATTTCTCTAAACCTTCTGCTGAAGATATTTTTGAGAAAGTTTACAGCATGATGAACGAAGTTAATCCTTCTAAATTCCCTGATTTATACTAAGATTTAGAATGTTTTAGATATAAAAAAGCTCCAAAATATTTGGAGCTTTTTGTTTTTAAATACACAATGTTAGAGTCATTGTGAGGAACGAAGCAACCTCACTATAATTTGAACTTAGCAAACGAGATTGCTTCGTTCCTCGCAATGACATAAAATCCGTTTAAATCAGCGTCTTCGCGAAAGCGAATCCGTTTTATCCATGTCTAAATATCACGTAACATTGCTCTTGCTCTTTCTAAATCCTCTGCAGTATCAATCCCAATTCCTACATGAGTTGTTTCGACCATTTTAATTCGTTTTCCGAATTCTAAATAACGTAACTGCTCTAACTTCTCAGAAGCTTCTAAAGATTTCATTGGAAGGCTGTAAAAGTCTAATAGAGCTTGTTTTCTAAAAGCATAAATTCCGATGTGCTGAAAATAACGAACTCCAACATTTTTATCTCTTGGATATGGAATTACAGAACGTGAAAAATACAAGGCAAACTGCGATTGATCTACCACAACTTTTACATTATTTGGATTATTGATTTCGTCTTCATCTTTGATTTCTCGCATTAATGAGGCCAGATCAATCTTCTTATCTCCATCGTTTCTAAAAACAGATAAAACCTGCTCTAATGGTCCAGATTCTGTAAAAGGTTCATCGCCTTGAACATTCACTACAATATCAACATCAAGACTCATTACCGCTTCTGCAATTCGGTCGCTTCCAGATTCGTGTTCTTTGATGCTCATAATCGCTTTTCCGCCATTCGAAACAATTTCATTAAAGATTAAATCTGAATCCGTTACAACAAAAACATCATCAAATAAATTTGTAGCAACTGAGGCTTCATAAGTTCTTAGAATTACAGTTTTACCTCCCAAATCCTGCATTAATTTGGCAGGAAAACGTGTTGATGCATATCGCGCCGGAATTACCGCTATTATTTTCATTCTACTATTTTTAAATTTATTTTTCTCTGCGAATCTTTGTGAAAGACTTTGTGTCACTTTGCGTTATAACTTTACCACAGAGATGCACAGAGTTTTGACAGAAATTCTCAAAGTTTTTTTACATCAATTTAACTGAAGTCATACTTAATGAACCTGCCAGTAATTTATCATTAAACAGACTTAAATCATCAGCTTTATCTTTTAATCCTAACGTATACAATAACGGAAGATAATGTTCAGGTGTTGGAACTGCTAATTGAATGGCTTTATTCAATTTTTCAAAATCAATTAAAGGTTGGAAATTTCCATCAAGCAAATAATTATTCACAGTTTCACGAGCTTCAATTGCCCAATCGTAACCGTAATTGTCTTTATCAAAATTTCTGAAATCGACCATTCTAAGATTATGCACAATATTGCCGCTTCCAATAATTAAAACGCCCTTATAACGTAATGCTTGCAGTTTCTGTGCCAATTCAAAATGATACTGACCCGATTTGGTATAATCGATACTTAATTGAATTACAGGAACATCTGCATTCGGATACAAATGCTTAATGACGCTCCAAGCGCCGTGATCTAAACCCCAATGTTCATCTAATTCGACCATTACAGGATCTAGGATTTTCTGTGTTTCAACCGCTAATTCTGGACTCCCTTTTGCTGGATATTGAACATCAAAAAGGGCCTGCGGAAAACCTCCAAAATCATGAATTGTTCTTGGCATTTCCATTGCAGTAACTTTTGTTCCGTTTGTAAACCAGTGCGCCGAAATACACAAAATCGCATTTGGCTGTGGCAATGTTTTAGCCAAATTGCGAAAACCAGCTACAAACTGATTTTCTTCAATTGCATTCATCGGACTGCCGTGTCCTAAAAACAAAACCGGCATTTTATCAGTATTCGAAAACATTGATGAAATCGAATGTAGGTCGTTTAGTGTTGTCATTGTTATACTATTTAAAACACGAATTTTACAGATTTACACAAATCTTGAACTTAAATAATTCGTGCTAATTAGTGGACTTAGTAGTGTTTTTACTCCTCAAAACTTTCGTCTTTAAATCCTATCAAATATAATTTATTTTTGGCACGAGTCATAGCTGTGTATAACCATCTGATGTAATCGCGATCGATTCCGTTTGGCAAATAAGGCTGTTCTACAAAAACGGTATTCCATTGTCCACCTTGCGATTTATGACATGTAATGGCGTAGGAGAATTTCACCTGCAATCCGTTAAAATATTCGTTTTCTTTTACTTTTTGAAACTTCTTATATTTTGTTGTTTCGTCTTCATAATCTTTCATCACTTCTTCATACAAACGATTTGATTCTTCGTAAGTTAAAGACGGAGATTCGCTTTTAATGGTGTCTAATAGTAAAACCGTCTCAAAAGGTTTCTGATCGGGATAATCGACCATTCTAATTTTTACTTTTGCGAAATTAAATCCATATAATTCCTTAATTCCAAAGAGTTCTAAAACTTCTATAATATCTCCATTGGCAATAAAACCGGCGACGTCAGTTTCTTTTAGCCAGAAATAATTATTTTTCACTACCATCAAAAAATCGCCAACAGAAAGTTCGCTTTCTTTAAACAAAATCCTTGTTCTGATTTGTTCATTATACTGATTTGCACGTTTGTTCGAACGCACAATAAAAGCCGTATCTTCAATACTATAATTACTGTAAGCTGTATTTATCGCATCCTGAATATCGTAACCGTCTGTCAGGCGAACAATATCTTTAAACTTTTTCACATTGAATTTAAACTCTGTAATAAAGCTTTCTTTCAATAATTCACGAAGTTCTGTTGCGTTGAATAAAATTCCAGAATTTTCTTCCTGGCGCATTACTTCATCTAATTCTATATGTTCAATTTCTTTATTGTAATGAATACCTAATGTTTGAACATCTAAAGCCGGGCTAATATCTAAATTAACAGGAGGCAACTGTGCTGTATCTCCCAAAAGAATCATTTTGCAATTGGTTCCAGAATAAACATACTGAATCAAATCATCTAAAAGCGATCCGTTATCGTACAATTTAGAATCTGAATTGCTATCTGAAATCATCGAGGCTTCATCGACGATAAAAATGGTGTTTTTATGTTTGTTTAATTGCTTTGTAAAAGCCACGCCTCCACCAGCTGATTTTTTAGGGAAGTATATTTTTTTATGAATCGTAAATGCGGGCGTATTCGAGTAATTTGCAATTACTTTTGCCGCTCGTCCGGTTGGTGCCAGCAAAACAAACTTTTTATTAATATCTCCCAGATTATTTACAATAGTCGAAATCACAGTAGTTTTTCCTGTTCCTGCATATCCTTTCAGTACAAAAATGGTATCGTTATGCGTATCGGTAAGGAAAATAGCTATTTTTTGAAAAAAAATATCCTGTTTGTATGTTGGTGCAAAGGGAAATCTTTTTTGTAAAACGCCGTAAAACAGTGATGAATTCATAGGGTTAAATTGAAATACAAAGTACGGTTTTTTAAACGGCATTGTCAACGTCAATTTAATTTAAACCATATAAGAAATACAAGTTAATTTAAGTTCAAATCGAATCAACCGGAATTTAATATGAACTTATATTGCTCATATAGTAAAGAAAACTTAACCCTATTTTAAAATGCAATTGAAATTGTTTTTTGAAATTGCAATTGTAATAGTTCCTTTTTAATTTGTAAGTTTGTAATCGCCTTAAATTCTTTCTTGTAAAACAGGTAACGAATTGTAAATCAATATGTCATTGCAAAATACTAACATCACTTCAAAAAATTACAAAAAACTTTCTATTCAGGTTTCTTTGACCGGATTGTCGTTTTGTTGTTTTGATACTTTAAATAATACGATTACTACTTTAAAAGAAATTAATTTCGATACTTTTCATAAAGCAACTAAAATTGAAGAATTGTTTGGAGATGCTTTCAACAATCATCCTGAATTAAAAGATACTTACGACGAAATTTTAGTTATCCACAATAACAATCTTTCGACTTTTGTACCAACGGCCTTGTTTGATGAAAATTATCTGGGAAGCTATCTACAATACAATACAAAGGTTTTTGAAACTGATTTTTTTGCTTACGACCAAGTTTCTAATTATCAAATGAATGCGGTTTACATTCCGTATGTCAATATCAATAATTTTTTTATTGATCAGTTTGGTGCTTTCGATTACAAACATGCCAACAGTATTTTAGTAGAGAAAATTTTAGATGCTT
This sequence comes from Flavobacterium sp. MR2016-29, assembly GCF_015350695.1. NCBI lineage: Bacteria > Pseudomonadati > Bacteroidota > Flavobacteriia > Flavobacteriales > Flavobacteriaceae > Flavobacterium > Flavobacterium sp. MR2016-29. The sequence continues at coordinate 42,523 of NZ_JADKPU010000004.1, forward strand.
CTCGTAATAATGACGAAAAGAAAATGGTTGTCAATTTCAATAATGTACATTTTGAAATTATAGTAGTACAAAATCAAAAACTGCTGTTATTCAATTCTTTTGAGTATCAGACTCCAGAAGATTTTATTTATTACCTGCTTTTTACTGCCGAACAATTAAATTTAAATCCAGAGATTTTTCAACTTGAATTATTAGGCATTATTGACAAAAACGATCCTTTTTATGCTATTGCATACAAATACATTCGTAATATATCCTTCTTGGATGTAAGCACTTTACAGCAAAAAAACAGCTTTTCAACTGCAGAAAATCAGAAACATTATATTTTATTTCAATCATGAGAATCATATCAGGAAAATACAAAGGACGTCGCATTTTTCCACCAAAAAACCTTCCTGTAAGACCAACTACTGACATGAGTAAAGAAGCATTATTTAATGTTTTGAACAATCATTTTAGTTTTGACAGCTTAAAGGTTTTGGATTTATTTTCGGGAACCGGCAATATCAGTTTTGAGTTCGCTTCACGAGGAAGCGCTCCAATCACATCTGTAGATGGCGATTTTGGATGCGTGAAATTTATCAAGCAAGTTTCATCAGAATACGATTTTGATATCGCTGCAACAAAAAGCGATGTTTTTAAATTTTTAGAAAACTGCAAAACTTCTTATGATATTATTTTTGCTGATCCTCCTTACGGATTAGATCAGGCAACTTTTGAAAAAATCGTTTTAACAGTTTTCGAAAGAGATTTGCTTCATGAAGACGGCATGATGGTTATCGAACATTCAAAATATACCAAAATGGAACATTTAAGTAATTTTTCTTTTCAGAAAAGTTACGGAGGTTCTTTTTTCAGTTTCTTCGAATTGAACTCAACTGATGACGATGAAGAACTTCCTGGTTCTTCAATAAAAGTTACTGAAGAAGACGAAGGATAATAGCTGCTTTCAATTATAAAAAAATCCCTGAAATTTAAGGGATTTTTTTTATTTTATCTAATTCTGTTTTGATTTTCATCAATACTTTTTTCTATAAATTTTGTTTCTTTTATTTTTCCAAAAGAATATTTTATTGCCAGAGAAATTTCCTGATTATCTACAACATACCTTGCTTTAGAATTAATTCCATTTATTGTAAATTGTTCTGTTTGAATATTATTTTTAAAAATATTATTGAAGCTTAAAGTACAATTCCAGTTCTTGAAAAAGGTTTTTGAAACCGCCATATCTACTACAAATCTTGGCGCTGTTTCAAAAACACCTGTATATTGTTTTGTTAATCCCCAAAAATTTAAAACCAGAGCATATTCTTTTGGAAGTTTAAATTCATTGGTTGAACTATAATACGAATAAGGTTTAGAAGCAAGAAATACTGCCGAATCATCTTCAACCTTTTCTAAAATAAAAAGCAATGAATTCGTTGTTGTCCAGAGTTTATAGGAAAATGGCAATGTAAAATCTACAGTAAATCCAGAACTTTTATCAAAATTTATATCCTTAAAAGTCATAATATTATTTTGATCATCAAAAGTAAAACTACTGTAAACAGGATCTTTAGCTTTTGTAAAACTAAATTTAACCGATTTATCATGGTACTGAAAAGTAGTCGAAATTTCATTTATAATTGTGGGACCCAAATTGATATTTCTTGCATACAAAAAATAGGGATTAATGTAAGTTGAACCCTGACTTAAAGAGGAATAATTAGGCCGTGAAATACTTCTGGCATAGTTTACAGAAATACTTTTAATGCTATTATCTATTGGAAAACTAAATTGTGCCTTCGGGAAAAAATTGGTGTAATTTTTATCTAATAAAGGCAATGCATCTGTTCTAAATTTTCCAATTACCTTTGAGTTTTCAATTCTGAAACCAAGAGAAAAATCGGCTTTTTTAATTTTTCCAGACAATTGCGTATATCCAGATAGATTTTCCTCTTTAAAATCATAATAACTTAATTCATTTTGATTCGTTTCATTATAAAAAATCGAAATATCAGACTTAGAATCTGCTGCTGAATACAATCCGCCAGCTTCTAATTTCATTTCGTTTTTGAATTTTTTCTCTGCATCAATTCTTCCTGAAAAATAATTAATCTGAAATTTTTGATCTCTGATTTGTGACAATTCAAATTGAGTTTCATTATAATTGTTATTGACTTCAGTAAACAATCCCTGATCAAAATTAGAATACTGAAAACCAGTAAAAACTTGTGCATCGATAGATTTTATTTTCTTCTGATAATTTAAAAATGTATTTACAAAATTCTTTTTGCTGTCATTGTCAGTGTAAGTCACAACGTTATCTTCTTCATTTTTATTCTTATTATCCGTTATTGTATTGATTGGAAAAGTATCCGTTTGCAACTTGCTATTTACGCTAAACGAAAAATAATCATCTTCATTTATTTTGTAAAACAAACCTGCACCAAAAACATATTGTTTTCTTTTTGTATTAGCAGTTACATCGTATTTAGAAGCAATATCAACTGTTGGAATTTGATAATCAATGCTATGACTTTCCCACGGATTCAGACGATTGTAGTTGAAATTAGCTTTTAGCTCTAATTTGTTCTTTTTAAAACTAAAATTAAATCCGAGATAATTATTGTAGTTTTTCTTGAAAGATGCCACTTCAGAAATCTCTGTTTTAAAACTATCTTTTTTACTAAATTTTCTTGTAATTAAAATCACAACGCGACCTTCTGCTTCATATTTTGATGATGGATTCTGAATAATTTCTATTGTTTTTATATCGGTGACAGACAAAGCATTCAAGTCATTTATGCCAGCTTTTTGATTGTCAATATAAATCAACGGATTTCCTTTACCAACAACTGAAATACTTTCTCTGTCAGCGCTAATTTGAACTGTAGGTAATTTTGCTAATAAATCGACTGTATTTGGAATGGAATTGTAGATAGAATTAGATACATCAACTTTAATATTTCCGTTGTTATTCTTAAATGTTTTTTTGTTTTGAGAAATTACAACTTCATTTAACTGGTTTGAAATACTGTCTTTTTGAGTTTCTGCCTGTGCATTTGCAAATAGAGAAAACAGAAAAAGCCAAAGTAGCAGGAAAAGTTTAAAAGGCAAATAAATGTTCATTTTATGAGTAGATTTTTTGATTTAGTCAATGCAAAAATGCTTCTAAAAAAGAGTTGCGAAAGTTAATTGAAGGTTAATGCGGCGTTAACGCGCCAATTGTATTACAAAAGCATTATTTTTGAATCGAGAAATGGCACGTAGATTTTATAGATCGCTATGCATAAGTTTCTCACAGATTTTGCAGATACAGGAGATTTAATGATACTTGGAGATAACTTTATCTGCAAAAATCTGTTTAATCTGGGAGAAAAAATAAAATAATTAAGTATAAATCAATTTGATCAGCGTGGTGTAATGAAGCAAAGAATCAATTTATTAATCGCATTTTCTGTCCTTGCATTAATTGTTTTAATGACGGTACAATGCTATTTGGTAAAAACCGCTTACGAATATAAAGTGGCGCAGTTTCATACGCAGATTAAAAATGAAATTGCACAAATAAGTAATAATTACAGCGATATTGATTCGGCATTGGTTGCTAGAAAAGAAGCGCTTTACAAGAGTCTGTCTGAGAATTATCTTAAAGGAAAAAATTCAAAACTGGCTATTAAAAATGGCATTCTAGAAAATGAATTCCGAGATGCTCTAACTCAAAAAATCCAACGAAAATTCGAAAGAGATTTGCCTAATTTCAAAATAGATTTTGCTATTGTTCTCAATAAATTTATTCTGTACAAAAACGCAAGAAAAGTTGATACTATTTTCTCTGAAAAGCCTTTTATTCAAAACAAATTATACGGTAATCTGACTTCTTTAAACAATGCCTTTTTGGTGAGAAGTTATGTTGGAACGACAAACAGAAACTTTGATAATCAAGAATATAAATTACTGACAGAAGATTCGATGTACATCTCGGTTATCGATTGGGAAATGATTATTTTAAGAAGAATGGCATTTATTTTAGTGCTGTCTTTATTATCGATTCTCACACTAATTACACTTTTTGTAATTGCACTAAAAGCATTAATTAAACAAAAAAAAGTGAGCGATGTAAAAACAGATTTTATTAATAATATTACGCACGAGCTCAAAACGCCTTTGGCAACTTTAGGGATTTCGACAAAAATTCTAGAACAGAAAAACATCCGTGAAAACGATGAAAATTTTAATGCAATTGTTAATACAATTTCACGCCAGAACAACCGTCTTCAAAGTTTGATTGATCAGGTTATGGCGAATTCTCTAGCCGAAAATGAACTTGAGTTACAGAAAGAAAAAATCGAAACCGAAGATTTTCTGCTTTCGATTGTCAATGATTTTAAGATTACGTTTCCAAAAATCAATCTTAAAACCGATTTCCATACACAGAAAACGATTTTAGTTTTAGATAAATTCCACTTGACAACTGCTTTTTTGAATGTTCTGGAAAATGCTGTAAAATATGGTTCCAGTACGATCACTATAAGAACAAGAATAGTCGAAAATCAATTTTCTATCAGCATTGAAGATGACGGAATTGGAATTGCTAAAAACAAACAATCACTTCTTTTTGACAAATTCTATCGTGTAGAACAAGGAAATCTTCATAATACAAAAGGCTTAGGATTAGGTTTGTACTATGTTTCTCAAATTATAAAAGCACATCAGGGCTCTGTTAATGTTGTGAGTGAGTTAGGAAAAGGAACTCAGTTTATTATTTTATTAAAAGTTTAATTACCTTATTTTGAAAAAATTACTTTTAGCTGAAGATGATTTTGATTTTGCAGCAATTTTAAAACAATATTTAGAACTGCATCAATTTGAAGTAATCTGGGCAGAAAATGGCGAAATAGCTTTAGATTATTTTAAAAACCAGACTTTTGATATTTGTGTTTTTGATGTCATGATGCCCAAATTGGACGGATTTTCATTGGCTGAAAAAATAATTACCATCAATCCTGAAATTCCATTTATTTTCCTGACGGCAAGAAAGTTAAAAGAAGACAAAATCATTGGTTTAAAATTAGGCGCAGACGATTATATCGTAAAACCTTTTGAAGTTGATGAACTCGTTCTCCGCTTGCAAAATATTTTAAAAAGAATCGAACAAAAAAAAAGTCTTGAAGGAAATAATATAATTGAAATTGGTTCTTATATTTTTGACAATGAAAGATTAACGCTGAACAATAAAGATCACGTTCAGCAACTTACAGAGAAAGAAGCTTCTCTTATTGAGTATTTATATCTGAATCACAATCAGTTATTAAAGAGAGATCAAATTTTAATGTCTGTTTGGAAAAAAGATGATTATTTTTCAGGCCGAAGCATGGATGTTTTTATCAGCAGGCTTCGAAAATATTTTAATTCAGATCCAAAAATCAAAATCGAAAGCGTTCGTAATATTGGCTTAGAATTTAAAATAGAAAAACCTTGACGAATCAAGGTTTTCTATGTTTATTTGAGAATTATTTTCCAATAACCCAGCCTAAACTAAAGTTAGCAATAGGGGTGAATTCAGTTTCAAACTGATCAATAATTACTCCGGCTCCAAGATGTAGATCTATATTTAATTTTCGTTTATATGTACGCTGGATTCCCCAAACTGGGCCTATAGTAAAAGAAGACACATGTTCATTAAACCATTCGTTTGTTGATATAGATTCAAAATCGTAATTGGCATGTAAAGCAACAAAATTTCCTGAGTTAAATGCTGTCTTTTTTCCTTTTTGAGCTCTTTTTTCTAAGTTGTAATAATGGCGAAATTGTTCTGTAATTCTTGGAGTAAAGTACCATGTAGATTCACCATAAAAATCGTTTTGACGATAACCAATTATAAAACTTGCCTCTGAATAAAGAGTGTTTTTTGCTGAAAACCCGTGCTAGTAAACAAATCCAGGTAACAATAAAGCATTTATTTTAAACTGATTTTTTTCTACACTTGGCGCTTCTTCTTGTGCTTGAACAGTATTCATTAAAAAAACGGAAAGAATTAATAACAAGTAATCTTTTTTCATTTTTGGTTTTTAAATTGGTTTGGGCAAAAATAGTATTTAAACTAAGCAATCAAATTAAAATCATAATATTTTCTTACACATTAAAGACAAAATTCGTAATAAAATTTTACTCCATTTTCCAAAATTATCTTACTGCAAATCATATAAGTTTCCTAAGCAATTGTATAACAACCAAAAAGAATTTATCAGATACATTTGTTATGAACCTTAAAACATAATATCATGAATCTTAAAAGATTATTTGGAGGAATACTTACCGTTCTGGGAATTGTAGGTCTTATTTATACAGCAGTAATATTTGCTGGCACTTCAGGAGAAACAAGAGATGTTAAATCTCTTATCATTTACGGTATTCTTGGAATCGTATTTTTTACATCTGGAATTAGCTTAGTTCGTACTACAAAAGACGAATCTTAGAATTTTATAGTAAGGCAGCTGCAATTTTTTGGTAAAGCGGAATTTGCACACCATATTTTAAGCCTTCGTTGACTACAAATTGTGTCAGCGAAGTCGCTTCTATTTTTCTTCCAGCCAACAAATCTCTATGCATTGATGAAGTTGCATCTTTTGGCGACTTTTTGAGTTTTGCAATAGTTTGTACCACAATATCTTCTGGCAATTTCAATCCTTTTGCTTTGGCAACAGCTTCAATTTCATTTAGTAATTCTTTATATAAAGCTTTAGATTTTTTATTCTCTAAGATCTGGCCGATATTTTCATTCAAGTAAGACGTTGCAGAAGCTAAAGCCGAAATAAAAATGAATTTTTCCCAAACCGTTTCTTCAATGTTTTCAGCTATATAACTTTCGATTTTAGCTTTTATTAAGATATTTTGCAATTCTTCTAATTTAGAATCAGGTGCTGTGTTTGATCCAAAAAACAATTTTTCATAAAAACCAATTTTTCGAATAGTTCCCGGCGATAAAATCATCGAAACAATATATACGCAACCTTGCAAAACTTCATTCTCAGGGAATATTTTTTTGATACGTTCTGGCGCATCAACGCCATTATACAAAGGCAAAATTACCGTTTTAGAAACAATACATTTTTTTAGGGAAAGCAAACTTTCCTCAATATCATACGTTTTTGTAGCACAGATCAAATAATCTAATTCTCCAATTTCATCTGGATTATTCGAGACTAATTTTGGATAAACGATTAACTCAGATTCATCAGTAACTATTTTCAATCCGTCTTCTGTAATAATTTTTTGCGTTTCACCACGAGCAATAAAGATAATTTCAATATCGTCTGATTTGTAATATGCTTTCGCTAAAAGTCCGCCAAAATATCCTCCTACTCCGCCGATTCCTAAAATTCCAATTCTTCTCATAACTTTCAAATTTAAAATTTTAAATTCTAATAAAAATCTGTATCAATCAGTTTAATACGTGTAATCTGCGTCCAATTACGCGAAGCAATTATTCTTCTAAAATAGGCTCTAAATTAAGCTCTGTAAAATCGCGTTCACTTTTCGAAATTATAATGGTTGCAACCGTATTTCCAATCAAATTTGTAATTGCTCGTGCTTCGCTCATAAATTTATCAACTCCTAATAAAAAAGCCAAACCTTCTACTGGAATTTTATGCAAAGCTGTCAAAGTCGAAGCTAAAACAATAAATCCGCTTCCGGTAACTCCCGCTGCACCTTTTGAAGTAACCATCAGAATTCCGATTACACTTAAAATTTCGAAAAAACTCAAATGCACATCATACAATTGAGCGAGGAAAATAACTGACATTGACAAGTAAATCGAAGTTCCGTCGAGATTAAAAGAATAACCCGTTGGAATCACTAAACCTACAACCGATTTACTACAACCCATTTGCTCTAATTTAACCATGATACTTGGTAAAGCAGCTTCAGAAGATGAAGTTCCCAAAACCAATAAAAGCTCTTCTTTGATGTATTTTAAAATCGATAAAATACTGATTTTATAATATCTCAAAATACTTCCTAAAATCAAAAATACAAACAATGCCATAGTGAGATAAACACAAAGCATCAGTTTTCCCAGCGGAATTAAAGTTTCTAATCCAAATTTTCCAATGGTGTATGCCATTCCTCCAAAAGCTCCTAATGGCGCTAGATACATTACATATTTCAATCCAGTAAAAACCACTTTCGAAAAACGTTCTAAAACTAGAATGGTCTGCTCTCTCTTTTTATAAAAATTTAAGGCAATTCCGCAAACAATTGCCGCTAATAAAACCTGCAAAGTAAAATTAGAAAAGAAAAACTGCAGCCATGAAAAATTCTCTGCAGCAGTATTTGTATATTTACTTGGATCCTGAAGTGTTAATCCAGTTCTGTCTATTTTTCCAGGCTGAAAAAAATACGCAACTCCTACTCCAATTCCCAAAGCTATTGTAGAAACAACTTCAAAATAAGCTAAAGCTTTTACACCAATGCGTCCCACTTTTTTAAGGTTTCCCATTCCAGATATTCCCAGAACGATTGTCAGGAAAATAATCGGGCCGATAAAAAGTTTGATAATATCAACGAAAGTCTTTCCGATGATTTCCATCTTTACACCGTTCTCTGGTGAGAAATGTCCGAGCAGAACTCCAGCAATAATGGCTATTAAAACCCAAAAAGTAAGATTGGTTATTACTGCGCGAAAAGTACTTTTTTTAAATTTTTCACCAGCGGTTGGAGTAGTTATATTCATGAAGATAGATTAGAGACTTCACAAATATATAAAAAATGCAGACCTATAAGCCGGATTCTGTCTCTGATAAATCAGAGCCTTATCATTTATCTAGATCCCACATTACTGCGGGACTCGAGCTACCTACCCTTCAACAACGGACGAGAAGCCCTTAAATGCTGATATACTTGGTATTTCACCGCATAGAGTTTACCTGGTTTCACTACAGCATTACCTGTACATACTTTCTGTTGCACTTGTCCTTGCGCTATTTCTAACGCCGACGGGTGTTACCCGCTATGCTTCTCTTTGGTGTCCGGACTTTCCTCCCTCCCGATGAATCGGAACGACGATAAGGCGGTCTGCGCGGCAAAAGTAGCGATTTATCAGCTAAGAATGCCGCTTTTAAATTTTAGATTTTCGTATAAAATTCGCAACGTTTTAATTTTAAATTAGTTATCTTTAAAATCCATAATTTTAAAATTCATTATCATGACAAGAATGTATCATTACGCAACTGTTTCAAAAGCTTTAGATCAATTGCATGAAAAAGGATTTACTTGTGATTTTAATCTAAACTCAGACATGATTAAAAAAAATCCTGAAAAATTTGAAATTGTACATGTGTATCGATACGAAGGGGAATCAGACCCAGGCGATGAGGCAGTTGTATACGGAATTAAATCAACATCAGGCAAAAAAGGAGTTTACGTAGCTGGTTTCTCCGCCGACTCGGATCAAGAAACAGCAAAATTTTTATTTGATTTGAGTATTAAGGGAAGGTAATTAACTTCAAAAATAAAGAGAAACTTAACCGCAAAGGAACGCAAGATGTAAAATAAGTTTAAGCTTTGCGTTTAAACATTATTCATAAAAAAAGCCCATCATTGATGGGCTTTAGAACAACGCACAAAAATTACGCAGTTGGTATTTTTAATTTCCAGCCTGGCTGAATCAGGTCTGGGTTTTTGATAACATCTTTATTGGCTTCGTATATTGTTTGCCACGAAATACCATATTCCTTTCCGATTTTTGACAAAGAATCACCGCTTTTAACAGTGTATTCTGTTGTAACTCCCTCATCGACAGTAATATTCATTACCACATCTGCGGATCTAAAATCTGGATCTATTTTTCCGTAAGCACTCCACAGTTTTTCTTTATCATCCGCAGATTTTGCTGCTCCGTCAATATATAATACATTGTCTTGTTCTCTTACTTGCAAATTCGAAATTCCTAAATTAGAAGCCAAATCTGTTAACTCTTTGTATTTATCTTGTAAACTCATGATGGATCTATTTAATAGTTAACTTATTTTCAACCTTTTTAGGTTTCAATTCCTGAACACTTTTTATCAAATTAGGCAATTGGTCTCTTTTGATATTTCCTGTAAGTGTTACAACACCATTTGCAACAGTTGCAGTAACGCCGTTATACGTTTTTACAACCTCATTTACTGAAGTCGTTAATACACTATCCGAATTAATTTCAACAGGAACGGCAGTAACTTCAGGTTCTGGAGCTGCGATTTCGCAATTGTTTACTACAGTTTTAACTCCCTTTACTCCCTTTACAATACTTTCTGCATTTTGTTTCAAGGCCTCATCTTTACAAGTACCTGAAATAGTTGCGACGCCTTTTACTACTGTTACTTCTACTCCTGGCAGACCACTTATTTTTGCATCAATATCCTTTTGGATATCGACATCTTTAGGACCACAAGCCACAAGAAGCAAAGCAAGTCCCATTCCTGATAAGATAGATTTAATTTTCATAATGATATTTTTTTATTTGATTAAAACACTAAATTTAAAACGAATTAAAATATCAATTATTACATAATAATCTTACAATTTTATATTTTTAACAGCTGATAAAGCTTTTAGAATGGCAGGAAACAATTTGACAATCTAATCCAAATAATTTTCAGGAAAGATTTTTTGTCCGTATTTTCCAAAAAGGGCATTAATTTTTTCCTGAGTTTCCTTTTCTGTATCTGTAGAAGCTGTTTCAAGATATGCGGCCATTTCCTCAAATAAATTATCTAATCCGGCTGGCGTTACGGTACATAATAATTTAGCCGTTTCATTGCTCAAATTTTTAAAACCGTGAACAATACCGCCTTTCGGAATATTAACAAAAGAACTTTTCTTTGCAATATAAGTTCCTAATTCCGATTTAAAAGTAACTTCGCCTTCGAGCACATAAAAAGTTTCTGTAAAATCAGCATGCGAGTGCGGATTGGGTCCCGCGCCCGGAGGAACCGACATTTCGATTACAGCATATTCTCCATCTGTCTGTTTTCCTGAAATGATGATTCTGTAATTTCCTCCGGCTATTTTTAGTTTTTGGCCTTCAGATTGGTTTATGGTTAGGATTGGGTTGGGAGTTTTCATTTTTAAGATTTTTTTGATTTAGATTGCTTTCATTAAAAGGAGCGCTTGCAACCAAAATCATTAAATTAAGAAAAACATCTTTAATACTTCTACAATAAATTTCTCGAATAGCTTTATTTTTTTGTTTCCCGCAGATTTAGCAGATCAAGCATATTTCTTATTCTTTTATGCCTTTATTCAGACAATTATTGGGATTGCGCGATTCTTTTTTAACCTTAATTCGGAGAATAATCAACCTTTGTCAAAACCCGATCTTCAACGTTTCCAACTACATCGCCATATTTTGCTGTGTATTGTTTTTTAATTTCGATCCATTCTTTATCGGCTTTAAAATCTGCCCAGGCTTTTTTCATTGTGGCTTCATTTGGCCATTCTAAAAAATAAACAAATTCTGTTTTCTTATCTGATTTTGATTCATAAATAGACTTGATATTGAAGTTATATTTTTTCATTATTTGCATTGCATGATCCCGAAATCGCTGATGAAATTCTTTCTTGTTATTTTCAAAAATTTCATAAATACGCAATTGGTAAACAGGACTTGTTTGTGTTGTGGTTTGCGATTTTACAATTGAAGAAGTGACAAATAATAAAGTCAATAAAAATAGTTTCATGTCTGTAATTTTAGCAGCTTATATTCAGTTAAGAATTGGCAATCAAATTTCTTGATATTAAATATTTGACTCAAACAAAAATATAAATTAAAATAATAATTCTCACAAAATTTACATAGATCAATTTAACTAATTACACACAAAAATCAAGATTCAAAACTTATTTTTTCAAATTTCATTACATACAATATAATAATTACAAAACCTTAAACACTCACATTCAAAACACTCAAAACAACTCAAACATTTATCAATTTCAGATTTGTGATTTGGTAATTTTCAGCCTATATTTGCTATCGAATAAAAAAGAACATGGAACAATTTGTAGTATCGGCTCGTAAATATCGCCCGCAGACCTTTAAGGATGTTGTGGGGCAAAAAGCCATTACCAATACGTTGTTGAATGCTATCGAAAGCAATCACCTTGCTTCTGCCCTTTTATTTACAGGACCACGTGGAGTTGGAAAAACTACCTGTGCGCGTATTTTGGCTCGTAAAATAAATCAGCCTGGATATGATGATCCTAATGAAGATTTTGCTTTTAACGTTTTTGAGTTAGACGCCGCTTCAAACAACTCGGTTGATGATATTCGAAGCTTGATTGATCAAGTTAGAATCCCGCCTCAGACTGGACAATACAAAGTATATATTATTGACGAGGTTCATATGTTGTCTTCGGCTGCTTTTAATGCTTTTTTGAAAACATTAGAAGAACCGCCAAAACATGCTATTTTTATTTTAGCAACAACGGAAAAACACAAGATTATTCCAACGATTTTATCACGTTGTCAGATATTTGATTTTAAAAGAATTACCGTAAAAGATGCTAAAGAACATTTAGCAGAAGTTGCCACAAGTCAAGGAATCAATTTTGAAGACGATGCTTTGCACATTATTGCACAAAAGGCTGATGGTGCAATGCGTGACGCTTTATCTATTTTTGACCGTGTAGTTTCATACTGCGGTACAAACTTAACACGTCAGGCCGTAACTGAAAACCTAAACGTTTTAGATTACGAAACCTATATCAGCATTACCGATTTACTTTTAGAAAATAAAATTCCGGATCTTTTATTAGCATATAATGATATTTTGTCTAAAGGTTTTGACGGACATCATTTTATTGCTGGATTGGCTTCACATTTTAGAGATTTATTGGTGAGCAAAACTCCTGCAACAATCTCATTACTTGAAGTTGGAGAACAAGCACAGCAAATGTATGGCGTTCAAGCTCAAAAATGCTCTCAAGATTTTTTACTTAAAGGGATTGACATTGCAAACGACTGCGATTTAAAATACAAACTAAGCCAAAATCAGCGACTTTTGGTCGAATTATGTTTGATGCAATTAGCCTCTATCAACTTTGATGGAGAAAAAAAAAAGTTGAGCAATTCATAATTCCGCCTACCTATTTTAAAAATGGCGGTTATTCTATTGTAGAAGTTCCAAATACTAAATCCCAAATTCCAAACGAAAAAGAAAACAGCAATGTCAATCAAAATGACAATGACAATTCTAATATTGAGAATAAAACAGTTAAAATCCCTGAAGCCCCAACTGAAACTCAAAATTCAAAACCCATAACTCAAAATTTACAAACAAGCAGCGAACCAAAAATTTCGGCGTTTTCCTTATCTAGCATTCGCAAGAAAAAAGAGTTGGAAGCTAGCAGTAAATCTTACGTAAAGCCTTCTTCAGTATTGCCAACAGAAGAGTTTAACGAAACTGATATGCTAGTGGAATGGAATAAATACGCACAGCGTTTAGGAGATAAAGGTTTGAAAATCATGGAATCGTTATTGCTAATTAACGATCCAACCTTGAACGGAACAGTAATTACGCTTGAATTGCCAAATGAAGGATCTAAACTAGATTTTGAAAGTCAGATTCACGGTCTTTTAGGACATTTAAAAGGACATTTGCACAATCACGATATTACAATTGAAGTTGTTGTAAACGAAAAAATTGAAAGCAAACGAAGCTTTAACGATCAAGATCGATACAATCGTTTATTGGAAATAAATCCAAACATTGAACTTTTGCGTTCTACTTTTGGATTGGATTTACATTCTTAATTTTTCAAACACCAATTTTATTAATTATTTTTTGACAGCAAAATATAATTCTTGATTGTTGAAATCGAATGCAGTACCTAATTTTTTGAAGTAATTCGTTCAATTCTTTTATCAGGAATCAGCCATAATAATGCTAAAGTAAGATAAGCAGCGCCAGAAATCCATTCGTTATAAAAAGAAAAAATAACACCGGCAACACATAAAACTGACGAAGCTTTTCCTTTTAAATCGTTTCCTATTGCTTTTGCCAATACTGAATCTTTTCCTTCAGTGCTAATTATAATTCGCTGTAAAATAAAATAAGCAATTGAGGATAAAAACAATACCACTCCATACAAAGTCATAGATGCTTTTGCAAAATTATTTTCTCCCATCCAGCCAGTTGCAATAGGAATTAATGATAGCCAAAAAAGCAAATGCAAATTTGCCCAAAGGATTTTTCCGTTTATTTTAGTTAGGCTATGAATTAGATAATGATGATTGTTCCAGTAAATTCCAACATAAATAAAACTTAAAATATAGCTCAAAAATTTAGGTATAAGCGGTTTTAGATCTGCAAACTCGTGTCCGTGAGGCACTTTAATTTCTAAAATCATAATAGTGATAATGATTGCTAAAACACCATCACTAAAAGCTTCGAGCCTGGTTTTATTCATTTTAAATTTATTTGAGCTTTGCTATTTAAATTTTACCGTAATACATTGCTTTTACGATTCCGTCAGAAAGTCCAATTTTTGGAACGTAAATTTGTCGCGCTCCGCTCCATTTCATCGCATTCAGATAAATTCTGGTCGCATGAATAATAACGTCGGCACGGTCAGAGTTCAAACCCAGTTCTGCGATTCTTTGTTCGTAAGTCAACGAATTTAAAAATGCATATTGCGAATTGATATAAATGTATGAAAGCGGTTTTTCCTGCTGTTTTCCAGACATTTTAAATAATTTATTGATATTTCCTCCAGAACCAATTAAGGTAACCTCATCGTAATCTGCAGTATTAGTTTTGATCCATTTTTCGATTTCATCCCAAACAACATCGTGAACCATACCATTTAACAAACGTACCGTCCCTGCTTTAAAAGATCTTGAGTTGATCATTTTTCCGTCAGAGAATAAAGTAAATTCGGTACTTCCGCCGCCAACATCTACAAAAAGATAGGTTTCATCAGTTTTTAATAAATGATGGAGATCTGTAGAAGCGATAATTGCTGCTTCTTTTTTTCCATCAATTATTTCGATTTTAATGTCGGCTTTCTTTTTAATCAAAGCCACTACTTCTTTAGCATTATACGCTTCACGCATGGCCGAAGTAGCAAATGCCATATAACGTTCTACTTTATGTACTTTCATCAAAAGATTAAATGCTTTCATAGCATCAACCATTCGATCTATATTTTCTGCTGAAATTTCTCCAACGGTAAAGGCATCTTGTCCCAAACGGATTGGCACACGCACAAGCGAACTTTTATTAAATTGCGGTTCTTTTCCGTCTTGTTCTACAACATTCGATATCAGAAGCCTCATGGCATTTGAACCGATATCTATTGCTGCAAATTTCTTTATATTAATCATGCTCACTTATGATTTGAAATTGGTTTTTATTGATTTATTTTCTGCGGAGCCTGTTCAAGTGCTTCAATTTTATTTTGATAGTACTTATATGTTTCAAACTGGGCTCTAAATGGGGCATGATGATTTCTAGGCTTATATTTATTATCTAATTTATAGGAATGATATCTCACTTTAACATTCCCTTTCCATGCTATATTAAAATTATCGATCAGTTCCTTTTTAATTTCAAGGTCGTAAATCGGGCACGTTACTTCTACTCTTCCATCAAGATTTCGGGTCATAAAATCGGCAGACGAAATATATACTTCAGTTAAACCGGCATTTCCAAAAATGTAAACTCTCGAATGTTCTAAATAATTATCTACAATACTTATCGCTTCAATGTTTTCGCTCATTCCTGGAATTCCTGGGATCAGGGAACAAATGCCTCTAACTTGAAGCTGAATCTTAACTCCGGCATTACTGGCTTCGTATAATTTATCGATCATTTTAAAATCAGATAAACTATTCATTTTTAATTTTATATGCGTTTTTCTGCCCGCTAAAGCGTGCAAAATTTCACGGTCGATCAACTTAATAAATTTGGTTCGCGTATAATGTGGAGACACAATTAAATGTTTGTATCTGTGAACTCTATAATTGATGTCAAAGAATTCAAATATTTTAGAAATGTCTTTTAAAATCCCTTGATGACACGTAAAAAGTGTAACATCAGTATAAATTTTAGCCGTTGACTCGTTGAAATTTCCTGTCGAAATAAATCCGTAACGGCGTGTTTTTCCTTCTTCAGCTCTTTCGATTACACAAATTTTACTGTGCACTTTAAGGCCTTTTATTCCAAAAATAAGGTCAATTCCTTCTGTCTGCATTTGTTCTGCGTACGATATATTCGTGGCTTCATCAAAACGCGCCTGAAGTTCAATCTGAACGGTTACTTTTTTACCATTTTTTGCAGCGTTTATCAATGAACTGATAATCTGCGAATTCTTAGCCAAACGATATAAAGTAATTTTAATACTGGTCACTTTTGGATCTAAAGCCGCTTCACGCAAAAACTTGGTTAGATATGAAAATGACTGATATGGAGCATGCAATAAATAATCTTTTTTGCTGATTTTCTCCAGAATACTCCCTCCTAAGCTCAAACCTGGGATTGGTAGAGGCTCATTTGGTTTATAAAGCAGATCGAATCTTCCTAAATTTGGGAAACTCATGTAATCGCGGCGATTGTGATATCTTCCGCCAGGAATTATACTGTCTGTCTCTACAATTTTCATTTTATCAAGAAAGAAACGCAAAGTATCTTCTTCGATTAAACTATCATAAATAAAACGCACTGGTTCGCCAATTCTTCGATCTTTAACCGAAGTTGCAATTTTTTCGAGCATACTTTTGCTCAAATCACTGTCAATATCCAGCTGTGCATCACGTGTAATTTTGATCATGTGTGCCGAAACACTTTTATAATCGAAAATATTAAAAATGTTTTTCAGATTGTAACGAATAACATCATCAATTAAAATAACATAATGTTTGTCATCCGGTGAAGGCAAGACTACAAATCTGTTTATTGTTTTTGGAATTTCGATCACAGCGTATCGAACTTCATCATTTGTATTCATCTCCAAACGAACCGCTAAATATCCTAAAGTATCTTTAAGAACAGGAAATTCAGCCAGGTCATTCAAAATAATTGTTACCAATTCTGGACTTAATCTCTGGGTAAAGAAGTCTTTTAGAAATTTTTCCTGATCACAATTAATCTGATCTTCGTTTATAATAAAGATATTTTCTGCTTCTAATTCTGTTTCAATATTGCCAAGGATACGCAAACTTTCAGACTGCTGCTGAATCACGATTTCAGTAATATCTTTTACCAATTGATGCGCTGAAACGCCGCCAAGATATTTTTCGCCGGAAATACCAGAAAGACTCAATCTTCGAATTGCAGCATAACGAACCCTAAAAAATTCATCTAAATTGTTTGAAAAAATTCCAACAAAACGCAGCCTGTCTAAAAGTGGAACTGTGTTGTCTGCTGCTTCTTGAAGCACTCTTGCATTAAACGCTAACCAACTTTTTTCTCTATCGATATATTTCTGTTCGTACACTGTATTTATTTTAAATCTTTGGGGAAAATTGTTTTATGGGTTTTGCCTTTATTTAGAGCATCCCAGCTCTCTGTATCAAACTGCAGGGATACAAAGCCTGAAGTAGGAACGTTTTCAATAAAAACATCCCCAAATTTATTAACAAAATTTGTAATAGCCTCGTTATGTCCAAAAAGAATAACGCTTTCGAAACTATTATCACACGATTTAATAACTTTTTCGAGCTGTTTGCTGTCGAATGTGTAAAGTTCGTCTTTGTAAACGATGCTTTCTATGGGGTAAGAAATGTTTTGAGCAAAAATAAGAGCAGTCTCTGAGGCACGCGCCGCAGTACTGCTCCATATAATATATGTTTTAGGAAGATATTTTGAAATATTTGAAGAAACTTCGTGGGCATCTAAAATCCCTCTTTTCATTAAAGGTCTGTCAAAATCTTTTAAAGGTGCTTCCCAACTTGATTTTGCGTGTCGTATTAAGATTAAGTTTTTCATAAAAAGAGATTATTAATAAAAATGCGTAGACGAAAACTATTTTCTAAGTTCTAATTTACAAAAGAATTCTCAATAGTCTCTTATTTTTTATTTCTGTTAACATTGAAATGAAAATTTTAACAAGAATAACATCTAAAAAACTTACGTGATTTTCTATTACTCATTTTTTCAATTTTTTGCAAAAAGTGCACTTCATCCCTTAAAGCGGGCAGTTGGTCGATATTTTAGTATTTGCAAAAAATTAACTAAATAATTGATTATTAATACTTTATAACCCATGAAATACATGGTTTTTCATCAAAAAAAGAACAAAACCGAGTTTCTGAATTTGATGAAATTGATCAAAAAAGCATTTTTTTGAGACAATAATTATCTAAAAAGAAGTAGTTGAACGAGTTTTTAGGTTAGTTGCAGACAAAAAAAATCAAAACCAAAAACTCTCATATAATTTTGATTCTGTTAAAATATAATAAATAACACAAACTAAATCTTAAATTATGAAAACTACATCTACTCTTGAAAAAGCAGTAAAGTTTGTTAACAATTGTAAGTTTATTTTTTCCTTTAGAAAAAACATTTTTCAAAAAAACATTTTCTCTATACTGTTTTGTTTAATCTCTACTATTTCATTTGCACAATCTGGTTCTTGTAATGTAAACTTGATTGTTGAAAATAATGGAAATACAAGAAGCACGCCATTAGATGGAACTTATTATTCAATGATTCTTACCAATACGGGAACCTCAACAGATACTTATGTTTTAGAGATTTTAAATATAAACTCGACTTGTTCTAATACAGACGGAAGCTCAACAGCTTCGAACATTTCAATTACCAGCTCTTTTATTGACTCTGCAAAAAGTACCATTACAGAGATTACGCTAAGTCCTGGAGAATCTTCAAATTTTTACATTCATGTAACTGTTCCTGCTGGAACTGCAATAAACAAATGGTCCTGTGATCAGGTTTCTGCAAAATCTAAAAACTGTTCTGTTGTTGCGTCTACAGTTTTGCACACTCTTGTCATTAATCCAGTTAATGATTAAAAAACGCTATATCAGGTATTCCCTTAAAATCATTTAAAATGGAAAAACTATTACTCTCTTTCAGAACTAATTTACTAGATATAAAAAAAATATACTTTCCAGTATTATTTATTCTGTCATCTTCATTTGGTTTCGCTCAAAACGTAACAACAAATAAAACCGTGAGTGCGAATCCAGAAAATTGCGGTATTGTCAATGTAAAAATAGACATTACAGGTTCAGATCCTACGACGAGAAATTCTGATGTAATATTGGCAATAGATATTTCTGGCAGTATGGGAAATACTATCAGCGGAGATTTAAAAACATCTATGGATTATGCAAAAAGCGCAGCAATAGCATTTATTGATCAAGCTAAAATAAATCCTCAAAATAGAATTGCAATTGTGGCATACAGTACAACTGCGAGTTTAAAAATTGGGCTGACGTACTTAAATGCGGCTGGTGTGACTGCTGTAAAAAACCAAATTAACAGTTTACAGGCAACTAATTCTACCAATATTAATGCGGGTATTTTAAAATCTGAAACTGAATTAGAAACCAATGGCAGATTTGACTGCAGTACGGCAAGAAGTATCATTTTATTGACAGATGGAGTAACAAATAAAACAGGCGTAAATGGATCTACTGATTGTAATGTCAGCAAAACGTCTCAATGCGTTACCGATGCCATAAACGCTTCTACAAATGCAAAAACCACAACAAAATCAAGTGTTGTATACAATAATCAAGTTTTTGCTGTTGGTCTTTTTGGAGGTATCAGCGGAAATATAAATACCGAAGGAAGTGACCGAAATGTGGCTAAATATACGCTAGATCAAATACAGGGAAGTGCAGCATATATTACAAACAGCGGTGCCAATTTAACATCCATTTACAACCAGATTGCTTCACAACTATCTTGGGTTGCTCAGACTCTAGTACAACAAGAAACTGTTATTGCAGGCTTTACAATTAGTGATATTACGACTACAAAAGGAACCGCTTCAGCATCTGGACAGGTAATTACATGGAATACAGACTTTTTGAATTCTGAAACAATTACATTAAATTATCAATTGACTCCAACAGGCAGTGTTTGTGGAACTCAAAATGTGAGCAGTTCAACTTTTAATTATAAAAATTCATCTTGTGCGAACGATTCAAAAACAATAACAACTCCAACTTATTTTGTTCCATGTATTCCAACAATTACGGGAGTTCTGACTGCATGCGGTTCGACTACATTAACCGCAAATACAAATGCATCTTCACCAACATATGTTTGGTACAAGGATAATATTGTGCTTAATGGCGAAACAAAATCAACATTGGCTGTGACTTCTAGTGGAGTTTATAAAGTAAAAGTTAAAAATGGCTCAACCAATTGTGAATTAACCTCAGCAGCTTCGACACTTACAATTAGTCCAGCCGCCGCGCTTATAGCTCCTGGAAATGAAACTGTTTCCGGATGTGATACTAGTGCAATTACAAGTTTGCCATATAAAACTATCGATACTGCCATTACGCTTGCTCAGTTGACAAATGCAGGAGGGTCTATTTTGAATAGTGCGAATATCGGAAATTATACTTTGACCTACAGTGATGTCTCAACTGGAACTTGCCCGACAATAGTTACTAGAACTTTTAAAGTTGTTACCAGTTGCGGTACTATAACAAAATCTCAAACTATCACAATTCAGGACACAACGGCGCCAGCATGGACAACAGCTGCAACAGCTTTGAATGTGAATTTGCAGTGCGGCGATTTGGCTGGTCTGATAATTGAACAAGCGAAAGCTCCTTTGGCAACAGATAACTGCACAGGAACAGTCACTTATAACAAAACAAGCGGAGCGTTTACAGCTTCTGTATCTTGTTCCAATGCAGGAACTTACACCAATACATGGATAGCAAAAGATATTTGTAATAATACTTCTGAAACTTTTACACAGGTAATTACAATTCAGGACACAACAGCACCGACTTGGATTACTCAAACTGCTTCTTTAAACAAAACAATCGAATGCAGTGACCAGAGTGCTTTGGCATCCGCGCAAGCGTTATTTCCTGTGGCTTCTGATTTATGTGATAATGATGTCAGCAATATTGTAAAAATCACCGGTTCATTTGTACCGTCTGCTGGATGTTCCAACGCTGGAACTTATACCAATACTTGGACTGTAAAAGACGATTGCGGCAATACTTCTAAAACTTTTACGCAGGTAATTACAATTCAGGACACAATGGCTCCGACTTGGATTACTCAAAATGCTTCTTTAAACAAAACAATCGAATGCAGTGACCAGACTGCTTTGGCATCCGCGCAAGCGTTATTTCCTGTCGCTTCTGATTTATGTGATAATGATGTCAGCAATATTGTAAAAATCACCGGTTCATTTGTACCGTCTGCCGGATGTTCCAACGCTGGAACTTATACCAATACTTGGACTGTAAAAGACGATTGCGGGAATACTTCTCAAACTTTTACACAGGTAATAACAATTCAGGACACAATGGCTCCGACTTGGATTACTCAAACTGCTTCTTTAAACAAAACAATCGAATGCAGTGACCAGACTGCTTTGGCATCCGCGCAAGCGTTATTTCCTGTCGCTTCTGATTTATGTGATAATGATGTCAGCAATATTGTAAAAATGAGCGGTTCATTTGTACCGTCTGCTGGATGTTCCAACGCTGGAACTTATACCAATACTTGGACTGTAAAAGACGATTGCGGGAATACTTCTGAAACTTTTACGCAGGTAATTACAATTCAAGACACAACGGCTCCAATATTTGCAGGCGATCTTCCAACAGATATTACAGTTTCCTGTGATGCTGTTCCAAAAGCTGCGGATGTTGAAGCTTCTGATAATTGTAATGGAAGCTTACCAATTGTATTCTCAGAAACTAAAAACAATATTCAAAACACTTGTGCTACAAACTATACTTTAACACGAAAATGGTCTACGAGTGATTGTGCAGGAAACCAGGCAACATATACTCAAATTATAACTGTAAAAGACAGTATTGCACCAACAGGAACAGCTCCTGCAGATATTGCAGGTTTACAAAACATCACTGACATTCCAGCGGCAAATCCACAAGAAATAACAAATGCTAGAGACAATTGCAGTGGAGATGTAAAAATTACTGTTAGTGATTCAGACAACGGAGCCAGCGGTTGTGAAGGAAATGCCTATATCTTAACCAGAACATACACTTTGACAGATTGTGCGGGCAATAAAACGGATTTGGTACAAACTTTCACAGTAGAAAATAAGGTTGCTGTATCTGGAGTTGCTGTAAACACTACTTGTTTTGGCGGAAAAGACGGCTCTATTTTAGTTACGAACAGTTTGGGTTCAACTGTAGTTATTACAAATGAAAATAACGAGGTTGTTGGCAATTCTAATTTGCCCGCAGGAACTTACACACTTACTGCAGCAGCAGTAAATAGTAACCAAACATGTACTGCAACTGCTTCAGTTACTATAAAACAGCCGACTTACACTGTCAAAATATTTGGACATGTAATAAATGGAGATAAAAATATGCCTCTTGCCAATGTACCAGTGACATTGATTCCGCAAGGCACGACTCCTGGTTCTACGCAAATACGCATAACCAATATAGATGGTCTTTACAGTTTTTCTGGAATGTCAAAAGGAAATTACTTACTTCAAGTTCAGGATGCTAATTTAAATAGTGCTTACCAATTGTATCCTGTAGATTCAAGTTTGTTTTTTACTGCTCTTGAGGATTGTGTAATTCAGGAACATGATTTCAAATATGGAAAATCAGATCTTCCTGTTTTAGGAGATTACGTTTGGTATGATACAAATGGAAACGGGCTTCAAGATGAATGGTATGATGCGAATAATGACGGCATTGTAACTAAAAATATTCCGGACAGCGAAGGCGCGATTGACTACAGCAAATGGGAATGGCTTGATTTGAATGGAGACGGAAGTTTTGCAGGTCCGTTAAATGCAGGCGAATTAAATGCAGGAGGTTTTGGAAATGCAAACAGCTCAAATATTATTATTGATGGACCTAATGGATATCACGATGAAGTAATTATTGGGATTCAGGGTTTTTGGAGAAACAGACCAGAAAGTGCAAATCCGTTTGGCGACTATAATATAAAATTAGTTAGAGATGGAAATTTAAATGCTGTTGCCGCAGCTTTGGGAGCTACAGGTTTAGTAAAAGTACTGCCATCAAATACAGCAAAGAAAATAACATCTAAAACTAATAAATCGCAATTGCATACTGTTTGTCAGACTACCACTAATGCCGAATTAATTGTAACTGTAACACCAGAAGATTTAGTTCATTTAGATGCTGATTTTGGTGTGAATTGTAGAGAATACTTAGATATTGTTGCCAATGATGATACTGCTGGCCCAATAGCTGGTGTTAATCACATCACCACAAATGTGCTGAATGTATTGCCAAATGATACGCTTGAAGGCGTTGTTGTAAAAGCTTCGGATGTTATTATAACTACAGTAACACCAAATGCGTTTTTACAATTAAATCCTGATGGTTCTGTAGATGTTTTGCCAAATGCTCCCGTTGGAAATTTAACTTTAGTTTATCAGATTTGCGAAGCTGATCAAACTTCTAATTGTGATACTGCAACGGTAAGTATTACCATAGAAGCTCCTGTAATGACTGTTACTGCAACTCCAATTTGTGTGAATGATGTTCCCTATGTTGACTATGCCATAATTCCCGGAAATTTCATTCCGATAAATGGTGTAACCATTGTCTGGGCTGACAACAACAATAACATAATTACCACTATGACTAATTTGCCGCTTAGCGGAAGAATATTATGGCCAGGGGCAGTAGTAGATCAGGCAGGTAATGGAATCGATTGGCCAGGATGGCTGTTTCAAAACAACAAATGGATTCAAGGCGCAGACGGATTTGAAACATTGCGTGCAACAGCGAAATTGACGATATCTGTCAATCCAAGTGAAACTATAATTGTAAATTATCCGCCGGCAGATCCGTACTGTATTGCCAGACCAACATTTGCAATAGTAGCGAATGATGATACAGCTGGGCCTATAAATGGAGTTTCTGGAGGAACCAATGTGGTAAATGTTTACACTAATGATACGTTAAACAATTTGCCAATAAATCCTAACGACGTGACGCTGACAACCGTGACACCAGATCCTACTGGAACTTTGGCTTTAAATCCTGATGGGTCAGTAAATGTTGCTCCAAATACACCGGCAGGAACTTATATTTTAACTTACCAAATTTGTGAAAATGCCAATTTTGGAAACTGCGACACCGCAACAGTAACTATAATAGTTTCATCAGGTGCAATTATTGCTAATGACGATTCTTATAACAATATTGGCTGCAACACCTTTGGACTGGTTGGAAATGTTTTAACCAATGACCTGTTATATCAAGCTCCTGCAACATTGCAAGTAGTGAATTTTACTTTGGCAACTGCAAACAATACAGCAGTAAAAACAGATCCCAACATTACGATTGATACTTCTGGCAATATTAATGTCGGAAGTTTGACTCCAGCAGGAACTTATACTTACACCTATCAAATATGTGAAAAGCTAAATCCATCGAACTGCGATAGTGGACTTGTTACTGTAACTGTTCTTCCAATTGGCGTGACTACTATTTCTAGTCAGGCTTGCGCCGATGATTCAACGCTTGTCGATCTGCGTGCCTTGCTTCCTGCAAATACTCCTGCAACTGGAACATGGATTGACACAAGCAACACTAATGCATTAAACGGAAATACCCTCAATCCCTTTGGTCTCGCTCTTGGAAATTATGTATTTGAATATAAAATAACGGATCAAAGCTGTCCAAGAAGTATTGTCGTTAATATGGAAATAAACGATGACTGCCAAGTATTAGCCTGTGGCAATGTTGTTATACACAATGCTTTCTCACCTAATGGGGACGGAATAAATGATATTTTCAAAATTGACAGTATTGATGATATTGCATGTTATCCTGAAAATACAGTCGAGATTTATAATCGCTGGGGAATATTAGTATTTGAAACATCTAACTATAACAACACCACAAATGTATTTGACGGAACTTCAAGAGGCAGAACTACAGTGAAAGAATCAGATGGCTTGCCAACCGGAACTTATTTCTATATCGTTACTTATAAATCCTTAGACGGAAATAATGCAATTCAAAACAATAAGAAAGACGGCTACCTGTATCTTTCTAAATAAAAATCATAACACCCTGATAACTAAAGCTATATATCATTAATTTATATTATTTTATAAAAAAATTCCTTAAATTTGTTCTTAAAATTATTTTGGATTTTTTAATAGGATTTAATTGATAAATCAATAGTAATAATTGACATAATAAATATCTACTATGAGAACAAAACTATTTTACTTCGTCATTCTGTTTGTCACCATTGCAAGTAATGCGCAACAAGATGCACAATATACGCAATATATGTACAACACAATAAACATAAATCCTGCCTATGCAGGTTCTCGTGGAGCTTTAAGTGTATTTGGGTTATACCGAACGCAATGGGTCGGATTGGATGGAGCACCAGAAACAAGCAGTTTTTCTGTGAACACGCCAATTAACAACAGTAATTTAGGAGTTGGTCTTTCATTAGTAAATGACAAAATTGGTCCAACAAACCAAAATGATTTCTCTGTAGATTTGTCATACACTGTTCAAACATCCGCCAATTTTAAACTTTCATTTGGTATTAAGGGAACGGCTAATTTATTCAATTTAGATGTAAATAAGCTAAATCCAGAAGACCAAGGCGATCCTCAATTTCAGGATTTAAACAATAAATTTTCTCCAAATGTAGGAGCTGGAGTTTATTGGCATTCTGATAAAGCCTATGTTGGTCTGTCTGTACCAAATTTCATTGAAACCAATCGATACGATGACAACGATGTCGCCATTTACAAAGATAAAATCAATTATTATTTGATGGCGGGTTATGTATTTGATTTGGATAAATATCAATATGTAAAATTCAAACCAGCAGCGCTGGCTAAAATGGTAGAAGGTGCACCACTGCAGGTAGACATTTCTGCTAACTTTATGTTTGTCGAAAAATTCGTAGTTGGTATAGCATACAGATGGAGTGCTTCATTAAGCGCAATGGTTGGTTTTCAAATCACAGACGGTCTTTATTTAGGTTATGGCTATGATCGTGAAACTACTAACTTAAACAATTACAATTCAGGATCGCACGAAATTTTTCTGCGCTATGAATTCTTCAAAAACAATAGTAAAATGACAACTCCTCGTTTCTTCTAAAAATAATAATTATGAAAAATTCTATTTTACTTTGCTTAACATTTGTCTGTATTTTTTCATTCGACAGTTACTCGCAGCAATCAAAGATAAATGCAGCCGATAAAAAATACGATAGCTACGCTTATGTTGATGCAATAAAGGCCTACGAAAGAGTAGCTGAAAAAGGATATAAGTCTGAAGATATGTTCAAAAAACTTGGAAATTCCTATTACTTTAATTCGGATTTTGAAGGCGCTGCAAAATGGTACGGAGAATTATTTGCCATGAATACTGCAGTAGAACCTGAATATTATTACAGATACGGACAATCATTAAAATCAATTGGACAAACAGAAAAAGCAAACAAAATCTTCGACGAATTTAACTCCAAAAACAAAACAGACAATAGAGCAAAACTGTATAAAGAAGATGTCAATTATCTAGAGCAAATTAAAGCAAATTCTGGACGTTACAAAATAGAAGATGCTGGAGTTAACAGCAAATATTCAGATTATGGATCATTCGTTTATAAAAACAAATTGTATTTCGCTTCTGCCAGAGATACGGGTAATTTTTCTCAAAGAAAACACAAATGGACTGGAGAATATTTCACCAATCTTTATGATGCAGATATCGATCCGTCAACAAACACAACAACTAAAGTAAACAAATTCAAAACATCATTAAACAGTAAGTTTCACGAAGCAACACCTGTTTTTTCGAAAGATGGAAAAACAGTTTATTTTACAAGAAACAATTTTATTAATGGCAAGAAGGGAAAAGACGACAATAAAATTACGTTAGTAAAATTATACAAAGCTACGCTTGATAATGATAAATGGACAAATATAACAGCACTGCCTTTTACCAGTGACAACTACAGTACGGCGCATCCTGCATTAAGTCCTGATGAGAAAACTCTGTATTTTGCATCTGACATGCCGGGAACGCTTGGCCAGTCTGATATTTATAAAGTAACGATAAATAACGACGGAAGCTATGGTACTCCAGAAAATTTAGGAAATAGCATTAATACTGAAGGAAAAGAAACATTCCCATACGTAACCAGCGAAGATGAAATTTACTTTTCATCAGACGGGCATCCCGGACTTGGAGGCTTAGATGTTTTTGTGGGAGAAATTGAAAGTAACGGAACGATAAGCAGTATTCAGAATGTAGGAGCCGATGTCAATTCTCCAAAAGATGATTTTGCTTATATAATAGATCCGGTAACACGACAAGGTTATTTCAGTTCTAACAAAGATGGCGGTCAAGGTTCTGACGACATTTATAAATTTTTAGAAACTCGAAAACTAAAATGCATTCAAGAATTAAACGGAACTATTACCGACATCGAAACAAATGCAATTTTGCCAGGATCAAAAGTCACTTTATATGAAAATATGGCAATCAAAAATACAGTTATTGCAGACGCAGCTGGTCTTTACAGTTTTCCTGTTGAATGTGGCAAAACATACAACGTAAGAGCTGAAAAACAAGACTATGAAACCAAGGAAGTAAATATAACCATCGGAAAAGTAACCGGAAAAACAAGTCTGCCAATTGGGTTGGTAAATGGCAAATGCAAAGTAACGGTTGGTGATGATTTAGGAAAATGTTTTGGCATTAAAATGATTTACTTTGATTTGGATAAATCGAATATCAGACCAGAAGCAGCTCTTGATTTAGAAAAAATATTAGCTGTATTAAATGACCATCCGACAATGAAACTTGACATCCGCTCACATACAGACAGCCGTGCAACATTCAAATACAATGAAGCATTGTCTGACAGAAGAGCAAAATCTACTATACAATGGCTTATTAAAAATGGTGTAGCGGCCAACAGATTGATTGGAAAAGGATATGGAGAAACGCAGCTTGTAAATAAATGTGCAGATGGAGTTGCATGTAGCGAGGCTGAGCATCAGGAAAACAGACGAAGCGAATTTATTATTACCGCACTTTAGTTAATTAGATTATCATACTTCTTAAGCTGTCTGCAAAGACAGCTTTTTTTATAAAAAAAGAAACCGTTGCAACTCTAGGAGTTACAACGATCACTAAAAAACCAACCAGTTTTCAATTAATCTTAAATCTTAACAAATATGTTAGTGTAATATTTTTTTCCAGTTTTATCAGTAGTTACTGCCAGACCAAAATGAGTATAATCTCCTTCGATATTTTCTTTGTGTCCTGGGCTTTCTAACCAAGCTTTTACAACTGCTTCTGAAGTTTTGTAATTGTAGGCAACATTCTCTCCTACTTTTTTTGCTCCAAGCACTTTTACAAGATTATCAGATCGCAAGACAAAATCGTTATGATTCATCACATTATTCGCGATCATATAAGTATTGTGTTCTTGGCATTTAGCAGAAATGTGATTAATTATTTGCAATGCATTCAAACCAATACTTAATCGATATTCGTTTATTAATTGCATTGTTTCTAACTCTGAATCGTTGTAAGTGTAGTTTGTTATCAGAGTCTCTTCTGTTGGAGTACTATTATCATTTCCATCTGCTGTATCAGCAGAGCATGAGTTCATTGCAATTAGCATTGCAATGAACAACATGACGCGCATAATCTTCTTCATAATCAAACAGTAGTTAATGCATTAAAGTAAATGTTGGGGCAAATCCTTTAAATCTTTATATTTGGGTAATACTTTCTTTTTCTGGACCAAACATATTTAAATTATCGGTAAACTACAAAATTAATCGATGAACTACACTTAAAATAATAAATATAAAATAATTTTCTTACAACTAAGAAGACAATCTTTCAATCTTCCATGAAAAATCAGATTGGCTTGAATAGCGAATTCTGTCATGAAGTCTATTTGGTCTTCCTTGCCAAAATTCTACTTCTAATGGAGTCACTAAAAAGCCTCCCCAATTTTCTGGTCTCGGAATTGATTTTCCTTCAAAAGCAGCTTCCAGTTTTTTTAAATTTTCCTCTAAAAAAGCGCGTGACGGAATCACTTCACTTTGATTTGATACAATCGCGCCTAACTTGCTTCCGTCCGGGCGAGAATCAAAATAGCCATCTGATATATTTTCAGAAGTTCGCTGCGCAATTCCTTTAATAATTACCTGACGTTCCATTTCCTGCCAAAAAAAAGACAAGCAAACATGCGGATTCGCAGCTATTGCTTTTCCTTTTTCAGAATTATAGTTGGTATAAAAAATAAAACCTTCTTCAGAAAATTTCTTCAATAAAACAACACGAGATTTAGGAAATCCATCCAAACCAATTGTAGAAACTGTCATTGCATTGACTTCTCCGCCTGCACCGAAATCTTCAACTTCATGAAACCATCTATTAAATAAATTAATTGGATCTTCTGGAATATTAGTTTCTAATAATTCGCTTTTCTCGTAAGACTTTCTATAATTGCTTAAATCATTCATTTTTTTAGATTATTAGATTTTTGGATTCTTAGATTTTTGGATATTAGACTTCTTAGATGTTAGACTTCTTATATTAGACTTCTTATATTAGACTTCTTATATTAGACTTCTTAGATGTTAGACTTCTTAGATATTAGACTTCTTGGATGTTGGACTTCTTAGATATTAGACTTCTTGGATGTTGGACTTCTTGGATGTTGGCTTCTTAGATGTTGGCTTCTTAGATGTTAGACTTCTTAGATGTTAGACTTCTTGGATGTTAGACTTCTTGGATGTTGGACTTCTTAGATATTATACTTCTTAGATATTATACTTCTTAGATGTTGGACTTCTTAGATGTTAGATTTTATATTAAATGTTCCTAATTAGAAACCCATAACTAATTTCTAATTTCTACCATTCAAAACTTCTCCCGTCATCTCCTAAAAGCACATTCGGAAAAATGGTTTCTGCTTCTTCTTTAAAACGTTCTATGCCGTCATATCTTGTTGAATAATGTCCTAAAACTAAATGTTTTGCATTTGCTTTAAGTGCAATATTCGCTGCTTCTTTAGCTGTAGAATGCAAGGTTTTTTGTGCCAAAGGAGCTTCTGATTCTAAAAAGGTAGATTCATGATACAGAACATCTACATTTTTAATTATCGGAATTATATCTTCCTTATAAGCAGTGTCTGAGCAAAAAGCATAACTCAAAGGCAAAATTGGATCAAAAGATAACTGTTCGTTTTTAATAACAGTTCCATTGTCAAGGGTAACATCACCTCCATTTTTTATTTTCTGATAATAAGCAGTATGAATTTCATATTGCTGTACGGCATCAACATTTAGTTTTCTTTCGCCTGGCTTTTCTTGAAACAAAAATCCGTTCGTGTAAACGCGGTGTTTCAGCGGAATCGTTTTTACCACAACTTTTTGATCTTCAAAAATAATTTCGCTTTCTTTTGATTCTAATTCATGAAAAAACAAATCATAAGTTGTCCAAGAATTTGATAATTTTAATTGCAACGTAATAATTTCCTTCACTCCTTTTGGACCGTAAATGTGCAGATCAGTTGTTCGTCCTAAAAGTGCAAAAGTTGATATGGTTCCTATTAATCCAAAAAAGTGATCTCCATGCAAATGCGAAATAAAAATGTGATTAATTTTTGAGAATTTAATCTTATTTTTTCGTAATTGAACTTGAGTTCCTTCTCCACAGTCAATTAAAAACATTCTGTTTTTAATTTCTAAAACCTGCGAAGTTGGGTTTGTGAGTGTTCTAGGAGTTGCGGCGTAACAGCCAAGTATAGTTAATTTCATTTTAGATTATTGATTTTAGATTTTAGATTGAAGATGATTTAGACTTCAACATTCAAAATCTAAAAATCTGAACTCTAAAATCTAAAATCTACAATTAAAACCCGAGGTCTCTCTCGATTTCTTCCATTTCGATAATATCGTGTGCTTCTAAAAGAGAAGGAACTACAATTAATTTATCAGAAATTGCGTTAAAATCAAGATCAGCAACTACAATTACAAATGATTTTTTTGATTTTTTCTGTTGTTTCGAAAGCGGTAAAAAAAGTTTCAAATCACTTTCTGACAATGCTTGATCAGATGATAAATCGATTATAATATTATGTTTTTCAAAGGTTTTAAACTGTTGCGTCACTTTATCCAAAAAAGAATTAATATCTCCTTGAGTGTCTTTAATAGTAACGGTATGTCCTTTTTGATCTACTTTCATTTTACTAAGGTACAAAGTTTTTATTTTTGTTTCAAGTTTCAAGTTTCAAGTTTACCAAGCTGAACGTCAAACAACGTGAAACTTGAAACAAAAAAACTAAATTTATTGTATTTTAGACGCCAAAAGATAAATAACCGCCATTCTGATTGCTACACCATTCTCCACCTGATTCAAAATTACTGAATGATCAGAATCTGCCACTTCAGAAGTTATCTCTACTCCTCTATTGATTGGTCCTGGGTGCATAATAACAATTTCTTTTCCAAGAGAATCTAAAAGCGGTTTATCAACTCCATATTGTTGTGCGTATTCGCGTGTTGAAGGAAAAAAATTCACATCCATACGCTCGTTTTGTACGCGAAGCATATTGGCAACATCGCACCATTCTAATGCTTTTCTCAAATTTGGCTCGACCGTAACGCCTAGCGATTCGATGTATCTCGGAATCAAGGTTTTTGGTCCGCACACTTTTACTTCTGCACCTTGCATCTGCAAAGCATATATATTAGACAAGGCAACTCTCGAATGCAGAATATCGCCTACAATAACTACTTTTTTTCCGGCAACATCGCCCAGTTTTTCTCTGATAGAATAACTGTCTAACAAAGCCTGTGTTGGATGTTCGTGTGCCCCGTCGCCAGCGTTTACGATACTTGCTTTGACATTTTTAGACAAAAAATAAGCCGCTCCGGGATTAGAGTGGCGCATTACAACCATATCCACTTTCATAGAAAGGATATTGTTTACAGTATCAATAAGTGTTTCTCCTTTTTTAACCGAAGACTGTGCTGCAGAAAAACTGATAACATCTGCAGATAATCTTTTTTGGGCTAACTCAAACGAAAGTTTTGTTCTGGTACTGTTTTCAAAGAAAATGTTAGCAATAGTAATATCTCGTAATGAAGGAACTTTTTTAATAGGTCGGTTAATGACTTCTTTAAAATGATCTGCCGTTTCAAAAATTAGGTTAATATCATTCTCGTTGATGTATTTAATTCCTAATAAATGATTTACGCTTAATTCTTTCATCTTTATGTTTAATTATTTTATTTGTCTAATCGTTTTTGTTAAACCGTTTAATCGTTTCTCCCGATTAAACAATTAACCGGTTAACCGATTAAACTTAATTTGTCACTAAGTAAACTACATCTTCGCCTTCATTTTCTTTCCAGCTTACTTTTACTTTTTCATTATTAATAGCATCAACCTGACGGCCGCGGTAATCGGGCTGAATTGGCAGGTTTCGGCTAAAACGCCTGTCAATTAACACTAGCAATTCGATTTCTGATGGTCGCCCAAAAGACTGAATTGCGGTTAAGGCAGAACGAATGCTTCGTCCAGTAAACAAAACGTCATCGATAAAAATGACCTTTTTGTCTTCGACTATAAAATTGATTTGTGTTTTGTTGGCTTCAAGTGGTTTATCTGTACGACGAAAGTCATCTCTAAAAAAAGTGATGTCTAGATATCCCAAAGAAATTTCGGGAACCTTATATTCGTTTTCTAAAATTTGTTTTAAACGTTCAGCTAAAAAAACGCCTCTTGGCTGGATTCCGACTAAAATAGTATCCGAGAAATCAAGATGTTTTTCGATTAACTGACAAGCCAAACGATGGAGTATGATAGTAACTTCTTTTGAATTAAGTAATACTTTTTGGCTCATAATTAAGTGTAATGTTTGGTTGGGCAAATATACGAAATCAGAATTTATTTGTTGGGGTGTTGGGTGGGGAAATATTTTTTTTTGGTTTTGGGTGGGAAATTTGGAATTTGGAATTTTGTTATTTTAGAAAATAAAATCTTACTTTTAAAAGTTCGCATTTAATATTTAAACTGAAAAATAATAAATGGCCACACCAAGAAAAAAAACTGAGCAAGTTAGCCCCAAAATAGCCGATGCATTAATCATTGAAAAGGCAAACTTCAAATTGAACTTTAAAACATTTAAAATGAAAAAACTATTACTTTTAATTTTATTATTTTCTCTTAATATATATTCTCAAGACAGCTTAAGATATAAACAAGTATATTTTGATAAGGGATTATGTTATAAAGTTGAAACAGGTCAACTTTATAGCGGAAAAGTACAAAGTTATAAGCATAAAAAACATCTAGTTTATGAAGAGAATTTCATCGATGGACAATTAAAAAAATATACAATATATTTTAATGGGAAAACAAGAAAAGTAGCTGAAGAATTCTTTTATGATGATAATGGTTTTAAAGAAAAAAGAATTAGATATGAATATTCAATTGATTTTAAATGGATAACCTATTACAACACAAAAAAAGAAAAAACTTTAGAAGAAGATTTTAAAGATGGCGTAATAGTTTATAGGTGCGAATATTTGAATAATAAAAAAAATGGAATCTTATTTTCAATAAATGATGAAGGAGTAAAAACAGAGTGTAAATATGTAAATGGAAAGTATATAAAATAAAAAATGACCAAAGAAGCTAAAACCTAATTCCTCTATAGCTGCGCCATATTTTATAATAAAAAGAACGGTTATTAGTCCAAAAAAATAAGATTATAATTAATACATAATTCAAAGTCCGAGCAAAAAAACAAATAAATTTTATGGATCCTTACAAAGAAACTTTTGAGACTTGGAATAAAATTGCAAGTCTTTATGAAGATAAGTTTATGAATTTAAGTTTGTATAATGAAACTTATGACTTTTTTCTTAACACTCTAAAAGGGGATCAACTCAATATTTTTGAAATTGGCTGTGGCCCAGGAAATATTACCAAATATTTGTTGTCAAAAAATCCTGATTTAAAAATTAAAGGCATCGATATTGCACCAAAAATGCTCGAATTGGCTAAATTAAATAATCCGTCTGCTAGTTTTGAAATTATGGACACACGAAAATTAGACGAAATCAATGAAAAATTTGATGCCGTTATGTGTGGCTTTTGTTTACCTTATCTTTCAGAAGAAGATGCTTCAAAATTAATATACGACGCTAATACATTACTTACTACAAAAGGCATTTTGTATATCAGTTTTATTGAAGGAAAACCTTCTCAATCAGGTTTTATTTCCGGAAGTACTGGCGATCGCACCTATTTTTATTATCACACTTTAGAAGATATAAAAAATCAACTTTTTAAAAATCATTTTGAAATTATCAAGTCATTCGAAGTTCAATATCCAAAAGCTGATGATGTTGAAATTCACACTATAATAATGGCAAAGAAAATCGAATAGTATAGTATTGAATTTATTTGAAAATCTTTTTCATAAATTTGATAGAACAAGAAAAATCCAATCGCTAGATCTACACAACGATAAATCAGAAATATTTCTGAGCCAGCAAAGTATCTCAAATTAAAAGAATTATTAAATGAACTTTTATCAGCAAGAACTTAATCGCATTAAAAGCATTTGTTATTCGAACGAAGCACAAATTAAAACCGTGATTCGTACGCGAAAGTTTATTGAACACAATTTTGATAAAGAATTGGATTTGAACTTGCTTTCTCATACTCAATTTACTTCAAAATTTCATTTATTACGATTGTTTAAAAAATATTATGGAGTAACACCCAAACAATATTTGATAGATAAAAGAATTGAAAAATCGAAGCAATACCTAAAAAACGGAATGACCGTAACCGAAACTTGTTTTGCTGTTGGATTTGAAAGTCCGAGTTCGTTTAGTACTTTATTTAAAAGTAAAATTGGAGTCGCTCCTATTGAATTTCAAAAAAAGCAATTTTCGCAAAGTAATTTAAAATTAGATTTACAAACTTGCACTAGTCAATTTTAAAAGAGAAAAAAGATGAGAGTAAAAGTTATGGGAATTCCCGTTGAAGACCAGGAAAAAGCATTGCAATTTTATACCGAAAAATTGGGATTTGTAAAAAAATACGATGTGCCTTTAAGTGAAACCAGCAGATGGCTGACCGTTGTTGCAAAAGACGAACAAGAGGGAACTGAAGTGTTATTAGAACCATCACCCAACCATTTTGAACCTGCAAAAGTATATCAAAAAGCACTTTTTGAAGCCGGAATTCCGTACACACAATTTAACGTAGATAATGTTCAGGCAGAATACGATCGATTGATCAATCTTGGTGTCGAATTCAGCATGAAGCCAACTGAAATGGGAACTGTAAAAATTGCTGTATTAAACGATACTTGCGGCAACCATATTCAGCTTATTGAAATGTTATAGTATTTTATTTCAGTATATTTGAGAAACAAAAAACCTACGACTATGAGAAAAATAATTGTCTTATCGATGATTACAATCGACGGAGTAATGCAAGCACCGGGCGCACCTGAAGAAGATACCTCAGGCGGTTTTGAATATGGTGGCTGGGTGGCGCCTTTTGGAGATGAAGAATATGGCAAGGTTATGCAAAAACAAATGGAACCGGCAGATATTCTTTTAGGCAGAAAAACATTCGATATTTTTGAAGAATATTGGCCAAAACACGCAGAAGGCTGGCCGGGAATTAATGAAGTAACAAAATACGTTTTGTCCTCAACCAGAAAAAACTCTGATTGGGAAAACTCCGAATTTCTTTCTACTGTAGAAGACATCAAAAAACTTAAAAATTCTGAAGGCGGTGATATAAAAGTTTGGGGAAGCGCAACACTTGTGCAGCTGTTACTCAAAAATGATTTAGTCGACGAACTTGGACTAAAGATTCATCCTATAATTTTGGGTAAAGGGAAAAAATTATTTGACGATGGCGCTTTTCCATCCGGATTTAAACTAACAGAAAGTACTATAACGCCAAGCGGTGTAATTGCTGTAAGTTATAAACGGGATGGAGAAGTTAAAACTGGAATTATTGGAGAATAAAATCTAGATTTATGTGTTAATGATTTCAAACTGAATTAAAATCCAGCACTCTAATATAATTCGATAGAAGGCTTTTTATTGTATAAGGCAAATCATAGAACTTTTACTAAAAATTATATAAGACATTTTTTTGCTGATTAAAGTAATTTTATTGTACGATAATTAGAATACTAAATTCTTTTTAAAACAATTAAAACAGCAAAATCATGCAAAAGAACATTACACGTTTGTTAATGGTATTCGTAATACTATTTTCATTTACAAGTTGCGAAGTTATTGGAGACATTTTTAAAGCCGGAATGGGATTCGGGATATTTATCGTAATCTTTATTGTTGCGATCATTATCTGGATCTTCGCCAGACTTTTCAAAAAATAAACATAAAAAAATCCCGATCGCAAAACGATCGGGATTTTTTTTATACGCTCTTACAATATTATAAATTGTACATCTTCTTTCTCAATTCCTGAATTTTTTCATCATCCAAGTACTCATCAAACGTCATATAGCGATCGATAACTCCATTTGGCGTTAACTCCACTACTCTATTACCAACAGTCTGAGCAAATTCGTGGTCATGCGTGGTAAAAATCACAGAACCTTTAAAGTTTTTCAAAGAGTTGTTAAAAGCTGTAATCGACTCTAAATCTAAGTGATTTGTTGGTTCGTCAAGCATTAAGATGTTAGCGCGTTCCATCATCATTCTAGAAAGCATACAACGTACTTTTTCTCCTCCAGATAACACTCTGCTTGTTTTTAAAGCTTCTTCTCCTGAGAAAATCATTTTCCCTAAGAAACCTCTAATAAAAACCTCATCACGCTCTTCTTCTGTTTTAGCATATTGGCGCAACCAATCTACTAGTGTTAAATCATTTTCAAAAAACGAATGGTTTTCAGCTGGCAAATACGCTTGATTTGTTGTAATTCCCCAATCAAAAGTTCCAGAATCTGCTTTTTGGTTGTTATTTAAAATTTCGTAGAAAGCTGTTGTAGCACGTGAATCTTTAGAAAAAAGAACGATTTTATCGCCTTTTGCCATATTTAAATCAACATCTTTAAACAAAAGATCACCATCAATAGAAGCCGATAAATTTTCAACGTTTAAAATCTGATCTCCAGCTTCACGATCTTGATCAAAAATAATCGCAGGATAACGACGGCTCGATGGTTTGATTTCAGAAATATTCAATTTAGAAATCATTTTTTTACGAGAAGTTGCTTGTTTAGATTTTGCAACGTTCGCACTAAAACGACGAATAAATTCTTCAAGTTCCTGTTTCTTTTCTTCTGCTTTTTTGTTTTGCTGTGCACGTTGTTTTGCCGCTAATTGGCTAGACTCGTACCAGAAAGTATAATTTCCTGAATAGTGATTAATTTTTCCAAAATCGATATCCGAAATATGTGTACAAACCGCATCTAAAAAGTGACGGTCGTGAGATACTACTATTACAGTATTTTCATAATTTGCCAAGAAATTCTCTAACCAAGCGATTGTCTCAAAATCCAAATCGTTGGTAGGCTCATCCATAATAAGCAGATCTGGGTTTCCAAAAAGTGCCTGCGCCAAAAGTACACGAACTTTGATTTTTCCCTCCAAATCACCCATTAAAGTATAATGATGTTCTTCATTGATTCCTAAGTTAGACAACATTGCAGCGGCATCAGAATCTGCATTCCAACCGTTCATTTCTTCAAACTGAACTTGAAGTTCTCCAATTCTGTCTGCGTTTTTATCGTTGTAGTCTAAATAAAGCTCATCCATTTCTTTTTTAACAGCATACAAAACTTTATTTCCCATCAAAACCGTTTCCAAGACAGTATGCTCATCAAACATGTTGTGATTTTGATTCAAAACCGACATACGTTTTCCCGGTTCTAAATGAATATGTCCAGAAGTTGGGTCGATATCGCCTGAAATGATTTTTAGAAATGTTGATTTTCCAGCACCATTGGCTCCAATAACGCCGTAAATATTTCCGTGAGTGAATGTGGTATTTACTTCGTCAAACAAAATTCGTTTGCCAAATTGAACTGATAAATTATTGACTGTTAACATGAATGTCTTTTTAATTAATTTCGTGCAAAAGTAGTGAAAAAGGTTCAGAGTTGCAAAGGTGTCATGATGTGAAATGTAAATTGTAAAATATGAAATGATTACCCTAAAAACTTCTAACTTCTAAGCTTTTACAATTTACTTTCCTTCGACAGCGCAACTTCCAGACTTTCAAAATTCGGAAGGACTTTAGCAATCAAACCTTCTTTATTTAAAATAAAATGTGTTGGAAATGAATTCAGCTGCAAGGCTTCATTCATATACACTTTCATGTCAGGAATTACCGCATATGATAATGGTTTTCTGGCTAAAAAAAGTTTTAATTGCTCTGCAGAATCCTCGGCTAAACTTATAAAAAGAATATCTTTTCGATCTTTATACTCTTCAACTAATTTATTGACTTGCGGAAATTCTCTTATACAAGGCGTACAATGAATGTACCAGCATTTTATCACTATGATTTTTCCTTTCATGGATTCGTTGGTCACCAAATTGCCTTCTAAATCCTTAAAAGAGAATTTTGGAAAAGCTGTTCCTTCCATTTTGTAGTTTTTGTAAGCGTCAAAACCAATTTGGTTAATTGTTGCTTTGATGCTTGTATCTGTCTTTGGCAGAATTTTGAACAACTTATAATAGTATGTAGAGTTATCTGTTTTTAACCGAATTGGAATAAAATTTCCATTTGCTAATTGATCCAAAAAAGCCTCTTTCGAAATTTCTTTAGAAGAAGAATCAAGAGCTGTAAAATCTCGCGAAAGCATTATTTTTTTATTCTGATAAACCGACCATTCCGTATAATTTTTCTGAATTTGAATGGGATCAACTTCAGGATTTCCGAATTTGTTTTGGGCCGAACAGAAATTAAGAATTAAAAGAAAAGTATTTATGTAAATGAATTTATGCATGAATTTTAATCAGATATAATGAGATTCAAAAGTACTTAAAAATCTATGGAGTTTTTTTAGAACAAAACTTTTACTTTTTTACAACTACAATGACAGCTTGGCTAATTTTGATAATTTCACTGTGTAAAAAATATAATTAGACAGATTGTCATTCTTTTTTGAAAGTTTATTTAAATGTTGATGTGATTTCATTATATTCGCAAAAAATTCTGACTAAAAATGACGTTTCCTTTTCAATTTGAAATTTTTGAAAAAACTTTTTACTGGCATTTTATATTTGAAACGTTAGCTTTTTTTGTTGGAATAAGAATTTATTATTTTCTAAGAAAGAGAACTCAAGATTCAATATCAGACACCAATCGTTTAGTTATTATGATCGGAGCAATGGTTGGAGCGTTGATCGGATCGCGATTTATTGCTTTATTAGAAAATCCATCTCAAATAACCCATCAAACTTTTTTAACCTTATATCAAAATAAAACGGTTGCAGGCGGCTTTCTAGGAGGATTATTTGGTGTCGAGCTTATAAAAAAAGCGATTGGAGAAAAATCTTCGTCGGGAGATTTATACGTAATTCCAATAATAACAGCTCTGTTTATTGGACGTATCGGATGTTTTTCGATGGGAATGGCAGAACCTACTTACGGTATAGAAACTAACTTTTTTACAGGAATTAATTTAGGTGACGGTTTAAAAAGACATCCTATTGCATTATATGAAATGTTTTTCATGATTCTGCTTTTTATCTTTTTTCAAAGTATAAAAAATAAAGCGCTGCTGAATGGTGACCGTTTTAAAATCTTTATGATTTTATATTTTCTGTTTCGTTTTTTAATTGAATTTTTAAAACCATACGAGCCTTTGCTGCTTAATTTGAGCAGTATACAATGGAGCTCTATTTTAATTTTTGTTTACTATTGGAAATTTCTTTACAAGGAATTTTCCTTTAGCTATAAATAAAAAACGTACTTTATAACATAAAAATATTTTAATGAAAACTCGCGACTATATATTTTACGATTACACCAAGAGTCTATGTCATCAATGTCTGGCACTTGTAGATACAAAAATTGTATTTCAGGACGATAAAGTTTGGATGCTCAAACATTGTAAAACACATGGTGAATCAAAGTCGATGATTGCGGATGATGTAAATTATTATAAACAATTACGTAATTACAACAAGAAGTCTGAAATGCCCTTAAAATTCAATACAAAAGTGCATTATGGATGTCCTTACGACTGCGGATTATGTACAGATCATGAACAGCATTCTTGTCTGACGATTGTAGAAGTTACAGACCGATGTAATTTAGCATGTCCTACTTGCTATGCAAACTCAGCTCCAAACTATGGAAGACACCGGACTTTAGAAGAAATAGAAAAAATGTTTGATGCTGTTGTGGCTAATGAAGGAGAACCCGATGTTGTTCAGATTTCTGGAGGAGAACCAACAGTACATCCAGAATTTTTTAAAATTTTAGATATAGCCAAAAGCAAACCAATCAAGCATTTAATGCTTAATACAAATGGTATTCGAATTGCAAAAGACATCAAATTTGTAGAAACATTGGCTACGTATATGCCTGACTTTGAAATTTATTTGCAGTTTGACAGTTTTAAACCAGAAGTATTAGAAAAATTACGAGGCGAAGACCTAACAGAAGTACGCAAAAAAGCAATAGAAAATTTAAATCAGTTTAATATCTCAACCACACTAGTAATCACACTGCAAAAAGGAGAAAATGACGATGAGATTGGAAAAATAATTGAGTATGCATTACAACAGAAATGTGTTCGTGGTGTCACTTTTCAACCTACACAGGTTGCAGGCAGAAATGACAACTATGATGATTTTTCGGGAAGAATAACCTTGACAGAAGTACGAAGAAAAATTTACGAGCAATATCCTCTTTTTACACCTCAGGATCTCATTCCTGTTCCTTGTAATCCAGACGCTTTGTGTATGGCATATGCTCTTAAAATAGATGGCGAAGTTTTTCCAATGACTCATTTAATAAACCCAGAAGATTTGTTAAACAACTCAAAAAATACAATTGTTTTTGAGCATGATGAAAAACTAAAAACACATATGCTTAACTTATTTAGTACTGGTATTTCTGTGGATTGTGCAGAAGGAGAATTTAATGAATTGATGTGCTGTCTGCCAAGAGTTCAGTCAGATACCTTGAATTATAATAATTTATTTCGAATTTTAATTATGAATTTTATGGATGCCCATGATTTTGATGTAAGAGCTGTAAAAAAATCATGTGTTCACATTGTAAGCGATAAAATGAAAATTATTCCTTTCGAAACCATGAATTTATTTTACAGGGATAATAAAATTGAAAAAATCCGACAAGAATTAAATGTCTAGTTATTAAATTAGTCTGAAATATGGAAGCATTAATACTTATTGGCGTTATTTTTACAGCAATGTTCTTGATTGGTCTAATTGGTTTAATTTTTAGAAAAGAAGACAAAAAATTTTATCTAACCCTAATGTTAATTCCTATTGTCATTACCGTAATTGGATTTGGAACATGTGCATTAATAATAAGCGGTCTGTAACTTTATAATTTAACTCACCTAGAAAAAGATCTAAATATGGGAGATTTTTTAGCTTTAGCAGGAGGTCTAGCTGCCTTAGCAAGTGTACTTGCTTTTTTTATCGGATTATTGCGTTTGATATTTATATCAGATGACAAAAATACATCATTAAAAATCATCTTGTATTCTGTGGTTGGTTTTGTAATTGGCTTTGGTACATGTGCTGCAAATTTCTCATTGGGAGGAATGCACTAAAAAAAAACCTGGCAATAAAATTGCCAGGTTCATAATGCTCTCGTCTAGGTGAAAACCAAATAACAAATCACCCAAACTCGATACATTTATTCGAAATATAAAATCAGATTAAAAAATAAATAACCAAACTCAATTTTAACCTCCCCAATTTTGTATTTCTAAATTTTTCATTCATTATAACTTAGTTTAAAAAGTTTATTACTTTGAATGATTTTTTATTTCCTGCTTTGTCTGTTACCACAACTATAAACAATTGTTTAGTAGTGAAACTTTGGTTATGCAGCAGTACTTCTCTACTGTTTTGAACGTTTTTATAACTTACTAATGATTGACCGATTGTGTTGAATACATCAACTTGGGCAATATCTTCTGAGTCATTTGTAACTGATAAGGCATCATTTTTAAAATAGGCTATCGTTGCATTGCTTTTTGAAGAAATATCACCTAGAGCTAATGTTTTTGCTGCCAACTGCGATGCGAAATAAGCGGCATACGCTTTAGATAATTCAGATGAATTACCACAAGAAGATGCATCCCAGTTTACAGACCAAGTCATTAAACCTCTTAAAGAAGGATATGGTCCGCCTGGCTGCATAGTGTATGTTCTTCCTGAAAAAGTGGTTCCGTTTCTTAAATAATCCATAGCACTAATCCCCTCTGCCGGAGTTATATAACCGCTTCCTGCGGCACTTGGACAAGCTGGTAATGCAATAAGAACTTTTGAGGCTGGTAAACCATCAAAATGCATTCCTGTTGTACCAATATTATACCCTTTTATCACCATATCAGTTAGGGCTGTTACCATATTTGCTCTCTTAGCTGAACCATAATATTGGCCATCTAATCCGTTTTCTCCTCCTGTATTATACAATTGTACAGCTAACAAATCCAATTCATTACGCAAGTTTTGAATGATTGGCAGGAAGGACCCAAAAGTATCCGTATAGGTAGAATAGCCTCCTTGTACGTATTGTGTTTCTGGAGCTGCAGTTA
The DNA here is from genome assembly GCF_015350695.1 of Flavobacterium sp. MR2016-29. Lineage (NCBI taxonomy): Bacteria > Pseudomonadati > Bacteroidota > Flavobacteriia > Flavobacteriales > Flavobacteriaceae > Flavobacterium > Flavobacterium sp. MR2016-29. The sequence continues at coordinate 85,518 of NZ_JADKPU010000004.1, forward strand.
ATAAAAATCCAGGGCCATAGTAAGCTTTTAATTCTTTGCAGGCATCTACTATGTTTTTTAATCTTGGATAAGCAGAAATACCTGTATAAGAAATATCTCTTAAACCTCCTGCATTAAAATTCATCGATCCGCCTTCAAAATCCAAATCAACTCCATCAAATTGATACTCATCAATAATGGCTTTTAGACCATTAACAAAAATATTTTTTTGAGTTACATTGTCCAAAACAACATGACCATTTTGACCACCGATAGAGACAATAACAGGAACGCCGCTATCTCTTAATGATTTTATATCATTTTTCAACAATTGCTTATTGAAAACACCATTGGTCAAATATCTAGTATCATTTGTGGTTAATACAGGTGTATAACCATCACGATTAACGGTTTCTACGAAAGAATAATCAACTACGTTAAACTTACTTCCCACCATTTGAGAAAAATATAAAAATGGAGCTGAAGCATTTTCCCAAGAATGTGCATATCCTAAAATAACTTTAGACGGAAGCGCAATAAATCTATTAGTGCTTACCGGGGCAATTTTAATTGTATTGTTTAATGTAGTCACAGCAGCTTTATCATCTGTTGCTTTGATTACAACTGGATAATCCTGATAAGCAGATGGTGTGAAATTATATGTATAAGTATTATTTGTACCTGCTGTCATATTAAATGTACCACCATTTATTGTGATAGTAACACCAGAAACTGATCCATCATTATCAACAGCTGTCACCGAAATTGGCACAACTTGAAAAGAACTTTGGTTTACAGTAGTATTCGATGGTGAATTCCATGTAATTACAGGCGCTGCATTTGGGCAGTTTGCACCTGAACAATTTAATGTAAAACTATATGTTTTTGAATCTGTTGTTCCGTTTGATGCAGTAGCCGTTACGGTTAAAGTGTGATTAAGCGAAAACTGATTTGCTGCTGGTGTCCAAGTCGATGTATAAGTTCCTGCGGAGTTAGTCGCACTCAAGCTTTGTCCGTCTAAACTAAATACTACAGATGAGATTGTAGTGGCATCAACAGCACTTAATCCAACACTTGCAACAAAATTAATTGCCGATCCTAAATTTATAGCAATCGCCGAAGCTGTTGGTGCTGTAATGGCAACTACTGGGGTCGTTACAACCGCCGTTTGTCTATTAAAATTATAAACCGTTGGAGTTGTTGGAACTGCAAAGTTGGCTAAGTTATTTGGATAATAAGTCACTTCACCATTTTCCCATGAATTCAATTTTAAACTTGATATAGTTGAATATCCTGCTAAAGCTGAATTGTTGTAGCTAAAATTTCCTGAAGCATCTGTAGTTGCAATAATACTTACATAACCGTGTGTATTATCCGTCCAAGGTAAAATTAGTTCTACTTTTGCACCAGAAACTGGAGCCGAACCATTTTTAACTGTTCCGCTTATTAAGTTTCCACTCGCAACATTTTGAGTAAAATTCAATGTTTTATTTGCATTAATTGCACTATAAACTGTGGAAGCCGGACTAAAACTTAAACCGGTTTTTGCAGCGGTTACAATATAATCTGAGCCTGCCACTAAATTAGCAACAGTATAATTTCCAGAAGCATCTGAAGTTGCTGTTAAAGTAGTTGTTCCAGAAGTAGCAGAAACTGTAACGCCAGAAACGGCAGTTGTTCCATTTTTTGTCGTTCCGCTTACTGTATAATAAATTGGTGTTACAACCTGAGTAAAATTCAATGTTTTGTTTGAACTTATTGCATTGTAAACCGTTGAAGCCGGCGTAAATGTTAATCCAGTTTTTGCAATTGTTACAGTATAATTTGATCCTGAAACCAAATTAGCAAGACTATAATTTCCTGAAGCATCTGAAGTCGCTGTTATAGTAGTTGTTCCTGTAACTACTGAAATCGTTGCGCCAGAAACCGGAGTTGCTCCGTTTAAAACTGTACCGCTAACTGTATAATAAACGGGAGTTACAACCTGAGTAAAATTCAACGTTTTGTTTGAACTTATAGCGCTGTAAACTGTCGATGCCGGAGTAAATGTTAATCCAGTTTTTGCAATAGTTACAGTGTAATCTGAACCTGCTGCTAAATTAGCTATACTATAATTTCCTGAAGCATCAGAAGTTGCTGTTAAAGTTGTAGTTCCTGTAACTGCTGAAATTGTTGCGCCAGAAACCGGAGTTGCTCCATTTAAAACTGTTCCGCTTACTGTGTAATAAACCGGAGTTACAACCTGAGTAAAATTCAACGTTTTATTTGAACTTATCGCACTGTAAACCGTTGAAGCCGGTGTGAATGTCAAACCTATTTTTGCAATTGTTACAGTATAATTTGATCCTGAAACCAAATTAGCAATACTATAATTTCCTGAAGCATCAGAAGTTGCTGTCAAAGTTGTTGCTCCTGAAACTGCCGAAATCGTTGCTCCTGAAACTGGAGTCGCTCCGTTAAGAACTGTTCCGCTAACTGTATAAGTTGTTGTAACTGCACCAGTATTAAAATCGTAAACTGTTGCTGTAGCTGGAATAGGGAAATTTGCCAAATTAGAAGGCAGATAAGTTATATCTCCATTCTCCCAAGTATTTAATTTTAGGCTTGAAATAGTAGTATAACCTGCTAGAATAGCATTATCAAAACTGTATTTTCCTTGTGCATCTGTAACTGCAAGCTTACTTAAATATTGATGAGTACTATCTGTCCAAGGCAAGATCAATTCTACTTTTGCACCAGAAACTGGAACTGTACCATTTTTAACTGTTCCGCTAATTTTGCTGGCTCCAACTACAATGACATCTTGCGTAAAATTCAATGTTTTGTTGGCAATTAAATTAGTATAAACTGTTGAAGCAGGTGTATAAGTTTGTCCTGTCAAGGCAGCTGTTACTGTATAATTTCCAGAAGAAGGCAAACTAAGTGAATAAACACCGCTTGCATTAGAAACAGCAGTAAAAGTTCCTCCTGTAGAAGTTGCTGTAACGGTTACACCTGAAACCGGAGTTGTATTGTTTAAAATAGTACCGCTTACGGTATAATAAACAATCGGGGCACTTTGAGTAAAATTCAACGTTTTATTTGCATCGATTGCAGTATAAACTGTTGAAGCTGGCGTATATGAAAATCCGGTTTTTGCAGCTGTAACTGTAAAATTAAGTCCAGCAGTCAAACCTGCAACGCTGTAAACACCGCTTGCATTAGAAACTGCTGTTAAAACTGTAGCTCCAGAAGTTGCAGAAACTGTAGCTCCAGAAACTGGAGTTGTTCCGTCTAAAACTGTTCCGCTAACTGTATATGTTGGCTGCGTTCCATTAATAACAACTGCCGTTTGATTAACTGTTACATTTGTCAATGTTACAGGAGTAAAAGTATAAGTAGCTTTTAAAGCTGTTAGTGTATAATTTTGTCCTGAAGTTAAATTGTTAAATGTAAAATTACCTGCTGTAGAAACTACAGTCTGCAATACTGCATTACTTGCGTTGCGTAATTCAACTGTAACGTCTGGAACTAAAGCTGTTCCGTTTTTAACAGAACCCGAAATACTTACTGTTCCTGCAACAATACTTCCAAAAGAAGTATCCACTTGCGTTAGCAAAGCATTAGGAATAGAACCTCTGGTGTCTTGAGATAATTCCCAAACCATACCTCCTGCTAAATTTCTAGATTTAATGTATTGTACTTTTAAATCCATTGATTGTTTATCTTCATAAGAGATAAACTGTTTTAAAGCAGCATTGTATAAATAAGGAACTTTAGTTGTATTATCAAAATAGCGGATCCATCCGGCCGAAGCGGCAGTTGGCGTTACTAACATTGTAGTAGGATCTAGATAAGCATGTGAGTTTGTAACTGGATTTCCAACCAAATCACAGATTTCGATACTTCCTGAACGTTCGCATGCGGCAGGTCCGTCCCAAGTTCCGATTGGATTTTGCGGATTTGTACATCCTGAAACGATATCTCTTGGTGCTGAAACGAATAATCCAGGTAAATTTGGATTTGTTCCATTATTGGCAACATGATCAAATTTCTTTCCGTAGAAAGGCAATCCCATGATTAATTTATTTGCAGGAAAACCGACAACATTCAAATATTGATTGGTTAATTCATCAAGAGATTCAGATTGAGTTGCTCCATATAGCGGATCATTGGTATTGCCACTCGCGTATAAAGGTGCATTGTAGCATGTTTTGTCATACCAGTTACCTCCAAAATCATATCCAAAATAAGTGATATAATCACAATAAGTAGAAATGTCTTCTGTCATTCCGTATTGTGCTCTATTTCCTGGTCCTAAATATTGTTTGGCAACATTTCTAACGTTGTTTCCGGCAGCAATAGAAATTAACTTATTTGGCATTGCCTGACGCATTGCTTTTAACAAATACACTAAATTTTTGTTGTCGTCCGGGCTGTACTTTTGTGGAGGAATTGGAGCTCCGTTAATTACTTCAGTACCGTCTGTTCCTCCAGAAAGAGGATACTCCCAGTCAATGTCAAATCCATCAATAAAAGGATAAGTCACAATAAAGTTTGCCATGTCTGCGGCCAAAGCGGCCCTTGCAACTGGGCTTGCTGCAATTGGAGAAAGATCCTGACCTTTTGTCCATCCTCCAACAGAAATTAAAATTTTTAAATGCGGATACTTTTGCTTGAGCTTCATCAAGTCATAGAAGTTTCCTTTTACTGGGGCATCCCACGGAATTCCACCTTCCATATGCTCAAAATCAGCATATGAATCTAAACATAATAACTTTGTATTCTCCGGATGGGCTGGATCATAAGTTGTCCCATAAAAAGAATAATTCAAATGCGTCAATTTACTTCCATCTATCTTCGGGATATTAAAATCCCTGGCATAAATAGACCATTGCGCATAATACCCTACTACTTTTTTACCGTGAGCTGGTTGGGCTAACGCGAGTAAGGGAAACAGTAACAAAAAAAGCAATCTGTAATAATGTTTCATAATTAATTAATATTGGTTAATAGAAAATAAATATTCCAGTACGATATACTAAATGCGAAAATGCAGCACTTAAAACAACAACTGGGGTTTCAGTCGACTGCAGGTTGGAAAATTGCAGTCAATTGGAAATTAATTCATTACTTCTAAAAATAAATATTACTATTACCGATTTCATCCATAATTCAGTAGCGAATAGCAGTGATTGATATTTATTTAATTTTTAAAAAAAATTAGTATTAAATACAGGCAGATAAATTTGGGGACAACTCATCAATCTTAAATACTTTTGTTTGTCATGTTTTTGTTTCTATTCTTTTTATTTGGTTTTAAAGTTGTTACTATTTGGTTATTTTTTTGGTATTAATTTTTATCAATAAGGTTTAAAATTTCAGCAGTTTACCATATTTTATCTCTACCAGAAATTGCTGGTAGAGATAAAAAAGCTCATGGTAACAAAACATACTAAACACTAATTCAAACCAAACTCTTTTATAATAATTTTTTCAAACTTTTGTAAACTCCAAGCTCAACATCTGCATGGTCTTTCGAGTTGCATTGTTCTATTAAATTTTTCAGATCTTCTCCTTTTAGAGTTGATTTATTATCTAAAACAAGCAATAGTTCCTGCGATGCATCATTTAATTTTTTAGACAAAGGCAAAACTGGCTGTATTAGCGGTGCATTGGCACTTAATTCAATTAATCCTTTGTTTACAGCGATCCATTTGGAGAAAAACGCTGCTAATTTTGCTTTATTCTCGGGCGATTTATTTGCTAAGTATTGTGTAACAGTTTCATCAAAAGCTACTGCATCTTTTGCATCTGGCGTACATGCATCTGCAAAAAGTGTCAGAGGAGAATACATTTGATATTCAATTCCTCCTTTATTTCTTGTATATCCTTTTAGAGGTTCGCATACATTCGAGAATTCGTTTATTGATTTTATATTTTGATTGTTTGCGATATTTCTTAAAATCACTGCTTTATTACGAATATGTGTCAATCCTAAATCTTCTAATCTGAAAGAAACCACGTCAAGACGTCTTCTCATACTAGCTAAATCTGTAATATCTTCAGCAGACCAAAGTCTTTCCGCAATTGCAGCAGTTCTCGGCCAAAGTCTAGAATCGATAGTTGTTGGCGATACAAGTTCTGTCCACATTGTAGCTTCACCGCCCAGTATTCTGGCTTTTTCTTCTGCTGATAAATCAGCTCCTTTTGGCATTGGATCATTCAGATAATGACTTTCAACCGGATACATTAAATCAATATAATAGCCGTTTGATAAAACTGTTTTATATCCTTTTTTAACTGCATCAACTAAAGATTGTCCGGCAACAACGCCTTCATTTGGACCTCTCCAAGAATGGATGATAGCTTCTTTTGACATGTTTTTAGTCAAAATTTCTTCCCATCCCATTAATTGTTTTCCATGTTTTTTAAGCATTGGCACTAACTGCATAGTAAAATAAGTCTGCAATTCATGATTTGTAGCCAGCTTGTTTTTCTTTTTAAACTCTTGAATTTTCGGATTGGCATCCCAATCTTTCCCTTCGTTTTCATCTCCCCCAATATGAAAATAATCTCCTGGAAATAATGGACACACCTCATCAAAAAGTTCACTTAATATTTGATATGTTTTAGGATTTGAAGGATCTAATGTTGGAGAAAAAATTCCAGCATTTCTTTCAATTCCATAGGTAGCAATTGCTGTACCTTGAATATTTTTTTCAGAAGTTCCGCCTGTCAGCGTAATCACTTTGCTTCCAATTTCTGGATAAGCTGTTAATATAGCCGATCCGTGACCCGGAACATCTATTTCTGGAACAATCAAAATACCGCGTTCATCAGCATACTTTACGATATTTTTAATTTCCTCTTGTGTGTAATACAAACCATCCGAAGCTAATTCAATTAATTTTGGATGTTTTTTCATTTCTATTCTCCAGCCTTGATCATCTACTAGATGCCAATGAAAAACATTCATTTTCATTGCTGCCAATCCATCAATATTTCTTTTGATAACATCAACCGGCTGAAAATGTCTTGAGGCATCAATCATTAAACCTCTCCAAGTAAATCTTGGAAAATCTGAAATCTGCGAATTCGGAAAATAAAATGAATTACTATTGTTTTGCAGCAATTGCAGTAACGTTTCTAAACCGTGCAATGCTCCTAAATCGCTCGAAGCATTAAGCGTAATTTTGTTTTGCTTGATGTCTAGATGATAACTTTCATCTTCATATAAACCAATCTTGCCGCTTTTGGTACAATTGATTTGAAGTTCTGCTGTTGGAACTTCATTTAATTTACCAATAAAACCCTGCTCGAAAAAAATACCAGTTCTACCATCTAAGCGTCGCAAAAAACGAGTAACCCCGCCAAAAATTCTTTGATTTGGGTTTCCGGTAATATTTACTTTAAAACTTTTAGTTAAAGCAAAAATCCCATCGTTTAACACAACACTTTGAGGCCATGGCATAAGATTTAATTGCTCTTTTTGAATTTGAGCACTAGATGTTATACCCGCTAGCAGTAGGACTAATAAATATTTCATTTTATAATGTTTGAAAAGATGTTACCCACAGATAACATTAATAAATGGCTAAAAGAAACAAAACTCAGAATGACTTTTAGTGAACCTCACTCATCATTATAAATCAATCTGAATTTTGAATTTGATTCGCTCTAACCGAACCTTAAAAAATTATTTTAGTAATCAAAACGTTTGAAAGCTTCGATTGCTTCGTATTCTGCCAAACCTAATTCATCATAAAGAATGGCGGTATTTTTATTACGGTCTTCTGCCCTAACCCAGAATTCTCTTGAATCATTTCCTTGGAACATCACTCTGTCTTTTTGAGACTGGTGATACAAAATGGCGTGGCGTTTCAGCAGTACTTCTGATGGAGAAAGCGGAACAGCCATGTCAATTTCATGAATATCCCATTCGTGCCAAGCTCCTCTGTAAAGCCATAACCAGCAGTCATCCATATATTTTTCTGGCTTTAATTGTTTCATTGCTGCAAAGATAGCGTTCAAACAAACCTCATGTGTTCCATGCGGATCAGCAAGATCTCCTGCAGCAAATACCTGATGCGGTTTGATTTTGGCAATAATATCTTTTACAATAGCAATATCTTCTGGCCCTAACGGATTTTTCTTAACCTGCCCTGTTTCATAAAAAGGAAGATCTAAGAAATGTGTATTTTCATCTTTTAATCCGATGTATCTTGTTGCTGCATAAGACTCCCTTCTTCTGATAAGTCCTTTCAATTTTCGAACTTCAAGAGAATCAATTTGGTTTTCAGATTTATTATTTAAAAATTCAATTACAGATTTGAAGTTTATTGCACTTGCATTTTTACCAACAAAATCTTTCGCAACTTCAGCAAATTTCAATGCTTCATCATCTGTAACAGCTATATTTCCAGAGGTTTGATATACAACATGTACATCGTGGCCTTGTTTTATCAATTTTGAAAAAGTTCCTCCCATAGAAATCACATCATCATCTGGATGCGGACTGAAAAGAATCACTCGTTTTTTTGCAGGATTTGCTCTTTCCGGACGATGTGAATCGTCAGTATTTGGCTTTCCGCCTGGCCATCCTGTAATGGTATGCTGCAATACATTAAACATATTAATATTTAAATCATAAGCAGAACCTTCCTGTGCCAAAAGATCAGACATTCCGTTATTGTTGTAATCACGGTCTGTTAATTTTAAAATAGACTGTTTTGTTTTTTGGCATAACCAAACAATCGCTTTGCTTTTTAATTCATGCGTCCAGATGCATTCTCCAACCAGCCAAGGTGTTTTAAAACGTGTTAATTCTGAAGCTGCAGACTGATCCAATACAAATGTTGCATTAGAATGATTTTGCAAAAATGTAGCAGGAACTTCTGAACTGATATCACCCTGAATAGTCCTTTTGATGATATCGGCTTTGTTTTGTCCCCAAGCCATTAATACAATTCTTTTTGATCTCATGATGGTAGAAACTCCCATTGTGATCGCTCTTTTTGGAACATTATCAATACCATTAAAGTCAGATGAAGCATCGACTCTTGTAATGTGATCCAGTGTAATAATACGAGTACCAGAGTTGATGTGAGATCCCGGTTCATTAAAACCTACGTGACCTGTACGCCCGATACCTAATAGTTGAAAATCAAGACCTCCTGCATTTTTAATATTCATTTCGTAATCGATGCAATATTGATTTAATTCATCAATAGAAACTGTACCATCTGGAATATTAACATTTTGTGGATTAATATCAATATGATTAAAAAGGTGCTGATGCATAAAATAGTGATAGCTCTGATTGTTTTCTTTTGTCATCGGATAATATTCATCCAGATTAAAAGTGATTACATTGCTAAAACTTAAGCCTTCTTCTCTGTGCATTCTAACTAATTCCTCATATACTTTTATAGGAGAAGAACCTGTTGCCAAACCTAATACGCAAGATTTGTTTTTTTCTTGTTTAGATCTAATTAACTGAGCGATTTCCTGCGCTACAATTATTGACGCTTCAGCAGAACTTTTGAAGATTTCGTTGTGAATTTTTTCGAATCTTGTTTCTTCAAATTTTCCTGCGCTTTTATAGCTGATATCAGGTTTTATTTCTAAAGCACTTTTCATTTTTTTCTTTTTTTGTATGTACAATTTTGGTTTTTGAAATGGTATAAGCAATTTGCACTGCTTATACCATTTGCTAACCAAACTTAAATTCTTTATTCTTTTATTCTTAGAAATTTGCTTTGTTAACATCCCACCAAACTCTTGTGCCTCCATTGTCTGCTCCGCCAAGTTTAGAAACTCCGGTCGCAACACCACCAGCATTTCCAGCTTTCTCAGAGTTAACAAAATTGACTCTTCTTACACCAAACTCAGTAGTGATTGTTCCACCACTATAGTTTTTAAGTACAGGGAAAAGTTTAGGATATCCTGTTCTTCTGTAATCAGACCATGCTTCTTGTCCTTCTGGGAAACCAGCAATCCATTTTTGAGTAATGATTTTTTGCAGCTTCACTTCGTTAGTTGCCGCATCATCCCAAGCAATAGTAACATTGTTTAATGCTGGTGAATTATTTTCAGGGAAATTTGGATCTACATATGCAACAGCAGTTTTTGTATTATCCGCAATATAGGCAGCTGCTCCTGAAGCTCCTCTTTGCTCGAATGAACTTGAAATACCTAACTCATATAATGATTTAGCATCTCCGCCCATATTCCAGCCTCTTAAAGCACCTTCTGCTCTTAAGAAATAAGCTTCAGCAGTTGTAAATAAGTAAATTTCTTTTGATCTTACAACAGCTCCAATTCCTGAAAAATCTTGGTGATCTGATTTTGCTGCAATTGCAATACCTGTACGAACTCCTTTATACTGCCCTGGAAATTGAGTCGAAGTATCAAAGAAGGTAGCAATTCTAGGGTCATTATATCCTTTTAAGATAGACTCCATATCAGCAGACATACGAATATCTAACCAAGAATTACTAATTGTTGCAATAGGGTTTGTATAAACTGGAGATACAATTTTAAACGCATCAGCATTTGTAGTCATAACTCCAAATTTTTGTGCAATTGCTTTTTCAGCTTGTGTTTTAGCTAAAGTTGGATTAACTTTTACAATTCGCATTGCCAATCTTAAACGCAGCGTGTTAGCAAATTTAACCCAAGCTTTATAATCTCCTCCGTAACCTGACAAGTCAGTTGAGGTAAAAGTCGAAGGCTCCGCTGCATCAACTCTTTTTGTTAATTCAGCAACAGCAGTATCTAACTCTGCAAACATTTGGTTATAAACTTCTTCTTGAGAATCATAAGCAATAGTTGCACCTGATGTACCAAATTGAGAATAAATAATTGGTCCAAAAGTATCTGTAACTCTATGCATTCCTTCTACTTTCAAAATCAATGATAAAGCATAAAACTGATCATATTTACCTTTAGATTTGTTAGCAATATCATATGCATTAAACATTACATTTTGATACGCATAATCCCAAATAAATCCGTTCCAGCCATCAACTAATGAATAGGTTGTATTGTTTATTCCTCCTGCAAAACCTGTAGGAGTTGCCATATAGCCAGACCAGATATCACAACTTAATCCTTGCTGTAATTGATAAACCCATTCTGGAGTTAAAACCTGAATATTATTAAACATAGGTGCAAATCCACCTTTGATATGATTAAAATCTTGCTCTAATAATTGAGGCGTAATACCATTTTGGTTGGTATTGATTTCCTCAAAATTATCTGTACAGCCTACCGCAGCCAGTAATGACATGCAGATAGCTACTTTTGTTATTTTTGTATTTAGTTTCATGTTTTTAGTATTAGAAAGTTACATTTAAATTAAGACCGATACTTCTAGTAGATGGCAAACCATAAATATCTACCCCTTGTAAGCCTTGACCAGTACTTAATGCAATATTTGGATCAAAAGGAGCATCTTTGTAAATAAAGAATAAGTTTCTAGCAATTAACGAAACACTAGCTGTTTGAATAAAAGGCAATGCTTTGGCATTGAAACTATATCCGATAGAAACCTCTCTAACACTTACATTTGTTGCAGAATAAACATATTCACCAGTAATTCCTGCTCTACCTCCAACTTGAGTGTAATAAGATTGTGCATCCATTTTTGTTACTGCTGTTCCATCAGGTTTAACTGCATTGATTGTAACTCCACCTGCATTTCTAGCATCTCCTGTTACTTTAGAAACTCCAAATGAATCATTTTGAGCTTGAGTCAAACTCATAACATCCCCGCCAAAACGACCGTCAAGCAATACATTTGCGAAGAAAGATCCAAATTTGAAAGAGTTAGAAAAACCTAACATAAAATCAGGATTTGAGTTACCAACTGTTTCGAAACCAGTTTTTTGGAAAGTTCCATCATCATTCAATAAAATTCTTCCCTGAGTATCTTTTTTAAAGTTGATTCCTTCGATTACACCGTAAGGCTGTCCTTCAATTAATGCATATCTGTAACTGTTTACACCTGCATCAGTCAAGTTTACTCTTCCTCCTAATTCAGTAGGTATTTCTTTAACTTTATTTTTGTTTTGCGAGAAATTGATAGATGTGTCCCAAGAGAATTTATCTCCTCTAACGATATCAGCACCTAACACAACTTCAATACCTTTATTTTCGATACTACCTGCGTTAATACCATAATAAGTTACACCTTCTTTATTACCAACTGGTGCTAAGATTTGTAAATATTGGTTTTTAGTTTCAGAATTGTAATAAGAAACTTCAAATCGTAATCTGTTATTAAACATTCTCCATTCTGTACCAAGCTCATATTCTGATTTTAATTCAGGTTTTAAAGTTGTACCTTCTTTAGGACCAGCAGATGGTTTTGGATCAGAGATACCTGGATTATAGTAATAAGTTGGAGATGTAATAAAAGGATAAATATCGTTACCAACTTGTGCATAGGTAGCACGAACTTTTCCAAAATTAATCCATTCCGGTAATGTTGTCATTTCGCTGATCAATGCAGTTAAACCAACTGAAGGATAAAAATAACTTGGTGTACCAGTATTTACTAATGTAGATGACCAGTCATTTCTTCCTGTAAGATCTAAGAACAACATATCTTTATAACCAAATGTTGTAGCAGCAAATACAGACTGAACTTCTCTTTGAGAATCAACAGTTTGATAATTTCCTGAGTTATTATTAAAATTATGCAAAGTAAACCAGTTAGCATATTGTAATCCTGCACTGATTCCTGAATCTAAAATTGTTTTTTGATTCGTTAAAGTATTAGTGATACTTGTTCCAACGTTTGCAGTAAAACTAAAATCATCACCAATTTTTGTATTGATTGTTGCAATTAAATCAGCATAACGTTGCGTGCTTAAAGCATTTTCGTTGTAGTATCTACCGTTTACATTAGAAAGAGTTCCTTGAGTTGTAGCGTAGATTTTTTTATCAAAAGAACTTGTTACTCTATTATAGCTGTATCTAGAAGCTATAGTTAACCAATTATTTGCTTTGTAAGATAATGCTAAAGCGCCATTAAAGAAATCATTTTTATCTTCAGATCTATTTCTGTTAATTGCCCAGTATGGATTTTGCATAATATCTCTATTAGTCATCCAGTTTTGTGCCATTAAATTTCTAGTAGGATCAAAAACCTCATAATTATCTTTGTAATAATCAAAGTCATTACCTCTTGGCATTAAATAAACTCCTGTTAAAGGATTGAAATAAAACCCATTAACTGGCTTATTAACAATATTTTGACTTGTATAATTTGCATTTGCAGAAAAAGTTAACTTATCTCCAAAGAATTTAGCCGTTTGTCTGATTCCAAAGTTATTTTTCTTAATACTATTTCCTGGAGTAATTCCTGTACCAGAAGTATTAGCATATGAAAACGCAGTTGTAGAATTGTCAGAAGCCATTGAATAACCTAATGAAGTAATTTGAGTAGTTCCTGTATTAAAGAAATCTTTTACGTGATCTTTAGATTTTCCAGCTGCACCCCAAGATTCATCTGCTCCAGGAGCCGCGATATAATCTGTTTGAAAATCTGGCAAGTAAGCAGCCGTTTCAAAAGTTGTTACAGAAGAAGCTGTAATATTTGCTTTACCGCTTTTTGCTTTTTTAGATGAAAGCAAAATTACACCATTAGCACCTTGAGAACCATATAATACAGAAGCGGCAGCACCTTTAAGAACTGTCATTCCTTCATAATCATCAGGATTAACTAAAGAGATAACATCACCACCATCACGGTTACCACCAGCTAAGCTACCAAAGGTATCATTTGGCTGTCCTGAACCTGAGTTCAACATCGGAATACCATCAATAACATATAAAGGTTGGCTATTAGAAACTGATGAATTTCCACGAATTACAACTTTTGTAGAACCTCCAGTACCTCCAGAACTTTTTGTTACAGCTACACCGGCAATTTTACCAGCGATAGTATTAATAACGTTAGCATCTTTTACACGAGTCAGCTCTTCTCCTTTAAGCTCTTGAGCAGCATATGTTAAAGATTTTCTTGTTTTCTTAATACCTAATGAAGTTACAACAACTTCACTTAATGCGTTAGAAGATGCAGTAACCATTTTAACGTTAATTGTAGCAGCATCACCTACAACTATACTTTGTGTTTCTAGACCAACATAGCTAAAAACTAAAGTTTGTCCTTTTTGTACCTCAATTGAGTACAAACCGTCAAAATCGGTAGTAGAACCTTTTTGACCTCCTTGTACAGCAACAGATGCCCCTGGTAATGGCATCCCATCAGAATCTGTAATCACACCCTTGACATTTTTTACTTGAGCAAGAGAAACTTGCGCCGTAAAAACAATCATAAAGATTAAGAAAATTTTTTTCATGTTTATTTATTTTGTTAGTTATGGTGTAAATTTATTCTTAACGTATTGTTAAAAAAAATAATTTATACAAACTGCCGAAAAGTTTAAACGAACGACATAAAACAATCAATAATACGTTTTTCGAAAACGTTTTCACATGAAAATATTATTCCTTTTTAAGTTTTTCTTGATTTTTTATTCAAAAGAATTGCGTTTTACCAACTAATTGTTTAAAGTTGCAGAATAATTTAGTCTTTAGCTAAATTTCACTAAACCCCTATTAATTAAGTTGAACGAAATTCAAAAACTTAAATTTGACATAAAACTTCAAAATCATATTTGGTTTTGGGGCGGTTATTTTACTCTTAACTTTTTGAGATGGGGAGCCTACTTTAATGATTATCCTTATTCATTCAAATCAAATCTAGTTGAGTTTTCATTGCACATTCCTCTAGTTTATTTTAATCTATTTGTTTTAGTCCCTCGTTATGTACTGAAACAGAAATATATAACCTATACTTTTTCACTTCTGTTAAGTCTGTTTGCTATTTATCTAATCAAAACTGCACTCACCTATTATATTATATCTGAAAATATCTGGCCCGAAGCCAATCGAGAATACCATCCTTTTGAAATCAATCATATTGTAGCTGTTTGTATTGGAGAATTGTATGTTTTAGCAATGGCATCTTCAGTTTATCTGACATTAACATGGCTGAGAGAACGCGAAAGAAACAGATCTTTGAGAGAAAATCAATTCAAAATAAAATTGAAATATTTGGAGAATCAAATTCAGCCGCATTTTTTCTTCAATACCTTAAATAATTTATACGCTTTATCACTAGAATCTTCAGACAAGGTTCCGGACGTGATTATTAAGTTATCAAAATTGATGGAATATGTTTTATATGATGTAAAAGGAACCAAGTTTGTTCCGTTAATAAAAGAAATAGATTATATTCAAAATTATGTTGAAATTGAGAAACTTCGCTTTGAAAATGTTGAAGTTACAATAAACCTAGAATCTGAAATTGAAGACATTGTTGTACCTCCGTTAATTTTTATTTCATTAGTCGAAAACGCTTTTAAACACGGCGGATTAAATAATAGAAACTTAAAAATTAAAATCAACTGTAAAGTTATCGACAATAAATTGTTAGATTTTGAAATCCTAAATAATTTTGTAATTTCACAAAATCTAAATCCAAAAGGAGGAATTGGATTAGCCAATACCAAAAAGAGATTGAAATTAATTTACAAGAATAATTTCAGTCTAAAAAATAAGACTAAACTAAACTACTACATAATCCGTTTGCAAATACCTATCAATAATGAAGATTAAATGCGTATTGATTGATGATGAACCATTAGCTATCAAAGTGCTGCAAAATTACTTTGCCAATTTTACAGATTTTGAAGTTATTGCTACATTCAATAACTCTTTAGAAGCGCTTGATTTTATAAACAGCACGCCTGTTGACGCTGTCTTTTTAGACATCAATATGCCAATGATGACAGGATTTGAATTGATTAGTTTGATCGAAACCAAAACCAAAGTTATTATTACAACTGCTTTTAGAGAATTTGCTGCCGAAAGCTACGATCTTGATGTTTTAGATTATTTAGTAAAACCAATTCCGCTTCCAAGATTTATAAAATGCATTAACAAAATCACAACCGAATACAATTTAAAAAACAATATTAAAGTCGAAACTACAAAAGGCGATTCTCATATTTTTATTAAAGTAGATAAAAAGATGATGAAAATTAATATTGAAGAAATTTTATTTGTCGAAGGAATGAAAGAATATATTAAGGTAGTAACTCCAGACAAAACCTATATTACCCACAAATCACTGACATCTCTATCTGAAGAATTGCCCGCGGATCGTTTTCTGCGTATTCACAAATCATACGTGATTGCCTTAAACAAGGTCAAATCTATTGAAGGAAACCGAATTCAAATACAATCTTATACTATTCCGATTGGGAGAAACTACAGCAAAGAAGTAAAAAACAAAATTCTAGAATAAATTCAATTCCATATTTCGTTTTCTAACTCGGTAAAAATTAACACATTGTTGAAAAAATGATGCTGTTGGTTTAATTTTAACATTATTTGTGCCTTTTTATTTTTTTTTGATAGTCTTAACAAATATATTTACGGTCTTCAAAAAACAATAAAATTAAAAAATTAACCTTATTACAATTATGAGTTCAGAAAATGTACAAACCAAATGGGGACAGTTTATTCCCCTAGTTATCGTATTCTTCTTTTGGGGCTTTGTTGCTGCAAGTAATGACATCTTAATTCCTGTTTTTAAAACAGCTTTTAATTTATCACAGGGAGAAAGTCAATTAGTTTCATTAGCTTTTTATATCGCTTATACGGTAGGATCCTTAATTTATATGGGAATTTCTGCTGTAATCAAAGAAGATTTAGTTAACAAAATAGGATATAAAAATGGTCTTTCATTAGGTTTGCTTATCTCTGCATTAGGAACTTTATTATTTTACCCTGCAGCAAATACAGGATCGTTTCCTTTAATGTTGTCAGGTTTATTTATTGTGGCCTTAGGCTTCTCATTACAGCAAACAGTTGCTAATCCTTTGGCAATTGCACTTGGGCCTATTACAACAGGATCTCAGCGTTTAACTTTAGCTGGAGGAATCAACAATTTAGGAACTACTATTGGACCGCTTATTGTGAGTTTTGCTATTTTTGGATCTAGTACAGGATCTTCAACTTTAAGCATCGAAAGTGTAAAAATTCCTTATTTAATATTAGGACTAGCATTTTTATTAGTTGCAATTTTATTGAAATTCTCTTCTTTGCCAGACAGACCAGCATTAATAGAAGAAGAAATTGCTCACGACGGATCAACTGCAAAAAAATCTGCACTACAATACCCGCAATTAGTAATGGGAATGATTGCTATTTTCCTTTATGTTGGTGTTGAAGTTTCTACAGCAAGTAATTTACCTGCATATATGGAAAGCAAATTAGGCTTTTTAACAAAAGACGTTGCGCCATACATCTCATTATATTGGGCGAGTTTAATGATTGGCCGTTGGACAGGAGCTATCGAAGCTTTTACTGATAAAGCAAGCTTACAGCAAATATTACGTTTCGTTGCACCTTACTTAGCTTTTGGAGTTTTCTTAGCGGTAAATGCAATTGCAAAACACGATTTAACACCTTTCTACATTTACGGATTAATCATTTTAGTCTTAATTGCAGCTGATATTGCAAGTAAAGGAAACCCTGCAAGAATGTTGCTTATATTTTCTGCATTAGGAATCGTTGCCTTAGCTATCGGAATTTCAACAAGCGGTATTGTGAGTGTTTACGCTTTCACTAGTGTTGGTTTATTCTGCAGTACACTTTGGCCATGTATCTTTACATTAGCTGTAAGCGGATTAGGAAAAAATACCAGTCAAGGCAGCAGCTTCCTTATCATGATGATTATGGGTGGCGGAGTTATCAGCTGGTTACAAGGATTTGTATCTGAATTCATTGGTATCCAAGCCAGTTATGTTGTTGGAATTTTATGTTTTGCTTACCTTGCATTTTATGCTTGGAGCGTAAGCGGTATTCTAAGAAAACAAGGAATTAATTTCGACAAAAAACTTTCAGGAGGTCACTAAAAAAATCTTAGAAAAAATAAAAAATCCAAATTCCAATTTTAACAATTGGAATTTGGATTTTTTTATTTCTTACTTTTGATTTTATTTTGCAGTCAAAATAGCATTCAAGTTTTTCTTAAAAATAGCCTTGTTTTGTTCTGACAACGTATAAACAACATCTTTATCAGCATGAACAATAACCTTAACAATATTCGCTGCTAGAAGTGCTTTTGGGTCTTTAATTTTCAACGTACAAGCTCCATCAAAAAAACCATCATCTTCAATTATTTTTCTGGCTTCAATTATATTTCCATCACTTAAAACTGCTGAGATTGTCATACTGTCATTTAATGTTTTCGAATAAAAACCGTCCATAACCAGTAAAAGTCGGTATGAATTTTTCATCTCTGGACCTTTAAACTCATGCCTTGTAATATTATATCTCAAACCTTTTGCGAGGGTTTGAAACTTAACCGTACAATCCAATTCAAAAGTGGCGACATCTCCAGCTTCATTTACTTCTTTTAAAACTCTAGCTTGCGCATGTACCTGCAAGCCAATCATTAAGAACACGAACATTGCTATTACTTTTTTCATACGCAGCTTTATTTGATGAATAAAAATAATAAAAAAAGCGCCAGCTTTTACAAGAAAAGGCAGCGCTTTAAAATATGTTTAATTCTTATTTATTTGTTACCTTTTTCAAAATCAGCTACAAATTGTGCCAATCCAATATCAGTTAAAGGGTGTTTTAATAATCCCGCAATTGCAGAAAGTGGTCCAGTCATAACATCAGCTCCAATTTTAGCACAGTTTACAATGTGCATTGTGTGACGTACAGAAGCCGCTAAAATTTGAGTTTCGTAACCGTAGTTATCGTAAATCAATCTGATTTCTTCAATTAAATTTAAACCATCTGTCGAAATATCATCCAAACGTCCGATGAAAGGAGAAACATAAGTAGCTCCAGCTTTTGCAGCCAATAAAGCTTGCCCAGCAGAAAACACAAGAGTTACATTCGTTTTAATTCCCTTATCAGAAAAATATTTTGCAGCCATTACACCTTCTTTTGTCATAGGCAATTTTACTACGATTTGGTCATGCAATTCAGCTAATTCTTCACCTTCTTTGATCATTCCATCATAATCCAACGCATTTACTTCTGCACTTACATCGCCTTCAACAAGATTGCAAATGTCAACATAATGCTTTAAGATGTTGTTTTTTCCTGTGATTCCTTCTTTTGCCATCAAAGATGGATTTGTTGTTACACCATCTAAAACGCCTAAAGCTTGTGCTTCTTTAATCTGAGCTAAATTAGCTGTGTCAATAAAAAATTTCATAATTATATCTATTTAATTGTGTTGATATTTAGGGCGTGACCACAAGAGTCGTCCTGAGTTTTGAATCAGCTATATTTTCTAATCCGTTTCACTTCATAAAAGGATAACTCCTCTATCCCTCACGCAAATTTCGCAGCAAAATTACAATTAATAATTTTCCAAATATTAAAATCTCACAAATAATTCTAACGCGCTATAATAATCTCTAAAAATAGTTTGCCTGAAATGGGTAAAAAAAACGTAATTTTAAAAAATATTATTACCCCAATAAAGTGCTAGAAGAAAATTTCAAAAAAGATATTATAAATATTGAGAACATTTCAATTGTTCCTACTTTACTTAATGTAATTTGCCAAACTACAGGAATGGGATTCGCTGCAGTAGCAAGGGTTACAGACGAGCGATGGATAACTTGTACAGTTCTTGATAATTTACAATTTGGCTTAAAAACAGGAGATGAACTGGAGTTAAAAACAACCCTTTGCGATGATATTAGAAAAAATCCAAAATCTATAATAATCGACAACGTAAGTGAAGATGCACAGTACCACGATCATCATACACCTGAAATATACAAATTTCAGAGTTATATTTCGGTACCGATAATACGCAGAGACGGAAGTTTTTTTGGAACATTATGTGCTATTGACCCAAAACCAAACCAGCTAAAAGAATTTAAAGTAGGTGAAATGTTCAATCTTTTTGCTGAGCTTATTTCTTTTCATTTAACAGCAATTGAAAAAGAAGCTGAAAATGAAATCGTTTTAAACGAAAAAACTAGTCTTCTTGAAAAAACACAAGGTGAAAAGAAAGAAGTAGAAAAATTAAAATCAGACGCGGAAAAAAAGCTTATTGAAAAAAACATTTCTCTTGAAAAAATGAATAGCGAACTCGAAGCATTCAACTATATTTCAAGTCATGATCTTCAGGAACCTTTACGAAAAATTCAGCTTTTTACTGATGTTATCGAACGTGACGAAACTCAAAACTTATCTGAAAAAAGCAAAATGGCATTTCAGAAAATAAAGACTTCAGCATTTCGAATGCAGCATTTGATAAATGATCTTCTATCTTATTCTAAAACAAAATTTGACGAAAGAAAGTTTGAATTGAAAGATTTAAACATAATCACTAATGATGTTATTGAAGACCTTAAAGAAGAGTCACAAAACAAAAATGTAATATTTAAAATTAATGAATTAGGAAAGCTTTCCGTTATTGAATTTCAATTCAGGCAATTATTATATAATTTGATCGGAAATTCATTGAAATTCGCTCATCCAGAAAGAAAATTAACCATTACCGTTACATCTGAAATTATAGAAAATGCCCAATCAGTATACGACAGACTTTCTCCAGATGTAAAATATTTTCACTTAACCGTTTCTGACAACGGTATTGGTTTTGATCCAGAATACAGCGATAAAATATTTGGTCTTTTTCAGGCATTGCATACAAAACCTTTAAAAAGTACTGGAATTGGACTTACAATTGTAAAAAGAATTGTAGAAAATCACCACGGATTTATTAAAGCAGAAGGAGTTTTAAATGAAGGAGCAAAATTTGAAATTTTTATTCCAGTAGAATAATTTCAAATTTTGGTCCAAATCAATTAATTACAACTTAGAATCTAAATTTTGCACTAATAGCTAAATCAATTCTCCATAAATTTTCAAAATCATCATCACCAAGTTTAATCGTTTCTGTGCTGCCATCTTCATATTTATACTTTAATTTTTTCAAAACTCCTCCAACAAAATTAACCTGTGGCCCTACTAAAAAATGAGGAGTTATTCTAAAATGATATCCCATTCCACCAATCACACCCAAATTAGAACCTGTTATTTTTACTGGACTGCCAAAGACGGTAGATTTGTTTTGATACGAAAGATATCCAAGTGCTAACTCTAAATTAGCTTCACCAACTCTAGCACGTTCATCTTCTGTCATAATAAATGAAGGTCCAATAAATGAAATAGTTATATCATCAGTAAAACTTCCATTATATTCGGTGCCATCATCCTCAGTAATGATTTGATTGTCAATAGTTCCAGATGACTTATAAACATTATATTTCAAACCAAATCCAGTTTTTCCTTCTTTAAGATAATAAGCACTTATATCATAACTCACTCCCGATTTTAATTTTTTTAAATATTCTTTTTGTTCAGAATTTAACCCATCTGGTGATGAAGCAACTCTAAAACTTTGCGCAATATTTGCAGCTAATAGAAAACCTGAGGGTTTTGAAGCAACAGTATTACCAAAATTGTTGCTTACTACTTCATTTGAAGCGGTATTAAATTTGTTTACTGACAGAACAGAATCTTTAGCAATTATAGATTTATTATATTCACTGTCTTCAATTCTCAATAAATCTGCATTTATTCGATGACAAGTACTTCCTAAGTCATGTGGATACAAATGTTCTGTAATTAATAATGCATTTGCTCCAGTATTACGTGCTTCAATTTTCGCCTTTTCAAGTACTGTATAAAAATCACAATTGGTCGTAAAACCAGTATCTCCAATTTTAGTAGTGCCAATTTTCTTAAAATTTGAAGGCAGTTCAGATGCCGAATTAAAAACAATAACTTTATAAGTATCTTCTAATTTTTCATGTTTTTCTGAAACAGAAGTTTTAATTTTTGGAGAGCAGGAAAAAAATGCAAGAGAGATAAAAAGTAAAAAGTATTTCATATTTAGGGTTATAATTTATAATGATTCATTAACATTTTCTCATACATTTTGTCCGGTAGCGCACGTTTTAGTACAATAGAGAATTTCTGCATGAAAACACCAACTTTATAATGCACTTTCGGTTTTTTTTCTTGCATGATTTTAAAAATAGCTTCTGCCATTTCATTTGGATTACTTCCTGCATCAACATGTTCGTTCATCGTTGCAAGCGTATCACCATAAACTTTTTCGTAAGCTGAACCTTTAATAACTGGAGCGTGATAACGTCCTGATGCAATATTAGTTGCAAAATCACCAGGTGCTACATTTGTAATTTCAATTCCAAATGATTTCACTTCCATTCTTAAAGCTTCAGTAATTAATTCTAAAGCTCCTTTAGAAGCAGAATAAACGCTTCTATACGGCAGTCCCATATAAGCGGCAATTGAAGTAATATTAATAATCAAACCTGATTTTTGTTCGCGCATTTGAGGCAAAACCGTTTTCATGACTTCGATTGGTCCAAAAAAATTGGTTTCAAAATTATTTTTGATTTCTTCCATCGGAATTTCTTCTAATGGTCCCGTTATTCCAACTCCTGCGTTATTGATAACAACATCTAATCGTCCTGAAATTTCAATAATTTTTGCAACAGCCGATCTTATAGACGCAGCATCGCGAACATCTAAAGCCACGAGCGGAAAAAGAGAATTCAATACTTTTTCAGGATTTCTGCTGGTTCCGTAAACCACAAAACCTCTTTTATGTAAAAATTCTCCAATTGATTTTCCAATCCCTGAGGATCCTCCAGTAATTAAAACGACTTTACTCATTTGTTAGTTTAGATGTTAAATGTTATAGGTTGAATGTGATCCCGTATCTGCAGAATTTGATGTTTTAGGTAAAAACTTCTAACCTGTCACATATAAATTGTAGCTTACGAAAGGTCCAAAAATAAAAAAATCCTCCCGAAGGAAGACTACTTTTGTATTAAATCTAAAAAATAAAAAAAATGGCAAGCGACCTACATCGCACCGCTCAACCACGTACCCTTGCTATGTTCCCATCCTGGGGGAGTCTGCAGGAGCTGGTCGTGTAGGACTTGCCGGTGCAAATATACAATCTTTTTATATTTTTGCAAGAGCTTTGTTGCTATAAAAATATCGTCGTATATTGGCTTATTCAAATTTTTAACTATGAAAAAATATAACTTCCTAACTGTCATTTTATTAGGAATCACATTAATTGGATGTGGAGATACAAAAAAAGGTGAAAATTCTTTATTTACTATTGATGATTCGGCATTTCCGGCTCATTTTTCACAAAAAGAAGCAGTTTCAATTGGTATTTTAAATCCCAATTCGAAAGAAGTTGACAGTATTGTTTACTTTATTAATGATAAAAAAGCAGGAAGCACAAAAGGTGCTGAAAAATTTAAATTTGAATTAAAAGATCAAAAATTAGGTTATCAATACTTGAAAGCTACCGTTTATTTTGGATCTGATTCATCTGATGCAACCAAACGAATTGAATTAATTTCAGACGTTGAGCCTAAATTATTAAAATATAAGGTGGTAAATACTTATCCTCATGATAAAGGATCTTTTACTGAAGGGTTAGAATTTTACAAAGACACTTTATATGAAAGTACGGGACAAAACGGAACTTCATTTCTAAGAAAATACGATTATAAAACCGGAAAAGTTTTCAAACAAATTGATCTTGACAAAAAATATTTCGGAGAAGGAATTACGTTTATAAATGGTAAATTATATCAATTAACCTGGCAGGAAAAAACAGGTTTTATTTATAATGCAAATACTTTAAAACTAGAAAAAACTTTTGCTTACGACAAAGATATTGAAGGCTGGGGAATGACAAATGACGGAAAATTCATTTATCAGACAGATAAAACAGAAAAAATCTGGAAAATGGACCCTGCAACTCAAAAAATGGTAGATTACATTAACGTTTATTCTGGTGCTTCAAAAATTAAAGCCATTAATGAGTTAGAGTGGATTAACGGAAAAATATATACTAATGTTTGGCTGAAAGATGCTATTGCAGTTGTAAATCCTAATTCTGGTGCTGTTGAAGGAATTCTAGATATGTCAGGTTTGCGCAAGTTCATGAGTGACATTACGAAAGATGATGTTCTAAACGGAATTGCTTATAATCCTAAAAATAAAACCATTTTTGTAACCGGAAAAAACTGGAGTAAAATGTTTGAAATTACAGTTTCAGAATAATTCAAATAAAAATTAATAACACGAATTTCACAGATTTCACGAATTAGTGCGTGATAATTTGTGAAATTTGTGTTTATACAACACCAGCAATGACAACATTAATTACCAACATACAAGAACTCCTTCAAGTTCGTGAAACTTCAATTTCTAAAGTTTCAGGTGATGAAATGGCAGTACTTCCCACTATTAAAAACGCTTTTTTAATTTTAAAAGATGATTTAATTGAAGATTTTGGATCGATGGAAAATCTTCCAGAAATCAAATCAGATAAAGTGATTGACGCAACCGGACGCGTTGTTTTACCTTCTTGGTGCGACAGCCACACACACATTGTATATGCTGGAAATCGTGAACAGGAATTTGTAGACCGCATAAATGGATTTACTTACGAAGAGATTGCGAATCGCGGTGGCGGTATTTTAAATTCGGCTAAAAAACTCAATGAAACTTCTGAAGAAGAAATATATGAGCAGTCAAAACTTCGCTTGGAAGAAGTCATGCATTTAGGAACTGGAGCGGTCGAAATAAAATCCGGTTACGGATTAACAATTGAAGGCGAATTGAAAATGCTCCGTGTTATTAAAAAACTAGCCGAAAACTATCCAATTTCAATTAAAGCTACATTTTTAGGAGCACATGCTTTCCCTCTTCATTACAAAGAAAACAAAGCCGGTTATATTGATGAAATTATAACTAAAATGTTGCCAGAAATCGCTAAAAACAATTTAGCTGATTATATTGATGTTTTCTGTGAAACCGGTTATTTTTCTGTTGAAAAAATGGAGAAAATTATGGAGGCTGGAATTCAATTCGGTTTAAAGCCAAAAATTCACGTCAACCAGTTTAATTCTATTGGAGGAATTCAGGCAGGAATTAAATTTAAAGCCCTTTCTGTAGATCATCTTGAAATCATGAACCCAGAAGACGTTGAAGCTTTAAAAGGCACAGAAACGATGCCTGTTGCATTGCCGTCTTGTTCTTATTTTTTAAGCATTCCGTATACTCCAGCACGCGAAATGATAAAAGCAGGACTTCCGTTAGCATTGGCAACAGATTTTAACCCTGGCTCTACTCCATCTGGAAATATGAATTTTGTTGTGGCAACAGCCTGCATAAAGATGAAAATGACACCTGAAGAAGCCATAAATGCGGCTACCATAAATGGTGCGTATGCAATGGGACTTTCAGAAACTCATGGAAGTATTACAAAAGGAAAAAAGGCAAATCTTATCTTAACAAAGCCTATTTCATCATACTATCAAATTCCCTATGCGTTTGGAAGCAATTTGATTGAAACCATTTTTCTTGAAGGAAAAATACTCGAATAAATCCATAAAGTATTCCAAATAAAAAAGGTCTGCGAAAAAATCACAGACCTTTAATATCTTAGTGGTATTATTGTCCTCTTCGACGTATTATCTTAAGTTGAAACTAGTTTTAGAAACTAATTCATCGTTATCGAAAATATTTATAAAGTAAGCTCCTTTTACGAAATCTTTACCAAGTAAATCTTCAGAAACATTTACAGTTTTATTTTCATACTTAACTGTAGTTTTAAAACTATATGTTAATGTGTTATCTCCAAAAGTTTCAGTTTTTTTGTCTCCTAAAACATTGTTTTTAGCATCGATAACTTGTACATAATACGTTTTGTCTCCAGATTTAGCAATTTGGTTTTCAGCAATTGTAAAACTTACTTTCAAAACATCTGCACGGCTAGCTTTATCTGTTTCTACTTGTTTACCAGAACCTTTTACTTTGTAAGCAATTGTTTTAGTATTTAAAACTGATAATTTAGCACCTTTTTCAACTGTTTTAGCCAATTCTTCATTTTGACCAACTAATACTTCATTGTATTTTTTAGATTCTCCTAAAACTACAATTGTACTGTCTCTTTGAACTGTTAGAACACCATTTTGTTTTTTCAATTCGTCATTTTCAGCAACTAAAGTTTTCATTTTACCTTGCATTGCCTGAACTTGAGATCTGTATTTAGACACATCTCCTTTTGATTTATTTAAATCATCCATTAGAGCGACTACTTTATCTCTTTCCTGAATTAATTCATCAGACATTGAAGTATTTTCAGCAATTGCCGCATCATAAGTTGCTTTCAATTCTTGCAAATCTTTCATAACAGATTCTTTTTCTGTCATCGTTGATGTAAGTTCAGTTTTAACTACTTCTGTATCAGAAGATAATTTAAAAATATACACTAAGCTACCGATCAGTAGGACTGCTAAAACTGCGATTACCGCTTTTAGACTTGAGTTGTTGTTCTTTGGGTTTTCCATATTTAATAATTTTCTTTAAAAACAAATTTAAGAATTAATATATCCTAATAACGTAAGTTGTTACAATTATATTATTTTTGGACAATATTTTTTTTTATGGAGAAATTAATTCCTTTTACTATAAATGATTTAGCAAAAGTCACAAATCATCGAAGCGGCGAGATAAAGTTTGGAGAAAAGATGATTGTTATTCCAAAAGGAGCAGACAAAATTGATTTTCTAAAAGAAAGCGAAGCCAAATATGTTCTTTTGGGTATTCCGGAAGATATTGGCGTGCGCGCTAATTACGGAAGGCCAGGAACAGCATCGGCATGGGAAAGTGCGATAAAAAGTATTGCAAATATTCAGCACAACCGTTTTTGTAAAGGAAGCCAAATTATCGTTTTAGGACAAATTAATGTTTCTGAAGAAATGCGCGATGTCGAAAATCTCGATTTCAACGACGTCGACGACAGATCAAAATTGAGCCAACTGGTTGAAAAAATAGACAAAGAAGTTTCTCACATTATTTTCAATATTATAAAAGCCGGAAAAACACCTATTATTATAGGCGGTGGTCATAATAATGCTTACGGCAACATAAAAGGTTCAGCTTTAGCCAAAGGAAAACCAATAAACGCTATTAATTTTGATGCCCATTCTGATTTTAGAATTCTTGAAGGCCGTCATAGCGGAAATGGCTTTTCATACGCTTATGAAGAAGGTTTTCTTAAAAAATATTTCATTTTTGGACTTCACGAAAATTATACTTCAAAAAGTGTTCTGGACATTATCAAAAAATTAGAAGACCGAGTGCGTTATAACACCTACGACAGCGTAAATATTCGTAAAGAAAAAGACTTTAATAAAGAAATGTTTGCCGCATTAGAATTTATAAAAACGGAATCTTTTGGAATCGAAATCGATTTGGATGCAATACCGAATATAGCAAGCAGTGCCATGACTATCAGCGGTTTTTCTGTAGAGGAACTGCGTCAGTTTATATCGTTTTTCGGTCAGCACAGAAATGCTGCTTACTTACATATCTGCGAAGGTGCACCAGATTTAGCTGAATCTCCAAACAATAATTTAATTGGAAAATTAATAGGTTATTTAGTGACTGATTTTATCAAAGCCAATAACGAAAAAATTTAATCAAAATAAAAAGATTAACTCTTGAAAATTAGCCTGTTTGCCAAATAAACGCAGATTCAAATAAAGGATTGGACGAATAAACCTATCTTTGCACAGAATTTTAGTAATTAAAACTAAATTCTTAATACCTAAGATATGTTATTCGAAGATTTATCACTTTCAAAAAGTATACAAAAAGCCGTATTTGAAGAAGGCTACCTTAATCCCACTCCAATTCAAGAACAATCTATCCCGATCGTTTTGGCCGGAAGAGATTTAATTGGCTGTGCACAAACTGGTACAGGAAAAACAGCAGCATTTGCTATCCCAATCATACATCAATTACACCGAATTGTAGGCTCATCAAAAAAAGCCAAAGTAATTCGTGCCCTTATTGTTACTCCAACACGTGAATTAGCAGTACAAATTGGGCAAAGTTTTGACACTTATGCTAAATACACCAACTTAACGCAACTAACCATTTTTGGAGGCGTTTCGCAAAATCCACAAGTTGACGCCTTAAAAAGCGGTGTCGACATTTTGGTAGCAACTCCAGGAAGATTATTAGATTTACAAAAACAAGGTTTTCTTGATTTAGATCACTTGCACACTTTGGTTTTAGACGAAGCTGATCAGATGCTGGATATGGGTTTTATAAACGATGTAAAAAAGATCGTAAAACTTACTCCTAAAAATCGTCAGACTTTATTATTCTCAGCTACAATGCCAATTGCGATACGTGAATTGGCAGAAATGTTCCTGCAAGATCCTGCAAAAGTAGAAGTTTCTCCTGTTTCATCAACGGCAGAAAATGTAGAACAGCGCGTTTATTTTGTAGAGAAAACAGAAAAAAGAAATTTATTATATCATTTAATAAAAAATGAAGATTTATCTAACGTGTTGGTTTTTTCAAGAACTAAGCATGGCGCAGATAATGTTGTAAAAGCATTGCGTAAAAAAGATATTCCGGCAGAAGCGATTCACGGAGATAAGTCACAAAATGCGAGACAACGTGTTCTTGATGCTTTCAAAAACAAAGAAGTTGGTGTTCTTGTCGCGACAGATATTGCAGCGAGAGGAATTGATATTGACCAATTGCCATTTGTAATCAATTTTGATTTGCCAAATATTCCTGAAACTTATGTTCACCGAATTGGCAGAACGGGCCGTGCAGGAAATGGCGGCATTGCAATTTCATTTTGCAGCAAAGACGAACATCCATATTGGAAAGATATTCAAAAATTGATAAAAGTCGATGTAAAAACGATTACAGATCATCCGTATCAATGGCAGGAGGGAAGTCCAGAAGCAACGGCTGAAAAACCTAAAAATTCAAACCGAAGCGGTGGCGCTCACAAATCGAGAAAATCTAATGCTTCTAAGCAAAACAAAAAACGCTGGTATTAACCAGCGTTTTTTGCTTCAAGTATTAAGTAGTTCATAATTTTAAAAAGCTTTATCGGCTCGAACGGCTTAACAATAATATCATTTATTCCTGAAGAAATCGCTTCATCAGTAATTTCATCCTTATCAAATGCAGTTAAAGCTACAATAGGTGTTTTTATCTCCTTTAAGCGAATTCTTTTACTGGTTTCAAACCCATTCATCATAGGCATATTAATATCCATTAAAATTAAATCAAACTCTTCTTTTTCAAGTATTTCTAGAGCAGTTAGACCGTCATCAACTACTTTGCATATGTAATTATTTTTCTCGATAATCTTTTTAGTCACCAATTGATTGATGCGATTGTCTTCTACAATTAAAATTTTATACACATCATTTGATGTTAAGTCTACTTCAATTTCATCAATAATTCTTTTTGTTTTCTGAGGATCGTGCTCAAAAGAAATCATAAACGAAAAAGCAGTTCCTTCGCCTATATCACTTTCTAAACTAATTGTACTTCCAAAAAGTCCTAATAGTCGTTTTACAATACTTAATCCTAAACCAGTTCCTTGATAATCTTCATCTTTTCTTCCTACCTGAACGAATTTTTCAAAAATTTTGCCTTGATCAACAGTTGCAATTCCAACTCCATTATCTTTTATGAGAAAATCCAAGAAATATAATTTTCCCTCGATTTTCTGTAGATTAACTTTAATTTCAACTTCACCATTTTTCGTGAATTTTAACGCATTGCTGACTAAATTCATTAAGATTTGAGCAAGTCTAAGTTTATCTCCTATCAAATACTCCGGAATATCCGGATCAATATAAACCGAGATTACATTGTTATTCTTTTGAGATAAAAAAGAAAGAGAGTTTTTGATCATTGTAATTTCATCTGAAATATTAAATGTCAAATTTTCAAGAACTACTTTGTTTTCCTCAATTTTATTAATCTGTAAAATATCATTAACAAGTGAAAGTAAATATCTTGCAGAAAATTTCAAAGAACTTAAATGCTGGCTTCGAGATAATTCTTTATGCTCTTCCAGAAGCATATTCGTGATTCCGACCACTCCATACAATGGCGTACGCAATTCATGGCTTATAGTCGAAATAAATTGTGTTTTAAGCAACGAGGCTTCTTCTGCAATTTCTTTTGCTTGTAAGAGCTCTAAATTGTGTTTTTTCTTAAATCTGATATTCTTGATCAATGTAATAATCAAGAAAATTAGAATAAAAGAAATAAGAACAAAAAGAATAACAATAATTCTAGACTTTTTAAGACTTTGGTATTGAGATATCTTTTCATTCTCAATTTTATCAATTTGTCTTTTGTATTCGTCTAATTCCAGATTAAATCCAGCTATAGAGGCTTTTTTTAATTTTTCCTGATTGTAAATATCTTCAGTCATCTTATTGAAGATGATAAGATTTTCGTAAGCTTCTTTGTATTTTTTAATCTTGGTTAAAAATTTTGAATATTCTAAATGCGCATAAGACAAGTCCGATTTTTCTTCACTGGTTTTACCTACTTCGATGGCTTTTATAAAAAAAGCATTTGCTTCGTCATTTTTATTTGTGTAGCTGGCATACATTCCGTTAAGCATGTTTACTACAATCTCAGTAGATTCATCGCCGTATTTTTTGATATTATCACCAACAAACCTTAAATAAGGATAACCCTCTTTAAATTTCCCAACATCAAAATAAGCCCATGCAATGTTTACGTTAGTAAAATACACTTGGCTGATATCGTTGATTTTTAAACCGTAAGCAATAGATTTTTTATAATATGAAATTCCCTTATCAAACTGTTTTTTTTCAAAACAATATATATTTCCCAGATTATTATGGAGGCTGTATTTTATAGAATCGTTGTTTGTTTTATTAGCATAATACAAACTTTTATTGTAGAAGAAAATCGCCTTATCAAACTCTGACAATTCATTATAATTGCCAGCGATAATTTTATAAGATTTTGAAATTAAATAATTGTTTTTTGAAGCCGTTGCGTAGTTCAAAGCCACGCGTGAAGCAATTAAAGATTTTTCGAAATTAGAATCTTTAAAATCCTCCCAAGCCTGCTTAACAAGTTTGTTTATTTTAGCATCTGAAATGGTTTCAGATTGCGCGCTTGCTGAATTGGCAAAACAATTCAGAAACAGTATGAAAAGAAAAAAAATCCGCATTCGGGGCATAAATCGGCTAATTTTCTCAAATATACACTTAAAAATAAAAAAAAGCTGTATTTCACTATAAAATACAACTTTTCATTAATTATTGTTTATCTTTTTTATCATTATTTAAGTGATAAAAACGACTGGAAATTTTCTAATTTTATTCTTCCAAATTTGGCTCTAGGCCTTTATTATCTTCCCATTGTCCAACAACTGAAGTTGCTAATGCATTTCCTAAAACGTTGGTTGCACTTCTAAACATATCACAAAAATGATCGATTGGCAAAATAAGGGCAATTCCTTCAACCGGAATATCAAACATACCGCAGGTCGCTGCTACAACTACTAAACTCGCTCTTGGCACTCCTGCAATACCTTTGCTGGTAAGCATTAAAACCAAAAGCATTGCCATTTGCGTTCCCAAAGACAAGTGAACACCATAGAATTGAGCAATAAAAATACTTGCAAATGTCATATACATCATACTTCCGTCCAGATTAAACGAATATCCCAGCGGCAGCATAAAGGATACAATTTTATCTTTTACACCAAATTGTTCTAGTTCTTCTGTTAATTTAGGAAAAACGGCTTCACTGCTTGTTGTTCCAAAAGCAATTGCTAACGGTCCGATAATACGACGCAATAATTCGGTCATTCTGCCTTTTAAGAAAATATAGCCAATTGCAATTAAAATGACCCACAAAGTGCTTATTCCGATTAAAAAAGATCCGAAAAATTTAAAATATGTAATCACTAATTCTTCGGCATCTCTAATCGCAAATACACCTGCAATCGCACCAAAAACTCCAACTGGAGCAAAGTTCATTACATAATTCACCATTTTTAAAACGATATGCGAAGCTTTATCCAGAGCATTTACAACTGGTTTAACGGTACTTCCTAATGAAGCTGCTGCTAATCCAAAAAAGATAGAAAAAATTACAATCTGCAAAATTTCATTAGTTGCCATTGCTTCAAAAATACTTTTAGGAACAATATGTTCAACAAAATTTTCAAAAGACAATGATGTTGTTTTTGCAGTAACTTCTGAAGCTGCTGCCATATCAACATGTCCTAATTTCAAACCCACTCCAGGTTCTAAAATATTTACATAAAACAGTCCAATTAGTAAGGAAATAAATGAAGCTGTAAAAAACCATCCAAGCGCTTTTCCTCCAATTCTTCCCACTGTTTTAATATCTCCAAGTTTGGCAATTCCTACAACTAAGGTGGTAAATACTAAAGGTGAAATAATCATTTGCACTAAACGGATAAAAATGGTGGCAAGCATTTTTATTTTATTGCTGAATGATTGTGCTGCTTCAGGCGAAATCGAATTGTGCAATATAATTCCTAAAGTTGCTCCAAGAACCATCGCTATAATGATTTGCCCTGTTAAGCCTGAAAGAAATGATTTTTTTTTGGTTTCTGTAACTTGTTGCATTAATTTGTTTTTTTATTTATAATTAAAATATTAAGACCCTCACTGCCTTAACTTTTATTAATATGTTTTATTGATCAAATAAAAATCAGCTAAAACAATCGCAGCCATTGCTTCAACAATTGGTACTGCGCGAGGTACTACACACGGATCATGACGTCCTTTTCCTGTCATTGGTGTAATATTTCCTTTATTATCTAGAGAATCCTGAGTTTGCATAATAGTAGCAACGGGCTTAAAAGCCACTCTAAAATAAATATCCATTCCGTTGCTTATTCCACCCTGAATTCCTCCAGAAAGATTTGTTTTTGTAGTTCCGTCAGGATTGTATAAATCGTTGTGTTCGCTTCCTTTCATTTCAGATCCTGAAAAACCGCTTCCGTATTCAAAACCTTTTACTGCGTTTATAGATAGCATTGCTTTTCCTAATTCAGCGTGTAGTTTATCAAAAACTGGCTCTCCTAAACCAACCGGAACATTTTGAATTACACAGGACACAACACCACCAACAGTATCACCTTGCTTGCGGATATCACGAATGTATTCTTCCATAATTGCCGCTGATTTTTCATCAGGACAACGAACTGGATTACTTTCGATTTTAGAAAAATCTAAATCTTGATAAGGCGTATCTAAGTGAATTGGGCCCACAGATGAAACATATGCATTGATTTTAATTTCAGGCAGCATTTGTTTTGCAATTGCACCAGCTACTACTCTGCTTGCGGTTTCACGAGCAGAACTTCTTCCTCCACCGCGATAATCACGAAAACCGTATTTTTGATCGTAAACGTAATCTGCGTGGCTAGGTCTGTAATTATCTTTTATATGAGAGTAATCGTCTGATTTTTGATTGGTATTTGGAATAATAAAGCCAATTGGAGTTCCAGTAGTTTTTCCTTCAAAAATACCAGATAAAAACTGAACTGCATCTGGTTCTTTTCTTTGTGTAACGATAGCTGATTGTCCTGGTTTTCTTCGAGACATTTCAACCTCAATCGCCTCTAAATCAAGTTCTATTCCTGATGGACAACCGTCGATAATCCCGCCTAAAGCTTCGCCATGAGATTCTCCAAATGTAGTAACTTTATATAGTGTGCCGTAGCTATTTCCTGCCATTGTAATTTGTTTTGAGCAAATGTAAGTTTTATGAATTAAATTAAAAAATTTAAAATTGGTATTATTAACTAAAGGTTAAGCATCTTAAAAATCATAATTTATTAAAATTGGAGCCAAATTGGTAACCTTTTCATAAAGCAAAACTTGTCTAAGTTTCTTTTATTTGCTAAACTTCAAAAATTGAAAAATTGAAAAAAAGAAATGTTGAATTGGTTATTCTTTCTGATGTCCACTTGGGAACTTATGGAAGCCATGCTAAAGAACTAAACAACTATTTATCAAGCATTAAACCAAAAACTTTAGTTTTAAATGGTGATATAATTGATGCTTGGCAATTTCGAAAATCTTACTTCCCAAAGGCGCATTTAAGAGTCATTCAAAAAATAATCGGAATGGCTTCTAAAGGTACTAAAGTGTATTATATTACTGGAAATCACGATGAAATTCTTCGAAAATTCAGCGATATGAATATGGGAAATTTTTCTTTAGTCGATAAATTAGTCTTAGAACTAGACAATAAAAAAGCTTGGATTTTTCATGGAGATGTTTTTGATGCTTCTGTACAGCATTCAAAATGGATTGCTAAACTTGGCGGTTTAGGTTACGATTACTTAATTCTATCTAATCGATTTGCAAATTGGTGCTTGGCAAAACTTGGCCGTGAACCCTACTCCTTTTCTAAGAAAATAAAAGCAAGTGTAAAAAAAGCCGTTAAATTTATCTCGGATTTTGAAACTACTGCTACAGATCTTGCTATCGAAAAAAATTATGATTATGTAATTTGCGGACATATTCATGAACCTAAAATAATTACCAAAGAAAACAAACACGGATCTACATTATACTTAAATTCAGGAGATTGGGTAGAAAATCTAACTGCTCTTGAATACCACAAAAAGCGTTGGAAATTATTCTCTTACGCTGAAAGCAATTTTACTGAAGAAGAAAATCTTTTTGAAATGGAAGACAATCTAACTTCTGAATTGCTGGCTTCGATGATTATTAAAAAGTAAACTCTTCATTTTAAGAAACTTACCGCCGTTATTGACTTTCTTCAAATCAAGTTACATCTTGACCACTATTAAAATGTGAATTATATAACAATTTCTAATAATTTTATACGTTCTGTATTTGACTGTAATTATACATTTGAAAAAAATTAATAACCATTTTTATGAAAAAAATCATTCTATCTGCCATTATGCTAATCGGACTTGCATTTACGGCACAAGCACAAGACATTGCTAAAAATGCATTAGGATTACGTTTAGGCGACAATAACGGTTTTGGAGGAGAAGTATCTTACCAAAGAGGATTAAATCAAAAAAACAGACTTGAATTCGATTTAGGATGGAGAAACAGCAGTGATGTAGATGCAATCAAAGGTGTTGCTCTTTACCAATGGGTTTGGAACATCGATGGAGGATTCAACTGGTACGCTGGTGTAGGTGGCGGTATCGCTGCTTGGGATCATGATTACTATAACAATAATGTAAAATATAACGACAGCGGAACGTATGTTTTTGCTGCTGGAGATATAGGTATTGAATACGGATTTAAGGAAGTGCCTATTTTATTGTCATTAGATGCTAGACCAGAAATTGGTTCTGGATATTATGATGATGATAACTTTGGATTTGACGTTGGTTTAGGAATCAAATTCAAATTCTAAAATAAAAAGTAAAAAATAATTGTAAAGAAAATCCTGTCGCCTCAAAACGACAGGATTTTTTTTTATTCAGAAAAAAGAAATTACTTTAAAAAACATCATTTTCACACTGAGCGAAGTCGAAGTGTTTCTTAATAATTATTTGATAATAATCTCTTTTTTAGAGTGCACCTTTACAACTGTGTAAGGGTAAGTAATCACCTGCATTACCATCGCATCTGTAGCTGGAGCATTTTCCTTAACTGTAATAATAATATTTTTTTCTGTTTCTTCTACCTTCTCAACTCCAATAGAATAACCTCCGGTGTTCTTCTCACCCATGTTCAGAATAACATAGTTAGAATTATTAATATCGGCCTGTTTCATTTTATCAGCTAAAAGCGGATCATTTTGCAGCATTTTGATCTCATTTGGTTCTGTCAAAATTTCAAAAAACTTAATATTCCCTCCTCCATCAGATTGTTCCGTTAAAACCTCATACAATGCCTTTGAATCTGTTGTTTTTTTTGCTCCACAAGAAATTAAAACAAAAACTGTCAAAACCGAAATTACTTTTTTCATTTACGTTTATTTAAAATTAATGTTTCTCATATTTATAATCATCTATTGCTCTTTGATACAAAGCTTCATATTTAGGTAATATATTTATAATGTCAAATTTCTTTGCAACCTCTAAGGCATTTGCTTTAAATTGGTTCAAAACAGCATCGTCCTCTAAAATCTTTACTGCATTTGCAGCCATTTCTTCAACATTTCCAACATTGCTTAAATAGCCTGAATAACCATCGAAATTTACTTCAGGCAAACCACCGGAATTACTTGAAATTACAGGAACTCCGCACGCCATTGCTTCTAAAGCTGCCAAACCAAAACTTTCTGTTTCTGAAGGAAGCAAAAACAAATCTGTCAAAAGTAAAATTTTATCAATTTCATTACTATTTCCAAAGAAAATTACTTTATCGTAAATTCCCAATTCCTGACATAAAATCTCTGCTTTTTCTTTCTCAGGGCCATCACCTACCATCATCAATTTAGCAGGCATAACTTTCTGAATATTGTAAAAAATCTTAATAATATCCGGAATACGTTTTACTTTTCTAAAATTGCTGATATGCGTAATGATGCGCTCGTCTTCCTTCGCCATTACATAACGGTGACAAGGTGCCAAAGGATCTTTTTTTACTTTATCCAATTCAATAAAATTCGGAATTACCCTTATTTTGTTTTTAATTTTGAATAATTTCAAAGTATCATCTTTCAAACTCTGTGAAACGGAAGTTACATAATCTGATTTATTGATGCTGAATGTTACTGCGGGTTTATAAAAAGGATGATTTCCTACCAGCGTAATATCAGTTCCGTGAAGTGTTGTAATCATCGGAAGATTAATCCCTTCATTTTTAAGCATTTGCTTTGCCATATAACCCGCATAAGCGTGCGGAATTGCATAATGCACATGAAGAACTTCAATTTGATATAATTTCACCATATCGACCAATTTACTTGACAAAGCCAACTCATAAGGCTGATAATGGAAAAGAGGATATTCAGGAACGTTTACTTCGTGATAATGAACATTTGGATTTAAAAGTGCCAGCCTAACGGGCTGACTGTAGGTAATAAAATGGATTTCGTGTCCGCGTCTGGCTAATTCAAGGCCTAATTCTGTGGCTACAACCCCACTACCACCAAAAGTCGGATAACAAACTATTGCTATTTTCATGTATTAAATTTAATACTACGAAAGTACTCAAAAATCACATTTATTCGGACATTTAAAATGTTAGATTTTTGTAAATCTTAGATCAATCAGATTAGGAGATTATTAGGATTCTAGATTTACGAACTTAAATTCCGTTTATTATCCTAAGCGCATCAAAGGCCTTAAAAGTTTTTTTTACATAACTCCTAACTAATAGCTGATTTCAGCAGCAGAAGATTAGTTTTCAAAAGAACGATTTGTCCCGCTGTCCGCTATATCTTTTCCTTGCTAAAGAAGCAAGAAAAAGGATACCGCTCCCATCGGGGCTACATTAGAAGTTCTGGTTTTCAAAAGAAAGTCTAACCTGATGATCATTGTCGAGCTACATGTGCGATTCATCGAATTCTTTAGAATGACAAACTTAAAACTTGAAACCTTAAACCTGAAACAATTTCAAACCAATAAAATAAAAAAAAGGCACAAAATCTAAATTTTATGCCTTTCAAATATTATAAATGTCTTTTAGAAAAATCTACTGTGCCAGCTGTCTGCCGCCGGAACTTCCCAAGATTCGTTAAATTCTTCAATATTGTTTACCAAATTATTAAAAACAATCGTATTCTCAGATACCGATTTGTCTTTCACCATTTTCTTGAAATCAAGTAATGGTTTGTGTGCAATATGCTCTCCTAGCTTAAAAGTAACATTCATTTTGTCAAGTAAATCGACATTGTATTTTTTCTCTAAACTCTGAATAAATTCCACTGAACTATCGATAGAACAACCTGTCGCTGCCTGCACATCTTGATTTACAGCCAAAATAATGAATCGGTTATATTTCAATAAATAAGAAGCTTCTAAACTAGTTCCATGAGCAGCCCAGCTTTCTACAAAAGACTTTAAATCAGTCTCAATTTCAGAAAATTCTTCCTCAGAAAATTTTCTGTTCGATTGATAAATCCAGATTCTGGATTCACCAGGTAAATTTTCAAAAGGTATATACATTTTTAATTTTAGATTTTAGATTATTCGATTTTAGATTTGAGAAATTTCAAGTTACAAACCTTTATAGCTCTGAACCTTTGAAACTTTGCACCTCAAAAACTATAAATCTTGTGCGTTAGCAATTAACTCCGCAATATCCATTACTTTAACTTGACCTTCTTTTTCTTTATTTTTAATACCGTCAGTTAACATTGTATTACAGAACGGACAGCCTGCTGCAATAATATCCGGCTGAACTTCCAAAGCATCTTCTGTACGCAAAACATTCACTTCTTTGTTTCCTGGTTCAGCATCTTTAAACATTTGCGCTCCACCTGCTCCACAACATAAGCCGTTTGCTTTAGAACGTTTCATTTCGACTAATTCAACATCAAGTTTTTGAATCAAATCTCTTGGAGCTTCGTATACCTTATTGGCTCTTCCTAAATAACAAGGATCGTGAAAAGTGATTTTTTTACCTTTAAATTGTCCTCCTTCAACAGTGAGTCTTCCTTCATCAATTAAAGATTTTAAAAACTCTGTATGATGAATTACATCGTATTGACCTCCTAACTCAGGATATTCATTTTTTAAAGTATTAAAACAATGCGGACAAGCCGTAACGATTTTTTTTGCTTCGTATGCATTTAAAACCTCGATATTCATCATGGCCTGCATCTGAAACAAAAATTCATTTCCTGCTCGTTTTGCAGGATCTCCGGTACAACTCTCTTCTGTACCTAGTACTGCAAATGATACATTCGTGCGGTTTAAAATACGTACAAATGCTTTTGTAATTTTTTTTGCTCTATCATCAAAACTTCCCGCGCAACCAACCCAAAATAAAACTTCTGGCTGTGTTCCTTGGGCTAGCATTTCTGCCATTGTAGGCACTACTAAACTTTCTGACATCTTTTTTTGTTGTTAATCGGCTAAATTCTATTTGGTTAATCTCTCTAAATAACCTTTACTAAAAACCGAAATTTTATTTTATTAATGGATTAAAGGGCTAAAAAATAACCAATTAACTATTTTAATTCTCGTTCTTCCAATTCAATCTGTCCTGCTGATTGTATTGCCAAGGCGCTCCATTGTTTTCAATATTAGTCATCATGGCATTCAATGACATAGGAGCAGCACTTTGTTCCATTACTAGATAGCGGCGCATATCCATAATAATAGACAACGGACTGATATTTACCGGACATTCTTCTACACAAGCGTTACAAGAAGTACATGCCCACAATTCTTCTGGTGTAATATAATCGTTTAATAGTGTTTTATTGTCTGGAACAAAAACACCTTTATTAGCATCTATATTTTTTCCAACTTCTTGCAGACGGTCTCTCGTATCCATCATAATTTTACGAGGAGACAATTTTTTACCCGTTTGATTTGCTGGACATGATGATGTACAGCGTCCACATTCCGTACAAGTATAAGCATTTAATAACTGAACCCAGTTTAAATCCTGAACATCACTTGCTCCAAATTTACTTGGGACAGCATTTTCATCAGCTGGAGCCGCTGCAAACGGATCAGCATTTGGATCCATCATCAACTTAACTTCTTTTGTAACCGACTCTAAATTGTCAAATTTTCCTTTAGGCTCTAAATCTGCAAAATAGGTATTTGGGAAAGCTAAAAGAATGTGCAAATGTTTTGAAAAGTACAAATAGTTCATAAAAACTAGAATACCTGCAATATGCAACCACCAGAATACTTCAGTAAGCAACATCACCAATTCATTCGACATTCCGTTAAAAATTGGTGCAATAAATTGACTTACAGGAAAGCTTCCTGCTTTATGAAAATGAGAAAATCCTCCCGGAACATTTTGCAAATGCACATCAGAAGCATTCATCAATAAAAATAATGTCATTAAAACCATCTCAAAATACAAGATGTAATTGGCATCACTTTTAGGAAATCCATTTAAATCTGGATTAATAAAACGTTTCAATCTCACAATGTTTCTTCTGATCCAGAAAACGGAAACAGCTACAAGAACCAAAAGTGCTAATATTTCAAAAGATCCAATCAGTACATCATAAGCTGTTCCTAAAAAAGCAAAAACTCTATGTGTACCAAATAACCCATCGATGATGATTTCTAATAATTCGATATTAATGATAATAAAACCAAGGTAAACCACGATATGCAACACTCCAGCTACAGGACGTTTTACCATTTTAGATTGCCCAAGAGCAATCATTGCCATGTTTTTCCAACGTGCTTTAGAATTATCTTTTCGATTTATGTCTACACCTAAGTTAATGTTTCGGATGATCTTTTTTACGCTCGTTGCAAAAAAACCGAAACCAACTATAAGAAGTATAGCGAACAAAATATTATCTAAATAACTCATTCTAATTAATTTTTAGTAGTTGAATTTGCATCTTCTTTCGGTGCTACATAAGGTTTGTTTTTCTTTCCAAAAAGAGAAACATTTACATAACGAGTTGGGTAAAGACGAACATCCTGCAACAGCAATTCAAGCTCTTTCGAAGTTTTAGCCAAATTTTTATATAAAGCATCGTCCGTCAATAATTTTCCTGCAGTACCTTTTCCTGAGTTTAAGTTGCTCATAAGACCATCAACTTTCGCTAAAGTCTGGTTTAAATTACGAACTGTTTTTCCTAAGTCAGCTTTGTTTAGGGAATCAGATATTTTGTTAAAGTTACTTGACATTTTATTCAAGTTCGAAACAGCGCTGTTAATTTGGCCTTTATTAGTATCCAAAATATTATTAAGGCTTCCAGAAGCTTTATGAAACTGTTGCATAGTCTGGCTCAGTTCAGCAATTGTTTTCTTTAAGTTTTCTTGTGTAGTCTTATCTAAAGTATTGTTTAGCCCACTAACCAAAACATCAATATTAACCAGCATTTTATCTAGTTTTTGCTGAATAGGTTCTAATTTTCCTCCTAAGGAATCAGTTAACCCTAATTCAACATTTCCAACTAACGCCTGTCCTTCAACTGCAGGATCTTTATCTGCAAGATTAGGTACAATTTTAATTTGTTTTCCTCCAATTAAACTTGGCGAATATAAAGATGCTGTACTAGTTTTAGAAATTGGAAAATCAGTTTTTAGCTGAAGTTCAACTAATAATTTACCAGTTAATTCATTAATTGTAATCTTATTTACTTTACCAACTACAAGTCCGTTTATGGTTACAGGTGCTGATGCTGCCAAATCCTCCACATTATCATATTCAACATATAATGTTTTGTAATTTGTAAAAAGGTCTCTGCCTTTTAAAAAACTATAGCCCCAAATAAATAATAAAATTGACGCGATGACTAAAATAGCCGTTTTAATTTCTCTTGTTAGTTTCAAAATTCTAAGTGTTTGTACAAAATTAATATAAATATTCGAACTTGTGGCTATTATTTAGTCGCGTCTTGAATACTGATTTTTTCTCCATCTTTAGTTGCTGTCAAAAATGACGCTCCATATCCTTTACTTTTAGCTTCTTGCAAATATTTTTTTGCTGCTTCATAATCTGAAGTTTCCTGATAGAAATATTTATAAATATTGTTTTCATACAGCATTGTAACGTTTTTCAATCCTTTAAAGTTTTTAGGATCTAGCGGTGTTTTCTTTATACTTGCGATAAGCTGTACTTTATAAAAAGTTCCTTTTGGAGCATTTTTAGCAGGTACAACAGGATCTGCCTTAGGTTTTTTTGGAGTCGAAGTATCTCTTGCTGGGCGGGCATCTGCTATTTCTGGAACTCCAGAACCAAAATACTCGCTTTTATAACTTAATATCGCTTCAGCAATAGCTTTGGCAATATCGTTTTGTCCGTCTTCTGAATTTAAAATATTTCCCTCTGTAGGATTTGAAACAAAACCTGTTTCAACTAAAACTCTAGGCATGTAAGCTTTATGAAGCACCATAAATGGAGCTTGTTTTACACCGCCTTGACGAAGTTTTTTCCCTAATCTGTCAAAGTTAGCTTCAATTTTATCAGCTAGTGAAATACTATTATCTAAATATTCTTCCTGCATAAGAGTCATTCCAATCATCGATTCTGGCGAATTCGGGTCATAACCTTCATATTTACGCTTGTAATCTTTCTCCAACGTAATAACCGAGTTCTCTTTTTTCGCAGCCTCAAGATTCGATGCGACTTTACTCAAACCCATTACATAAGTTTCTGTTCCGTCTGCAGCAGTATTTTTATTTGCATTACAGTGAATAGAGACAAAAATATTAGAATTTGCTCTGTTTGCAATATTGGCTCTTTCGACCAAATCAATAAAAACATCCGTTTTTCGGGTATAAATAACATCAACATTTGGGCTGGCTTCCAAAATTTTTCCAACTTTCAGCACAATGGCCAAAGCAATATTTTTTTCTATCCGACCACTGTAAACAGCTCCAAAGTCATGATCACCATGTCCAGCATCAAGTGTTACCTTAAAAACATTTGCCTGACTGTAAGCACAAAATGAAATTATCGTTAGAAAAAAACTAAAGATTAGCCTAGTTTTGTTAAATATGTTCATAAATCTAAAAGTTAATTTTAATAAAATGCAACTGCTATAATTTTTACAATTGATTATTTTTGACAAAAAATTATATGTAAGTTTGACATGTCAAAAAACAAGCCATACTTTTACAAAAATAGCATTTAAACCTTTGCATACAAACTTATTTAATATCGTTTTATTATCATTTTTCCTAACACTAGGATGTGGTAAATTATATTCGCAAGATATAAAAACTAAAAAAAAGCCGTTACCAACTGTAAAACAAACAGATAAAACAAAAAACGCCACAGTTGACACTGTGAAAGTGGACAGCATTAAGCCTACAAAGACTTTTCTTGACGGAAAGGTAAAATATAAAGCTAAAGATTATGCTAAGATTGATCAGAAGAAAAAGCTGATCACACTTTATAACGAAGCTGAATTATATTATAAAGATGTTGAGTTAAAATCGGGCATAATTGTACTTGATTATGAAAAAGATGAAGTCTATGCCGGAAGAATAAAAGATTCAGCAGGAGTTTTAACTCAATATCCAAACTTCAAACAAGGATCGAGTGAAGTACAGCCTGACTCAATCCGATTTAATTTTAAAACAAAAAAAGCTTTAATTTATAATTCAAGAACCGAACAAGGAGAATTTAAAATAAAAGCTGCAGTTACTAAAAAAGAAAATGATTCTGTTTACTTTTTAAAAGGAGCGCGTTTTACTACTTCTACAGATGTAGACAATCCCGAATATTATTTTCAAACCAACAAGGTAAAATTTATTCCCGGAAAAAAAGTAGTGACAGGTTTAACCAATATGGTTATTGCTGATGTTCCTACTCCTATTGCATTGCCCTTCGCTTATTTTCCAATGAGTGAAGAAAAAAGTATATCTGGAATAATTATCCCTAGCTATAACGACTCAAACACAAGAGGTTTCTCTTTACAAAATGGAGGGTATTATTTTGCCTTGAGCGACAATTATGACCTTACCGTTTTAGGCGATTATTACACAAATGGAAGTTACGCCATGCGATTTGAGTCTGCATACGCTACAAGATATAAATACAGAGGAAATATCAACGTACGT
This sequence comes from Flavobacterium sp. MR2016-29, assembly GCF_015350695.1. NCBI lineage: Bacteria > Pseudomonadati > Bacteroidota > Flavobacteriia > Flavobacteriales > Flavobacteriaceae > Flavobacterium > Flavobacterium sp. MR2016-29. The sequence goes on from NZ_JADKPU010000004.1 coordinate 129,190, forward strand.
TTTGAAAACTTGATCAGCAGTGAGAGAGGTTATCCAGATTATTCAAAACAAAGCATTTACAACATTCAGTGGTCGCACTCAAAAGACACTAAATCGAACCCAAATTCGACATTTTCAGCCTCTGTAAACATGGGTAGTAGTAAATACTTCAAACAATCTATTAATCAGGCCAATGTAGGGTCTAATTTGAATAATACTTTAAGTTCATCTATTTCTTACAATAAAACCTTTAATACAATTCCGCAGGCTCGTATATCATTAACAGCAACGCATTCACAAAATACACAAACAGAAGTAATAAACATGACTCTGCCATCACTTCAGGCAAGTATAGACCGTGTGTATCCTTTTGTTGGAAAAGACGGCGTAAAAAAAGGATTTATTAAAAACATCAATTTACAATATAACTTAAGCGGAAAAAATAGCTTTGTAACAACCGATTCTTTATTCTTTAAGCCACAAATGTTTAAAGACGCGCAAATTGGTATGCAACATACTATTCCGATAAGTACCAACTTTAAAATATTCAAATATTTCAGTGCCGGAGCTTCAACTAATTACCAGGAAACTTGGGTAACCAAAACCATTAATAAAAATTACGACGCAAATCAAAGCCAAGTTGTTACTACAACTGTAAATGGTTTTGATGCCTTTAGAACATACAATTTCAGCACAAATTTAGGAACTACAATTTACGGTACTTTTAATTTTGGTGAAGACAAAAAAATTCAATCGATTCGTCATGTCATGCGTCCTTCAATTACATATGCTTACACACCGAGCTTTGAAAAATACTATAACACTTATGCTGTAGATGCTTCTGGCCGAATTACAACGGAGTATACTCGCTTTGAGGGCGGTGTTTTTGGCGCTCCTGGCAAAGCAAATTCTAATATAGTAGGTTTTGCTCTGAGCAATACTTTTGAAGCTAAAGTAAGAGACAGCGACAGCACAAAGACAGAACCCAAAAAAATAATGCTTTTAAACAACCTGAACTTCAGTACGAGCTATAACTTTGATGCTGACGGAAAGCAAACTCTAGCTTGGCAGCCTTTGCTGGTAAGTGGTGGGACACAATTTTTTGACAACAAAATGAATGTCAATTTTGGAGCAGTATTAGATCCTTACGCTATTGACAATTCTGGGGCAAAAATAGATAAATTCAACATCGACAACGGTGGAAGTTTATTTAGAATGACAAGCGCAAACCTTACTCTAAATTATAGCTTTTCGAATAAAGGACAAAAGGAAGAAAACAAGCAAAGCGAACGGAATGGAGGTCGTAAAGATGATTTATTCGGAACTAATACTGATTTAAATGACAGTCGAAATAGTCAGTTTGCAAATGACAAGGAAGACAAAGGAGAAGATGTTATAACCGAATTTTTCAACTCTAAATTGCCTTGGGACATGACATTGGCTTATTCACTAACATACAGCAATGTAAACAGAGAAAATAAAATTAGTAATAACTCTATCATGATTTCAGCCAATATGGATATTACACCGAAATGGAAAGGCGGTGTTTCTACTGGTTATGACTTTGTGCAAAAGGGAGTTACTTTTACACAATTCCGTTTTGAGAGGGATTTATTGAGCTGGAGAATGGCTTTTAACTGGACGCCTCTTGGACCAAATTCAAACTGGAATTTCTTTATCGGAATTAAATCTGGTGTCTTAAGCGACATTAAATGGAATAAACGAAGTACCTCTAATCGATAAATTACTTTCGAATAAAAATAATTCATATGAAAAAAATCATCTTTACTGAAAAAGCTCCTGCTCCAATCGGTCCTTACAATCAAGCCGTATTATCAGGAAATACAATTTATGCTTCTGGACAAATTGCTATAAACCCAGCTTCAGGAGAACTTGTTACTGAAAATATTCTTGACGAAACAAAACAAGTTATGGAAAATATAGCAGCAATTCTAGAAGCTGCAAATATGACGTTTGAAAACGTTGTGAAAGCAACTATTTTTATCATGGATATGAATAATTTTGCTGCAATAAACACGGTTTACGGATCTTATTTTAACGAAAAAACCGCTCCAGCTCGTGAAACGGTTCAAGTGGCATGTTTGCCAAAAAATGTAAATGTTGAAATTTCTATAATTGCAGTGCAATAGCATCTAATAATAATTGTGCCGTTGCTTCATTCGTGGCCAGCGGCACATTGTGCACATCACAAACACGAATCAGCATATTGATATCAGCTTCGTGTGGATGACTCGATAAAGGATCTTTAAAAAAGAAAACCATTTGAGTTATTCCTTCTGCAACTCTTCCTGCAATTTGTGCATCACCTCCTAAAGGTCCAGAAAGCATTCTTTGCGTTTTAAAACCTGCAGCTTCGGCTTTTCCTCCAGTAGTTCCTGTACCAATCAGCTTTATTTTTTCGTGATGCAAAACAGCCTCGTTTTTAATTAAGAAATCAATTAAATCAGCTTTTTTACCATCATGAGCAATAATAGCAATTTCCATAAAACCAGAACTATTGATTAGCAACATGGTATGCAATTAGTCCATCAATCGGTCTTCTTAAAACATTACCTAATTGTAGTTCATATTTATTAAATGTTTCTTGTAATTCATCTTTTAAATAGAAAGCAATAGAACCAACAAAATGAACTGGAACTTCTTTACAATTATCAAATTGGTGAATGTAATTTTTAACGAACGATTTCATTCCTTTGAAGATAATTTTTCTACAAAATTCAGAATCTTTATGTTTGATCAAGAACTTCGCAAAAGTCGCTAAATATGCGTTTGGATTTGGTTCTTTGTATAATTTGTTTTTGATAAAATCAGCATCTAAATTATATTCTTTTTCAAATTCAACTGCTAATTCTTTAGGCATTTTATTGAAATAATATTTTCTGATTAATTCTTTTCCGAAAACATTTCCACTGCAGTCATCCATAACAATATAGCCCAGCGACTGAACTTTTTGATGTAATAGTTTGCCATCAAAATAGCTGCAGTTAGAACCTGTTCCTAAAATACTTACGATTGCTTCTTCTCCTTTTGGAGTTGTTGCATAAACCGCAGCATAAGTATCTTCATGAACTTCAACTATTGCATTATTAAAATATTCTTGAAATATTTGAGAAAGAGAAGTCTGCATTCTCTCCGTTCCGCAACCTGCTCCGTAAAAGAACAAATGGGTAGCATTTTTTTTATTTTGAAGGATATCAAAACGATCGTTTAATCTTGAAACAATTTCAGGACCGTCAAGAATTTCAGGATTTAATCCTAAAGTTTGTGTGGTGAATAATACTTTTCCATTATCATCAATTGCAATCCAATCGGCTTTAGTAGATCCACTATCAACTATTAATTTCATTTTCTTTAGTTTTTGGATTAGTTTTTCTTTAACTAAATTAAAAAGTGTACTTTTTACATTAATTAAAGACGTAACAAAATAAGAAAATCCCGTTATTTTGAAATAACGGGATTTTGTAAAATTATATAATATTATTTTAAACCTGCAATGTGTACAGATAAATCAATCAATTTACTAGAGTATCCGTACTCATTGTCGTACCAAGATACAAATTTGAAGAAAGTTGAATTTAAACCAATTCCTGCAGTAGCATCAACGATTGAAGTTCTTTTGTCAGAAATAAAATCTTGCGATACAACAGCATCTTCAGTATATCCTAAAATACCTTTCATTGTAGTTTCAGATGCAGTTTTTAAAACAGCCAAGATTTCTTCGTATGAAGTTTGTTTAGAAACTTTTACAGTTAAATCAACTACAGAAACGTCAGCAGTAGGAACACGGAAAGACATTCCAGTTAATTTTCCATTCAAAGAAGGAATTACTTTTCCAACCGCTTTTGCAGCTCCAGTTGAAGAAGGAATAATGTTAATTGAAGCAGCACGCCCACCTCTCCAGTCTTTTCTAGAAGGTCCGTCAGCTGTCATTTGAGTTGAAGTTGTAGCATGAACAGTTGTCATTAAAGCTTCTTCAATTCCGAAGTTATCGTGAATAACTTTAGCTAAAGGAGCTAAACAGTTTGTAGTACAAGAAGCGTTAGAAACAACTAAATCAGAAGCTTTTGCAGTTTCGTGATTTACTCCCATTACAAACATTGGAGCATCTGCAGATGGAGCAGAAATAATTACTTTTTTAGCACCACCTTTAATGTGCTCATTTGCAGTTTCGATAGTTGTGAAGATACCAGTACATTCTGCAACTACATCAACATCAACTTCGTTCCATTTTAAGTCAGCTGGATTTCTTTCTGCAGTAATACGGATATTTCTTCCGTTTACGTAAAGTTTTCCTTCTTTTACTTCTACAGTTCCGTTGAAACGACCGTGAACTGAATCATATTTTAATAAGTAAGCTAAGTGATCTACATCTAATAAATCGTTGATTGCTACTACTTCTACATTATCTCTATTGAAAGATTCTCTAAAAACGATTCTTCCGATACGTCCAAATCCGTTTATTCCTAATTTTACTTTTGACATTTTACTTAATTTTTGCTTTTGTTTTTATTACACTAATTTAAAGTCTAATTTCCTCACAATAAACTTCTTTCCTTTTTTAAACTTTTAACTTTATATCTTTATGTCGACATGATATCAGACACTCTCAATAATTCTCTATCAATTTCAGATTTACCTTTAATTGCCTGCTCAAGTGGTGTTAAAGCCACTTTATCAGCTTGTAAACCAACCATGTAATTAGATTTTCCTTCTATTAAAGATTCTACTGCCTTTACACCTAAACGGCTTGCTAAAACACGGTCAAAACAAGATGGAGAACCACCACGCTGCATGTGTCCTAAAACAGAAACTCTTACGTCGTACTCAGGCAAATTAGCTTCAACATAATCTTTTAATTCGAAAACGTTTTTACCAATTTTATCGCCTTCAGCAATAACCACTATACTTGATGATTTTCCTGAAGCTTTACTTTTTTGAAGAGAGTCTAGCAATCTGTCTAAACCTAAATCTTCTTCAGGAATAAGGATTTCTTCTGCACCAGCTCCAATACCTGCATTAAGAGCAATATGACCTGCATCTCTACCCATAACCTCTACAAAGAACAGACGGTTATGTGAACTTGCAGTGTCTCTAATTTTATCAATACAATCTACAACAGTATTTAAGGCTGTATCATATCCTAAAGTATGACTTGTACCAAAAATATCATTATCAATTGTACCTGGAATTCCCATTACTGGAAAATCATATTCTGAATTAAAAATCAATCCTCCGGTAAAACTTCCGTCACCTCCAATTACTACTAGAGCGTCAACTCCAGCTTTCAAAAGATTTTCGTGCGCTTTTTTTCTACCTTCTGGGGTTCTAAACTCAACAGAACGAGCCGATTTTAAGATCGTTCCACCTTTGTTTACAATATTATTTACGCTTCGAGGGCCCATTTCTTTGAAATCTCCTTCGATCATTCCTTGATACCCTCTATAAATTCCTATGCATTCTATGTTATGATAAGCGCATGTTCGAACAACTGATCGTATTGCAGCATTCATTCCTGGCGAGTCTCCTCCTGAGGTTAGAACACCTACTTTTTTTATTGTTTTTGGCATTATTTAAGTATTAAAGTGTAAAATTAGCAAACATTCACCACTTTCTAGGTTATGTTTATAATAAATTAATAAAATATGTTAAATTCAAACGTTTTCGTTAATAAGTTTTTCGATACTAAAAAATTCATTTAAAATAATAAAAGGTGCTTATTTTAATTAAATCCTTAAAATTAACAATACATAAATGAAGTGTTATAAAAATGTGAGGTTGACTTCATTACGCAAAAATATTTTGGAAATCTAAAATTAGTATAAAAAAACCATTCGTTGTGGCGAATGGTTTTTTTATTACGCTTTTTTAACAAAAGCTTAAAAATCGTCATTATCTGGAATCAATCCTTGATTATTGCTATTTTGGGGTTGAGGCTTTTTTTCGTCATCTTTTTTATCTGACTTTTTATTATTTTTTTCAGCTTCTTTTTTATTATTAAAGTTGATAAAATCAGGATTCAGATAAGAGTCCGGATCATCAGAAGAATTTTTTATTGCTCTTTCAAGTTTATGGCTTTTGAATAATTTATTCACCAGTTCGCTGAACGTATCAAAATCTACTTCATACGAAATACCGACTCCTTGTGTATAACCAATTCCTTGTCCTATATAATTGATATCGTTTTCTTTATTAAACAAACGAAGGTTCATTGATCCATCTTCATTCACTCTGTACAATATTTCTATATCTCCAACAATTGCTGATTCATTAACACCTCCTACCGGAACTCCGACTTTTCCATTAATCGATATTTTTTCATTAATCTGAGAGGAAATATTTGCTACGAACTGACCATCTGCTTCTTGTCCAATTCTTTTGTCTGCCGAAATAAAATTTAAATCAATATTAAATTTATCATTATCTGATTTTATGATACCGCCCAGCAAACTTGCTGCTGTTTCTGCAAAAGTTCCAGACAAATCACTTTGATTGAAACCATCCGGACTCATAAACGAACCAGTTGAAAGCAAATACAAAGCTTGGGTCTGACGGACATCTTTATCGTCTAATTTATATTGAATCTCTGATTTTAAAACATTACTCACAGAAGGAAATTGAATATCAAAATTAGGCTCCGGACTTGTTAAATCTCCTCTTAAACCAATAACTACTTCAACTGGCACTTTTTTATTGAAAGAAGAGTTCTCTAGTAATACAGCAGGATTGGCAGAAGTTCGATAAACTGCTTCTAAATTCAACTGTGCTTTCATCGGGTTTCCTTCCCAAATAATAGATCCACCTTTTTTGACTGCGAATTTTTTATCAATTAAACCGCCATATTTAAAATTATAAGTTCCTTCATATGCCTGGAAATCTCCCCACATATTAAATTTACCGAGTGTATTAATTTTAAACAAAAGCGATCCATATCCTTTTCCTTTCATACCATGTCCAGAGTTTCGGTCTAAAATTACTTCTACTTCGGCATCTGGTGTTATATCAAAATCAAACTCTAGTTCAAGACCGTTATAGTTTCTGGTTTTCTCGACAATACCATTCGCTAGATTGTATTTTTCTTTTGGCGTTACAAAATGAATCCAACTGCTTTCTCCAACACTTTGAACATTATTAATAGGTATCTTAACTTCTGTGCCTTTTTCAGATTTGGCATCCACTTTTATAAATAAACTTTCTGTTGGTCCTTTTATACTGGCTGTTCCATTTATAAATGCTGTACCAAAATAAGCCGCATCATCACTGTCTTTAGTATCCAGCGCCAGCAACCTTTTAGATGTTATGGTTAAATCAAGTTTCCAGTCACTAAAATTATGATGCTCTATACTTCCATTCAATAATCCTTTGGTATTGTATTTTGTATCAGTTAATTGATTGTTTCTGAATAAAAACTTTTCATCTGTCAAATCAATTACGGTTCGATCGCTTAATTCATAATCTGTATTTAGGTACGGAATTGTCATTCCTGCCTTTTCTACATACAATCGTCCGTTGATTTCAGGTTTTTTTAGATTTCCAACAACAGCCGCATTTCCAGAAACAGATCCTCTGACGTTTGACAAAACATCTCCTCCAACAGTTCCTAAAGTCGCCAGATTAAATCCTTCGAGTTTTAAATTCAGATCTAAAAAAGTCTCTTTATTTTCGACAGCAAAAGTTCCGTTTGCTCTAAACGATTCTGTAAAACCATTCTGTATTGATGAATTTATGGTAAACTTTTTAAAACTTTCATCACCAGAAATATCAAAATTCAGCGTTCCTAATTCTATTTTATTCAAATTAAGATGATCAATGACAATCGAGGCCGTGGGCTGATAAACATTTTTATTTTGCTTGTAATTGATATTTCCGTTCATATTACCATTAAACACAAACTTCGATGTTAAAGGCGTAATTTTATTAATATCAACATCTTCAAAATTCAGCACAATATCTTTATAATCACTTCCTTTTATAATTCCGTTTAAATCAATTTTCTGATTTTCATGTGATAACACTATATTATCAATAGTAAAATTTTTAAAGTTTTTATCAAAAACAATCTGATTGTCTTTTTCTGCATTTTCGTTTAAATACCATAAATAGTCTTTAAATTTCATTTCAGATTTTTTAATCCCGACAATATTATTTTTGTTTTTATCGATGGTATGATACAAATCCAGATTAAAATAATCCTGACCTTTTTCTCCGCCTTTAAACTCTGAACGAACAAACAAAGTATCTTTTGATGTTACATTGATCAAACTAAAATCACGCACCTTATAATAAGGCGTTTTGATACTGTCTAACTCGACAAAAGCGTTATAAAGCGGGTTTTTATTATCGATATTGATTCGGACATTATCAAATGTATTTTTTGATGCCGTTATTTTTTGAGAATTAAATCTGAATTTAAATTCTTGCAAATCAGAATCAATTTTACCGCGCACTACAGTCGACGAATCGATATTGATTTCTGGATAAAGCATTTCTACAACTTTATCATAAACATGAAAATTGAAACGCAGGAACTGTCCTTTTTTAACTTTATAAGGTTTATAATTGGTATAAAGACTTCCAACCGAATTCATTACCAATTTATCTAGCTGATCAAAACGGAATTTCCCAACGATTTTACCATTAACAACATCGGTAGAATTAATCGTTATTGTTCGCAGTCTATCGGCATCAAAATTTGAAGTAACCTGCAGTTCATCAAAAGCATAAGTTGACTTTGGGTTCTGATATTCAGCATCTTTTATATAAATATTTCCTTGAAGATTTTCGATAGAATTACCCGTTACCTGAACAACGGCATCTCCTTTAAAATGAGAAATCGAATCGTTTATAAACTTAAGTTTTCGTAAATCTGCATTTTCAACATTAATATGAAAATCGTACCTGCTTTCGCGTTTGCTCAAATCAACTAAACCATCAAAAGTTAAGCTTAGGTTGGGATCGTTTACAGAAATCTCTCCTTTATAATAAGGCAATTTAAAATTACCATTTACTGTTATATTATTATAAGTGTACTTATTGTAATCTAATTTTGCAATATCACCTTTAATAATTGTATTCAAATACTTTTCAGTAAACCCGACTCCGTCAACATCTAAATTTAAAGTGGTTTTGCCAATATCTTTTCTCGCTAACAAAGCTCCCACATCAAAATTTTCTAAGATTATATTACCCGAATATGATGCTTTATCAATAAAATCCATATTATTCATATGAATATCTGCCTGACCGTTTCCTAAATCAGTAACCATTTTAAAATCGGCTTCAAGATCAGTCGTAGAGACTTTTGCTTTTCCGACAATATTAAATTTCCCGACTCTTTTAAGTTCTTTAGGTAATTTTTTACCTAAAACATTTGGCAATAAAACAACCAAATTATCATAACTTGAAATCAACCTGTCGAATTTTCCTTCCATAGAAAACTTTTGGGTTTTATCTCCTAAAAGATTCTTGAAATTAATGTTTCCAACAATTCGAGAACCGTTTGTATCGCTTAGCCTAAGCCCTCTTAAATTAAGATTATTGAGTGTTCCTCTTAGTTTAGTTTTGATTTTAAAATGCTGGTTTTTTCCTAATCCGTCATAAAAATATCGAATGTCATTTGAGGCAATTGAAGCAGAATCTAATGCAACATTAAATTTTACTTTATCTGTAAAATGAAGAAAATCTTCTACTTTATAATTTAAAACAGCCTCTCCATATATTGAAGATCTTTTTGTTTTAATTGCAAGATTTTCAACTTTTATCTGTTTTTTGGTATACGTTAATTTTCCAGTGAAATTAGAAACATACAAACCACGGTGGTCTAAAAAAGAAAAACGGTGAATTGTTGTTGTAACATTCGGTCCTTCTAGTTTAAAATCACTGATGTAAGCATTTAATTTTTTGAAATCCAAAAATCTAGGAGTCATTTTATTTTCATCAACAACTGAAAAATTTCCTTGAGAAATATAAGCGTTTCTCGCTGTCAGCAAAAAGTGCTTGTTTGTTTTAGAAGGCTTATCCGACTCAAATAATCGGATAAATTTATTGATATTATTTTCGTTTTCGTTTTTATAGGTTTTTAGATTAAAAATCAAACCTGTTAAACGAAGATCACCAAATATTAAATCACCATCAAGCAATCTTTTAATACTTAAAATATCGGTAGAAATAATATCAGAATAAATTAAAACCTTTTTGTGATGATCGTAAATCAAAACTTTTTTAAGTTTTACGCCTCCAAAAATATTTACAGCAACTTTATCAACATGAATATCTGTTTTAAAATCTGAATTTAGAGATTCAGTAACATATTGGGCGATTTTTGTCTGAACGTAAGGCAAAGACAATGTTATAGCCACTGCTAGCAAAAGTAAGATTAACCCAATTAGGGTTCTGGATACTATTTTCTTTACTTTTTTGATAGCTGCTTTTATTTTAGTTTTCTTTTAATTTATTTTGAACAGCAAAGATCGACTGTTTTGATAAAAATTCTTTAATTTTGGCTTCTCCTTTACAATCAAAGAAAATTAAAAATTTGATTTGTCAAATATAATTCAAAATTTGTGCCTTTATATGCAAAATTCAGAGGTTTTTATTCTTGCCATCGAAAGTTCCTGCGATGATACTGCTGCCGCGGTTTTACATAACGACAAAGTACTCTCAAATGTTGTAGCCAATCAGTTAATTCACAACCAATATGGTGGTGTAGTTCCTGAATTAGCTTCGAGAGCACATCAGCAAAACATTGTTCCGGTAATCGATGCTGCACTTCGCAAAGCAAATGTACAAAAAGAACAGCTATCCGCCATTGCTTTTACTCAAGGGCCAGGTTTAATGGGGTCTTTATTGGTAGGAAGTTCTTTCAGCAAATCATTATCACTAGCATTAAAAATTCCGTTAATTGCTGTAAATCATATGCATGCGCATATTTTAGCACACTTTATTGATGAAGAAGGGTTTGACAAACCTGAGTTTCCTTTTTTAGCCCTAACCATAAGTGGTGGCCATACCCAGATTGTAAAAGTTAATGGTTTTTTTGATATGGAAATTATCGGTGAAACTACAGATGACGCTGTTGGAGAAGCATTTGACAAGAGCGCAAAAATTTTAGGACTTCCCTATCCTGGCGGTCCATTGATCGACAAATATGCGAAATTGGGAAATCCAAAAGCTTTTGCTTTTACAAAACCAAAAGTTCCCGGATTGGATTTTAGTTTCTCTGGATTAAAAACAGCTATTTTATATTTTATTCAAAAGAACAAACTTCAAAATCCAAATTTCATCGAAGAAAATCTAAATGATATTTGTGCTTCTATTCAATACACAATCATAGAAATTTTGATGGATAAATTAAAACTTGCCGTCAAAGAAACCGGAATTAAGCAAATTGCAATTGGCGGAGGCGTTTCTGCAAATTCAGGAATTAGAACCCGATTGAAAGAAAGCGAAGGCAAATACGGCTGGAAAACTTTTGTCCCTAAATTCGAATACACAACTGATAATGCTGCAATGATTGGAATTGTAGGCTATCAAAAATATTTATCAAGTCGTTTTGAAACTTCTTCAGTTGTTTCTAAAGCGCGAATTCAATTTTAATTATGCAATTATTTTACAATCCAGATATTGACGAAACGACTGAAACTTTTTCTTTTGATAAAGAAGAAAGCCGTCATATTATAAAGGTTTTACGCAAAAAAGATTCAGATATTCTGCACGTTACAAATGGTTTGGGATTGTTGTTTGAAACCGAAATCACGCTAGCATCGGACAATAAATGTATTGTTGAAGTGCTTTCGATAACAAAATCTCCTGAACCAAAATTTCGTTTGCATTTAGCCGTAGCACCAACTAAAATGAACGATCGTTTTGAGTGGTTTTTAGAAAAAGCAACTGAAATTGGAATTCAAGAAATTACGCCAATTTTCTGTGATCGTTCTGAGCGTAAAGTAATTAACTTAGAACGTTTTGAGAAAATTATTTTAGCCGCGATGAAACAGTCGAACGAAACATTTCTTCCTAAATTGAATGAAGCAATTTCGTTTAAAGAATTCGTCAAACAAAGAAATGAAGGACTGCAATTGATCGCGCACTGCGAAGAAACAGATAAAAAATCGCTAAAAGAAGTTTTAAAACCAAACGAAAATGTTACTTTGCTCATTGGTCCTGAGGGAGATTTTTCTGAAAAGGAAATTGCATTGGCTTTAGAAAATAATTTTAAGCCTGTGACTTTAGGAAATACGCGATTACGAACTGAAACTGCAGCTGTTGTGGCTTGTCACAGCGTTGTATTTTTTAATGAAACATCAAATTAAAATCACAGCTATATACAATTGCGGCAAGTTTGTCATCTCGAGGAACGAGAGATCACACTAGCAGCTCTACAAAGATTGGCGATATAGCATGAGGAATTTCAATTGTGATTTCTCCTTCGTCGAAATGACAAAACATATAATTATGAAAAAAATATTCTTGTTATTTTTATTGATTTCAATCCCTTCTTTCTCACAAGAAATTGCTTTGCTGAAATACAGTGGCGGTGGTGACTGGTATGCAAATCCTACTTCTTTGCCCAATTTAATCCGTTTTTGCAATTCGAATATTAATACGCGCATAAAAGCAAAACCTTCAACGGTTGAACCAAGTAATCCGGACTTGCTTTCCTACCCGTTTGTACATATGACCGGACACGGAAATGTTGTTTTTAGCGATTCTGACGTTACCAATCTAAGAAATTATCTTACTGCGGGAGGTTTTCTTCATATTGATGACAATTACGGAATGGATCAATACATTCGAAAAGAAATTAAAAAGATATTCCCAAATAATGATTTAGTTGAAATTCCTGCCAATCATCCTATTTTTCAAAAACCATTTCCTTTTCCGAATGGATTGCCAAAAATTCACGAACACGATGGAACTCGCCCTCAGGCTTTTGGAATTTTCGTCGAAAACAAATTGGTTCTCTTATATACGTACGAATGCGATTTAGGAGATGGCTGGGAAGATCCGGAAGTACATAATGATCCTGCAGATGTTCGAGACAAAGCCTTGAAAATGGGTGCGAATATCATTAATTATATTTTTACCAACTAATTTTAAAAAAGTGCAGCTTACTCACGAAGAAAATCAATTTGAAAGAAAAACATTTCCGATTACATTAGTTTGTGATCATATTTATTTTCAGCAGAATATCGGGTCTCTTTTTAGAATTAGTGAAGCTTTTGGTGTTGAAAATATTATTTTTTTAGGAAAAGATATTCCGCTGACACCAAGGAAAATAAACAAAACCTCACGCAGTACGCATCTTCATGTACCGCATACTATAATTGAAGAAACTTCAGATCTGATACATTATCTGCTAGAAAATAGATTTGAAATTATCTCTTTAGAAATTGCAAACAACAGCAAACCGCTAAAACAAGTCTTAATTCCTGATCATCAAAAAATTGCTCTTATCATAGGAAGTGAGATTGATGGAATTTCTGATGAACTTTTGAAAATTTCAAACCAAATTGTACACATAAATATGTTTGGAAAGAACAGTTCGATGAATGTTGTACAAGCTGCAAGTATAGCTTTGTACGAATTTACATCTTAATAAAATTGTGTTAATTTTTGTAGGAATCAAGCTGTACGGGCTGTTGTAAAATTCTCACAAATAATTTGATATAAAAATTTGGCTACAAAGTGTTTTTGTTATAAAATTGCGATCTGGTTAACCAAATCAAATTTTTTATAACAAAAAACCCAAATTATTATGAAAAAAGTTCTTATTTCCGCAGTTGCTGCTTTAGTACTGTTTGCATGTCAAAATGATCAATCTGAAACTAGCGGTTCAGAAGCAAGTGCAATAACTCGTCGTGGATGCGCCTCACAACAAGTTTTAGAAGCACAATTAAAAGCTGATCCTATGTTAGCAATTCGAATGAATGAAATTGAAGCCTTTACAACAAACAAAATTTTAACCAATCGTTTGGTAAATGGCAAAATTGAAATTCCGGTAGTAGTTAATGTTTTGTACAAAACAACTGCTCAAAACATTTCGAATGCACAAATCCAGTCTCAAATTGACGTTTTAAACAAAGATTTTAATGCATTAAACTCTGATTTCAATAGTGTTCCTGCACTTTTTGCTGGTGTAAAAGCCAACGTAGGAATTACATTTGTTTTAGATCAAGTTATCAGAAAATCTACAACAAAAACTTCTTGGGGAACAAATGACGCCATGAAAAAAACGGCTCAAGGTGGTATTGCACCAACTTCTCCTACAACAAAACTTAACTTATGGTCTTGCGCTATTGGCGGCGGTATCTTAGGGTATGCACAATTTCCTGGAGGAGCATCTGCAACTGACGGTGTTGTAATCGATTCTAGATATTTTGGATTATCTGGTGCTGCTAATGCTCCATTTAATTTAGGAAGAACTGCAACTCACGAAGTTGGTCACTGGATGAATTTACGTCATATCTGGGGAGATGCAACTTGCGGAAGCGATCTAGTTGCAGATACACCAACTCACAACGAGGAAAACTATGGTGTACCGGCTTATCCACATTATAGTACTTGTTCTGGAACTCCTGTAGAAATGACAATGAACTACATGGATTATGTTGACGATAATGCTATGTACATGTTCTCAAACGGACAAAAAAGCAGAATGGCAGCAATATTTGTTTCTGGTGGTCCAAGAGCTGGATTCGGAATCTAAAAACAAAAATAAAATCAATTATAAAGCGAGATCTAAATGGTCTCGCTTTTTTTTGTTTATCCCGCTATTTTAAAAGCTTTTTCCTATATTTATAGTCTAAAACCAAAATATGATCACATCAAAAATTATTTCTAACGGAATTTTAAGAGCTTTATCTACCATCTTAGTTGTGGGAGCTATTTTATATTTTTTATACGAAATACAAACTGTAATTGTGTATTTATGTATTTCATTAATACTATGCCTTATTGCCAATCCGTTAGTGCAATTTTTAAAAAATAAATTAAAATTCGGAAATTCTTTGGCTGCCGCCACGACGTTGATCGTTTTTATATTATTGCTAGTTGGATTTATATTTTTGTTTGTTCCGTTAATTATTTCGCAGGCCAATAATTTGTCACTATTAGATACCAATAACCTGCAAAACCAGTTTATGCAAACAGAGCGAAGTATTGAAGCTTATTTTAATATTCAGCATGTCGATTTGAATAAAATGCTAAAAGATTCAAAAATTACATCAGCATTTGGGATTGGTTATTTTACAGGTTTTATCAATTCTTTAATAAACTTTTTAGCCAATATGGGAATGGGTTTAGTTTCTGTATTCTTCATAACTTTTTTCTTTATTAAAGACCAAGATGCTTTTAAAGCAAGTGCCAGAAGAATTCTTCCGGATTCTAATGAGGATAAAATTATAAATTCGATTACTAAAATAAATCATTTGCTGACGCGCTATTTTATTGGATTACTGCTTCAATTAACTGTGGTTTTTATTTTGTATCTGATTGTACTGCTTATTTTTGGGAATCAAAATGCATTTGTAATTGCTTTTTTATGTGCCATTTTGAATATCATTCCATACATCGGACCAATTATCGGAACAATATTAGCCGGAATCTTGACGATGATCAGTATGATTGGAAGTGATTTTCAGTCAGAGATTTTACCTAAAACCATTTATGTACTTATTGGATTTTTACTTGTTCAGGCAATTGATAATAATATCAGCCAGCCTATAATTTCATCAAAAAGTGTAAATTCGCACCCGTTAGAAATATTCTTGATTACATTAATCAGCGGTATTACTTTTGGAATTGTCGGAATGATTATCGCTATTCCAGTTTATACCATGCTCAAAGTAATTTTAAAAGAATTTTTTCCTAACAATAAAATTGTATCTGTATTAACTGAAAGAATTTAGCTTTGAACACTTCTATTCTGCACCAAAATATTCAAGATTTTATATCTCAAAATGTTGGTGCTCCGATTGCAAAATTAGCGTTTCAGAAAAATCCTTTTCCTGAGGTCGACTGGATTTTGATTTTAAATCAGATTGAAGCCAAATCAAAAGCAAAAGAAAAATTACCTACTTGGTTCTCAACGGAAAATATACTTTATCCGAGCAAGATTTCTGTTGAACAAACCTCATCTGAAAAAACAGCTTCTTATAAAGCTTCATTAATTTCTGGTAAAACTTTAATTGATCTGACTGGCGGTTTTGGAGTTGATGATTATTACTTTTCTAAAAAGTTTAAAGTCGTTGCGCATTGCGAAATCAACGAGGATTTATCAGCAATTGTAAAACATAATTTTGAACAGTTAGATGTTAAAAATTGTTTTTGTTATGCCGATGATTCTGCTAATGTCTTAAACGAAGCCGAATCAGGTTTTAAATGGGATTGGATTTACATTGATCCTTCTCGCAGAAATGACGCGAAAGGCAAGGTTTTTATGCTGAAAGATTGTCTGCCGAATGTTCCTGATTCTTTAGATTTTTACTTCGAAAAAGCCGATTCAATTTTAATTAAAACGGCGCCTTTATTGGATATTTCAGCTGGTTTATCTGAATTAAAATTCGTTAAAAACATTCATATTATTGCCCTTCAAAATGAAGTAAAAGAATTGCTTTTTGAGATTCACAATCATTATTTTGGTGAAATAACAATTAAAACAGCTCATATTTTAAAAGACAAAACAGAAACTTTTGAATTTGTTTTAGGAAATGAAACTGTATTTCCCTCTTTTAATCTGCCTCAAAAATATGTTTACGAACCCAATTCAGCAATAATGAAATCTGGTGGTTTTGATGAAGTAAGTACTGTTTTTAAAATAGATAAACTTCACAAACACTCGCACTTATACACCTCAGCAGAATTGATTGATTTTCCGGGGCGACGTTTTGAGATTGAAAAAGTAATTTCGTACAGTAAAAATGAAATGAAAAATGAGCTCGTTAATACGCAAGCCAATATCACAACAAGAAATTTTCCGGACACGGTAGAAAATATTCGAAAAAAGTGGAAAATAAAAAATGGAGGAAATGTTTATTGTTTTTTTACAACAGATAAAAATGATAACAAAATAGTTTTAATTTGCAGAAAAATTACTTAAAAATGAAACAACTAATTACACTAACTTTTTTTCTATTAACCTTTACCGCATTTGCCCAAAAACCATGTGAATACAGTGCCAATGTAACTGACTCAATTGGTACTTATAAAATTACAAATGAATACCTTGTGAGCGAGAAAAACTTTGGAGGAACATCTAATTATGTTTTCTTCGCTCTCGCGCAGACTGATGGTCTTCCAACTTTAAATTTACAGCTTATTCAAAAAAGCAAAGACTTTATAAAAGCAAACTGTTTCGACAAAAACTCAAGAGTATTTTTGCAATTGCAAAACGGAAAAGTAGTGACTTTAATACATATCGATCAAGAAAACTGTGGTACGCTAATTCATGATAAAGATGTTAACAATCGCATTAATACAGGGATTTTTATGTTTATGAAAGATAATTTCGAAGAGTTAAAAAATTCGCCCGTTACCATGATGCGAATTAAATATTTGACTGCTACTGAAGATTATATTATAAAAAGCGAATTAACATCTGAAATGAACAATAAGGTTTATAAACCAGATACTTATTTCATGGATAATATTCGCTGTGTTGAATAATTAATCGCATTTCCATTTTTGATTGGCCACTTTATCTTTTAAACCTGCTTTTAAATTATAATGCCACCATTCAGAATCAAAAGAATTGAAGCCATTTTTTATCATGATTTTCTTCAGAAACTTTCTATTTGATTTTACTTCATTTGAAAGTTTTGTATAATTATGACTCGCTTGAATTCCGAAGAAATCAAAAGGAGTTCCCATATCCACTTCTTTTCCATTTACATCAACTAAAGAAATATCAACGGCTCCTCCTCTATTGTGGATGGAGCCTTTTTTTGGATCTGCCACATATTCTGGATTCGACACGATCTCCCACATTTTCTTCTGGATTGATAACGGTCGGTAACAATCGTATAATTTTATCTTAAAACCTTTTTTCTTAAACTCTTTATTTGCTGCAACTAAAGCTTGAACTGTTTTAAAACGCAAAAAACATTCGGCACAATCATATACTTTGGCTTTTAGAAAATTATCATCTGTAGCATATTTCATATCATAAATAAAATCACTGCTAAAGTCTTTTAAATTAACAAAAGTTGTATCTGCAATTTCTTGTTTTACTGGTCTTGAATACACTTCATTTTGAGCGTTCGAAGCAGTAATAAAAAACATAGAAAGTATAAAAATTAAAGATTTAGTGCAATTCGTCATAAAGCGTTTATTTGAAAAATGAAATTAAGCAAAAAAAAGGCAAACTCCTATTTTAAATTAATTCGTTCCCAATTTCCATCTTTAATAAAGCTATTTCCCTTTAAGAAAAAACAAAAATTAAACTATAAAAACCAGTACTAATTTACTTTCAATTACCCTAATAATCTAATATATTTTCGTTAAATTAGCTCATTAAGACTTTATAAACCAATTATTTAATTCAAAAAATAAACATTATGGAGAAAAAAGCAAAGAATTTATTTATAGTTGCCTTGAGTTGCTTTGCAATGGTTTCATGCAAAAAAGAAACTATTAAAAGTATCCCAACGACAGATTCCACCTCAATAAAAATCGATGCTTTAAAAACAGATTCAGCTGTAATTAATCCGTCAGACACATTAAAAAGCTTGGTTGATAAAAGTGTTATCGGCACGCATTTATTAACCAATAGCAGTATAACACCACGATTAAAAACACTTTTAGGCACAGAGTATGATCAAATGGTAAAATATTGGAACACAGAAACTCCATTTACCAAAGAAGGCGATATTTTGCATGCCGGCGGCTGTAAACAGCACGACTGTACAACGTATTCATACGATCTTTATATCGACGCAAAAAACAATAAAATCAACGTCTATAAATTCAGTCAATCAAAGTTAACCGTTTTTGCAGAAGATAATTTCAGAATTATTTTAAAAGATTCGTTATTACAAGATTTAAACACTAAAAAAATTAACGCCAATATTGAGAAGAAGTTTTGAATTATGAGTTATTAGTTTCGGCTTGTTAGTAAGCATAATTCATAATTAAATTTCTCCTATCATCATAATATTCTCATGTATACCTTTATTTTTAAGCATTCTGAAATGCGAACGAACGGCATGATAAAAAGGATATGAAGTGTATGGAAGATTATATTCTGCGGCATAACGCCTTATAATCGGTGTTATATAAGGATAGTAAGTATGCCCAACCCCCGGAAAAAGATGATGTGCAACATGATGTGTAAATCCGCCATATAAAAAGTTAGCTAATTTGCTGTTTGTACTGAAATCTTTTGTAACAATCATTTGATGCATTGCCCAAGTAGCAGAAAGATTTCCGTCTTCGTCTGTTACTGGAAAGTGTGCATCTTCATCAACATGTGTAGATACAAGTGCCACGACGCCAATCATACTGCCAAACAAATGCATGGCAAACCAAGCCACTAAAACAAGATACCATGGCTGACTCAATAATAACATTGGCAGCAACAGCAAATAAAAAAGATTGATTGCTTTTGCGATAAATAAAGTATACACTTCACGAGTTGGAATAGCCTCTACCACTTTTTTGACGTAATTGTCCTTCTTCCCGAAAAAATCCTTAAAATCTCTGATGTAAATCCAATTCAGGCTATAAAAAGGATAAATAAGCCACATATAAATATGCTGATACTTATGATAATTAAACAAGGGACTATTTGGAAAAATCCTGATTATATCACTTTGCTTGATGTCAACATCCCAATCTGGAACGTTAGGATAAGCATGATGAAGATTGATATGCCGTCGCGTCCAAAGCCAATGATTACCGCCAAAAAGTTCTAAAACATACATAAACCATTCGTTGTGTTTTGATTTTTTAAACAATGCTCCGTGTGCTGCATCATGAAATGCATTTATAAACAACACAATCATGTTGATACCGCACAAAATATAAAATAGAAATAGCAAGGGAGTACTGTTTCCGAAAATTAAAATACAGCTATAAAATAGAAAGAAGAGAACTAAAAGTCCCAAAGATTTAATAATATTAAAAAGGTACAAGGATGAGTTTTGTAAAATAGTTTCGTTCACTTCTGTGCGCATCTTTTTAAAAAAATCATCAGTACCGGCTTTGAGATAAACCGGGCGTTTTAATTTTTCCATAACAGGCATTGCTAGAAATTATCACACCAAATTTAATAAAAAAAGTTAAAACTCACTATATCAAAATATTGCATTGTAAAAAATCACAAAAAGGTTACGTTTGATTTCCTTTTTCAACTATAGAAAAAGCCCGAACAGATGTTCGGGCTTTTTCCTATCATTATATGGGTTAATTCAATTAGAATTTAAACGTTACGCTTCCCATAATGGTACGTGGAGCCTGAACGTTGATTGTAGTATAACCGTTAAAGTATAATTCATCTGTAAGGTTATTTACTTTTAATGCTACTCTGTATTTAGGCTGATCATAGTACAATGCAGCATTTATTACAGAATACGATGGAAGTGCAAAAGTTTCGCCTGGTCCGTTATCGTAAATATTTGTAGCATCTCCGTAGTTTCCTCCAAATCCTAAACCTAATCCTTTAAGTTTAGTTTCTTGCAGGTTATAGCTAAACCAGTAATTAATCAAAGTCTCTGGTCCTGCGGTTACAGGTCTTTTTCCGTTTAAGTCTGAGTCATTTTTAGAGAAACCAACCAGAAGATTTAATCCAGGAATAGGGTTAGCAGTAACTTCTACTTCAAAACCTTTACTGAATTGTGTACCGTTCTGAATACTTGCATTTGGTAAATTTGGGTCTGCTGTTACGATATCTTTTACTTTGATGTCATAGTAACTGATTGTAGCGCTTAATTTGTTTTGGAAAGCATTTAATTTCACTCCTCCTTCAAATTGATTCGCTCTTTCCGGATCAAATTGTACTAATTGAAGTGCACCTCCAACGTTAGCGTTTAAGAATCCTTTGTTGGTAAAACTATTTTGGTAGTTACCAAATACAGATAATTGATCTTTTAAGATTTGAAAAACTGCACCAAATTTTGGTGAGAATGCATTTTGAGAAAAGTTCTCAGCTTTAGTATTTGCAGCAGCATCAAATGATCCTTGATTTTCAAAATGATCGAAACGTACCGCTGCTGAAACTAATAATCTTTCTGTAATATTAATTGCATCTGCAACGTACGCACTATATGTAGATATATCGCTGTTTGTAGTATAAGGAGCATTACCATTTCCAGCCATTGCATCTTTTACATTGGTTGGGTTAAAATCATAATAATTTGCTGCTGTTCCATTATAATTTACTACATCGTATGCAGCAAAATTTGGTAAACTTTGGTATCCTAATTTATTTGTACCGTTGTATAAATCAATACCTGCTAAAAAGCGGTTTCTCATTGATCCGATATTTAAATCACCATTGAAGTTTTGTTGAAATTCTATAGCATTATCTCTACCGTTTGCATCCCAAGCATTTCTTGATAACTGTTCGTTTGGCAAAAGGTAAAACCATGTTTGCGGACCTACTGCTTTATTAGAACTGCTGCTGAATACAGATTGAGAAGTCCATTCGTCAGAGATTTTATAATTAGCCTGTGCAAAAACATTGAATGTTTTAGTATTCGTAATAAATTCATTTCCTAAGAATGATCTTTTGAAATTGATGTTAAGATCTTTAGCATTACTTACTCCTAAATCAGCAATCGATACTCCAAAAGGAAGATAGATTAATGACATACCTGAATTATCCTGACTTCCTATTTCAGCATCTATAGATACTGTTAGTTTATCGTTTATTTTATAAGAGAAAGAAGGTGCGAAAAAGTAACTTTTTGACGAACCGTAATCCTGAAAAGTATTAGCACTGCTATAAGATCCATTTAATCTGAACAATGCAGTATGATCTTCGTTTATAGGAGTATTGATATCAGCTGTTAAACGGCTAAATCCATAGCTTCCATTTTGATATGAGATTTCTCCACCAAAATTTTCGTAAGGCTTTTTAGTCACACGGTTGATTAATCCTCCGTAAGATGAAAGTACATTTCCGAATAATGTAGCAGATGGTCCTTTGATAACTTCAATTCGCTCAAGATTTGCAGCATCTGAATTGCTGTTTACTTTTCCTGCAAGACCATTTCTTACTAAACTCTGAGTAGTGAATCCACGTAGTGAATACCAAGAACCTCCATCACCTGCACGATTCGTAGCTCCCCATAATTGGTATAAACCTGGAACGTTTTTCAACGCTTCATCTTGGTTTGTAACCAATTGGTCTTTCATCAATTCTTTAGTCACAACATTATATACTTGCGAGTTTTCAATGTTTTTAACTGACATTCTAGAAACGTATTCGCTTTCTGATTTAGTGTACTTGTTTGCATTACCTTTTACAAATACTTCTGTAAGTGTTTCAGATGTTGTGATTAATGCAAAGTTTTCTACAATTTCAACTCCAGATGTAATTGTAATGCTTTTTTCTTTAGCAGAAAATCCTACTACAGAAGCTTTTAATGTGTAATTACCTGGTTTTACATTTTTTATCTCATAGTTTCCCTGAGCATCAGTAACAGTTCCGATGTGGGTTCCTTTAAGAGTTATTGAAACATTATCTGCAATTTCATCATTAGACAACGATACTGTACCTTTTATGGTACCAGTTTGCGCAAACGAACTTACAGCAGTCAGCAACATTAAACAGCTGCTCAAAAGCGGAAGTAATATTTTTACTTTCATGTTATTTAGAATTATTTTGAATAGCGCAAATTTATACGTTGTGTTAAAACAAACCAAATTATTTTTATTTATTCCAGATAATAATGCGAATGCTCTGTTTTACTATTTATTTGTTATTATTTTTAATGTAAAAAAAGAAGATTGCTTTTTTTTATCCGAAATACTTATTTAAGTATAAAAGAAAGAAGCTTTTTAAGACAAGCGAATAGTGCTAATCAGGATTACATAGTGAACCTATAAAAACAAAAAAGCCTTCAAAATCATTAATCTTGAAAGGCTTTTTTTATTTAAATAATAAGTCCAAAAGGATTCTTTATTTTTAATCTTGTTTTATAAAATAAAGTGATTCCTGATAATTTGCAATTTGTACCAAAGCATTGTAAATATACTTTACGACCAATGCCCCTCCATCAATATTAATTAAATCGATATCATCTTCTGGAGTATGATATTGCGGATGTCCGCCCGTATGAAAACCAACTGCGGATATAGAAGATTTGTAAAAAGAAACATGGTCAGATCCTCCTACATCTCCCGCATGTATAACAGGGTTTAATCCGTTGTTTTCTTGTAATTTCTTCATCAATTCAACACCATTTGGGAAGGTTCCGGCTCCTCCCATATAAAGTTGTTTTTCAGTATTCAATCTTCCTACCATATCCATATTAAGCATAACTTTTACAGCGCTTTTTTCGACAGGCAAATGACTCACAAAATATTTAGAGCCTACCAAACCTTCTTCTTCACCGCTGAATGAAATAAAAATAATACTCCTTTTTGGTTTTACTGAGGATTTAGATACTTCTTCTAAAATAGAAAGCAAAGCTGCAACACCAGAAGCGTTGTCATCTGCTCCGTTATGAATTTCTACGGCTTCCTTTTTTTTACTGCTAGAGCCTGCACCTCCCCATCCCCAATGATCATAATGCGCGCCTATTATGATAAATTCATTTTTAAGTTTATCATCTGATCCTTCTATATAGCCTACAACATTTTGAGTTGTAACGCTGTCTGACTTCACTTTGTTTATTCCTTCTTTTACAAATACTTTAAAAGGCTGATAATAACTTTGGTTGAATTCTTTCAAACCATATTTTTTAAAATATTTTTTGATATAAGATGCTGCATCATTATTTCCTTTTGTGCCAGGAAAACGGCCTTCTAATTTATCCGAAGAAAGGTACTTATCGTGCTTATAGAATGTCTCTGCATTACTATTATTTTGAGCGTTAATGCTGCTATTAAAAAATAATACACTTATGAAAAAGGGTTTAATTTTTGAAATTTGAAAAGATTTCATGACTTATGCTTTGTTTTAAATAACTTGTTTTGTAAAATAAAAAGTATTCAATTTATTTCTTCAATTCGAATACTACATGCTTAATATACTTTCTGTTATATGTATAAAGCACATGAATTTTATCGTCTGAAGTTTGAATAATAGCCGGATAACTGAATTCGCCTTCTTTTTGATTTTCGAGATCAAATAACTTTTTCCAATTTACTCCATCTTTAGAATATTCTACATCTAAAACATTTCGGCCGTTGAACCAATCTTTTCCTTGTTTTAGTGGATTATTGACTAAGAGAAATGATTTTTTAGAAAGCGTCAGCGCATCAATTCCGGAATTCGAATTTACAACATTAATGCTATCTGTATCTTTCCAGTTTTGTCCGTTATCTTTAGACCAGCTTGTAATCAGTGTATTGTGTTTACTGCGAAACAACATCTGAATTATTTTATCAGAATGAACTAAAAATGTTGGCTGAATAATATCAAATTCTTTTTTATCTTGAATAGTAATCTTTTTCCAAATATCAGTGGCTTCCGTATACGTTTCTACATGAGATCTCCATTGATTATTCTGAACACTTTCTGTACTGCTTCCGCATAAAATAATGCCGGGAGCTGCTTCAACAGGTTTGTTTTTAATAGGCCCAAGTATATCTTTCGGAAGATATTTTGGAATGCTCCACGTGTTTCCGTTATCTTTTGAAATGATCATGGCGCCAAACCACTCTCTCGGATTTTTTCCTACTTTATAAAATAAATACAAATTTTGACTTTTACTTTTAAATAAAACAGGATTCCAGCAAGGCAATGTATCTCCTTCTTTCACCAGAGGCAGAACAAGATTTTTAGGTGCAGACCATTTTTGGTTTTCATAATTCGAATAATAAATCCCTACATCTTTAGCACCTTCATATTTACCTCCAAACCAAGCTGCCATAATTTTATTTGGAGCTAATTCAACTAATGTTGCGGCATGGCTGTTTGTTGTTACGGGCTGATCTGTAATAAAATTTTGGGTAATATTAGACACTGTTAATTCCTTTTTTACAGAGCTGCAAGAAAGACATACAAAAACTAAAAAAAGTACTGAACAATTTATTTTTAAACTCATCTCTTATCCTTAACGTTATTAAAATTATTTTTTATTTAAACCTAATTTATGGCCATAAAGGGCATAGTATAAAATAAAAATATAACAAGGCAATAATATCCAATATCCTTTTGTTGCAGCATTTGCCGTTGCAGCAACTTCGCTCATTCCATTAGTCAGCATATCTATTTTATTTATGTCTACTAATTTCCCGTAAAGAGGCGGAATAACTGCACCTCCAGAAATAGCCATAATTAACAATGCTGAAGCTGTTTTGGTGAATTTGCCCAAACCATTTAAAGTCAGGGGCCATATTGCCGGCCAAACCAATGCATTTGCAATACCTAAAGCGGCAACAAATAAAATAGAAGTAAATCCGGTAGAAAATACAATGCAAAATGAAAGTACAATTCCTAAAACTGCACTTGCTTTTAATGCCAAAGCCTGACTAATGTATTTTGGAATTAAAAATGCACCTAAAGCATAGGTTACTACCATTGCCAATAACGTAAAAGTCGTAAAAAATTTGGCATCTGCAGCCGGAAAACCTAAAGCAATTCCGTACGCTATAATTGTATCTCCTGCGATAACCTCAACACCTACGTACATAAAAAGTGTAAGTACGCCCAGCCATAAATGCGGAAATTGAAAAATGCTTGTTTTTGTAGTTTCGCCTTCTTTTGCTGTTTCAATTGGTGCTGCTTCAACATCTGGCAAAGGTGCTTTTCTAATTAATATTCCCAAAACAAATAAAACAACAGCCATTGTGATATAAGGCGCAACCACGCTGTCTGCCATTGTATCTAACAATTTAGCCTTTTCGACTGCACTGACTGCACTTAGTTTCTCTTGAATTTCATCTATTCCAGACAATAAAAGAGAACCAAAAATTAGCGACCCTAAAGCACCTGCAATCTTATTGCAAATTCCCATAATCGAAATTCGTTTTGCAGCACTTTCAATTGGACCCAAAATCGTTATATAAGGGTTTGATGCCGTTTGCAATAACGTCATTCCTGCACCTTGAACAAATATACCGGTTAAAAACATCCAGTACGTTCTGGCTTCTGCTGCAGGTATAAAAATTAAAGCTCCAAATCCCATTATAAACAATCCTAACGACATTCCTTTTTTATATCCAATTTTTCCTAAAATGTACGACGCCGGCAGTGCCATAACTACAAATGAAATATACGATGCTGATGCAACTAAAAGCGATTGGGCAGATGTTAATTCGTTGATTGTTTTCATAAACGGAATCAAAGCGCCGTTTATCCAGGTTACAAATCCGAAAACAAAAAATAGGCTGGCTATAATTAGTATTGGAATTAATGTATTGTTATTTTGAGATGTATTTTTGTTAGGCATAGTTATTCTTTTTATTTCGGTTATCAATAGCTTTATTTCAAATCAGATAACCATTTTTTTACAAATAGGCGTATAAAACAAAAGGAGAGTCACCTCTCCTTTTATCTTTAAAGTAACGAATCTCGTCTTCTTTACCTTAATTATTTAGTATCCCACCAAAGTTTAGTTCCTCCAGTGTCAGGACCTTTTAATTTTGTGATTGCGTCAGTAACAGCATCTTTGTTTGAAGAATATTCATTTGTTGTATAAATAATTCTCTTCATTAAACTTTTACCTACTCCAGCATCATTATTATCTGTATTAAGCGGTGCATAAATAACTTTTGCATCACTTCTGCGTAAGTCTGCCCAAGATTCCCAAGATTCAGGAAAAATAGCCAAGTACTTTTGAACAGCAATTTGTGTACGCTGACTAGCTTCAGTTGCAGACCATGCTACAGGCAATTTAACTGGAATATCTTTCAAGTCTAGATTTGGATAAACTGTTAAAACGTTTGGCAAAGTTGGCAAAGTTGATCCTGCGATGTAGCTGTTAATTGCTGTGTTATCAACAATTCCCCATTGCTGCATAGACAATCTGATACCTGTTTCATATAAAGTTTGAGCAGTTCCGCCCATGTTCCATCCATTTAAAGCTCCTTCTGCTCTGCTTAAATAATTTTCAGATGCCATAAAAACTTCAATGTTTTTAGACTCACTAATATTTCCTGCAGCACCATTACCCATAATGTCATTATTGAAGGCAGAGAATTTAGTAGTTCCAAATTGATCTTCTAATCCTCCAACAGGCTGACCTCTATAAACTCCAGTATCAATTGGAGCAAACCATTTTGCTAATCTTGGATCATTATATCCTACAAGAATACTTTCCATAGAAGCTGTCATAGTATAACCCCAGCTGTTTACAATCATATTTAAATTGTTTGGAGTAATATTACTAGCTTTAAAGAATGCACTTTGAGCGTTTGTTTCCATAACTCCTGCTGCTACAGCAGCTTCAGCTTGTGTTTTTGCTTTAGCAGGTTCAACATCAGAAATTCTCAATGCTAAACGCAATCTTAAACTGTTTCCGAATACTCTCCAGTTTGACACGTTACCAGCATACAATCGGTCGTTTGGCTGAAGTGAAGCAACTGTTGTTAGAGAAGAAGAACTTAATGTAGTATTAGCTTCATCTAGCAATTTAAAGAAATCTTCGTAAATACTTTCTACGCTATCGTAAGGCACTTTTTCTTTACCATTTCCTGCTTCAGTATACGGAATTGGTCCGTAAGCATCTACCATTTGATTGTACATGAAAACTTTCCAGATTTTAAGAACTGCCAAAGCTTCAGCATTTCCTTCAGATGCTTTAATAGCATTGTTTAAGGCCGGAACAGCAACTGTGTAAAATCTTGTCCATCCACGTCCTTCATATCCATTTACGAATGCATTTCTCTCAGTACCATATCCACAATTTAGATAGTGAATAAAAGTAGAAGATAAAATACCCGTTGCGATACCCCATGTACCTTGATCATCTACACCTGGCGATGAGTAAGATCCGTTATGAATACCTGCATAAAGCGCTGATGCAAAAGAAGGTCCTGCTAAAGTAGCATCTAACTGATCTTCAGTCAACGAATTAGGATCTTTGTTTATCTCATCAAAGTCGCCTGAACAGCTTGACAAAATAGAAACTGCCATTAAAGCAACTCCCAATGTTTTTATTTTAAAACTATATTTCATGATGTCTCTTTATTTAATTAAAATCCGAATTTAACATTAACTCCATAATCTCTCGTTGAAGGAATGTTGAAAGATTCTATACCTTGCAGGTTTCCTGTTCCTGCTCCTGCTTCTGGATCAAAATATTTAGCTTTGTTCATGAAAAAGAATAAATTTCTTCCTACTAATGAAAAATCAATACTTGTGAAACCTGATTCGCCCAAAATATGTTTTGGTAATGAATAACCCAATACAAGTTCTCTTAATCTGATGTTTGTTGCATCATAAACAAAAGGTTCTGCGATTGGTGTTCTTTGTCCAATTGCTGTCCAGTATTGTTCTGCAGTAATACTTGTTGTGTTTGGTGTATACGTTGTTACACCGCCAGAAGTACTTCCAACAACTCCATTAACTACAATTCCTCCTTCTCTTCCTGCAAGAGTAACATCACTTACTCCTAAACCGGCTTGTCTTGCCTGAGTGTATGAAATAACTTCACCACCAATTCTGAAATCAACTAAGAAACTTAAAGAGAAATCTTTGTATTTAAAGTTGTTTTTAAAACCTGCTGTCCAGTCTGGGTTAAAGTTACCAGCACGCACATCAAAACCATTTGTTGCTAATGGAATACCTGCACTGTTTACAATAATGTTGCCGCTTGGATCTCTTTGGAAACCTTTAATGTATAAATCGCCATATTCACCGCCAACAACAACTTTACTTCTTACTAAACGTCCTTCTCCAAGAACTAATTCTTCTCTTCCATCTGCAATAGATTTAATTTTTGACTTATAAGATGCGTAGTTTGCTGTAATATCCCATGTAAAGTTTTCTGTTTGAATAGGAGTTGCAGTCAGAGTAAGCTCAATACCTTTATTTTCGATATCACCACCATTTACGATAGCTCTAGAATATCCAGAAGCCTCAGGCGTATTGATGTAGAAAATTTGATTATTTGTTAATGTATTAAAGTATGTAAAATCTAAACCTAAACGATTATTAAAAAATCGAACATCTGCACCAAACTCTGTAGAAGAAGAAATCTCAGGTTTTAAGTTTGGATTAGCTTTTGTACTTTGTCCGTATAACATACCGCCGTTTCCACCAATATAAGAGAATCTTTGTTGTGTTTGATAAGGATCTGTATCATTTCCTACTTGTGCATACGAAGCTCTTAATTTTGCAAAACTAATAGTTTCTGGCAATGTAAACATATCAGAAAGAACAGCAGAAAGACCCGCAGAAGGGTAAAAATAATCTGTTGGCAATGTAGAAGACCAGTCATTTCTAGCTGTTAAGTCTAAAAACAAATAGTTTCTGAAACCAATTTGACCGAATCCGTAAACTGAGTTAATTCTTTTTTCTGAAGCTGTTGATGTAGATTGAATTGTTGAAACATTACTTAGGGCAAAATAATTTCTTTTACTTAAAACACCACCAGAATTTAAAGCTGAATTATTCTGTTGTAATGAACTTGCTCCAGCATTAAGTCCAACAGAAAAATCTCCAAATTTTTCGTTGTAAGAAAGCAAAGCATCGACATTCAATTCACTTACTGTTTCATACGATTCGCTGTATGAACCTAAGTTATTGTTAAATGCAACTGTAGCATATCTGTTTCTTACGTTTTTGTTTGTCATTTGGTCTAAACCAGCTCTACCTTGTAAACTTAAAGTTTTTGTAAACTCATATTTAAGAGAGGCTAAACCAATAAATCTGTTTCTTTTATCTGTACGAGCATCATCTCTCAAAGCAGACCAGAATGGGTTTCCTCCTGGAGATCCAGTTTCATCAATGAAATAATTCATTTGTCTTTGCCCTGCTGCATCAATATATTCGAAATTTTTGTAGTCATTATATGCAATACTACGAGGCAATAAATAAGCTGATGTTCCGATAGATTCTTCTCCAGTTCTTAACAAGTTGTCAATATCCTGAATGATGTAGTTGGTTTTTACATCCAACGATAATTTATCAGATATTTTACTAGTCAATCTCAAGTTAAGATTGTGTCTGTCTAATTGGTTTCCGCCAACAATACCTTCAGCTTTTGTATTTGTATAAGAGAAATAACCTTGTGCTTTTTCGTTACCTGCCGTAACAGTTAATGTATTAGCTAAATTATAACCTGTTTTGTAGAAATCAATAACGTTATTTGGCTGTGGAGAATAACTTTGTGTAGCTGGCCCTGCATAATTTGGGTTACGAACTAACTGCCAGTTTGAAACTTGGCTTCCGTCTAATTTTCCTCCCCAGCTTGAAGAAGAGTTTGCAACATAAGCGCCGTTTGTTCCTTGTCCGTACTCATTTTGCAAATTCATCAAATTATAAGCAGAAGAAGCCATGAAATTAGATGATAACGAAACGGAAGTTTTTCCTGCTTTACCAGATTTTGTTGTAATAACGATAACACCATTTGATGCTCTAGAACCATAAAGGGCTGCTGCAGATGGTCCTTTAAGGACTGTCATCGAAGCAATATCTTCTGGGTTAATGTTAGAAATACCATCTGGCTGTGTAGTTCCTCCTGTATCAATATCAGGATTAGTTGATGTTGTACCGTTACTGATTGGCACACCATCCACTACATATAAAGGTTGGTTATTACCGTTAAGTGATCTGTTTCCTCTTAAAGTAATTCTAGATGAACTGCCTACACCATTAGAAGTCGTAGAATAATTAAGACCTGCAACTTTACCTGAAAGTGAGTTGGCAACGTTTAATGATCTTGCTTCTGAAATCTCATCTACTGAAATGTTTTGAGCAGAATAAGTAATTGCCTTTTTCTCTCTTTTAATACCAAGAGCAGTTACCACAACTTCACCTAATTGTTGTGTGGCTGCACCTAAACCTACATTAATAGTAGTTTGTCCCGCAACAGCAACTTCTTTTGTAGCAGATCCTACATAAGAAAAAATTAAAACTGCTGTTTGATTTGGAACAGTAATACTGTATTTACCATCAAAATCTGATGATGCGCTCGTTTTTGTTCCTTTAACGATAACATTTGCTCCCGGAATCGGAATTCCGCTTACAGCATCTGTAATCGTTCCTTTTACTGTTGTTTGTGCCTGCAGATTTTGAAATCCGAAAAGGCACACAACAAACAGTAATTTTAGTACGTTCTTAGCCATGTTTAGTTGTTTTTTTTAGAGTTAATAACATGTTAAACTTAAGAATACATTCTGTTAACAAAATATTATTTCGACAAATGACAATTTTGAAAAGGTGTTGGGTAAAATTTAACACTTTCCGCGCCAATACTGGCTTCCTTTGTAATCTTAATCCTCTTTATTTTAACAACTAAAACCTAACTAATCTAACTGATTTTGGTTATTATCAGCATTATTCATTCCTTATTAACCAAAAAGATGAACATTTTTCTTCGTTTTGCGAGATTTACTCTAAAACTTTGAAATTCGTTTTTAACAAATCAGTAGAATTCCCTCCTACCATCACTTTAAAATCGCCCGGTTCTACCACTCTTTTCATTTCTCTATTCCAGATAGATAACTCTGCTGGAGTAAGTATAAATTCTACAGTTGCAGTTTCTCCTTTTTTAATATGTAACCTTTTAAATCCTTTTAAGGTTTTTTCGGGAGTTGTAACAGAACTATAAACATCATTAATATATAATTGTGCTACTTCATCTCCATCTAAATTTCCAGTATTTTTAACATCTACAGTAACTTTTAATTCTCCATCCGCTTTAATTTCTGCAGAACTGATTTTAAGATTTGAATATTCAAATTTTGTATAACTCAATCCAAAACCGAATGTATATAAAGGATGTTCGCTCTCTGCCACATATCTGTGAATGGCAGATGGTTTTTGGTTATAATATATAGGCAGCTGTCCAACTGATTTTGGAACGGTTATTGGCAATCTTCCACCTGGATTATAATCTCCAAATAAAACATCGGCTACAGCCTTTCCTCCTAATTCTCCAGGAAACCATCCTTCAACAACTGCAGGAATATTTTCATTGATCCAGTTTGTAGAAAGCGGACGGCCGTTTAATAGAACACAAACTACAGGAGTTCCTGTTTTTTGAATCGCTTCGATTAATTCTTGCTGCATGCCGTGCAAATCTAATGAAGCAACATCTCTGTTTTCTTCAACCAATTCATTTGATTCTCCTAAAACTACAATTACTACATCTGCTTTTTTAGCAATGTCGATTGCCGGCTGAAAGTTTACTTTTTCTAAATTCCAACGCAAGTGAGCTCTGGCTCCCCAGCCTCCTTCCCACATTTCTATGCGGACTTTGTATTTTTTTCCTGCTTCGATATTTTTGGGAGTAGTAACCATGCTCGTTGCCCCTTTTGTCCAGTTGTCGATAACCAATTGATCGTCAATCCACATTCTGATTCCATCATCAGAACTTAAACCTAACCAGCCGTCAAATGCTTTATCTGACTGAATATAACCTGTCCAGCGAATAGAAAAATCGTCATCTGTAACACCATCTCCAGGAGACCAAGGCCAGTCAAATTCTAATTGATTGTCAATACGAGTCAATGCTGGAGTTCCTTCTACTTTTCTGTTATTGAAATATTCTCCTTTTAATCCGTTTTGAGATCCATCTGGAGTAAATAAATATTTCGATGGAATAATTTGTCCTTTTACAATTAAAGAAACACCTTCTTCATAAAGTACGTTTGTGTTTTTGCCCGCCACTTGCTGAATACCTTCTAAAACCGTAGTTCCAACTTTATTTTTAACTGCATATCCTCCAAGTCTTGAAGCATTTGCATTTGGTCCGATAACAGCAACTGTTTTAATGTCTTTCTTTAAAGGCAAGATATTGTTTTCATTTTTTAATAAAACAATAGATTTATGTGCTGCTTCTAAAGCTATATCCTGATTTTCTTTTGTGTGAAAACGTTCTTTAATTAAATTTTTATCTGTGTATGGATTTTCAAATAATCCCAATAAAAATTTTAATCTTAAAACTCCTCCAGCAGCACGGTCGATCTGCTCCATTGTCAGTTTCTTTTCATTAACCAATTCTATAATACTTGTCTGCCAAAATTCATTTGTAAAATCATAAAACTGCATGTCAACTCCTGCAGAAACTGCTTCTCTAATACTTTCTTTTGGCGAACTCGCTACATTATGCGTCGTCTGCAAATATTTAATTGCTCCTAAATCAGATACTACAATTCCTTTAAAACCCCATTCGTTTCTCAAAACATCTGTCAGTAACCAATGGTTAGCTGCACAAGGAATTCCGTCTAACTCAGAATACGCACACATTGTTCCCAATGCGCCTCCTTTTATAAATGCTTTTTCAAATGACGGTAAAAAATCCTGACGTACTGAACGCTCACCAACTAATACAGGCGAAGAATTTGCACCGCCTTCTGGGATACCATGAACTGCAAAATGTTTAGGTTCTGCAATAATAGAACGATCTGATTTTAAATCGTTGCCCTGCATTCCTTTAATCATTGCTGTTCCTATTTCACTAATTAAATAAACATCTTCACCAAAAGTCTCGGCAACTCTTCCCCAGCGCGGTTCACGGCCAACGTCAAGATTTGGACCTAAACCAAAATGAACACCATGTGCTCTGGCTTCAGTACCAATTACGCCTCCAACTTTGCCCATTAAATTAGTATCCCAAGTTGCTCCTAAACCAATGTTCATTGGGAAAGCCGTACTTCCGTCATCTAAATAACCGTGAAGCATCTCGCACATAATAAGTGCAGGAATTCCCCATTTATTTTTTTTAATAACCTCGCTTTGAAGGTCATTGATCATTTTCGCTGAACGCGGATAAATATCGTGAATCGCACCAATACCCAAATTTCCAATCTTTATATCTGATTTTGTTTTAGAGAAATCTTCTTTTTCTTTAAAAAATTCGCCTTTATACATATCCATTTGGCGCACTTTTTCCTCTAAACTCATTCGGCTTAATAAGTCCTTTACCCTATCTTCAACCGGTAATTTTGCATCTTGATACGGATATTTTTTCTGCGAATAACCTTGGTTAAAAATACCTACAGCCATTACAAAAATAATGGCTGTTTTTTTCATTCTTAATTGTAACATAGTTGTATTGTTTTTAATTTTGAATCACTTTGAGCTTTGTTCCATTCACAAAATCTTCGTGCGAAATAAAAAAGCTGTTAAGTGGTTTTCCGTTTATCTCAATCGAATTGATTTTTCCATCATTATTAATTTGTCTTTCAATTACAATGCTTTCTTTTTTATAATATCTTGGATCTAATTTGATCGTCACTCTATGAAACATTGGCGCTGTAATCGTGTAAATTGGATCTCCGGGAGAAATTGGATAAATTCCTATCATAGAATATACCAGCCAAGCCGACATTGTTCCTGTATCATCATTTCCTGGTAATCCTTTAGGTTCATTCTTAAAATATTCTTTCACCAATTTCTTTACCATTTGCTGACTTTTCCACTCTTCTCCTTTTATGTAATTGAATAAATACGGATAGGCAATATCCGGCTCGTTTGCCATATCAAATTGTTTGATATCAAAAACTTTTTGCAATTGATCGGAGAAAGGTTTTTCACCGCCCATTAATTTTATCAATCCTTTGATATCATGTGGTACCATAAAAGCATATTGCCAAGCATTGCCTTCGATAAAACCAACATTTGTTTGAAAATTAGCTCCCGCCACAGGATCAAAAGGTTCATACCATTTTCCGTCAGCTGTCCTTGGGCGAAGTAATTTTAAATCTTTGTCATATAATTTTCTGTAGGATAATGAACGTTTCGTAAAACGCTTATAATCATCTTTTTCACCAAGAGCTTTTGCTAAAAGTGAAATCGCATAATCTGAAGTATTATATTCTAGTGTTGTAGAAACTGGGCCAGGATAATTGGTTGAAACATAACCTTTATCGATATATTCTTTAAGTCCCGGGCGCAACGGATTATTTTCAGCATTATCTGCGCCTTTTAACATCGCATAATAGGCTTTGTTAAAGTCAAAATCCTGAATTCCCTTTAAACAGGCATCGACTATCACAATACTTGCCGGATCTCCTACCATGGTAAATGTTTCTGTTGAATTTAATTCCCATTTTGGCAGCCAGCTGTTTTCATCATACATATCCAACATACTTTTTATCATATCAGATTGTTGCTTAGGATAAACTAAAGAGGTTAGCGGATGCATATTTCTATAGGTGTCCCATAATGAAAATACGGTATAACGGGTGCCATCAGTTTTACCAATCTTTCTTCTTTTGATCTCTGGGTACTCGCCGTTGAAATCATTTAAAATATTTGGATGAATTAAAGTGTGGTACAAAGCTGTGTAAAAAATCGTATTTTCGTCTTTTGAACCGCCTTCAACTAGAATCTTCGAAAGTTCCTCATTCCACTCATTATAGGTTTTTTTATAAACGTTATCAAAAGACTTGCTACCGGTTTCTTTTTCTAAGTTTTCACGGGCATTTTCGATGCTTACATACGAAATTCCAATTTTAACTTCAACCGTTTCTTGTTTTTCGAATTTATAGGTAAAATAACTTCCAATACTGTCACCAACAACAGTTTTAATGGTATTTTCCATCATTCTGGCTTTGCCGTTATAGCCCATCCATTGTGCCTCGGTTCCTTTATATTTTGAAGTTTTTTTCCAAATGCCGAATTTAGCTGCAGGTTTTGAAAATTTCGCCACAAAATAAACCGGATAAGCATCTTCTGGACTGTTGTAACAAAATGAACCAACAGAGCGCATTCCTTCAATTTCTGTAGATGAAACGACTTTTATCATTGCACCTTCTTCATTGGTTAATCCTAAACCAAGATTTATTAAAATATTGGATTGCCCTTTCGGGAAAGTAAATCTGCTAACGCCCACTCGTTTTGAAGCTGTAAATTCACCTTTAACTTTATACTTGTCAATATCAACGCTGTAATACGCTGCTTTTGCTACTTCGTTAGAATACGTTGAACCGTATTTTAAATGATCAATTTCAACATTTCCGGTTGTTGGCATTACTAAAATAACGCCTAATTCCGGACAGCCGACACCGCTTAAATTGACCTGACTAAATCCGGTTAAAAAAGTATTTTCATTAACATAAGGATTCGATAGCCACTGACTGTCTTTTTCCATTGGAGTATTTTTTACTCCGGCAACATTAAACGGACTTATGCTAGCCATACCTCGTGGCGCAATTGGACCCGGAAAAGTCGCTCCATAATTAGAAGTTCCAATAAACGGATTTACAAAATCAGCAGGTTCTTGTGCAAAAATGCTGATGCTAAAAAACAGCATGTAAAAAATACATGCTGTTTTTGATATTATTTTTTGTATTGAAAACATATTTTTATCTGTTAATAGCTTCAATTTTTAAAGTCCAAGCTTCTTTACATGGTAAGTTGTTTCGTAAACTTTCTGGAATTACAACTTTAAATCCGTTTCCTTCTTTTGTCCATTTTAAAGAAGTTTTAGAACCTAACATTGTAATTTTTGTTCCTTTTTTAGGGCTGATCGATTTTACTGTAACAGCTGCAGGAATTTTATCTTCTCCATCTTTTGCTAAATAAAATGCAAATACATTTCCAGTTTTATTTTGTGTAAAACAAATATTCTCTTCCTTAAAAGGTTCGATTGGTTTTGTCTCATAAATCGCTGTACTGTTTACTTTCATCCAGTCTCCGTAAGCTGCTAACAAATCATAAGCACCTTTTTGCCATTCTCCTTCTGGACTTGGCGCAATATTCAACAATAAGTTTCCGCCTTTTGCTACAATATCAACCAACATATGAATTCCTTGTCTTCCAGTTAAATAAGTTGCATCTGGAGTATAAGACCAGCCACCGCCAGAAGTAATACAAGATTCCCATGGATAAGGCAAAGTTTTTGCAGGAACGCGTCCTTCAGGCGTTAAATAGTTTTGGTTTTTACCGTGAACGGCTCTGTCAACCACGATTAATCCTGGTTGTTTCTGACGCGCTTTTATAACCAGTTCATCCATTTTAGGATCTTGATCTACAACTCTGTGTTTGATAAAACCATTTTTCGATTCGTTTTCTGCAAACTTCTCATCGTAGTTTTCTTTTATGTTTTGCTGATCTCTTTTTTTAACCCATCCTCCATCAAGCCATAAAATATCTACTTTGCCATAATTACTAAGGATTTCTAAAATTTGGTTATGCGTAAAATCAACATACTTTTTCCATTTTTCTGGATATAGAGATGGATCGTAATTTACGTTTCTGTCGAAAGGAGGAAAATACGGATCCCAGTAATTTTCGTTATGCCAGTCTGGTTTAGAGAAATAGGCTCCAGTCGAAATATTCTCCGCTCTAAAAGCATTGAAAACTTCTTTTAAAATATCTGCTTTCGGATTTGTGCTGAAAGGACAATCTTTGTCAGTTACTTTATAATCAGAATATTTGGTGTCGTACATATTAAATCCGTCATGGTGTTTTGTAGTGAAAACCATGTATTTCATTCCCGCTGCTTTTGCTGCTTTTGCCCATTTTACAGGATCAAATTTCGTTGGATTAAAAGTCTTTTTCAAACCTTCATAATCGGCTACATATTGATTGTAATTTGCTGGATTACTTCCTTTTTTACGTTCACACCATCCATAATCTTCAGGACATATTGACCAAGATTCTACAATTCCCCATTGGCTGTAAGTTCCCCAGTGCATTAACAATCCGAATTTTTTACCCTGCCATTCTTCTAAATTTTTCAACACTGCTGGATCCGTTTCTGGTACATAGCGCTCATCTTCATAAATAGCCTGCGAAAACATTTGAACTGAAAATAATATCGCGATTATGAATATTCCTCTTTTCATCTTTACTCTATTTTATTGTTTTTTGTTTTTGTTTAATTGTAAAATTCCACATTTAAGATATTAAGACAAAGTGTCCCTGCTACCTAATTTTGTCAAAGTTTCTCCACATTTTTGTCATTTCGACGAAGGAGAAATCTTCGCAAGAAACTCCTCATAGTAAATCGTCAATCTTTGTCGAGCTACTCGTGAGATTTCTCCTTCGTCGAAATGACAAGATTGGGTGTAATACTATGAACATATGGCTTTGACAAAAATTGTGGTTATTAATTCACTAAAATTTCATCAACGAATAACCATGAACTTTCTCCTTTTGGACTTTTCTTCAAGTTAGTTGCGATTACTTTTATAAATCTTGCATTTTGTTTTCCAAAATTGATTTTGAAATCTTTTAGTTCTGAATTTACATTCACAGCATACTGACGCGATATTTTGCCGACTTCTTTATAAGTAATATCATCATTTGAGATCAAAACTTTTATTTGCGTTGGAAAATTAACCCCAGAACCCTGGCTTTCTAAAGTTCCAATAATCACTTGTTCTACACTTTCTTGTTTTTCTAGATCAACAACAAGTTCCATATCATTTACCAGCCACGCCTGCCATTGACCATCGTGAAAGTTTTTAGATCCTCGAATACTATTATTCATTGTATACGGTCCGTCTCCTTTATAATTGTTATTATAAGGCGTTAAATATTTTACTTTGTGCGCAACACCTTTGTGAAAAATAATAGTGTCCGTAAAAATTTTACCTACTAATTTTTCATTTTGAAACAAAGAAGCTTTTACAATTGTAGTTTCTTTTACCTGAATTGGAGTTGTATATTTTACAGCATTTCCTGCCAACGTTTTATCGCCCAATACATAACGAATATCTGGATTTGGGAATTCATTTTTTAAAGTAATATTAATTTGCTTTTGAGCCATATCAGCAGTTGAAGCAGCCGTTACCAAATAAGCACTTTTTGCATAATTGATGCCTAAATAATCGTAACGCACTAATAACGAAGGTAATCTAGAAGTAAAATCATTCCAGTTTCGTTTTTCTTTTGAACTCCATAAAACCTCAGATAAGGCAGCTAATCTTGGGAAAATCATATATTCTGATTCTTTTGTATTTGGAAGATATTCTGCCCATAAATTTGCCTGTCCGCCTAAAACGTGTTTTGTCTGTTCTGGTGTCATTGTTTCAACAACCGGGTCGAATTCGTATACTTTGCTTAAAGGCGTATAACCATCAAAAGCTATAGGTTCTTCGTTTTGAGGTCCTTGATAAAAATTAAAATAACAGTGCGATTCTGGTGTCATAATAACATCATGGCCTTGTTCTGCTGCATCAGTTCCGCCTTTTGTACCTCTCCAGCTCATTACAGTTGCTGCTGGAGCCAAACCGCCTTCTAAAATTTCATCCCAGCCAATTATCTTTTTGCCTTTAGAATTAATGTATTTCTCCATTCTTTTTACAAAATAACTTTGCAGTTCATGTGCATTTTTAAGACCATTGTCCTTCATTCTTTTTTGACAAAGCGGACATTTGTCCCAATTGGTTTTTGTTGCTTCGTCACCTCCAATATGAATGTATTTTGATGGAAAAATAGCAATAACTTCATCAATTACATTTTGCAGAAACTCAAATGTAGTTTCTTTTCCAGCGCAATAAATATCTGTAATTGGCCATAATCCGCCTGACGGAACACCAATTCTCTGATTAAAACAGGCCAATTCCGGATAAGAAGCAATTGCAGAACTAACGTGCGCCGGCATTTCGATTTCTGGAATGATTTCGATATTTTTTGTTGCTGCATATTTTACAATTTCTTTTAATTCTTCCTGAGTTAAAAAACCACCATAAGTTCCTTTTTCATCTGGGTTTGTAGTTAGTCTTGCATTCCAGGCTGCATTTTCCTGATCGACTCTCCAAGCGCCAACTTCAGTTAATTTTGGATATTTTTTAATTTCGATTCTCCAGCCTTGGTCATCAACTAAATGCAAATGCAAAACATTCATTTTTAACATTGCCAATCGATCAATCGTTTCGATTACATAGTTTTTATCAAAAAAATGACGCGATAAATCTAACATTAATCCTCTCCATTGAAAACGCGGCTCATCTGTTATAACCACATTTGGGATTTCCCATTTTTGCGTTGTTATCACATTTTTACTTTCAATAGCATTCGGCAATAATTGGCGAACACTTTCTAATCCATAAATAAAACCTGCATTTCCTTTAGCGGTAATCGTAATGCTCTGTGCACTTACCTCTAATTTGTAAGCTTCCTTATTCAATGTTTGATCTACTTTAAATTGAATAAAATTGCTTTGCGGACTTGTCGCTGAAATTTCAGGACGCCATCCCGCGGCTTTTTCAAACTTATTGATCAACGCCGTCGAAATTTCCTTTTGAAAATCAGTAGTGGCAACAAATTTTGTGCTTTTAGAAAATTCAAATGCTCCCGGCTGGATCAACAATTGATTCGGTTTTGGAATAATCTGAATGTCCTTTTCTGTATATATTTTTTGGCTGTAGCCAGAATTTAAAACAGTCAAGAAGAATACGATAAGGAATGGTTTTAAAATCCTCATAATGAATTATTTTATTGATGGTGTTATTTTAAATTGATATTCATAAGTTTTGCCTCTCAACAAATATTTTTCCATTGGCCAAGCCTGCCAGCTGTCGATACCGCCAACGCCCATTTGCTTGTAATCAATTTTTAAGCTTGTTAAATCTCTTTCTTTCAATTCGGCAGCATGTCTTTGGTCTTTTTGCAAACCGTCGTCTAAATCTTCATTTAAGAAATGCAAAGCAGTTACGGCTAATAAATTATCTGATGTTACGGTTAGCTTCAATTTATCACTTGATAATTCTAAGAACCGAACATCCGTTTTATTTCCGGTTTCCTGCGGACGGATATACGGATAATATTGCTCTGAAACAGTTTGTGTGTAAAGACCAACTTTCGAACTGTAATTTCTGTCGATATAGTTTTCGTGCGGCCCTCTTCCGTAATAATTCATATTACTGAAATCTTTTGGTACAATTACTTCCATTCCAAATCTTGGCAAAACAGGCTGTTGTTTGGTCTCATCCATATTCAATTGCTGTTTCACGATCAATTCACCGTTGCTGTTAATCTCGTAATTTAATTCTAAAATCGAAGAAACTTGAGTTAAATTATATGTCGCTTTAACCAAAATTATATTGTCTTTTGTAACCGAATAATTCCAATTTACCAAAGTTGGATTTTCTGTTGCATCTTTCCAAGCTTTCAAATTGATCTGAAGATTTGCTCCAAAATCATTATCATTTGGTGCTCTCCAAAAGTTTGGACGCAATTGATAACCTTCTTTTATAATTGGCAAATTATTGTATGAATACCCATTTATAAATCCTGTTTTTTTATCGAAAGCAATTTCGGCTTTTTCGCTTTTAAAAATGGTGTTGTTTTCTTTTTTCTCTACAGCAATTTTTCCTGCACCTTCAATTTTAATATCATTTTTCCAAATTCCTTTGTACGCCAGCTGTTCTTTGGCGATTTCGAAACCTTTTGATAAAAATGGCTCGTCTTGTTTTAACTGATAACTTATATTTATAAAAGCTTCTTGAAACTTTTTTCCTTGTAAATTAACCGGAAGCTGACACGTTTTATATTGATTTGCGTTAATATCTAAATTTTCAATAACACCGCTTTCATCTTCTTTTCCGTCTAATATTAACTTCCAATGCAAAGTCACATTACTTAAATCTTTAAATGAGAATTCATTGTACACTTTTATTGTTGTGGTTTCCTGATTTTCCCAAGAAGTCAAAATATTTTGCAATACATTTCGCATTTCTAAAGCATGCGGATTTGGTTTTCTGTCAACCGTAAATACGCCGTTGTTTACAAAGTTATTATCGCTTTTTACATCTTTTGGGCCGAAATCTCCTCCGTAAGCTAAAATCGTAGTTCCGTCAGCTAATTTTTTATATACCGATTGATCGATCATATCCCAGATAAATCCTCCCTGAAAATTTGGGTATTTACGAATGACATCCCAGTAATCTTTAAAATTTCCCATCGAATTCCCCATCGCATGAGCATATTCACACTGAATATAAGGTCTTGACGGATTTGGGTTTGCTAAAATATATTCCTCCATTTTGTTTGGAGAACTGTACATTGGGTCGATAATATCAGAATCCCATTCAAATTTTAAATCTTTTCCGTCCCAAGCTCCCGCAGTTGCTCTTTCGTATTGAATTGGACGCGATTTATCTCTGTTTTTAATCCACAAATAGCCTCTGTAAAAGTTATAACCATTTCCAGCTTCATTACCCATACTCCAGATAATTACAGAAGTATGATTTTTATCTCTTTCAATCATTCTCTGCATACGCTGAATGTGCGACAATTCCCAGTCTGGTTTATTACCCAAAGTTTTAGTAATATCATAACCCATTCCGTGCGATTCTATGTTGGCTTCATCAACCACATAAATTCCGTATTTATCACATAATTCGTAGAAATATTCATCATTCGGATAATGCGACATTCTCACTGCATTAAGATTAAATTGTTTCATCAATTTAATGTCTTGCTCCATGCGTTCTCTAGAAATCGTTTGTCCGGTTACCGGATCAATTTCATGGCGGTTTACTCCTTTTATGTAAATCGCTTTTCCGTTTACCAAAAGCTGTCCTCCTTTGATTTCTACTTTTCTAAAGCCAACATTCTGATTTATAACTTCAACAATGCTGCCTTTTTTATCTTTTAAAATAAAACTGATTTGATATAAATTCGGAATTTCTGCACTCCATTTCTTTGGATTATTTACAGCAAAATCAAACGTTTGTTTTTCGCTTAAAGCGGTACTATTTTTTGAAGTAATGATCTTGTCGCCATCTTTTAACTGAACGTCTAAAGTATAGTTTTCTTTTTTATCTAAATCTGAAAATTGAGTTGAAATTTTCAGGCTTCCATTTACATAATTAGCATCTAAATCCGGAATGATTTCATAGTCTTTTAAATGTGCTTTATTTCTGGCAACTAAATAAGAATCACGTGTAATACCGCTCATTCTCCACATGTCCTGACATTCTAAATACGAACCGTCATTCCATTTCATAACCTGAAGAACAATAGTGTTTTTTCCAGCTTTTACATATTTATTTAAGTTGAATTCTGACGGAAGTTTTCCATCTTCGCCATAACCTACATAAACGCCGTTTACCCAAACGGTTAAGTTTGATTTTGCTGTACCGATATGAAGAAAAATATCTTTTCCTTCCCAAGATTTATCGATCGTGATTTCTCTTCTGTAAACTCCTGTCGGATTATATTTCGTAGGCACAAAAGGTGGATTTGGCGCCATTAAATAATCAAAATCGTAAGTTGTATTGACATAAACAGGATATCCATAACCGTTTACATCCCAGCTTGCCGGAATTCTAAAATTATCCCAAGCCTTATCATCAAAATTAGTTTTCTCAAAATCTTTTGGAAGTGAAGCTGGATTGTCAACATATTTAAATTTCCAGGCTCCGTTAATGTCCAGATAATTTTTAGATTGTCTCCATTCGTTTTTCGCCGCTAATGCTTCATTTTCAAAAACATAATAAGCAGCGTGCATGGGCTCTCTATTATCTTCATTAATTTTTTCGTTCTGCCAAAACGGTACTTTTTCCTGAGCATTAACAGAAACTATTGAAGTAATTAATAAGGATAATATGGATATTGTTTTTTTCATTTTTTGTTTTTTTATTCTGTAGCTTTTTAGTTCTGTTTGTCATTTCTCCTTACGTCAAAATAACACTAGAAATTCTGCAAAGTATCTCACAATTTGTATCGATTAACTAGTGTGATTTCTCTCCCGAAGCTCCGGATCGAAATGACAAAATTGCGCAATTACTTATCCCAAGACATTTTAAATTTTGCATCTTCCATTCTGTGCCCTTTTTCATCGTCAGAAACAGCAAAGTTAAAACCA
Organism: Flavobacterium sp. MR2016-29; assembly: GCF_015350695.1. Classification (NCBI taxonomy): domain Bacteria; kingdom Pseudomonadati; phylum Bacteroidota; class Flavobacteriia; order Flavobacteriales; family Flavobacteriaceae; genus Flavobacterium; species Flavobacterium sp. MR2016-29. Next base: position 173,229 of record NZ_JADKPU010000004.1, read on the forward strand.
GATCTTAAACTGTAGCCTGCATGTTCGCCATTTTTATTTAACGCAATAAAACCAACTTGCAGATATTCCATGTCTTTGTGGTTTTTGTGTTTGTTGTAAATACGTTCTGTAATTTCTTTACAGGCATCGTATGGTGATTTTCCCTGACGCATTAATTCAACCACCATGGCACTTCCGGCAGTTCTAATAACTGCTTCTCCCAATCCTGTGGCTGCAGCGGCGCCAACTTCATTATCCAGAAAAAGACCCGCGCCGATTATTGGGGAGTCACCGACGCGTCCGTGCATTTTCCAAGCGGCGCCACTCGTTGTACAGCCACCAGCAAGATTTCCATCTTGATCTAACATTAGCATGCTTATGGTATCGTGATTTTCTATATTAATAACTGGTTTGTACTTAGAATCTTCCAGCCATTTTTTCCAGTCTTTTTCAGATTCTGGAGTTAATAGATTTTCTTCTTTAAATCCTTCAGATAATGCAAATTGCAATGCGCCTTGTCCGGCTAACATAACGTGCGGTGTATTTTGCAATACTCTTTTTGCCACAGAAATGGGATGCATAATGCCTTGTAAAAAACAAACCGAACCACAATTGCTGTTGTGATCCATGATACAGGCATCTAAAGTTACTTTTCCCTCGCGATCCGGATATCCTCCATATCCAACACTGCGGACATTCGGATCTGCTTCAGGGATTTTCATACCGGCTTCAATGGCGTCTAAGGCAGGTTTCCCGGCTTTTAATTGTTTCCAGCTTTCCTCATTAGCTGGAAGACCATGATTCCATGTCGAAATTATAATCGGCTTTTTTGTTTTTTTTGAAGCAAATTCTAATTCATTTTCAATCTCATTTTCCTGATTTTTCGCAAATCCGCTTAAGCTCAAAACAGAAGTTAGGGCAAATGTGCCTAAAGTTGTTTTTTTTATAAAGTCTCTTCTATTTGACATGCTCTTACTTTTATCTTTAAAATATTACTCAAAAGAAACTCCGCAATCTAGCTCGCTAATTTTTGTCGAGTTACGTGTGTGATTCTTTGTTCCTCAGGATGATAAATTGTTCTGTATACTTATTTTAAACTTGCTTTTGTTTCTTTGATGGTCTTTAAATTGCTTTCGGATAATGCATTTCCGTCAAAAAATGAAACACCAACAGCTCCATTTTCTTTTGCCAATAAAATTGCTTCTTTCAATTCTGCATCATTTTTCAATCCTGGAATATAAATTCCTGTATTTATTTTTGTTTTCTTATCTTCTAAATCAGCAACACCTTGTTTGGTTGCATAACCAACCCAGTCAATTTCTTCATCGTAAAAACTGTGGTAAATCATTGGGTAAACCTCATCGATATTCCATTTGTCCCAACGCTGGCGCACCATATGATCTGCCATTTCTGGATAAGGAAAAACTGCTGCAGTCAATTGTTTGTTGTGTTTGTGTGCAATTTTATACGCATCATCAACAACCGCTTTTATGGCATTTAATCTGAAATTTTTCCACTCCATATCAATAGAAGTATTGTGGCTGTTTTTTGGATTTTTATGATGAATTTTTTCAAATGCTTTTACACATTCATCACAATAACAAAAGTCAAATTGAGGCAATTCTATATCTTGAACCAAATTGTATTTTGGCAATAAACTAATTGGCAAAAAGATATCCGGGAAACGAATGTAATCTAAATGAACACTTTCGATTCCGTCTACTTTTGCCAATTCTTCAACTAAATGTAAAACGTGATTTCTAGATTCTTTTCTGGTTGGACATAACCATTGGTAATAATCTACATAAGGGCGATTATCAAAACAAGATTTTCCTTCTTTGCTAACCTGATACCATTCTGGGTGCTTTAATGCGACTGAATCTCCAGGTCTGTTCATAGCCATAATCCAGGCGTGAACTTTTAGGCCTTCTTTTGCTGCTAGAGGCGCTATTCTTTTTAAAAGTTTTGGATCAGTGCCAGTATTGATCAATACTTCATCAATTCCTCCGTCTTTGTATTTTTTAAATTCTTTTGTGTAATCTGCATCTGATTTTTTAGCATCTGCGGTTGTCCAGACACCAAATTTAAAAGTGGTTTGTTCTTCTTTTTTGGCACACGAAAAAATGCTGAATGCCAATAAAAAAAGTAATAGTTTTGGTAGTTTCATAGTGGTTTATTTTGATATTATTTTGCCGTCTTGCTTAATAATAAAGGTTTGATCAGAAAAAGGACTTTTCACAGAAATATTAAATCCGGCTGCATGATTTTCTATAAGTGGTTTCAGAATTTTACCATCAACAATAATGGTTTCCTTAGTAAGATTGACTAAAGATTTTGCCCATGTTTTGTTTTTCTGATAGTATTCTTTTTGAGCTCGGTACAAATTATAAAGTTCCCATTTTACTTTTTCATCCTGCGGAATTGTAAAACTTTGTTTTCCTTCTTTTGAAGAGAAATAAACATAACCCCACTTTTCAGGTTCATGCATATTGATTACGCCCATTGGCGACCAAACCCAATTGTATTCTGGCAAAAATTTTCCGCTGGCATCTTTCTTTCTTTCATAAGTGCCGTCTTTTAAGGTGTGTTGCCAATTTACCCTTGAAAAATTGACTCTCCAAAACTTGTCGACAGGAACATTTTGATCGAAATAAGATGTTTTATAAGACGCCCATGGAATTGCCATTTCTAGCATCCAGCCTTCATCTGTATCGTTTGGGTTATTAAGAGTTCCGTGAATTTTAACCGCCGATTTTAGACCTGGAATATTCCAGTCGTTTAAAACAACATTGTCATTTTCTCGATACGGTTTTGATAAAAATAGATCCCAGGCTGTATTTAATGCATTTAGTTCTAATTCATAATAGTTAAAAGTATCGCCGTCGGGATCTATAAAAACTTCAAAATCATTGTTATAAAAAATAATTGTATCGCGTTGTTTTAAATTTGCCCAAACATGAGGTTCGTCAATTTTTGCTAAAATATAAAAATTGGTTTCATCCCAGAGCATTTTAACTTTTGTTGCATATTTTGGTTTTACATTGTTTTCGATATCTTCAAAAATATCTGTCCACTCTGCCTTGTTCCATGACGCATCGCCTTCTTCTCCATCAATCAAAATGGGGTTTGTCGCTTTTGCTGCAACATAAGTTTTAGGAATAATGGTGCTTTTTTTCAGTTGAGAAAACCCTGCAACCGAAATAAAAAGTAAAACAACTGTTAACCATTTCAATTTTAAACGCATCCTTTTTTTATAAACTGTTATCTTTTGTAAACTGAACTACCTCACTTAATTTACCAAATGCTATTGCCACAACTGTATCTGCTGCACCGTAATATACAGCTAATTTATCTTCTTCTGTATCGTGTAAAGCAGCACATGGGAAAACTACATTTGGCACGTCTCCTACCATTTCATAAATTTCTGCAGGTCCTAATAAATACGGCTGCGTTCTGTATTTTACTTTATCCGGAGAATCAACCTCTAAAAGCGCTGATCCCATTGCATAACGAAAACCGTTGCAGGTATTGATAACGCCGTGGTAAATCATCAGCCAGCCTTCGTTTGTTAAAATCGGAATTGGTCCTGCACCTACCTTTGTACATTGCCATGCGCTTTGTTCAAAAGGACTTGGTTTCATTACTAAACGGTGTTCTCCCCAATATTTCATATCTGGGCTGTAGCTAATCCAGATATCGCCAAAAGGGGTATGTCCGTTATCACTTGGGCGGCTTAACATCGCGTATTTTCCGTTTATTTTTTGCGGAAACAAAACACCATTTCTGTTGAAAGGCAAAAAGGCATTTTCACACTGAAAAAATTCTTTAAAATCAAAAGTATATCCAATACCAATTGTGGGTCCGTTATAACCATTACACCAAGTAATCCAGTAACGATCTTCGATAAAAACAACACGCGGGTCGTATTTATAAGCTGATTCGATCATATCCGTATTTCCTGACTGCATTACGATTGGTTCGTGATTAATGTCCCAATCGATTCCGTTTTTACTGAAACCGGCAAAAATATTCATTTGAACCGCTTTATTATCACATCTGAAAACACCGGCGAAACCATCTCCAAAAGGAACTACAGCACTATTGAAAATACTGTTTGATGATGGTATTGCGTATCTGTCGATAATTGGATTTTCAGAATATCTCCACATTACATCGTTACTGTTTTCGGGTCTGTCTTGCCAAGGAATACTGCTCATTTTTATTTGTTTTTTTGTTTATTTTATTTTTTTTATGCTTTTGTCATTATTTAAACACATAGAAACATAGTTTTTGTAACCGCATAAAAGGCGTTTCACTTGTTTAAATAAACATAGATCTATGTGTCAGAAACTAGTTTCTTGTTATTCTCTTTTTTCAACACATTTGAAACCTATGTTTCTATGTGTTAAATATTCTAATTGACTAATTTTCTAATTTGACTAATCTTCTATTCTGCGAACTTTATCCAGCCATGTAAATTTCAAAATGGTTGTCGTCACTAAAAAGACAATTAATGCTGTAATTGCTTTTGGATAATCTCTGATGATGAAAAATATCGGAAGCAGGATCATGCTTGACTGCCACACAATTCCGATGGCACAGTTCAGCATATCTTTCCAGAAATCATTATTTTTTTCGAAAGTCTGATCTTCTAATTTTAATGTTTTGTAAACCGGATTCCACCAGCCCCAAGGTCTGACATTAGTGTAGAAAGATTTCAGCACTTCAATATCTGTTGGCTTGCTTAAGAAAGTTCCTAAAAGACAGCCTAAAATAGAGAAACCAAATATTAATGGAAACAGATAAATAGCTTGCACTTGTGCTAAATCGTATAAAAATGATCCTTCGGATAAACTTCCTTTGGCTTGACCTAAAGCAAATTGTAAAGATGCTACAATTAAACCGGCGAACATTCCCCAGAAATAACCCCAGCCATTAAATCTCCACCAAATCCATTTTAAGAAATTGGCAGCTACGTAACCTCCATACAAAGCACTTGTAATCCAAAGCGTTAATGAATTAATTGAGTCAGCGAAGAATCCCATGAAAACGCCTAAACCAACAACTAAGAAAGAAGAAATCTGACTTACTTTTATATAATGTGCATTTGTTGCAACCGGTTTGAAATATTTTTTATAAATATCATTTACAATATAAGCTGGTCCAGCGTTTACGAATGCTGAAAATCCAGACATAAAAGCAGCTAATAAACCTGCAAGAAGAATTCCTTTTATTCCAACCGGAATATATAAATTTACCACTTTTGGCATCAATAATTCTAAGTCCGCTCCGGTTAAAGCTGTGTTGGCATTTAATTCTGGGGCTAAGTTTACCAAAGCAATAACTACAATTCCGGTAATTAATAAATATCGTGGAATGAATAAAATCAAGTTGGTAAAACCGCTCATATACGCTGCTTCTTTTACTGATTTAGTAGACAGCACTCGTTGTAAATCATAACTTGGTGTTGGACCTGCGATACTGGCAAAAAACCCTTTGAATAAAGTCATTCCGATAAAAGCACCAAACATTTTGTAACCTTCAGAATCAATTAAGTTATTGAAGGTTTGAAATTTATCACTCCATTGGGTTTCAAACTGCCATCCAAAAAAAACATTTTTCCACTCCTCGGTAATAACCGAATTTATTTGAAGATCTGTATAATTAATAAAAGCGTAACCGGCAATCAAAACTCCTGCGATAATCATAATTAGATATTGCACAACTTCTGTAGCAACAACCGAAAACATGCCGCCTTTAACCGTGTAAATTGTAGTTAAAAGTATAATGATCAACGCATACGAGCGCTCTGAAGTCAGCAAAATTAAATCACCGTAATGAAGCGTTAAATCCCAAGGAAGAATGATGGTTACAAATTTTCCAATTCCTTCAAAAAAGTAAGCAATAAAACCAATTGTAGAAATGATGGCAAAAATAGCCACAATAATATGAGAAGCTTTTCCGGCTCTGTCGCTTCCAAAACGGGTTAAAATCCACTCAGAACCTGTCATTACTTTTGATCTTCTAATCCAAACGGCCAGAAACATCATTACAAAAATCTGATTCCATATTGGCCAAAGCCACATAAACATGAAACTTTTTACTCCGTATAAAAACAAAACTCCAATCATCCAGGAAGTTCCTGAAACATCAAACATACCTGAACCATTGCTCAGTCCTAAAAAATACCATTTAATTGTTTTTCCGCCTAGGAAATAATCATCTAATCCTTTTGATGCTTTTCTTGAAATCCAAATTCCTATTCCTACTGAGAGCAGTATATAAGCTACGATGATTGATACGTCAATGATATCCATTAATTTATGTTTGTTTATTGGTTAGTTACGTGGTTAAATTATTTTTTTATTCCCCAGTTTTTATTGGGTGTGGCTCCCATTACAAAATGCAAAATTCCTCCTTCTGTTATTTGCTTGTGTGTTATTACTGTTTTATCGAATACAGCTCCGTTTAGCGTCGCCGATTGGATATAAAAGTTTTTATCAGAAACATTTTCTGCTTCAATAACAAATGTTTTACCGCCTTCCAGATTTATTGTTGCTTTTTCAAAAATCGGACTTCCTATTTCATATTCTCCTGAAGCAGGATTCATGGGATATAATCCCATTGAACTGAAGACATACCAAGCCGACATTTGGCCACAGTCTTCATTGCCGCTTAATCCGTTTGGCGTTGTGTTGTATTGTGTATCTAAAATATGACGAACCCAATATTGCGTTCTCCAAGGCTGATTGGCATGATTAAACATATAGGCAATGTGGTGACTTGGCTCGTTTCCGTGCGCATATTGACCTATTAATCCTGAAATATCTGCTGAAACATTGCTTCCTGTAATTTCTGAGCTTTCGGTAAACAATTGTTCTAGACGTTTCGCAAAAAGTTCATTACTTCCGTGAAGCGAAATAAAATCATCAACATTTTGCGGTACAAACCAACTGTGCTGCCAAGCATTTCCCTCAGTATAATCAGTGTGTTCTCTGTGGTTAGAATGCTTTGGATCGAAAGGTTCGTTCCATGATTTCCCGTCTTCAGATTTTCCTCTCATAAATCCTGTTTTCGAATCAAATAAATGCTGATACGCTTTTGAACGATTTAAAAAGAATTGATAATCTTCAGTTTTACCTAAAGCTTTTGCCATTTGCGCAACACACCAATCGTCATAAGCATATTCTAAAGTGATAGTAACTGATTCATCTAATAAGTTATACGGAATATAACCGTATTTTTTGTAGAAGTTCAAACCGCGTTCGTCTTGCATCATTGTTGCTTTCATTGCTGAAAATGCTTTTTCGGCATTAAAACCTTTGATTCCTTTTAAGTATGCGTCAACAATTACCGGAATGGAATGATATCCTGTCATTGTATTCGTTTCATTGGCGTAGAGTGTCCAAACCGGTAATATTTTTTTTGTATCGTAATAAGCTAACATCGAGTTCACAATATCCGAAGTTTTGTCTGGAGCTAATAAAGTTAAAAGAGGATTTTCGGCTCTAAAAGTATCCCATAGTGATAAGGTCGAGTAAGCGGTATAACCTTTTGCCAAAGCAATTTGATCATCCTCTTTTCTAAACTGACCGTTTTTATCACTATAGGTTACAGGGGCAACTTGAGTGTGGAACATCGCGGTATAGAAAATTGTTTTTAACGAATCTACTGGTGTTTCTACTTCAATTTTACTTAAAGCAGTATTCCATATTGTAGATGCCTGAGATTTTGCAGTATCGAAATTCGATTTTTCAGCATCTAAATTATCTTTGGCATTTGCCACACTAACAGATGACAAAGCCACTTTTACGAATAATTCATTAGAATTTTTCGCATCAAAAAATAATTGTGCAGATGAATTTTCTCCTGCTGCAGTATTTCCTGAAATTATTTGTTTATTAGCAAACAAAACCGATTCTGAAATAGGTTTTGAAAATTTTGCCACAAAAAATACTTTTTGATTTTTTGCCCAGCCCGAACTAAAACGGTAACCGCTTATCGTGTATTCGTCTTCAATAGTAAGACCTGTTTTTAACGTTTTATCCCAATTTATGGCAAATCCTAAATCGATAATAACAGATTGTTTGTCGTTTTTTGCGAAGGTATATTTATGATACGCTGTTCTTTGCGAAGAAGTTAATTCTACATTGATTTTAGGATCTTCAAGAAAAACTTGGTAAGAGCCCGGTGTTGCTTTTTCGTTAGCATGACTGTATTTTGATTTATAAGGTAATTGATCTCTTGAAGTTGTTTTTAATGTTAAATCGGCTTTTTTGTTTGTCGGCATAAATAAGATGTCTGCCAAATCTCCAATTCCTGTTCCGCTTAGATGTAAATGACTGAAGCCAGACACTATAGAATCAGAATAATGATATCCTGAACACCAGTCCCAGCTCGAAATTCCGTTGTCTGGACTCAGCTGAACCATTCCAAAAGGAACAGTAGCGCCGGGATAAGTATGCCCGTGCCCGCCAGTTCCGATAAAAGGATCGACATGATCTGCAAAAAAGGTTTTTTGATGCTTATTTTTGTTTACATTAATTTTGCAACTTGCAGCCAAAATGACAAACAAAACAAGCAGTGTAAAATTCTTCATATAAAACAATCTTAATTTAACTTTAAATTTATGTAAATTGAACTTTTATTAAAATTAATTTAGACGGACGACACATTAACTTAGATAAACATCAAAAAAAGTCACAAAACATACTATTATTATGAATTTCAATTCTGGCAAATTATATCGCATACCATTGCATTATCACATCATCTTTTGGCTTACTTATTTTCTATTCAATACTTTTCGCTGGGGAAGTTATTTTAATGATTATTTGTATTCTTTAAAGACAAATTTGCTGGGTTTTCCAATTCACATGACACTATGTTATCTAAACCTTTTAATCTTTATGCCGTATCTGGTTTATCGAAAAAAATACGTGCTTTATGTGCTTTCTGTTTTGTCGGCAATATTTTTAATGGTCATCCTAAAATTCAACCTTACTTATTTGCTGATCACCCATGATGTCTGGCCTGAAGGACCACAGACAATCGACAAACTAACTCTTAATTATACGATCGACATGATGATGGGTGAGCTTTATGTCATAACATTTGTTACTGCAATTAAAATAACATTAGACTTTTTGAAAGAACAAAAAAGGGTAACCGATCTTGAAAAATCCCAGCTCGAAACCGAATTGCTTTTCTTAAAATCTCAAATTTCTCCTCATTTTTTCTTTAATACGCTTAATAATATTTATTCTTTATCTGTAGAAAAATCAAACAAAACACCTAAAATTGTTCTCAAGCTTTCTGAATTAATGCGCTATATGCTTTACGATACAAAAAGCAAAAGACAATCTTTAGAGAATGAAATCCTTTGTATTCAAAATTATTTGGACTTAGAAAGAATCAGAAATGATGAGCGGCTAGAAGTAAATATGTCTGTTTCTGGAGATATTCATGACAAAGAAATTGCTCCTATTATATTATTGACTTTTATTGAAAATGCATTTAAACATGGTGTAAACAAAAACACCGGAAAAGTGATTATTGATATTAATTTTAAAGTTAAGGGCGATTTTCTTCACTTTACTATTTCGAACCCAACGCCAGAAATTACGCACCACAAAGACAATTTTAACAAGTCAAGTGGTATAGGCATTGAGAACGTTAAGAAAAGATTAGAATTAGGTTATAATAAAAGTGACTATAAGCTTTCTTTTAAAGATAAAAAGAATATTTTTGTCGTAAAGCTTGTGATAAAAGTAACCTAAACAACCTAAAGCTACTTTTACTCGTATATATATTATCTGCTAAATTGTGTCGCTCAAATTACTAAGACTATAGAAATGAAAATAAATTGTTTGATTATTGACGATGAGCCTTTGGCGATCAATGTTATTAAAAATTATTTAGAGCCGATTGAAAATTTTGAGGTAATAAATACTTTCAGTAACCCAATCGAAGGCTTAAATTTTTTGAAAAACAACAAAGTTGATGTAATTTTTCTTGATATTAACATGCCAGTCCTTGACGGTATTAATTTTATAAAAAGTCTAGAAAATCCGCCAATACTTATTATTACGAGCGCTTATAGTCAATTTGCGATAGAAACTTACGAATTAGATGTTTTAGATTATTTAGTAAAACCTATTGAATTTCCGAGGTTAATGAAAACGCTGAACAAAATCAGCAAAAGATTAAACACCAACAGCACCCTTCCGCAGGAAAACAATCCTGAAAGCCCTTTTATTTTTGTGAAGATTGACAAAAAGAGAATGAAAAAGATTTTCTTCAATGAAATTTTAGTGATCGAAAGCTTAAAGGATTATTTAAAAATAAACACCTTAACCGGAAAATACATTATTCACAGCACTTTATCTGATTTTACTGATTTACTGCCAGAAAGAAATTTTTTAAGAATACACAGATCTTACACGATTGCTATTGATAAAATCGACGCAGTTGAAGGAAACAGCATCGAAATTGAAGGTCTAAGATATGTAATTGGAAGATCGTATATTGATCATGTAAAGCAAAGAATTTTGAATTCTTCTATATAGTATTTAACCGCAAAGTGCGCTACGATTCACGCAAGGTTCGCTAAGTTTATCATAAAGCTTTGCGAACTTTTTTATACTCCTTTTCTAAGACTAAGCAAAAAACCTTAGTGCTCTTTGCGGTAAAACTACGCCACGTATAAAAACAAAAAATCATCCTGAGCGAAGTAGAAGGATATCACCAGAAGCTCTACATAGATTGTCGATTTACGTTGCGGTCCTTCGACTTCGCTCAGGATGACATAAAGACGTAAAAATTCTCTGCGTTTCTTTGCGAAACCTTAGCGCTCTTTGCGGTTAAATTTCTTTACATTACATCTCAATACAAAACAAAAAAAAATGCAGCCACCACAGCTGCATTTTCAAGTTGGTAACTAACCAAATAAACCACATGAAATAGCCTATTTTATCGTAAAGATTACATTAGAAAAAATATCTCTTAAATGCTTCGATAGCCGAATAATCTGCTAAACCTAAAGCGTGATATTTTTCTGCAGTCAATCTGTTTCTGTCTTCTACTCTAACCCAGAATTCTCTGCTGTCATCGCCTTGAAACATCACTCCATCTTTTTGAGACTGGTGATAGAAAATAGCATGACGTTTTTTAAGAACTTGATCTGGGCTCATGGGTACCGCCATTTCAATTTGGTACGATTCCCATTCATGCCAAGCACCTCTGTAAAGCCAAACCCAGCAGTCATCCATATAACTGTTGTGTTTTAATCTTTTTAGTGCTTCGAATAAACTGTCCAGACATACTTTATGTGTTCCGTGCGGATCTGCTAAATCTCCGGCAGCATAAATCTGGTGCGGTTTTATTCTTTCGATAATATCACACATGATTTGTATATCAGCTTCTCCCAGATTATTTTTCTTAACCGTACCTGTTTCATAAAAAGGCAGATCTAAAAAATTAACATTAGAATCTGGCAAACCTAAATATCGTGTTGCGGCAAGCGATTCGCTTCTTCTTATCAATCCTTTTAATTTTCTAACTTCTAGTGAATCGATATCATTTCCTTTCTTACTTTTCAAAAAACTTATGATATTTTCTGATTCAGCGGAATTTGCATTTAATGCCTTAGATATTTCAGCAAATTTTAAAGCTTCTTCGTTTGAAACCGCAATATTTCCTGAGGTTTGATATGCAATATGAACATCATGACCTTGCTCTACAAGTCGGTCAAAAGTTCCTCCCATCGAAATCACATCATCATCCGGATGCGGACTAAAAATGATAATTCTTTTTCTTTCTGGATTCGCGCGTTCCGGTCTGTAGGTATCGTCTGCATTAGGTTTTCCTCCTGGCCAGCCTGTAATGGTTTGTTGCATTTTGTTGAACATTTTAATATTCAAATCGTATGCAGTTCCTTCTTCAGTTAAAACGCTCGACATTCCGTTGTCGTTATAATCTTTGTCTGTCAGTTTAAGGAAAGGTTTTTTAGTCAATTCACTTAACCAAGCTACGGCTTTCAGTTTTAGCTCATCTGTCCAAACTACTGATTTTACCAACCAAGGCGTTTTTACTCGAGTTAATTCTGATGACGCTTCGGTATCTAAAACAAAAGTTGTGTTGTTGTGCTGTTGTAAATACGTAGCCGGAACTCGAGATGAAATTTCGCCTTCGATTGTTTTCTTTATAATTTCTGCTTTGCTGATTCCCCATCCAAGAAGTACAATTCTTTTGGCATTTTTTACAGTACCAATTCCCATTGTAATAGCTTTTCGAGGTACATTATCAATACCTAAAAATGATGATGCTGCATCAGTTCGCGTTAAATGATCAAGTGTAATGCTTCTTGTTCCTGAATTAACGTGAGATCCAGGCTCATTAAACCCAATGTGTCCTGTTCTTCCAATTCCTAAAAGCTGAAAATCCAATCCGCCATAGGCTTTAATTTTCATTTCATAATCAATGCAATATTGCTGTAAATCTTCATTACTTATGTTTCCGTCTGGAATATTAATATTTTCCGGATGAATGTTAACATGATTAAAAAGATGCTCATGCATAAAATGATAATAACTCTGAATATTTTCCTTATCCATTGGGTAATATTCATCTAAATTGAAGGTTACAACATTTGCAAAACTCAATCCTTCTTCTTTATGCAATCTAACCAGTTCTTCGTAAACTTTTATTGGTGACGACCCTGTTGCTAATCCTAAAACGCAAGGTTCGCTTAACTCTTCTTTTCTTTGAATAATATTGGCTATTTCTTGAGCTACTAATATCGAAGCTTCCTGAGACGAATCGAAAATTACATTATGAATCTTCTCAAAACGGGTTTCTTCGAATTTTCCAGCTTCTTTGAAATTTATACTTTCTTTAATCATTTGCCTGTTGTTGTAATTATTTAGTATAAAATTAAATATTACATAGAGTAAATAATCAAAAATTCGACTAATAACATATAAACTTCGTTAGAAGACATAATTAGAAACTTTAAGCAAAAATATTTTAATCCAACTGTCGTTTATTGTGTTTCAATTACATTTATTTCTGCTATAGAAACTGTTGATCCCTTCCCTACTGCCGACTTGGCGACGAAACGAATATACCTTGCTTTATCTTTTTTAAACGTCTTTATCTGTTCGATTGGATTGTGTTTAATATTCGAAAATTCACCTTCTGACTGCAATTTCCAAGTCACACTATCAATACTGGTGTAGAATTCGTAATTTGAAATTAAATTAAGATTATTACCCACTTGCTGCGGTATATACGTAAAACCATTTATGTTCAATGTATTTCCCAAATCGATTATAATTTCCTGTGGCAGTTTATTAGACTCACCGCCAAAACTCCAGTCGGAATTTGGATTTCCATCAATAATTCGGTTTGCCGACTTCAAATCACCGCTTGACGCCGAAACTATTTTCCAGTTTTCTTTTGAAACACCGTATTTTGCCATTTTTACAGCACTGCTAGTATTTTCTACCGTGTTTATTGCAATCGCTTTTATTGTAACTGCTTTATTGTATCGAAACACTCCTTTATATAAAGTACTTTTTTTCATTGGATTTTTTCCGTCAAGCGAATAATAAACAGGATTTCCATCTTCCGATTTAATCGTAACATCGCCATTTTTATCACGCTGAATTTCCGGCATGCGCACAAAGGTCGGCGCATTGTAAGCCTGAATATTCGAAATCACAATATTGGCTTTAGAATCTGTAATATTTATTTTCAATGCCGATGCTGTAACTCTTTCGATTCTTAAAATTCTTTTGTAGCCAATCGTGGTTTCGTTTGCAACGGTTTTCCAGTTTCCATCTATTTTAACCTCAACATTAAAAGCTTTTACGCGCTGTCCGAGTGCGATATATTCTTGAAGCAAAATTCGATTAATTGCCGTTGGTTTATCAAATTCAAAAACAATCGAAGCTGTTTTTACATTGTCATCTGTCGCCCAATACGTATTTTTATTCCCATCAGACGTATTTTTTGCTGCAAATGCTGTGCTGTTTCCTCTAACGTTATCAGCAGAAATTTTGGTTTTTGAAAGCAATTCGGTTTTAAAATCGGCTTTAATTGTTGAAACTAATTCCTTTAATCTTGCCTCATCATTTTCATGAACCAAACCTCTTTTATCAACCGGAAGATTTAATAATAAAGTAGCATTTCGACCAATTGATTCATAGTAAATATCGACCATTTCATCTAGCGGACGGACTTTGTCATCTTCAACAGCATGATAAAACCAGCCCGGTCTGATCGAAACATCGGCTTCGCCCGGAACCCATTTTTCTCCATCTTCATGACCCGACATGAATTCAGTATAATGCACTTTTCCAGCCAATTCATCTTTTTGGCGTAAAAGAGCCCAATTTGTTTTTCCGGCACGGCCTTCCTCATTTCCAATCCATCGAGCTTCTGAAGGACCAACTCCCCAAACCAAAGTTTTAGGAGCAGTTTTATAAATCAATTCATAGGTTTCATCCCAATTGTAATATTCCAGTGTATTGATTTTTCGAGTTTCATTTGCACCGCCATAGTAACCGTCTCCACCGTTTGCACCATCAAACCACATTTCAAAAACATCTCCGTAATTTGTAAGCAGCTCTTTTAGCTGATTTCTGAAATACGTAACATATTCTGGTTTTCCATAATCAGCGCGATTTCTATCCCACGGCGAAAGATATAATCCCAATTTTAAGTTGTATTCTTTACAAGCGGCGGCTAATTCTTTCACTAAATCACCTTTTCCATTTTTCCAAGGAGAATTTTTTACCGAACGTTCTGTATAAGCAGACGGCCACAAACAAAATCCATCGTGGTGCTTTGCAACCAAAATAATTCCTTTCATACCTGCTTCTTTCACAACGCGCGCCCATTGACGAACATCTAAATTTGTGGGATTAAAAAGCGCTGGAGATTCATCCCCATAACCCCACTCTTTATTCGTAAATGTATTTAATGAAAAATGCACAAAAGCATAAAATTCCATTTCCTGCCAGTCAATTTGTTTTTGTGTTGGCAACGGACCAAAAGGCTTTGGAACATTTGCCAATTCCTGAGAATATATTGGTGCTGTTATAAAAAGAAAACTTAGTAATAGAAAAATATTTTTCATTAAGGGTCGATTAATATTTTGTTAGCAAGTGAATTAAAATATAAATTTAAAGTAAATCAACATTGTATTTCATACTATTTCGACCAATAACATTTTTGAGCGCATATTGGGAAAATTATAAAACCAGTTTTTTTACGAACAGGTATAAAAAACAAAAAACCACTTCATTAGAGTGGTTTTGGTAAAATATATTTTTATGATTTAGAAATTTAAAAAATACCCATATTTTGAGGTTTTATTGTAAATCCTAAACGCAGCATACTTTTATGTTCTTGGTAATCTATTAAACTTTCTGTATACCCAACAAACCATTGAAGTGTTAGATAGTAATTCTCATTTTTGTACGGCCTCCAATTTACCTGTGTCTGCAAGGACCCGTAATTAATAAGACCGCTTCCTTTTCTAAAAAGAATATCTGCGCTCCATCGTCCCGGCTGTATCTGATATGTTGCACTTGCTTCGCCATAACCTACATATTTGGTAAGCTCCGGATTGTCTTCTTTGTCAACAATCGGAATCCATCCTCTGATTCCCACAATCCATCTTGGAGAAATTTGTGATTTTAATGAAAAGGCCAGCATATTCCAAGTTCTGGAATAAATTGAATCTCTCCCATTTGACTCATGTTCTAGTGAAATTGTTCCATAAGTCAGTCTTCCGCCTTTTAAATAAAATGGGCGAACGATGGCAACACCCGGATTAAAATTAAGTTCTGAAAATGGCTTTGAGCTGGCATAAATATCCCAAAAGGCTTTTTGTGTATACATCAAATACGGAAAGAAACCGCCCCACAAAGGTTTTGACTTCAATCTTAATTTAAAACTTACTTGATATTTTACATCAGCATTATCGCGAGTAATGTCGGTATTTATGGGTACGCCTGTTAAAAAATAATTGTCTTTGTGAACAGAAAAACTTGGTTCCTTTAACAGCGAATCTGCAGCACGGAAGTTTTTTTTAGGCTCTAAAATTTGTGCATTTATATTGATTGAAAACAAAATCAAACAAAGCAATAGATATTTAAAATACATTCTTATAGTTTAAGTTGAGGCTTATATTTAAGCTTTTAAAATAAAAGTAATGTATTTTAATCTCTGGCATTAACTCAAAAAAAAAGAGAGTTAACCCAATAAATATAAGCCCTTTAATCAATCAAAACTAATCGAATATTACTAGTTTATAAAGACTTCATAATCATAAATTTAGAAGTAAATTACATTAGATAGATTTACCAAAATTAAATATTTCTTCAAGCTGAATTATAGAGGTTCCTTTAGGCAATATTTTTGGCGCCTTTGCTAATTTTTCTGCCAAAATCGCTGTTGGCAACGGTTTAAATTTTCTAAATAAACCTATTGCGTTGATCATATTTAATAGCTTCGCAATTATCTTTTCACCAAGACGGTCTGTATCTTTTCTTAAAAGCAGTCCCGGTTTAAAAATAATATACTGCTCAAAATCAAGTGCAGCAATTTTATCTTCAAGTTCTCCTTTTATTTGAGAATAAAAAACCTTGCTTTGCGAAGAAGCACCATAAGCAGACAATAAAACGACCGAAGATAGACCGTTTTCTTTGGCTAATTTGGCAAAAGCTGCGGGAATTTCATAATCTATTTTCCTTTGATTCTCTTTTGAACCGGCGGCTTTTAGAGTTGTTCCCAAACACGAAAAAAGGACATCGCCAACAATCAAATCTTTATATGCCTCTATATTAGAAAAGTCAATAATATGTTCTACAAGCTTCGGATTTTGTTTTCCTGTTGATCTTCGAACAAAAATTGTAACAGTTGTATAATCTTTGTCTGCCAAGAGTTCATCAACTAGAAATTCTCCTGTCGAACCTGTTGCGCCAATAATTAATGCTTTCATAGTATTAAATTTCTAAATAATAATTTCTAATATATATAGGTAATTTAAACCCAATACACCGCCAGCACTCATCGCTCTAAAAATAAGATTATGCTTTTTATAAAAAGACGACTTCGGCAATTTCGTATAGCTGACTATTAATGCGTTTTGAAATCCTTTTGTTGTTTTACTGAGAATAAAAATCTATATAAAAATAAACAAAATTTGAATATAAACTGAAACAGCAATACTTGACTGCTTTTGTGTTCAAAGTATTTCCCTGAATTTATTTTAAAGAATTCAGGGAAATATTAACTTTTTAAGATTAAATAGTTGGTGCAACTTTTAGATCAGAATCCTTATTACTTTTTAATTAACCAACTTTCAACAGCTTTTGAAAAATCTGCCACATCAATCGGATGTCTGCTGGTTATGATATTTCCGTCAGTTACTACTGTTTCTTCTAATACCTTACCTCCGGCATTTTTTAAATCCACTTGAATGTTCCAATATCCTGTTAGTTTTCTTCCTTTCAAAATATCGGCAGATGCTAAAACTACTGGAGCATGACAGATAGCAGCAATTAATTTTCCGGATTTATTGAAATCCTGAATGAATTTAATCACATCTTTATCGTTTCGAAGATTATCAGGATTCCAAGCGCCACCCGGAATAAATACGGCATCATAGTCGCTTACTTTTATCTGATCAGCAGTTCGATCAAATTTAATCCAGCCAACGGGCTGTAAGTATTGAATTGCCATTACATGTGTTTTTGACATCTCTGGATATACAAGTCCGTATCTTTCTGGAGCGGGATTATATTTCGGAGCCACTATTTCTACTTCTGCTCCTAATTCTTTAAAATACCATACAGGACCGGTTAATTCAATTTCCTCGAAACCATCAGCCACGATAACGGCAATTTTTTTTCCTTTTAGAGCTGATTTGTTTTTTACAGGCGTAAAAAAGAAAGACTTTAAAGCCTCATTTCCTGGAGCATCCAATAATTTTGATACGGGCATATTAACGACTGCCGACTGAGTTGATAATTTATTTACAATTTCTAACTCATTACTATAATTTGTTTTCATTTCTTTTGTTTTTACTGTTACTTGAGCTTCTACATTTGATACCGCAAGTATACTTATGATACCTGCAACGATGATTTGATTCATTTTTTTCATTTTTCTTAGATTTAATTGTTGATCATAATTTATTTAAAGTTTTATTTCTTCTTATTCACGTGTAAGCGGTGCAAATTCGATTAGAGTATGAATTCCATCCTGAAAGGGCTGCTTTTTTATATTTGTATTTAAGTAATTAATAACAGGTTGAATGGGTGGAAAATTAAGGTGATACTGGAACGCATCTTTACTTCTGAATTTTTCAAAAGTTACAAACTGAGTATTATCTTCCTTCAATTCTGATAGTTGATAGGTTACTACGCCAGACTCGTTTCGAAATTGAGGCATAGCTGTGTGGTATACATCTTTAAAATTTTCTTCTGTACCTTTCTTAGCGTCTACAAAAAGTATGATTGTAAGCTGGTCATCTTCTGTTTTGCTTGCTCTGCGCCATTGCTGTTTAGAAATGGGTTCTAAATCTTTTACATAAATTATTTTTTCAGGCTTAACTAGTGCCGCTTTTTCTAATGTTATTAATGCTTTTGAGATTGAATTGTTTTTGAATTTATCCAACTTGCTTTGATTTGTCCAACGCTCAAATAACCAAATTACAGACTTATCATCTTGTTCAAAGTAAGCTTCTGACATAATATTATCATCATTTGACAAAGATTGCAATACATAATCACCTAAGGTTTTTTGAAATTCCTGCTGATATCCCTTTTTTACTTCATAGCGCGTAATTTTTGCAACCATTTCTTCCTCTCTTTTATTTGAATTTTGTGCTATTGCTAATTTGCCAATCGAGAGAAAAAGAGTCGTAAAAATCATTACTGTTTTTGTCTTCATAATTTTGCTTTTTATTTATTTCTTTTGAAAACAAAAACGCCTAGATAATGAAAAACCAATCCTATTGCCCACGCAGCTGTTTGCCAAATTGGCCATAAATAAGTTCTGTCTGTAATAAACCATATTAACCAAATGGCCGGAATCGTCAATACAAATACTAATAAGTGAATTCTAAACCCTTTGTTTGGATTGATTTGAGCAATTGTATGCTCGTTTGCTAAATGTTTCATGATATTTGATTTTTATAATTATATTTATTTAAGTTTTTTTCCTAATTGTTCTACCTTTTTCAACCATTTACTTCGTTGATTTTCTGTTGATTTTCTCATAAAACCAAAAGTTGAAAATTTAATAGGATCAAATCCTACATAGCCAAAAACAATATTTTTGAGGATTTGATATTGAGATGCACGATAGATCAAATAGAACCACCATTTTGGTGTATCCATCGTAACTAAAAGTCTTAGGCTTTTTCCTTTTAAGAGTTTTTCTGGAAATATTTTCCCTGAATGATGTTTAAATGCAAAGTCAGGCAAAAGAATTCTGTCTATAAACCCTTTGGTAATGGCAGGCATAAAACCCCACCAGTTTGGATAAGACAAAACAACATGGTCTGCCCACTTGATAAGTTCCTGAGCATTTATCAGATCTTTTTCTAGTGGTAAAGTTTCATTCGCTTTATAACCTTCAGAAAGATTTACATTGAAATCTAATTTAGATATATAAAGGGTTTTACAGTTTGCTCCTGTACTTTCTACTCCTTTTCTGTAAGCATCTAGCAATGCATTACAAAAAGAATTTTCAGAAGGATGGCCAAGTATTAGTAAGATATTCGTTTTCATTGCAGTTCATTTAATTTGACACTGCAAAGATTTTAAATAAAGAAGAGGGGCTGCTGACACAAAAGTGTCAAAAAACTATTTATGCGCTAATTTTTGTCGAATTCTAGTAAGAGATTGTCTTTCGATACCAAGAAAGCTGCAAAGATGAGAAACAGATATTCTGTTAAATAGACCGGAATGATGTTTAATAAAATCAAGATAACGCTCTTCCGCAGTTTGAAATATGAAGCTTTCAATACGAGCCTGTTGGCGCTTTAAAATTTCTTCAGCAACTAACCGCCCATATTTTTCAAAAACCGGTAAGTTTTCATAGATCCATTGCAGGTTTTCATATGAAAGGCAAACCATGGTCGTTGGTTCTAAGCATTGAATTGAATATTGGCTTGGCTGCTGTGTTATAAAAGCAGGATAATGTGTAGCATAATCGCCTTCACTATAAAAACCTACGGTAATTTCATTTCCGTCATTGTCTACAAAAGAGGAACGCACTAATCCGCTTGCAATAAAACCAATTTCTTTTTGCACTTTGCCAAATTGAAGAAAAAAATCCTTTTTATTTAATTCTTCTAATGTAAATTTTGAAGCAAACAGAGAAAGCTCATCATCCGTTACAGCAGGGCAAATTTTCCTGACCGATTTTAAAAGTATCTCGACTCCTGGTTCCATCATACTCAATTTTAAAAAATGCCGCTAACAAAATTAAAGAATTAGATTCTAAAATTAATCTGATTTTACAACCCAAATAAAAAAGATTGATTCTAAATTCAAAATACTGTTAACAAGATACTTATCAATAAAGAATTAAAGACACTTTTTTTCATAAATTTGGTTTAGACAAGCTATTTTTCTTTGACTACAAATAGTTTTAATGAGGTACTATTTAAATTTTTAATTGTTCTTTCAAATTTAGGTTATGGAGCAGCATTCAAAAAAGCAAATTTAATAACGCATGTACTAATTGAAGAAGGAAAATTGTAAAAACAACCTCTCAGTTAAACTCTGCAACTAAAAAGTTTTGAAAGATTAGCACGATCCAAATGCTCAAAAATCTTTAAAAAATCATGAATGAATTTAATTAATATAAACCCAAATATGGAGCCTGAAAATCATTACATTAATAGAAGCGGTTGGCTGAGAGCAGCCGTGCTGGGAGCAAATGACGGAATTTTATCGACTACAAGCCTAGCAATTGGAGTAGCAGCGGCAAGTATTACAAGAGAGCCTATTTTACTTGCAGCAGTTGCAGGTTTAGTCGCAGGCGCACTGTCAATGGCTGCGGGCGAATATGTTTCGGTTAGTTCTCAGGCTGACGTAGAAACAGCCGATCTAAAGCGAGAGAAAGAAGAACTTGAAAACATGCCTGAATCGGAACTTGAAGAGTTAACACATATTTATGTGCAGCGAGGACTAAATAAAGAATTGGCAAAACAAGTTGCGATCGAATTAACAGCTCATAATGCACTCGAAGCACATGCGAGAGATGAACTTGGAATCAATGAAATTACACAGGCTAATCCTTTAATGGCGGCTTTCGCATCAGCTGTTTCATTTATTATCGGAGGATTACTGCCGCTTTTGGTCGCTATTTTTGCTCCAATAAAACAAATGGTATTTTATCAATATGGATTTTCGATACTCTTTTTAGCATTATCCGGAATACTAGCAGCCCAAGCTGGCGGATCACATACACTAAAAGCTGTATTTCGTATTTGTATTTGGGGCACATTTGCTATGGCAATGTCGGCACTAGTTGGCTATGCTTTTGGCGTTCAGACCACTTAAAAGAAGTCTATTGATTTTAGACTTAAAAAAAAATTAATCGAATCTTAAGGGATTAAAAAAAATAAGATACACAACAATTCGTTATTTCGTTATATCTAAAAACAAACTGCAAAATGAAGCTAATTACATTATTCCTATTATTAATGGTGCTTCCAATAAATTGGGAACCTGACTTTAATAATGCAAAAAAAACGGCAAAGGAAAAGCACGAATTAATTCTTTTAAACTTCTCTGGTTCAGACTGGTGCGGAACCTGTATTGTAACGCGCAAAGAATATCTTGAAAGTCAGGTATTCACAGATATGGCAAATGAAAATTTAGTATTGGTTAATGCTGATTTTCCAAGGAAAAAGAAAAACATCGGAACGCCTGAGCAAGTTAAGCGAAATGAAGGATTAGCGGAAATATACAACAAAGAAGGAAGTTTCCCTTTAACACTTCTTCTAGATGCTGATGGCAAAGTAATCAAAACTTGGCACGGAAAACCTGAAACCTCACCTGAACAATGGACTGCCGAAATAAAAGCGATCTGTGACAGTCGAAAATAACATATCAAAAAAACAAAAATATTCACAATCCCTAAAACTCATGGGAAACAACTTCACAATTACAGTGGTAGATGAAAATGAGAAAAAAGGGAATGAGAATATTAATCTCGCTATTGAAGAAATAAGGCGAATTGAAAAACTTTTGACTACTTATAAAGAAGACAGTCAGACGAACCTGATTAATGAAAATGCAGGAGTTAAACCTGTAAAAGTATATCTGGAAGTTTTTAATCTTATTGAAAGATCTGTCGGGATTTCGAAAATTACACAAGGTGCATTTGATATCTCTTACGGAAGTATCGACAAAAGTCTTTGGAATTTTGACAAAACAATGACCAAGCTTCCAGATGCCGAAACAGCTTTAAGAATGGTGCATCTTATTGATTATAGAAATATCAATTTAGACAAAGAAAAAACTACAGTATTTCTAAAAGAAAAAGGCATGCGAATTGGGTTTGGAGGTATCGGAAAAGGATATGCCGCAGAAATGGCTAAACAAATCCTAGTTAAAAATAATGTTCAAAGCGGCATTATTAATGCAAGCGGAGATCTTTGTGCGTGGGGACTACAGCCAAATGGTAAAAAATGGACTATTGGCGTGGCAAATCCAGATGCTCCAACTGGTGCATTTTCGTATATGGAAATATCCAATAAAGCAGTAGCAACCTCTGGCAACTATGAAAAGTTCGTAACCATTAATGGCAAAAAATATTCGCATACCATTGACCCAAAAACAGGGCTGCCAATAACCGGAATTAAAAGTGTTACCATTATCGCTTCTAATGCAGAATTTGCAGATGCAATGGCAACTCCAATAGCGGTTATGGGAATTA
This sequence comes from Flavobacterium sp. MR2016-29, assembly GCF_015350695.1. Taxonomy (NCBI): domain Bacteria; kingdom Pseudomonadati; phylum Bacteroidota; class Flavobacteriia; order Flavobacteriales; family Flavobacteriaceae; genus Flavobacterium; species Flavobacterium sp. MR2016-29. The sequence continues at coordinate 196,179 of NZ_JADKPU010000004.1, forward strand.
AGGCAGGCTTATTTTTAATAGATCAGATCCCTGATTTATATTGTATTATTATCGATGACAGCAATAAAATTTACACATCAAAAAACATTAACCTGAAATGAAAAAGCCAAAGCAAAAAAATCTCGTACTGTTCTGCAGCATCGCTTTTACAGCCATTCTCTTCACCTCTTGTACTTCGGTAAAAGAATACCAGAAAGGAAAAATCAACGATTCTGAAATGGTCCTTTCTAATCGAAAAATCGAAAAGACAGAACTCAGTTTTCAATCCTACCGTGAAGGAGCTTCCGGAGCAAATTCAGGAAAAAGCGGTGGTGGCTGCGGGTGCAACTAATTTTCATACGGTAAAAAAATGAAAAGAATATTCATAACAGGGTTTGCTTTATTGGCACTATTTCAGGTAAGAGCACAAAATGTTCCTACTGATTCTACCAGTTACAAAAGCAAAAAATTAAAATTGGAAGAAGTTAATCTAGTTTCGAGTTATTATAAACAGGACGGAAACAATTCTGCCGTTACTGGAGGCATTGGTTCTGAACATCTTACTGATATTGCAAATACTATTGATGTTAAATTAGTAAAATACGGAGAAACCGGAATTAAGCATACTTTTGATATCGAAGCTGGTATAGATCATTATACCTCAGCATCATCAGATATGATTGATTTGAGCGCAAATTCATCTGCGTCTTCTTCAGACAATCGATTCTATCCGTCTTTGACTTATTTGAGAGAAAATGAAGAAAAAGGAAGAACATTAGGGATTGGAGTTTCATCATCAACGGAGTTTGACTACCAGTCTTTTGGAGGAAATATTAGTTTCTCACAAAAAACAAAAGACAGAAACGGAGAATTTACAGCTAAATTTCAAACCTTTCTTGATCAGCTAAAACTAATAGAACCCGTTGAGCTTCGCGCGCCAGGAAGTGAAGGTTACGGCAGTGCCAACAGAAATACTTTTGCAGGAACTTTAAGTTACTCACAGGTTGTAAACAAAAACCTTCAGGTAATGCTTGTAGGAGATGTAATCAGCCAAAACGGATATCTAAGCCTTCCTTTTCATAGAGTGTATTTCGCAGATGGTTCGGTGCATCAAGAAAAAATGCCAGATACCAGATTAAAAATTCCATTGGGAATGAGGGCAAGTTATTTTTTAGGTGACAATGTAATTATTCGTGCTTATTACAGATATTATACTGACGATTGGAGCTTAAAAGCGCATACTGCCGATCTTGAAATTCCTGTGAAATTAACCCAGGCATTTTCAGTGAGTCCGTTTTATAGATATTATACGCAGACGGGAACTAAGTATTTTAAACCTTACGGAGAACATACTGCAGCTGATGAATATTACACCAGTAATTATGATTTATCTAAGTTTGACAGCAGTTTTTTTGGAATGGGTATGAAATTTACGCCTCTAAACGGAATCTTTGGACTTAAACATTGGAATACATTAGAACTCCGTTATGGGCATTATACCAGAACTACTAATATGACTTCGGATATTATTAGCATTAACATAAAATACAAATAAAAGACAATCAACAACTTATAATCTATAATAATTTTAGGCACGTTTCTTGTTTATTCTAGATATAGTAATGATTTAAAAATTGAAATTATGAAAACTTTAAAATATTTATTGATTGGAGTATTATTCCTTTCTTTTAGCTACTCTCAAGCACAGGTATCTGTTAATGTCAATATAGGCACACCACCAGCATGGGGACCTGCAGGCTACACAGATGTTCGCTATTATTATCTGCCAGATCTTGAAACCTATTATGATGTAAGCACATCAAATTATGTTTATTTAAATAACGGAAAATGGGTCAGAACCAGATCACTTCCTTCTGCTTACAGAAATTATGATCTATATAATGAATATAAAGTTGTATTGACAGATTATAGAGGAGATCGTCCTTATGATAATTTCAAAACTCATAAAGTAAAATACGGAAAAGGCTATAAAGGGCAACCTCAAAAAACAATCGGTCAAAAACCTGGCAAAGGAAATAATAAACAAGGAAAAGATAATGGTCATCACGATAATGGCAACCACAATGGAAATGGAAAAGGAAAAGGAAACGGGAAACATTAAATTTAAAAGAGGCTCAATAGAGCCTCTTTTTTTATGTTAAACTAAATATCCATTCAATATTATCATATCTTAATTACAATTTGCAATTCTCGGATTATTTAATGCACCACATTGAAAAGAATATTTACTCTGTTGATATAAGGGAGAAGGATTATCGGTTACTTCTAGTGGCGATAGTGCCTGCCCATTATAACTTGGCATTGTTACCTGCTCTTTAGACCCATTTCCGAGTGCTACATTTTTGGCTGCTGCATTTCCATTAAAACTGTAATCAATCATTGCGTCAAGTAATCTGTAAATTCCATAATAATCATATGCATCATATGAACTTTGCGTATTAGGAAGATTATGTTCTGCTGTGTAAGTAAATGTAGGTAAAACTGATTTTTTTATTAAGACAAAATCTTTTTCAGCGTTTGGAATATTTATATTTTTAAAAATATCAATTGCCAATCTATGATCATTCGTTACATCATCATTATATACTTGGGTGATCAGTTTTGTATTTTCTGGGAAACCTTGTAATTCTGCCTGTGTAATTTCATACGAATACCATTGTGCCATTGCGAAAATAAAACGTCCGTTTTGTCCCCAGCCTTCATCAATGAAGCCTCTGTGCGCTAAAGCAAAAGAAGCTCCTCCGCCAAATGAATGTCCCATGAAACCTACTTTTTTTGTATCAATTATAGCAGGATAATCGGTCACAGCTTTTTTAAAACTTTGCCATAGAGTATCGTATCTTTCTTCTACTGTCACACCTGTAGTTGGATAGGGAGCAAATACTACAACATATCCTTTCTTTGCAATAAACTCATACAATCCTATATTATATGAACTCTCTTCACCTCCGTAAGGATGCGAATAAAAAATAACAGGTTTGGGTGAAGTTATTCCTTTTGGATAAAAAATTTCAACATTTTTCCCACTATATAATGGGCTTGGAAAACTAATTTTTGCTACTTCGTAACTGCCATCAGAACCATATCCGGTTTTTGGCCTCGAAATAGGTCCTGCCAAATCATCATCTACATAACCAGAATCTTGATTTGACTCATCTGCGTCATTTTTTGAGCAGGATAGTAATAGAAACAAAGAAATAATAAGTAAAATTGGGGCTTTCATTTTAACATATTTTAAGATTATTTTAATAAGACACTTTTTCTTTAAAATGGTTTAATTTATTTTTCCAATTTAGTATAAAATAATCTATTTAGAAAATATAAAATATTGGTCTTAAAAAACGAAATTTATTTACAAAATTTAAAACTTTCAAGAATTAAATAAAACAAAAAGCCACTTCAATTGAATGGCTTTAGTGAATGCATGCGGATTCAATCTCAAAAATCTAAATATTATCAGTTAAAAGATTGCCTAAACTCTAATGGAGAGGTTTTTGTTTTAGTCTTAAAAAATTTACTAAACGATTGCGGATGTTCAAAACCAAGCTGAAAAGCCACTTGCGCCACAGATAAACTAGTCGTAGACAACAGCTCTTTAGCTTTTTCAATCACTTTAATATGTATGTGCTGTTGTGCATTATTTCCTATCAAAGAACGCAGCATATCACTTAAATAACTTGGTGAACCTCGAATTCTAGGTAGTGTTACAAACCCACGCTTTTTTTTCAATAATTTCACTTGGGGTTTTGAGTGAAAATCAATCTTAAAAACATGAGTTATTCAAAACCTAAACAACCAATTTCTGGACCCAGTGCAATTTTTACATGTGTAAGTTTCTTTTTTATTTTTCTTATTTTTAAATGTTCTTGCTCAAATACAAATGAAAACATAATTGAGATAAATAAATTAGCAAGTCCAAGCAATGCTAATTCCCAAACTGAAATTCAGTACGATCAACCAGTTAATAGTGAAGTGACTACGAATGAAGCAACAGTAGATGATCAATTTGAAGTATATAATTATATATATTCCAAGGGAGTTGTTACTAAAGCAGAAACAAATTTGCTTTTTGTTAATGGTAAAATGGATGAATTACAGATAATAAGTGATATGCCGGATGGGCAAACTGTCGAAATAAGCCTTATTAATCCAGTTAGTTTAGGTATCATTAAAGAGATGGATAGTTATATTTATACCTCGACGTCCGACAAAAATAAAGAGGTGAATGTATTTTTTCACAATGGTCGTGAAATGATAGGTATTACGCAAGGAAATAAAAGTATAATTTTCATGAATACACCAGACTACAAGTAACTTACTAAATCTATTTAAACAAAAAGTACTGTAAAATTTTATTAAGATTCATTGCAATAGGTTGGGCATTGCATTAAAAAAGCACTTACACCTTTTTTGCGCAATGCAACGAAATTTAATTATTTTACAACTTTAAAAACGTTAAAACCTTATCTACATTGCCATTAGAGGGCATTTTAAGTATAAAACGTTGCATTTTTGTTGCATCAATTTATTAATTGTTGCAAGGTTTTTAGTAAATAGTAATGAAGTTGAAAATATTGAAATAACATTTTTTAAATTATATAAAGAATAAGAAAGTAAATTAACTAGGAATCTCCAAGTTGACAATTAAATCGAATGCTTAATTCTTCAATAAATTGAAAATCATTTATACAACGAATATTCATATTCTCACAAACATTAGGGATTCTAATTCTTTTTGAATCTGATAAAGTTTTCATTTCCTTCGTAACAATTGTAGCTTTTTCATTTATTGCATGTGCTATTAACCATGGGTCAGCCAATGAACGTCCCTTAATATTGTCGACAAGTGTTTCATGTAGAGGATTGGCAGAGTAAATCTGTTGGAGACATTGCGTAACTGGTCCATCAATTTTTCTTATAACAATCTGACTTTGTTTCAACCATTTCGATAAATCATCTTCAGTTTTTAAGATTTCTTCTTTTACTGCATCAGGTAAAAATATTTTTCGTTGCTTACCTAGTTCATTTAAGATCTCCCAATATTGTGGACAAACTTTCATCGAATAATAGGAATTCCATGCCGTAATTAAAACGTTAGCATCTAAACAATATATTTCCGTCATATTTATCATTTATATAATTGCGCTTCTAATTGAGGGAATTTATTAATTTTCACATTGAGCAAATTACTTGCTTGGGTTGGCTCTATAAATCCACTCTTAAAAGCATCCAATACTGTATGAGTAAATAATCTACTATTTCTATTTACTTGTAATAAAAAATAGTTTGGTCCTCCTGTAGCATTTTTTTGCCTTAATTTCTTTTCTTCTTCTTTTTTTAAAAATAATCTATAGGATGAATCTGCTTCTTCTTTCAATTTTTTATATTCTGTATTATTAATAATTTTAAGATTCAATGCCCTAACTATTAATGCAAACGAACTAACCCCTATTTTTTTTGCTGTTTTTAATAAAGTCACAGAATTATCAAATGTACTATAATCTAAACTACTCATTAAATCTTTCGGCATTAGAGCATTTGCTGCAACTTCATTACAAAATAATTCAATAGGATGAAATTTATCTTTGTCTTCTATTGAAGGCTCTATATCATTAGAAATCCCTGTCTCTGCAATCCATATATGAGCTAATTCATGAACTAATGTAAATAACTGTGGGGCATCCCAGTCATCGGAATTAATAAATACAAATGGAGCATATAAATCAGATATAGCAAATCCTTGTAATTCTTCACTATCTAGTTTCAAATGTGAATGTATAAAACTGGTCCTGGAAACAAATATACTTTCTCGTTCAGATTTATTAATCCATTCTCTAATAGGATTATCAGTAGTATAATTAAATGGCGAAATTCCTAATGTTTTAAGAATATCGTTAGCAACATCAATAGGATTATCATTTATGGTAAACTTTCCAACAAATGGCAATATACTCTCTCCATTCTCTTTATAAACTTCACTAATCCAATTTTGTTTTTGTTGAATTTCGCGAATTATAAAAGTCGACCCCGTACCTAATTCAAGAGAACCATTTTTTCTATAATCTTGCAATGGAGTAAAATCTCTTGGAATCTTAGGGAGAAAAAACAACGCAAACGGTCTTTTATAAAGATGGGCTAACTTTTGTGCTTGACTTATGGTAGGATACAAATTACCATTTTCAAATGCATCTAACTGCTCAACGGTAATAGGAATTTTACGTGCAGCAATATCAATCGTCATCTTAGCAGATTCTCTTGCCCACTTTAATATATTTGGAGTTATGTACGCTAAATCTGCCACTCTTTTAATTATTAATGAAATATACAATAATGTTTTCAATAAAAACATTTACCTAAGCATTTATGTTTTATATATCAAATTAGCAAACTGATGGTCACGACATATTCTTATATGTCATACTTTTTAAAGCGTTCTAAAACTGTGGTCATCTTCCGCTTCAGAATTAAAACTGCCATTAAATTTATACTCACCCTGATGCGCACCAGTATGATTATGAAACTCAAACATTCCGTGTGCATGATCTAAGGAAATATATTGCAGTGAACCATCTTTCGAAATGATACTAAAAATATTTCTCAGGGAGTGGCATTCTGACTGCTCTTTTTTGGATAGTTCTACTTCGTATTTATAAAAGTTAATTTTTGCAATTTTTCCACCAATTTCAATAGTATAGGCTCCTATTTGACTTCCTTTATGCCTCATAACTTCATCATGAAATGCTTGTCCAATATTATTTTCATATTTATCTATTAATGCAGATTCCTTGCCATGTTTAATTATTTCCTGACGTAAAAGTTCATCAGATTCTTTTTTATTAGGCAAAAAAAGGTCTTCGACATCATCCCATTTAATTAAGTTTTGGTTATTTGACAACCATTCACATTTCCATTCAAGCCAAGTATTTGCACAACAAACAAATGGAATATAATCATTTTGGTTTTGTTCAATTCCCGTATAGCCAATGTTAAATTTTTCATATAAATTAAAAAACTCTTCATAAGAATTAACTATAGAGATCATATTTGGAACAGCGAAAAAAAGTGATTGAAATAATGAGTGAGCAGTATTTGATATCCCTTGTAAATTTGGATTAATATTTATTTCTGACCAACTCTTATAAAACAAATCAGAAAAGACATTACCATAAGAGAACTGTATTGTAAAAATATCTTCTGTTGCATATAAATTATCCTTCTCTAATTTTACTAAATTCATAGCTTTACAAAAATTAATAAATCTCTGATCTCTATCTGAAATTGATACTGTGCTTAGTTCTAAAGTTTCATTAATAAAAAATAAATTTCCCATATTATCTTTTAGAAAGTTTTAAAATTTCAAGTAGATCTTGTCTAGTCTGATCAAAAAAATCAATGGGAAAATCATCTAAATCTCCATTATTTAAAACATTAATCTCCTTTACTATTTCCTTTGAGAAAAAATTAAAAAGAATATTTTTTACATCAAAACCTTTGGTTGAAATTGCCGCTCTTCTAATTCCATTAATAACATGTTCGCTATGAGTCTCTATTACAACTTGAAGTCCAGAATTTGATAATTGAGCTAGAAAATAACCAATATTTGACTGGCCTTTTGGATGTAAGTGCGCTTCCGGGTTTTCAACTATAAATAGAGAATTTTCTTTAGCTATTAATCCATTGACAACTATTGGTAAAACATACGATATTCCAAAGCCAACATTTGTTGGACTACTTTTTGAATAAGTTGTATGCGCTTTTTTTAATTTACCTTCTAATTCCGCAATATCTATGTAGAAATCAGGAATAATATAGGACATCCAAGCCCTAACTTGACTAATCAATTTGGGGTCTTGTATATTAGAATAACCTCTCTTTTCAAAATTAACAATTTGATTCTCTTTATTCTGAGCCAAAACCTGTATTGCATATTCTCCTTGATACCCCACATTTTCAAACTCTTGTTGTTCTACATCATATGTAAGTCTAGGTCCAAGTCTTTCTGCATTCAAATAATAAAATTCTTCTTGTAAATCCTGAAAACTATTTTTGTTTATCCAACTTTCATGAAGCTCTAAATTATATGAATCTAGCTTATTATCTTCAGCAATTAATGGAAAAAACATCTCACTTTTAGATTGATGATTGTAAAGAGAAAATGATATAATATTAGAATCAACATCTCTACTTAGTACTTCCAATGTATTGCCTAAATTTAAAAGGTACTTACCATTTAATGGTATTTCTATTTTTTTATTTTTTTTAAATGCTTCAGCTAGTTGACTAAATTGTATTAATTTTTCAATCGTAATTTTAGAAAGTAACAATGCTTGTATTACTGAGGATTTACCCACAGAATTTGTTCCAGCGAGGACTGTTAAATTTCTAAAATTTATAGCATTATCTTTTAAGCACTTAAAATTTTTTATATGAATTTTATCTACCATACTATATTATTTTGTAATAATAAATTTCTACCAATTGTAATAGCATCCTTAAGATTATTCTTATCACTCGTTCCTGTAGTTAGTATAGTATAATACTTTCCTTTTTGATCTAATTCTTCGGCTAAGATTTTAGAAAATTCTCCAAAACCAAAACTTTGCTTGATTTTTTCATATTCATTATCAAAATTTATCATACTCCAGGTAACAAATAATGCTTTATTGATAAATTGTTTTCTTGCTCCTGTTATTAAATGCTCTGTTAGGCATTTTCTAAAACAAAATTCGCCAAAAAGATGATAATTAATTTTTAAAGAATTGATAAATTCTAACTTATATCTTTCAAGCTCTAATTCACTAAAGTCATTAATCAAATCCATTGTACTATCTAAAAATGAATTCATGTCGCCTCCATAGACAAGTCTACCTTCTCTTTCTGCTCTGAATCCAGTAAATCTTAATACTAATTCTTGCGCATCCATTCGATTATCATTAACACTCTCTCCTGTTGCTTTTAAAAATTCCTCAGAAAGTACGGACGCCTTTAAAAACTTTCTGACTTCCTTCGTTGCTATACAATTTCTAACCTCCTGTTTATTGAGTGGTCTTCCTCCTGTATTAAGTCTTTTAAATATATCGTATTTTACCTTTTGAGGTGAAGCATGCTCAATAACATTTACAATCAATTGAGCGTTTTCTAATCTTCTAGTATATTTTCGATCTAAATATTTTCTTTTAGGTTTAAATTCGGAATCATCTTCTGGCTTCATATAATATCTATTATTACAATCTTCACCTAAATGCTCTAGCTTTTTTAAGTAAAATTCATTATTAAGATATTGCTTAATCGTCGATAATCTCTGTAGACCATCAACTACATTGTAGTTACCCGATTTAGTTTCAGCAAAGTAAAAAACCGGTATTGGTATGCCAAGTAATATTGATTCTATTAACGCTGATTTTCGTGTATTATCCCAAACAAGATTTCTTTGAAAATCTGGATTCAAATCAATATCACCATCTTTTGAAATCATCATTCTATTAACTTCAAAAACTGAAAACCCCTCTCTTCTAACTTTAATATCATCTGGATTATATGGCTCAATTAAATTTTCATTAGATAAATTTTCATCAGTAGGTTCAAATCCTACCGCCATATCTTCTTTATAATCTATAAAAGAATCCAAAATTCTTTCATACACAATAATCTTAGGAGTAGAAATACCAATTGACATACTTAAAGTAGTTTCTTCAAGTGTTCCATCAATTTCATCAATTGTTATAAATTCGTCTGGTATTAAACAATCAGCTATCCAAGTTTTAAGATTTTCATTTTTAAAAAATTTAACCTCTTGTTCTTGACCATCAATTTCAACGTAAATATTTAACATAGCTTTTCTTTATTTATTTCGATAATAGTAATTATATTGTTATCCAATCTTAAACAAAAAAGGCTAACATGCTAAATTTAAAAGTTTAAATATAGTATATTTTGATATTCAAGCATGTATCAACTAATGGAAAATATTATATTCTTAATCACCAAAAGTAACTAGAGTTACACGAAGAACTCTCTTTTTCCAAGAGATCATTAAATTTTTCTATTTAAATTATTTAAAAAAGAACTTTAAACTATTAAAGAAATCAACTTAAATAAAAAATTAATTTGTAAAAAAATTAATAAGTTACCAACATCCAAAAAGGCAACTAAACTGGTAACTAAAAAAGAAAAGCCTCAAAATCAAAAGATTATGAGGCTTTTTGTGAACGCAGAAGGATTCGAACCTTCGACCGCCTGCTTAGAAGGCAGGTGCTCTATCCAGCTGAGCTATGCGTCCATTTATTTTAAAACTTATGGCAAAGTTTTTGTCGGGGTGGCAGGATTCGAACCTGCGGCCTCCTGCTCCCAAAGCAGGCGCGATAACCGGGCTACGCTACACCCCGAAGGCAAATTTTTAAGCGGAGAGACAGGGACTCGAACCCTGGCGACGGTTACCCGTCGACAGATTAGCAATCTGCTCCATTACCGCTCTGGCACCTCTCCAAGCTCAAGGAAACATGTCCTATTTTGCGGTTGCAAATGTAACACAACATTATATTACTCACAACTATTTCTCCGCTTTTTTTTATCTTTTTTCAATCTTTTTTTTAAAACAGTTCACAATCAAACGAATAGAATTAACAAAAAATTCATACTAAATTAAAAATTCAATCGAATAGATGCAAAATTTGAATTTATTCAAATAAAGAGTAAATTTGCTTGATTAACTAATATTAACAGAAAATGAACAAAAGAGTTGTTATCGTTTCTGCCGTTAGAACACCTATCGGAAGTTTCATGGGAGGGTTATCTACCGTACCCGCACCAAAATTAGGTGCTGCCGCTATAAAAGGCGCACTTCAAAAAATTAACCTAGACCCAAAATTAGTTGATGAAGTTTTTATGGGCAATGTAGTTCAGGCCGGAGTTGGTCAGGCACCTGCACGTCAAGCGGCACTTTTTGCTGGTTTGTCTGAAGAGGTTGCTGCTACAACCGTAAACAAAGTTTGTGCTTCTGGAATGAAAGCTGTTATGTTTGGCGCTCAGGCAATCGCTTGTGGCGATGCCGAAATTGTAGTAGCCGGAGGAATGGAAAACATGAGCTTGATTCCACATTACGTACAAATGCGTAACGGAACTAAATTTGGTCCAGCAACTATGCTTGACGGAATGCAAAAAGATGGTTTGACAGATGCTTACGATAACAACGCAATGGGAGTTTGCGCTGATTTATGTGCAACTGAATACAACATCAGCCGTGAAGAACAAGATAATTTTGCGATTCAATCTTACGAAAGAAGTGCAAAAGCTTGGGATGCCGGGAAATTCGACAACGAAATTGTTCCTGTTGAAGTACCGCAAAGACGCGGTGAACCAATCATCGTTTCTAGAGATGAAGAATACACTAACGTAAAACTAGATAAAATTCCTTCTTTAAGTGCCGTTTTCACTAAAGACGGAACAGTTACTGCTGCAAATGCTTCTACCATTAATGATGGAGCTGCAGCTATAGTTTTAATGTCTGAAGAAAAAGCAATTGCATTGGGATTAAAGCCCCTAGCCTACATAAAAGGTTATGCTGATGCTGCTCAAGAGCCAAAATGGTTTACAACAAGTCCTGCAAAAGCATTGCCAAAAGCACTAAATAAGGCTGGAATTGCAATTGATGATGTGGATTATTTCGAATTTAATGAAGCTTTCGCTGTTGTTGGATTAGCCAATTCAAAAATCCTTGGTCTTAATAATGATAAAGTAAATGTAAACGGCGGAGCAGTTTCATTAGGACATCCTCTTGGATGTTCTGGAGCTAGAATTATCGTAACTTTACTAAATGTTCTAGAACAAAATAATGCTAAAACTGGTGCTGCTGCAATTTGTAATGGCGGTGGCGGTGCTTCGGCAATTGTTATTGAAAGAGCCTAAATAATAATACATTAGATTAGGAGTTATGATAAAGTAACTCCTAATTTTAAACCTATAAATTACCCTAAATGTTCGGAATTTGCAATCTAGCCATAGTACCCGTTCGATCTGAACCAAGCGACAGAAGTGAAATCGTTACACAGCTTTTGTTTGGCGAGCACATCCAAATCTTAGAACGCCAAAATCAATGGGCAAAAATAAAAATTCATTTTGATGATTATGAAGGCTGGGTAGATCCTAAGCAATATCAGGTAATTTCTGAAGCAAATTACAATCAGTTAAGCAATGAAGCAATTATTTTAAACGCTGATTTGATTGATTATATCACCGCGCCAGAAAACTTATTACTTCCAATTCCGCTTGGAGCTTCTTTATCATTCTTAAACAATACTGAAATCAACACTTCAAACTTTGATTTTGAAGGAACAAAAACCAGTGGCGTAAAACCAAAAAGCGCACTTATAAATACTGCCTTTATGTATTTGAACGCACCTTATCTTTGGGGCGGAAAAACACCATTCGGAATCGATTGTTCTGGTTTTACACAAATGGTTTACAAATTAAACGGCTATAAAATTCACCGTGACGCCTCACAGCAAGCGCTTGACGGCGAACCTTTAAGTTTTATTGAAGAAAGTGAAGCCGGAGATTTAGCCTTTTTTGATAATGACGAAGGAAACATCATTCACGTCGGTATTATTATGGAGAATAATTACATCATTCACGCAAGTGGAAAAGTCCGCATTGACCGTCTTGACCATTTAGGAATTTATAATCCGGAACTAAACAAACACACCCATAAATTACGCGTAATTAAAAAGATCATTTAATTTTTCAGCCCAGATTTCAAGATTCAAATAATTAAAATTTATCCAACATCGGCAAAAAAATAAAATCCGTGTAAACCAGTCTAAATCCGTGTCATCCGTGTGCCAATATATCACGCACTAATTCGAATCGTCTTTCTAAATTCCGAAGGACTATTCCCTCTTTGCTTCTTAAAGAACTTATTAAAATGGCTTTCATCCGTAAAACCAAATTCATAAGCGATTTCATTAATACGCTTATCACTGAATTGCAAACGATGTTCAATCAGTTTCGTTTTATAATTACTAATATATTGTTGCATCGTTTCATCGGCATGTTTCTTAAAATAACGCCCTAAATACGTATTTGAAATTCCGAAATACTCACTTATAGATTCGGCCTTGATTCTTTCAGGATAATAAATATTAGTCTGAATATATTGCAGGATATCCATCGCTTTTGCTTCTGTGCCAACATTTACCTGTTCCGGTAAATACTTCGCAATATTTCTCGCCACAATAATAATTAAAGTATTCACCAATTGCTGAATCAATTCTTTATTGTACACATCTTTATCCTGATGTTCACGACAAATTGCTTCAATCATCACTTTTACCAAACATTTATCGGCATCATTTTTCAAAATACAGCCTGGCTGATGATTGGCATTTTGTAGAATATACTCTAAACGCTGAATATTCTCATTCTGCAGACTCGAATTCTTCAAATAAATATCATTAAACCTCAAAAAGAAAAACTTCGTTTCCGTTTCAATTGTAAAATTATGACAATCCTCAGGCGTCAATAAAAACATATGTCCGGCATCATATTCAAAAATATTTTTATTGATACACTGCCTTCCTGTTCCGCTTAAAATGTAAACCAATTCAAAAAAATTATGACGATCACCCACATCCGGATATTCGTCTAAAGTCTCGAAAGAAACTGTAAAAGGCTCATATAAGTTCTCTTTTTTCATATCAATAATAATTTTGAAGTTGCAAATTTACATAAAAAACACAAATATATACCATTTAACACTCTTAAAAATGGTATAATTTTGCCAAGTGAAATTTAAGATTTAAAATACAACATTATGGAATATAGAAAATTAGGCAACTCAGAACTTGAATTATCAACCATAACTTACGGTGCATTTGCTATTGGCGGCAACATGTGGGGCGGAAACGAAAAAAAAGATTCAATCGATTCCATCCACGCCTCAATCGATCACGGCGTAACCACAATCGACACCGCCCCTTTTTACGGATTCGGATTAAGTGAAGAAATGATTGGCGAAGCGATCAAAAGCCAGGACCGTTCTAAAATTCAGTTACTTACAAAATTCGGTTTGGTTTGGGACGGAAGTAATAACGGAAAAGGAGATTTCTTTTTTGATGCTGATGACAACGGAAAAAAAATTCCCGTTTACAAATATTCTTCAAAAAGCAATGTTATAAAAGAAATCGAAGACAGCTTAAAACGACTTCAAACCGATTATATCGACCTGTTACAAATTCACTGGCCAGATTCTACAACACCAATTTCTGAAACGATGGAGGCGGTAGAAACCTTAATCCAGCAAGGAAAAATCAGAGCATTTGGAGTAAGCAATTATAATATTTCTCAAATTCAGGAAGCACAAAAAACAGTTCAAATAGCTTCAAATCAAGTAGCTTACAGTATGCTGAACCGTAAAATCGAAACCGATTTAATTCCATTTACAATCGCAGAAAACATCGGAATTATTGCTTATAGTCCAATGGAAAGAGGTTTATTAACCGGAAAATATTTCACCGACAGTAAATTAAAAGAAAACGATCACAGAAACGGTTATTTCGGTCAGTTTGATCTTCAAAAAGTAAAAACGTTGGTCGAAGAATTAAGTTCACTGGCAAACTCAAAACACATTTCAATTTCGCAATTGGTTTTACGCTGGACAACCTTACAAAAAGGAATCGCAATTGTTTTAGCCGGAGCAAGAAACGCAGAACAAGCCATTTCAAACGCAAAAGCAATGGATTTTGATTTATCACTTTCAGAACTGGATTTCATCAATCAGGCCATTTCGAAATTACAATAAATAATCAAAAACAATCTCAAAATTTAAATAATTAGAATTTGGGTGTGCCCCTCCGGGTCGGGCTTTCGGCTATATCTTTTGTTCCGTTTCACTTCACAAAAGGATACCGCCTCTATCCCTCACACTTAAGATTTCATAAGAAAACAAGAAAATGAAAAAAATATTTATCATCAACGGCAGTCAAAACTTCGCACATTCAGGCGGGAAATTCAATGAAACCGTTACCGATTGGACAATCGAATACCTAAAAAGTAAAAACTACGAAATAAAAGCAACCGACATTAAGCAAGAAATCAACCTTGATGAAGAAGTAGAGAAATTCGTTTGGGCAGATGTTATCGTATATCACACACCAGTTTGGTGGTTTCAATTACCAAACCTTTTCAAAAAATACATCGACGACGTTTTCACCGCCGGACACAACAAAGGAATTTACAAAAGCGACGGAAGAACCAGAACCAATCCCGACATTAATTACGGAACTGGCGGACTTTTACACGGACGCAAATACATGTTAACCACCAGCTGGAACGCTCCTGCAACTGCTTTTACACTTCCGGGAGAATTCTTCGAAGAAACATCTGTTGATGACGGAGCAATGTTTGGTTTCCATAAAATGAATAAATTTACAGGTATGGAAAAACTAAACGGTTTCCATTTCCACGACGTTGAAAAAGGTGCAACCGCAGAAAACATCAGCATCTTTAAAGAAAATTATACCAATCATTTAGAACAAATTTTTAAAAATTTATAATCATGATTTCAATTACAGCTATTTTTAAAAGCAAAACCGAAAGTACAGAACAACTACAAAGCATGTTAAATCATTTGGTTACCGAAACCAGAAAAGAAGCTGCCTGCGTACGTTACGATCTTCACGCATCTGAAAATGTGTTTATTATTTGGGAAGAATGGAAAGATCAGCCAGGACTTGACATTCACAATAACCAGCCTTATTTACTGGATTTTATTTCAAAAAGCGAAAGTTTGGTTTCGTCACCTATTCAGGTTTATAAAACGCTGCAAATTTTATAAAACACAATAAGTCTCCTGCAAGGTTTCCAAATCCTTGCAGGTGTCTTATATGCATAAAAGAAGACCCACAAGGTTCTGAAAACCTTGCAGGACAAAAAATGTACAAGAATTACTTAATTCCGCCAAAAGCACCAAAACACATATTCTTATGCAAAATTTCAACGCTTTTAAAACCAACTTTCTTCATTAAATCCAATTGGTAATTCATTGATCTTGGCGTATCTTCTTTTTCAACGTAATCCAATACTTTCTGACGATATTCAGCACCTCCAATACCTTCTAAATAATCACCATAGCGTTGCCAGGTATATTCATTTAATAACGCTGTGTCTTGCGTAATCAAGTCTGAAATCATAAAACAACCGCCGGGTTTCAATAACTTAAATATTTTAGTAAAAGTCGTTTCCCAATCTTCATCATCTCTTAAATGATGCAAAACCGCTCCGGCTAAAATAATATCAAACTCATTTTCCGGTAAGTTTATGTCACGAATATCGCCCTGCTTCACTTCTACTTTACCGTTTGTTGCTGCCGAAACTCTTTCAAACGCACGATCCAGCATTGGCAAACTTAAATCGACCAAAGTGCAATTCAAATTTGGCACTTTAGATAACATTTTTATAGTGTAATTTCCGGCACCACAGCCAATATCCAATACATTTTTAGCAATCGGAACAATTCTTTTTGAAGCTTCAGTAATTAATTCTAAAGAAATTGTCGCGTCGATTGTGGCCACTTGACCCGTTTCTAAATTTGAAAATCGTTCGACATCATTGTCAAACCTTTCTCTAATCTCTTCAATAGTTGATTTTTTCATGTTTTTTGTTTTAGATTTCTCTCGCAGATTTTGCAGATACAGCAGATTATTATTTTATAAATAATTTAATCATAAGATCTCTATTCCTAAAAGAAAAAAAGATCTGCAGAATCTGCAGAATCTGCGAGAGAAATATTTTATTTTCCAAAACTATCACTTTGATATATACTTCAAAAATACTTATTTTGTCAATTATCAATACTTAATAGGTATTTATGGAATTACGTCATCTTAAATATTTTTTGGCTGTAGCCGAAGAACTGAACTTCACCAAAGCTTCAGAAAAGCTATTTATTTCTCAGCCACCGTTAAGTCGACAGATTATGGAGCTGGAAGACGAACTTCAGGCAAAACTATTCATCCGAAATAATAAAAAGGTTGAATTGACCGAAGCCGGAAAATATTTCGAAAAAGAAGTAAAAGCGCTTTTTAAGAATTTGGAATGCATTTCCATTCAAACAAAAAAGATCGCCGAAAATGTTTCGGGCGAATTTAGAATCGCATATATCAGTTCAATTTATTCAGCCGTCATTTCTGAATTGATCCAACATTTAAAAATACAATTTCCCTACGTGAATTTCAAGCTTTTTGAAGTTTCTACAACCAAACAAATTGATGCTTTAGAACAAGGAAAAATTGAACTGGGAATTATTCGCTCACCCATAAAATCTCCCAAAATAAAAGCACATTTATGGTTTAAAGATGGATTTTCTCTGGTTTACCATCAAAAAAGTATTCAAATAAAATCAGATACAGAAATTTTAAATCTAAAAGATGAAACTTTTGTGTTTTTCAACAAAGATTACGCACCGCATTATCACGAAGTTTTATTAGAACTTTGTTCTTTTTATGGCTTTACGCCAAAGATTATTCACGAAGCCAACAATATCAATTCGATTGTGCAATTGGTAAAAAACGGATTAGGAATTTCGATTGTTCCATCCAATATTGCCAAAAACAATCAGGATTCTGAAATAGGTTTTATCGAACTAAAAAAAGTAAATCTTTTTACTGATGTTTCTCTGATTACTTCAAAAGAAGATGATTCTGAAATTACTCAAGCTGCGGTTGATTTTTTGTTGAAGAAAAGTGGGTCGAATTAAGTGTGTTTTGAAATTAATCGCGCAGAGTCACAAAGGCGCAGATTTTTTCATAGCTATTTGTCATCCTGACGAAGGAAGGATCACACAAGAAATGCAGTAAACAGAATCTTCAATGTTTGTCGAGTTTCGTGTGTGATCCTTCCTTCGTCAGGATGGACATCAACTGGAAAAAATTATTTTTAAATTAAGGAAATCCGTAAAAAGTAAACTTTAAAAGCATTTAAATTGCACACTGTAAAAAAGAATTAGTGCAAATTAGTGCCATTGGTGGAAAACAAAAATCGTTACAATTTATCACACAAATCGCAATAAGAAAAAGAGAACTTTTAAATACCTTAGCAAATTATAATTCTACTCAAAAAATCAATAAAATGGCAGAGCAATCTTCAATTCAGTGCCCAAATTGCGGAACAACTATCGATGTAAATGATATTTTAAAACATCAGTTAGAAGATAGCATACGCAAAGAATTTCAGCAAAAAGCAACTATTCAAAATAAAGAATTAGAACTTAAGAACGAGCAATTCGAGAAAGCCAAAGCCGAATTTGAAGCTAAAAAGAAACAAGAAAACGAACTTTTTGCCGAGCGACTGGAAAGAGAAAGAAAAATAGCCGAAAAAGAAATTTCTGAAAGGCTTAAAATTAAACTCGACGAAGAAAATAAAGACCGTTTACTTTTAATGGAAAAAGAACTTTCTGAAAAATCAGATAAAATCAGGGAGTTAAATAAAATGCAGGGTGAAATTGCCAAGTTACAGCGTGAAAAACTGGAAATGAAAGATGCAATTGAAGCCGAAGCACAAAAACAGCTAAATGCTACTTTGGTTTTGGAACGTGATAAAATCCGTAAACAGGAAGAAGAAAAAAACGAGCTAAAAATTAAAGAATACCAAAAGCAATCTGATGATCAGAAAAAGCTAATTGAAGAAATGAAACGCAAGCAGGAACAAGGTTCTATGCAATTGCAAGGCGAAGTAATGGAATTGGCTATTGAAGAATGGCTGGCAAATAATTTTCCGCTAGATAGTATCGACGAAGTCAAAAAAGGTGCAAATGGCGCTGATTGTCTTCAAATTGTGAACACTCGCGAACTGCAAAATTGCGGTTCTATTTATTACGAAAGCAAAAGAACAAAAGCTTTTCAGCCCACATGGATTGAAAAATTCAAAAATGATATCAGAACGAAAAGAGCTAATATTGGAGTTTTAGTTACCGAAGTTATGCCTTCCGGAATGGACCGAATGGGCATGCGCGACGGAATCTGGATTTGTACTTATGAAGAATTTAAAGGTTTGAGCGCTGTTTTGCGTCAATCCTTGATTCAGGTAAGTCAGGCAGTTCAGGCGCAGGAAAATAAAGGTGATAAAATGTCGATGTTATACGATTTCTTAACCAGCAATGAATTCCTCTTGCAAATTGAGGGAATTGTTGAAGGTTTTACGCAAATGCAGAATGATTTAGAGTCTGAAAAAAGAGCCATGCAGAGAATCTGGAAACAGCGAGAGAAACAAATCGAAAAAGTAGTTCACAATACCTTAGGGATGTACGGTTCGATTCGTGGAATTGCCGGAAATGCTGTGCAGACTGTTCGAGCTTTAGAATTGGATTTTATTGAAGATGATAATGAAGATCCTAAGGAATTATTGGAATAACAATATATGGGACACGGATTAAACGGATTCGCTAACGCGAAAACACGGATGGGCACGGATTTTTTTTTAAAGTTACCAAAGAACAATTTATTTTGTGGCAACGAATTTCAATTCGTTAAAAGTTGAAAATCAAACACAATATTGTCATTTCGATCCCGAGGCGTCGGGATTGAAATGACTGAGTCGTCCTAAAATAGATTGACGATTTTTACAATATTAATTAAAACCAGTGAAGTTATTTTCACTGGTTTTTTCATATACAAAATTAGGTGTTTTCATTTTTAAACTTAAATGTGGTCTTTTGGTGTTATAGCATTCTATTGATTCTTTAATGAATCGTTTAAGATCAATTCCTGATTTACATTTATATATTAAGAATTCACATTTCAATATTCCATTTATTTGCTCAGCTAAAGCATTTTGATAGCAGTCGTAACCATCTGTCATTGAAGGCATGATATTATTTTTACTTAGTTCCTGCTGATAAATACTTGAGCAATATTGCAAGCCTCTGTCTGAATGATGTATCAAAGGGTGATTGGTTTTTCTGTTTTTGATAGCCATTCTCAAAGCTTTAACTACATTTTCAGCACCCATATCATCACTTAATTTATACCCAACAATTTTTCTGCTAAAAACATCTGTGACCAAAGAGAGATAATGAGTTCTTTCATATGATTTAATATAAGTAATATCACTAACAAATACTTGTTCGGGCCTATAAACAACAAGGTCTTTTAGTAAATTTGGATGCTTGCGCAGCCAATGTTTTGAAAATGTTGTTTTGGTATAATTTTTTACTGGTTTCACAAGCATCTGCTCCCTTTTTAAATAATCAAAAAGCCTGTCTCTTCCTATTTTTATTCCATTGTCCAATAAGGGCTGCTTGAGTAAAAAATATAATTTTCTTGTGCCTATACGCGGCATGATTTTTCTTTGATTTTCAACCAATTGTTTTACTTTAAGCAATTCTTTTTCTTGCTCTAAGCAACGTGCTTCCTGCTGATAAATAGCTTGCCGGCTTATCCCAAACAATCTACAAGTTTTTGACATGCTTATGCCTTGTCCTTGTTGGATGCGTCGGATGGTTTGGGAGAATACTTTTTTCTTATCTGGGTTCCATGCTGACTGTCTGAAATATCAATCATAGTGTTAAGAACCAGATTTCTAAGCTTTTCATCTGCTAACTCTTTTTCCAGGCGTTTGATGGTTTGTGCGGGTGTTTCCTTAGACTTAGACATAAACAACAAATTAGGTTTACTCCAGTCTAAGGTACCAAATTTTCTTAACCATACCAAAACAGTGCTTCTTCCTTGAATACCATACTTCTTTTGGGCCTGCTTATAGGTTAATTCGCCTTTTTCTACTTGAGAAATTACAGCTAATTTAAAGCCATGATTATAATCTCTTTGACTTCGTCTTTCTGGTTTATTTTCAGGTAAATTCATAATAAGTCAATTTTTTGTCAACTTATTCTAGGACGAGACAGACAAAAGAAAAAAGGCTTCGATTAATTTCGAAGCCTTTTTTCTTTTTCAGTTTTCTTTTTGAATTAACCTTTTTTGAAAGACATTGTCAAACCAAACTGATTAGATAAGTAAAGCTTGTTATTTTCAACAGAATAACCTGAATTGGTTCTTAACAACTGTACAAATTCACCTTCTTTCTTCGCATCACATTTTTTGGTTTCTAAGGAAAGACTCGTAAACTGAACTTGTCCCTCACCTTTCGAAAGTAAATTCCCTTTTATCGCATTACATCCTGTAAATCCCGAAAAAGTTGAAGCATTCATCGTAATTTTTGGAAGCGTTGAAAAATCTTTTTCAGTAACAATTTTACCGTTTAGATTCTCTAAAACCCAAGTTTGCTGTAATTTCTTTTCAATTGACTTTTCAGTAGTTGAAGCTGTTGAATTCACTTCTTTAGAAGATTTACAGCTGTAAGTCAACGAAACAGCAATAAATAGCATTAAAATCCTTTTCATGCAAAATAAATATAAGTTTTATTTTACAAAAGTATTATACCACTACACTAACCTATAGCTGCTATAAGTTATTTTTAGACTATTCTAAGACATTTATAATCATAAGATTAATCTACTTTTCTAAAAACCAAAAGCTTACCTGAAGGATTTGAAAGTGTTAATCTGTTATCTCCAATAGTATAGGTTGTCGTACTTTGAAGCGCTTTCGTAAATTGACTTTCCTTATTTCCCTGCGGGCAGGCCATCAAAGTCGAAATTCCATTTGTAAATCTCAACAGATCTTTTTCATAAAATATAGTTCCCGTGATAGCATTACATCCGCCGTAACCCATAAATTTATTTTCAGTTGAATTAATTTCAATTCTTGGCAGTTCTCTTTGAAAATCAGTCACAAAAACTTTAAATCCATTTAATTCTTCCAAAACCCAGATATCATGAAGTCGATAATCGGTATTGTACTTCCCGCATCCTTCAAGCTTTTTTGATTCCATCTCTATATTATTTTTAATATCGACTGTAACTTTGTACGGAGAAATAGCACCAGACATCGAATTTTGACATTCTAACTGTTGTATTGAAATTGTTGCCGTGGCTGTTTCATTGCTTAATTTATACATCTTTACATTCGCATCCATTGATTTTATAGCTTCAACAGCAGGAAAAATAAGCTTTTCCTTTCCTGTAATCAGCGAAGTAAAAATTATATTATCATTTCCCATTTTTAGTCCCCAAAAAGGTTCATTTCCAGTAGCTGTAAAAAAATATTTCATTTCATCTTCTTGAGTTCCGTATTCAGAAGAAGTAGTTTGTTTTATATCCGAAGTTTTGCCGGCTGTAGATTTGCAGCCTATTAGTAAAGAAAGTAAAAGCACTAGCGAAAGTATATTTTTCATAACTTTTTTATTTAAAATGTCTTTTTGTTTTTAATAAAACACGAGTAAAATTCTTATGAATTTACGACATTTTTTTGAATTTATTATTTAGAATGCTTTCAAATTTAGAATAATTTTCAAGATAGCAAATCTCCCTCAAATCCGGATTACGTAGAGATTTACGCTAAAATACGTAATTATGAAAAATGCAAAATAATTAAAAATTGAAAATAATACGTATTTAAATAAGTATAAATACTTATATTCGCATAATAATACATAATTAAAGAAATCATGATTAAAGTAATAGTAGTTGGAAACGGGATGGTTGGTTATAAATTTTGCGAAAAATTCATTTCAAAATCAGGACAAGAAAAGTATCAGATTACGGTTTTTGGTGAAGAACCAAGACGTGCTTACGATCGTGTTCACTTAAGTGAATACTTTGGAGGTAAGACCGCTGACGATTTATGTTTATCAACTAGCGAATGGTACGAAGAAAACAATATTACTTTAAACACTTCTGAATTAATTACAGACATTAACCGAAAAGAAAAAACGATACATACACATCTTGAAAAAACGCATACGTACGATTACTTAGTTTTAGCAACAGGTTCATCTGCATTTGTTCCTCCAATTGACGGAGTAGAAAAAGAAGGTGTTTTTGTTTACAGAACAATCGAAGATCTGGATGCAATTATGGCTTACGCCAAAAAAATAAAACAAAAAGGCGCAACAGAAGCTGCCGTTTTAGGAGGCGGTTTATTAGGTCTTGAAGCAGCAAAAGCCGTTAGGGATTTAGGACTGAATCCGCATGTGGTGGAATTTGCTCCGAGATTAATGCCGAGACAATTAGACAAAGGAGCAAGCGATATGCTGCAATCCAAAATTGAGGAATTAAATATAAGAATTCATCTTAACAAAGCCACACAATATATTGACGGAGCAGCATGCATAACAGGAATGATGTTTGCCGAGGACGAATTGTTAAAAGTTGATATGCTGGTTATATCTGCCGGAATCAAACCTCGCGACGAACTTGCAAGAGTTTCAGGACTTGAAGTGGGTTTACGAGGCGGCGTTGTGGTAAACAATCAGATGCAGACATCAGATCCTTCCATTTATGCTATTGGCGAAGTAGCGCTTTACAATCAAAATATTTACGGACTTGTTGCTCCGGGTTACGAAATGGCCGATGTTGCTGCCGAGCAAATCTTAAAGGGTTCTAAAACCATGCGAGAAACCATTGATATGTCGACTCAATTAAAATTAATTGGTGTTGAAGTAGCGAGTTTTGGTGATCCTTTTGTCGAAAACGAAAATGTAACGGCAATTATTTATGAAAACAAATTAAGCGGCATTTACAAAAGAATCAACGTTACTAAAGATTCTAAAACCTTACTAGGCGGAATTTTAGTGGGAGATGCCAGTGATTATAATTCGCTTTTTCAGATTTACAGCAATGCGATGGCCTTACCTAAAAATCCTGAAGATTTGATTTTAGGTTCACGCGATGGTGCTGAAGGTTCAAGTTTAGGAAGTGTAATGGACTTACCAGATACAGCTGTAATTTGTTCTTGCGAAAATGTTACTAAAGGCACTATTTGCTGTAAAATTTTAGACGAAAGCTGTTCTAGTTTCTCTGATGTTGTAAAACATACAAAAGCAACTTCTGGCTGTGGAGGCTGTAAGCCAATGGTTTCAGATTTGGTAAAAGCAACACAAAAATCTTTAGGAAAAGAAGTAAAAGAAGTAATCTGTGAGCATTTCAATTATAATCGCCAGGAACTATTCGATTTCGTTAAAATCAACAAATATGAAAATTTTTATGAGGTTTTGGATCATCACGGAAAAGGCGATGGCTGTGAAGTTTGCAAACCTGTTGTTGCTTCTATTTTCTCCAGTATATATAACGATACGGCAAACAAACACGTTACCACTCAGGATACAAACGACAGATTTTTAGCGAATATTCAACGAAACGGAACTTATTCTGTTGTTCCAAGAGTTGCAGGAGGAGAAATTACGGCCGAGAAATTAATCGTAATTGGCGAAGTGGCTAAACAATTCGATTTATATACTAAAATTACCGGAGCGCAAAGAGTTGATTTATTCGGAGCACATTTGAGTGATCTTCCAAAAATATGGAAAATCTTAATTGACAATGGTTTCGAAAGCGGTCATGCCTACGGAAAATCGCTTCGTGCCGTAAAAAGCTGTGTCGGGAATGCATGGTGTCGCTACGGAATGGACGACAGCGCCGGATTTGCCATCGAACTGGAAAACAGATACAAAGGAATTCGTTCTCCACACAAATTAAAAGGTGGTGTTTCGGCCTGCATTCGCGAATGCGCAGAAGCCCGCGGAAAAGATTTTGGATTAATTGCCGTTGAAGGAGGCTGGAATTTATACATCGCCGGAAATGGCGGAGCCAACCCAAAACATGCTGTTTTATTAGCAGAAAAAATTGATAAAGAAACTGTTATCAAATATATGGACAGATTTTTAATGTATTATATAAGAACTGCCGGTCCGCTTATTCGAACATCAACCTGGCTAGAAAAACTAGATGGTGGCTTAGAATATCTAAAAGAAGTTATTATCGAAGACCGTTTAGGAATCTGTGAAACCTTAGAAGCCGAAATGCAGACTTTGGTTAACACTTTTGAATGCGAATGGAAACAAGTTCTGGAAAAACCAAGATTACTGAAACGTTTCAATCATTTCATAAACTCAGACGAAAAAGATGATAATGCTGTTTTTGTTCCGTTAAGAGATCAAAAAGCACCAAAAGCTTGGTCATAAAAAGCTAATTGGAATTGATCCCAAAGACGCTAAGTCGCAAAGTTTTATTGTAAGAAATTTTAAAAAAAACTTTGCGTCTTAGCGAATTTGCGAAATTAAAAAGACAAAGAAGAGAAAGAAAAACTTTGCGCCTTAGCGCCTTAGTGGCAAATAAAAAATTATTAAAAATGGAAGAAATCTTAAATCAATACGAAACAGTACATCCTAATGATGCTACAATTTGGTTCAAAGCAGGTAAAGTTGAAGATTTTCCAACCAATCGCGGCGGCTGTATCAAATACAAAAACAAACAAATTGCTATTTTTAACTTCACACGACGTAATGAATGGTATGCTTGCCAAAATGCCTGTCCGCACAAAATGGAAATGGTATTATCAAGAGGAATGACTGGATCTGCAGATGATATTCCGAAAATTGCTTGTCCTATGCATAAAAAAACATTTTCACTTATTGATGGATCTAACTTAAACGGAGATGATTTTAAAATTGCAACCTATCCGATTAAAGTTGTGGAGAATGAAGTATTTGTTGGATTTGTTGATTAGACTTTTAAGAGCCAAGAAGCAAGATTTGAAGAACTTTTATCATCTTGCTTCTTGCTTCTTTCATCTCACTTTTAACTACTCACTTTTCACATTTCACATATTTACTAATTCCCTATCTTTGAAATCTATTATCAAACCAAAAAATGACTACACCTTTTCAAAAAGCAAGCGAATGGATTGATGCTGAAAATGCACAAGATCCAAATATCGAAATCGATCAAAATAATGAATTCCCTAAAGAATTATTATATTCAAACCGGATGTATGGGAGGTTGATGCAATTTGATCCAGAAGCTTCAGAAGAAATCCAGATTGCTTCAAAAGCACAGCACATCTGCAGATGGAAAGTCGCTCGCGAATCGTATCCGATGGATCGCGTTGGTTATTTGAGATGGAGAGAAGAATTAAAAAAATTTCACGCTAAAAAGACTGCCGAAATCCTAGAAAAAGCAGGTTACGATCAGACTTTTATTGATCGCGTTTCTTTTTTAATTGAGAAAAAATTACTTAAAAAAGATCACGAAACTCAATTGCTAGAAGATGTGATCTGTCTTGTTTTTCTTGAGTACTATTTAGATCCTTTTGTACACAAACACGACGAGGAAAAACTAAAAAACATCATCAAAAAAACTTGGGACAAAATGTCTGAGAAAGGACATCAGGAAGCCTTAAAAATCAATTATTCTGCAGAAAATTTAAGCCTAATTAAAGCTTCTCTAGGATTGTAATTGAATTATATGAAAAACAGCAATCAGGAAGAAGATAAAATTACTTTCAAAAATTTACGTCGTCTGTATTTTTTTGCACTTTTGACTATTGCTGTAACTATCATTTTAAGTCAGGTTTTAGTGCAATACAATCTGAATCAGCAATTAAGCGATTCTAAAATCATTAATTTTTCTGGAAAACAAAGGATGCTGAGCCAGAAAATCGTGAAAGAAGTCCTGATTCTGCATTATGTTTCTGATTCGGCTACAGCCAAAAAAAAATCGCATTTAAAAAAGGTTTTATCCAATTGGAAAGACAACCATGATGCACTTGAGAATGGAAGTGACAGTTTGGGTTTTCCACATCAAAAAAGTGAAATTCTAAATCAATTATATCTTGAAATAGAACCTAGTTTTAATAGAATTTATACTGCTTCAAATATTTTAATTTCAAATTTAAACGACAAAAACAAGCAAGTTGAAAATCAAAAACTGGTACAGATTATTTTAGAAAACGAAGGCATTTTCCTTTCGAAAATGAATCAGATTGTAACGCAGTATGATCTCGAGGCGCACGAAAAGGTAACACAACAACGCAAAATAGAATATTGGATTTTTGGTTTTACTTTATTTGTTTTGCTTTTAGAATTTTTCTTCATTTTCAAGCCTACAAATAAAAAAATAGAAAAATTAATTACAAGGCTTTTATCTTCAGAAAAGAAAGCGTTAAAATTGGCTTATGACACGGAAATTATCAGTGAAATCAAAGAAAATTCAGTTAAAGAATTAAAATCTCTGAATTATGCAATGGAGAACACTTTACTCTATTGCCGAATTGCGCCGGATGGATCCATTATTCATATTGGAGAAAAATTCGCCAAACTTCTAAACTACACCAAGTTTTCATCGAACAAAAAATTCTCTGAAGTTTTAACAACCGATGAAAAAGAACAATTAAATATTGACCGAATCATTTTTGAAAAGCACAGAAGTGGCTGGCAAGGCGAAATTAAAATAATAAACAAAGAAAACCAGACGATTTGGCTTGACTTATCAATGGTTCCAGTAACAATTAAAAAAGAAGAATCTGAGCTTTTAATTATCTGTTTCAACATTACGGAACGCAAAAAAGCACAACGAGAAGTCGAACGCTTAAATATTGAAAACAGTACCGAAAAGATAAATCAGCAAAAAATTATTTCGAGTAAAATTGTTGAAAATCAAGAAAATGAACAAAACAGAATTGCTAAAGAAATTCATGACGGAATTGGGCAAATGCTGACCGGTTTAAAATTTAGTTTAGAAAGCATAAATCTGGATGACAAAGAAAAATCATCCCAAAAAATTGAATATTTAAAGAAGCTGTCACTTGATATTATTAAAGGCGTTCGTACCGCAACTTTTAACTTAATGCCTCCAGAATTAAGCGATCACGGAATCGTTTCTTCCTTAGCAAAATTAACACAAGAACTTTCAAAACTAACCGGAAAAGAAATTCTGTTTTACAACAAAACCGATTTTAAGCAACGTTTAGATTCATTAATCGAAATCAATATTTATCGTCTCACTCAGGAAGCAATCAACAATGCTATAAAATATGCCGAATCCTCTCATATTATTGTACAGCTTTCGCACAGTGAAACTTTATTAAGCATCATCGTAGACGACAATGGAAAAGGTTTCGACATAATTGAAGTGGACAAAAAACGCAACAGCGAATCCGGAATGGGATTATTGTTTATGAAAGAAAGAATTCAATACATAAACGGACGCGTTTTCTTCAAATCGATTCCCGGCGAAGGCACGAGGATTACTTTTAATATTCCTATATAAAGTTCCAATTTTTAAATTCCAAATTCCAAACTTTTTCAAAATGCAAATCAGATAATTGCAATTTGTAATCTTAAACTTTATAATTTTTTAATTTACTTTTAATGTTCAGCTAATCTTTGGAATTTGGAATTTTTAAAAATTGGAATCTAATTTTTAAAAATTACGTATCTTAGCCCAATATTTATAGATGAATATACGTAAAAATTTAGAATCAAAATTAAGTAAGTCATGAGTAATACTATTCGAGTTGTTCTAGCAGATGATCATGTATTTGTGAGAGATGGCATAAAATCTTTACTTGAAAACGAAGCAAACATTGAGGTAGCAGGCGAAGCAATTGATGGCTCTGATGCTCTTGAAGTAGTTGCCACAACCAAACCTGATTTACTTATAGTAGATATTCGTATGCCAAACTTAACCGGTATTGAGGTAGTAGAAAAACTTAGAAGCGAAAATAATAACATAAAAATTATTATGCTTTCAATGCACGAATCTGAAGAATATGTATTAAAATCAATCAAAGCTGGAGCCGATGGTTATTTACTAAAAGGTTCAAGCAAAGAAGAATTTTTAAAAGCTTTGCATACTGTTGCTGCAGGCGGAAAATATTTCAGTGGCGACATCTCTTCTATTCTAATCAGCCAATTGACAAATTCATCTTCATCTTTAGAACCGAAACAAAATTTAGGAGATGAAATGATGATTACGAAAAGAGAAAAAGAAATTCTTCAGCTTTTATTGTCTGGAAAAGGAAACAAAGAAATCGCCGAAGCTCTTGAAATCAGCAAGAGAACTGCAGAAGTACATCGCTTTAATTTAATGAAAAAGCTAAAAGTAAAAAATCTGATGGAGCTTTCTAATAAAGCAACTGAATATTCACTTTTATAAAATTACGTATAAATACTTAATTATTTTTAAAAAACTGCGTTTTAGCAGTTTTTAACTACGTTATAGTACTTATTTTTACTCAAAAATATAAGTACTATGAAAAATACAAACGCACTCTCGCAGTCACACAAAATTTTATTTTTAAATACTTTGGCATTCACGGTGTGTTTTGCCTGTTGGACTTTAAATGGTGTATTAGTTACCTTTTTAATCGATAACGGTATTTTCCATTGGAGCGTTGTTCAAGTTGGCTGGTTACTCGGTATCCCAATTTTGACTGGTTCTATTATGCGTTTGCCAATAGGTATGTTGACAGATAAATTTGGAGGCAAATATGTCTTTTCTCTTTTGCTTCTCCTCTCTTCCGTTCCATTATTCTTACTTCCATTTGCTGACAGCTTTTTTATGTTTGCTTTATTGAGTTTCTTTTTTGGAATGGTAGGAACGAGTTTTGCTGTCGGAATTGGTTATACTTCAATTTGGTATCCAAAAGAATGGCAAGGGCGCGCGCTTGGAATTTTCGGAATGGGAAATGCCGGCGCTGCAATAACCACTTTTTTAGCGCCATCATTATTAAATCATTTTTCTACTAATGATCCGCAGAATGGCTGGAAAATCCTTCCCATAATATATGCTGTGGCTTTAGTCGTAATCGGAATTGCCTTTTTAATTTTTGCAACAAACAAAAAAATAGAAAACCATACAAAGTCTGTTTCTGAAATGCTTCAGTCTTTAAAATCAGCCAGAGTTTGGCGATTTGGGGCGTATTACTTTTTAGTTTTTGGATGTTTTGTCGCGTATTCACAATGGCTTCTGCCAAATTTCATGAATGTATATCAGACGAGTTTGGTTATGGGCGGTTTGTTTGCAACGCTTTTCAGTTTGCCATCTGGTGTAATCAGGGCTTTTGGAGGTTACTTATCAGATAAATTCGGAGCACGAAAAGTTATGTATTGGGTTTTGAGTTCATCTGTCATTTTAAGTGCCCTGTTAATGGTTCCGAAAATGGAAATCACAACAACCGGACCTGGCGTTTTGGCCACTAAAAAAGGAACTGTAACTTCTGTTGCGAAAGATAATATTAAAATTGGGGAAACAGCCTTTGCAATCGCTCAGAAAAAAGAAAATGAATCTGAAAATGCTATTTTTCCAACCAGCACTTCATGGCAGCAAGTGGTCGTGCAGCAAAACCAAACCGTAAAGAAAAAAGAACTTTTGGCTAAAGGAATCACCGTAATTAAATTTGACGCCAATATGTGGGTTTTCTTAGTCTTAGTAATTTTAATTGGTATTTCGTGGGGAATTGGGAAAGCAGCAGTTTACAAACATATTCCAGAATATTTCCCGACAGAAGTTGGCGTTGTTGGCGGCATGGTCGGAATGATTGGCGGTTTGGGCGGTTTCTTCGGACCAATTATTTTTGGGTATTTATTAACTGCAACCGGAATTTGGTCCAGCTCATGGATTTTTATTTTAGTTTTCTCTGTCATTTGTTTGATTTGGATGCATTACACAATCACAAAAATAATGAATGAAAAACAGCCTATATTATCAAAAGTTATTGACAGACAATAGTTTGAATAACCTGTTGCTAAAATTTTAAAATAATAACTTCCATATTTAGTAAAGGCTTATTTTTCTTATAAATTTACGCCATCAAAAAATTACCAGTTTTATGAAAAAAATAAAAATAATTCTCCTGATAGTTCTCGGAATCAATGCTTCAATTGAAGCTCAGGAATTAGATGTAAATTTACAGATAAGGCCTCGTTTTGAATACCGAAATGGTTATAAAACATTGTTGCCGGAAGGACAAGAAGGCACTTCGCAAATCTCACAACGTTCTCGTTTAAATTTCAATTACAAACAAGACGAGTTAACTGTAAAATTAACTTTTCAAAATACGAGAACTTGGGGCGATGTTGCTCCAAATACTGTTGCCGATAAAAATGGAGTTGCCGTTTTTGAAGCTTGGGCACAATATAATTTTACCGAAAAATGGAGTGCAAAAATTGGCCGTCAAGTCCTTTCATACGATAATCAGCGTATTTTGGGAGAGCAAGATTGGGGACAACAAGCGCAAAGCCATGATGCGTTAACGGTTTCTTTCCGTCAAGAAAAACAGCAGTTAGATTTTGGAGGAGCTTATAATTCGACTGCTGAAAATGTTTTGCAAACGCCATATACAGTTGCCAATTACAAAGCTTTGCAATATGCTTGGTACCACACTCAATTTAGTGATTTAGGGTTGAGTTTTTTAGTGCTTAACACAGGTTATGAATACGCAAATGCTGATGCTAAATTATTGGTCGATTACAAACAAACTTTTGGCCCATATCTCGCTTATAAAACCAGTAAAATCGACAGTAATTTTTGGGCATACGGACAAACAGGAAAAAGTACAAATTTGCAAGTAAGCGCGTGGAACGCCGGTGCCAATTTTGGCTATCAAATAACAGCATCATTTAAAGCTGGTTTAGGATATGAATTCCTTTCCGGAAAAAATACAAACGACGGAAGTTCTGTAATTAAATCGTTCAACCCAATTTTTGGCACCAATCACGGTTTTAATGGTTATATGGATTATTTTTATGTTGGAAATCACCTGAACAATGTTGGTTTGCAAGATGCATTTATCAAATTAAATTACAATGCCAATAAATGGCAGTTTGCTTTAATTCCGCATGCATTCTTAGCTGCTGCAGATGTAGTTACGCCACTAAATGAAAAATTAGATTCGTATTTAGGAACAGAGATAGACGCAACTTTTGCTTATAATTTCAAAAAAGACATTACTGTTTCAGGCGGTTATTCTCAAATGTTTGGTTCTCACACTTTAGAATTCATCAAAAATGGAGACGCCGGTCATACAAACAATTGGGCTTGGTTAATGATTTCTGTAAATCCCAAAATTTTTAGCTGGAAAAAATAGTTTTTATTCAAAATTAACATATCAATTTTACCCTTTTCCTATTTCTTGAAAAGGGTATTTTTTTTTCTTTATGAAAAGTTGGTTATATGTTTTAATTAGTTATATTTGAAATGATTACGAACCCCCAATTCTATCCTATGAAACAATTTTTAAAATTATCGATGCTTACTTTTATTGCAACTCACAGTGGTATTTCTGAAAAATACAATGATGCTTTAATTTCAAAAAATTCAGAAATAAATTTTGCAAAAACACAAAAAAGAGGAATTAAAAAAAACAACATTATTTATTATGTTGAAAACGATTTACAAACAATATCAGCCTACAAAAGAAGCAAATTAAAATGGCAGACCAATGTTATTTCTGTTTGCGGAGAACCAAAACGTGGAGAACCTCAAATAAGATATGTAGGTTATAATTCAGACAAAC
The DNA here is from genome assembly GCF_015350695.1 of Flavobacterium sp. MR2016-29. Lineage (NCBI taxonomy): Bacteria > Pseudomonadati > Bacteroidota > Flavobacteriia > Flavobacteriales > Flavobacteriaceae > Flavobacterium > Flavobacterium sp. MR2016-29. The sequence goes on from NZ_JADKPU010000004.1 coordinate 228,578, forward strand.
TGCTTATCGTTATGGGAAAACATAATTTTGCAGAAATTGACATAAATAGTGGTATTACAACACTTGTTGGTTAATAATTTGTTTAAATCCTAGAATTTTTAGTTGAAAGAAACAATTTTTTTTTAAAATAAACATTTACAATTTACTCTTTTTCAATTTTGGAAAAGGGTATTTTTTTTTGAGGTTTTGCATAATTTATTTTGCAGGTTTAATTGTTATATTTGGTATATGAAGAGACTTATCAATTTACCAATAATAGTAGGAATTATTCTTTTTGCTAGCTGTGAAAGGAAAATTACTGATTTAGAATTTGAGAAAAATGTTATGACTGAAATTTTTCCAAGTTTAATCGATTCAACTTGTCTTGATTTAAGATTATACACAAATTTTCCTCCTGAGTATGGAAAAGCAATTTATGATAAAACTGGTCATTACATTGGTGTTGACAGTACAAAAGCAACAAAAGAGCAAAAGCAAAAATTGTTAGAATGGAAAATCAATACGGAAAAAATTAAAAATGATACATCAAAAATTATTATTGCATTTGATCCAAAATTAAAAAACAACAGTCAAGATCTAAAAGAAGATTTTGAAAAACATTTTAAAAACTCAAAAATCTTCACACCAAAAGAAAAGATTGAAAGCGAATATTTATTCGAATTTAAAGACATAAGACTCAATAATAAATTTGTACTCAAGAATATTTCAGAATTTCCAAAAGAAAGAGACGCTATTTGGAATACTAAATATAATTTTGTCTTTTCTGGAGTGGTTTCATTTTCTAGAATACAGTTCGATAAAAATAAACAATTTGGAATTTTAGATGGAGGTTTTGTTTGTGGCGGACTTTGTGGACAAGGATTTAGAATTTATATTAAAAAAGTCAATAATAAATGGATTATTGATCAAGTTGAAGGCACTTGGATTGCTTAGTTTTTTATTCTCTTTTTAAAATTTCCAGAAAATGAAACTCATTGCTTGGAATTGCAACATGGCATTCAGAAAAAAAGCAGCATTTATTCTTGCTTATAATCCTGATATTGTCGTAATTTCTGAGTGTGAAAGTCCTGAAAAATTGAAATTTTCAAGCGAAGTACAATTGCCAAACGATATTCTTTGGTACGGCACAAATCCGCATAAAGGGCTTGGCGTTTTTTCTTATAGCGACTATAAATTTAAATTGCTGAATTGCCATAATCCCGATTTTAAAAACATTTTGCCCATTGCCGTAACTGGCGGAAAAGTTGATTTTACATTGTTTGCCGTTTGGGCAAATAACCCAGCTGATAAAGATGGAGCTTACGTAACTCAGGTTTGGAAAGCGATTCATTATTATGAAAATTTGATTCAAGAAAATAAAACGATTTTAATTGGAGATTTCAACAGCAATACTATTTGGGACAAACCACGGCGAGAAGGAAACCACACCGCCGTTGTAACAAAATTAGAAGCCAAGAAAATCTTTAGCACCTATCACAAATATTACAATCAAACGCAGGGAAAAGAAGAACATCCTACTTTATATTTGTATCGCCACGAAAACAAACCGTATCATCTTGATTATTGTTTTGCTTCGAATGATTTTATCGAAATCTTAGAAAGCGTAGAGATAGGAAATTATCAAGATTGGACAATTCACAGCGATCATAAACCATTAATAATCAACTTCAATTTATAAAAATGACCAACGCCTGGACAGACAGATGGAACGACCGCTACAGCAACGAAGAATTTGCATACGGCACAGCACCTAATAATTACTTAAAAGAACAAATAGAAAAACTAAATCCAGGAACTATTCTTTTTCCTGCAGAAGGCGAAGGAAGAAATGCTGTTTTTGCTGCAAAATTAGGCTGGAAAGTTGCTGCTTTTGATATTAGTGAAGAAGGAAAAAACAAAGCAATTAAACTTGCCGAAATTAATAATGTTGTAATAGATTATCAGGTTGGGGAATTAGAAACTCTAAATTATCAACCAGAACAATTCGATGCAATTGCTCTAATTTACGCACACTTTCCTGGAGAAATTAAATCGGCTATTCACAAAACCCTTGAAACTTATTTGCGTAAAAACGGTGTTATTATTTTTGAAGCCTTCAGCAAAAAACATTTAGAATATCTTGCTTTAAATGATAAAGTGGGCGGTCCCAAAGATATTGAATCTTTATTTTCAGTAGAAGAAATCAAAGCTGATTTTCCGAACTATGAAATCATCGAATTAGAAGAAAAAGAAATTGAACTTAATGAAGGTTTATTTCATAACGGAAAAGGTGCTGTGATTCGATTTGTTGGGAGAAAGAAATAAATTATACTCAGCGGTTGAGAATCACTTCTGAAGTCTTTACAAAAAAACTCTTCTTTATGGTCAAAAAATATTTAAAGCTATTTATCAGTTTAGTTATCATTTTAGCAATTACAATTGCGTATCTACTAAGTGATTTTACTGTAATGTATAAAAATGAAGAATTTGTAGATTTAACTCATAAAACAAAAGAAGCACAGAAAGAAAATCTTAAGGCATTTACTAAAATTTATGAAAAGATAAATACCAAAATGAAAGAACAAAAATGTCCCTGCGATCGAGCTACAGATTATATAGGTCCCTACCGACACGGATATTCTTTAACCAAATTATTTTATAAACTTAAAATACAGAGAGAATTTACACAAACAGATTGCTTTAAATATCTTCTCCTAAATACTGATTTTAAAAACTTTTATGGTGACTCTACCTATAAAACTTTCGGTGTAAAAGAAGCTTCAGAATTCTATTTCAATAAAAAAATTAACAAACTAAATGAAAAGGAAGTTTTAACTCTTATTGCAATGTTACAAAACCCCAGTCTTTATGATCCAATTCGGAATAAAAAAGTAGTACAAAGTAGAGTTCTGCTTTTGGAACATATGTTACATACACAAGACAAAAATTAAAACATAAATAAGTACTTTTACTTTATATTTTAGAAAGTAAAATATTTATGCTCCATAACCTCAGATCGCAATGCTGAAATATTCAAAATCCCAATTCGCTTTCCAACAGTTTTAATCAGCAATTCCTTTTTAAGATTTGAAAGTACACGAATAGCTTGTTCTTCGGTAGTTCCTGCAAAATCAGCAATTTCTTTTCTAGAAAGATCAATATCAATAAAGCCATTGGTCTGTCCAAATTTGCGGTGAATATAAAGCAATAAATCGATTACGCGCTCACGTACATTCATATGAGCAATTTTCCTGATATTATTTTCGCTTTTGTTCAGTTCATCAGCATAAAACAGCATTAAGGCATAGGTGAATTCAGGAACATTTTGCAGAATTTCGAGCATCGTTTCGTTACTAAAATTACACAATATTGTATCTTCAAGTGCATAAGCACCAATCAAATAACGTTTACTTCTTCCGAATCCGCGAAAACCAATTGTATCACCATTTTTTGTCAATCGCACAATTTGTTCACGACCGTTTATTCCGGTTTTTACCGTTTTTACTTTCCCGCTGCAAATAAAATACAGCCCATTTAATGGCGAACCCTCGGTAATAAACTGATTTGTTTTTTTACAGATAAAACTCTTTTTTTTAGCAACATAGTGCGTCATCTTTTCCAAATGCAAATGTTTCTTTATAAAACAATTTTCATTGGTACAGGTATAACAAATCGCTTGCTCTTCTTTCATGAGTTCCTAAATTTTACTGGATTGAAAACTAATTTGTTGTTCCTCATTTATTTCCATCAAAAATAGAAAATAAATTCTAAGAATAAGTATTTATACGTAAAAATACTTATTTTTGTAAAGAAACATATAAGTGATTCATTTAGAATTGTAGCATTTTCATTAATAGTATCTAAAAAGAGCAGTAATGCAAAACACCAAAATCAAAACTACTTGCTCGTATTGTGGCGTTGGCTGCGGTATAATCGTAACCAACGATGCAAAAAACGGTGTAATGGTAACGGGCGACAAAGACCATCCGGTGAACAAAGGAATGCTGTGTTCTAAAGGAATGAATTTGCATTATGTAGTAAATGATACATCAGACCGAATTTTATATCCTGAAATGCGAGGCAGTAAATCGTATCCGCTGGAGCGTGTAAGCTGGGACACTGCTCTTGAAAGAGCTGCTGCGGTTTTTACATCAATTATAAAAAAACACGGACCCGACAGCGTTGGTTTTTATATTTCAGGCCAATGTTTGACCGAGGAATATTATCTGGTAAACAAACTTGTAAAAGGCTTTTTAAAAACAAATAATATAGATACGAACTCGAGACTTTGCATGAGTTCTGCCGTTGTCGGTTATAAAAAAACTTTTGGAGAAGATTCTGTACCCATTGCGTATGACGATATTGAATTGGCTGATACTTTCTTGATTACAGGCGCAAATCCAGCGTGGTGTCACCCTATATTATTTAGAAGAATTGAAAAACACAAAGAGAAAAATCCAAAAATAAAAATTATCGTCATCGATCCGCGACGAACTGATACCGCTGCTTTTGCCGATTTGCACTTGCAGATTATTCCAGGATCTGATATTATATTATATCATGCCATTGCCAAACATATTATCGAAAAAGGGTATACAGATCACGATTTTGTTAAGAATCATGCGGAAAATTTCAAACAATATAAAGACTTAGTTTTAAGCACTTCGCTAGAAAAAGCATCTAAACTGTGTGGTATTTCTGTAAGCGATATTAAGCTCGCTGCAGCTATTATCGGGAAAGCAAAAGGGTTTATTTCGCTTTGGGCAATGGGACTCAATCAAAGCGCCGTTGGCGTAGATAAAAATACAGCTTTGTTGAATTTATCTTTATTAACCGGACAAATAGGAAAGCCAGGTTCTGGTCCTTTTTCGTTAACTGGACAGCCAAATGCCATGGGCGGACGCGAAGTTGGCGGTATGGCAACACTTTTAGCGGCACATAAAGACATTGCAAATCCAGAACATCGAAAAGAAGTTGCTGATTTTTGGGGCGTAAACGAAATCTCTGACAAACCGGGCTTAACGGCAACAGAAATGTTTGAAGCTTTAGAATCTGGAAAGATGAAAGCCATTTGGATTATCTGTACAAATCCATTAGTGAGTTTGCCTGATTCGCGTCGTATTGAAAAAGCGCTGCAAAAAGCCAAATTTGTAGTGGTTCAGGACATTTCGCATAATGCAGACACTTCAAAATATGCCGATCTATTATTGCCCGCTGCAGGCTGGTTAGAAAAAGAAGGCACAATGACCAATTCTGAACGCCGAATTTCTTATTTGCCAAAAGGAATAAATGCGCCGGGAGAAGCACTTCCGGATATCGAAATTTTAATTCGCTTTGCTAAAAAAATGAATTTCAGCGGCTTCGATTTTAATAGTGCCGAAGAAATTTATAAAGAACACTGTGCGCTTACTAAAAATACTAATATCGATATTTCATTTTTAAATTATCATCGTTTAAGAACCGAAGGCACTTTTCAATGGCCCGTTCCTGATTATGGACATCCGGGAACTCCTCGCCTTTTTACCGATAAAAAGTTTTATACGCCTTCACAAAAAGCCATTTTCAATTTACCAGCGCATATTGAAAATACGTCTGAACAGCCGAGTCCGCAATTCCCATTTATTTTAACCACGGGAAGAGTTCGAGATCAATGGCATACAATGACAAAGACTGGAAAAGTGTCAAGATTAATGACGCATACACCAAGTCCGGTTCTCGAAATTAATCCGATTGATGCCTACAAATCCGACATAAAAAATGGCGATATTGTTATTGTTTCCAGTAAAAACGGAGAAGTTCGTGTAAAAGCCAAAGTGACCGATTCGATCAAAGAAAAAGTCGTTTTCTTGCCGATGCATTGGGGAAAACAACTTGAAAATGATTTAAATCGAACGAATAATTTAACCAATACAGTTGTTGATCCCATTTCTAAAGAGCCTGATTTTAAATACACAACCGTAAATATTACCAAGTATGTAAAACCTTTCCAGAAAATTGCAATTGTGGGTGCGGGCGCAGCTTCTTTTCGATTTATTCAAAATTATCGTGAATTCAATTCAACTGACGAAATTATTGTTTTCTCTAATGAAATAAATCCGTTTTACAATCGCGTTTTGCTCCCAGAATACATGACTGGCGAATTTTCCTGGGAACAATTATTAAAAGTGAAAGATGGAGAAACTTTAAACAAACTCAAAATTACCATGAAAGCGGGTGTCGCGATTGATAAAATCAATACAAACGAAAAAACAATCACAGACAGCTTAGGAGATACCCATACTTATGATTCATTGATTTTATCAACCGGAAGCAGGCCTTTTGTTCCTGAAAATGCACAGCTTCATTTGCCAGGCCGATTTACAGTTCGCAGAAAAGAAGATGCAGACCGATTAAAAAAACATTTAGACAGTACCAATTTACCGCCAGAAGAACAGCATGTTGTAATCATTGGCGGTGGTTTATTAGGATTAGAATTAGCGGCAGCATTAAAACATAAAAAAGTAAAAACTACTATAATTCAAAGAGCGTCTCGATTGATGGAACGCCAATTAGACCGAATTTCCAGCAAATTATTAGCCGAGGAAGTACAGCTTCGTGATATACAGATTTATTTTGACAATGAAGTAAGTACTGTTTTTGAAACCAATAATCCGAATGAGATTGAAATCGCATTAAAAAGCGGGAGAATTATTACTGCAAATGCTATTGTTTATACGATTGGAACGATTCCGAATATTGAAATTGCACGCGAAACTGGACTTGCCTGCGGTCGCGGTGTAAAAATAAATCAGTATTTACAATCTTCGAATCCGGATATTTTTGCAATTGGAGAAATAGCAGAATTCAATAATAAATTGTTCGGAATCACTTCTGCAGCTGAAGAACAAGCAGATATTTTAGCCAACTTTTTGGCAGGCGATATCAGCAGTTTTTACAAAGGTTCTATTTTAATGAATATTTTAAAATTAGAAGATATTAATTTATGCAGTATTGGTGATATTGAAGTTCCAGAAAACGACGATTCATACGAAGAGATTGTTTTTGCCGATTTGAAAAAGCGTTATTACAAAAAATGCATCGTGAAAGATGATTTGCTAGTTGGAGCGATTTTAATGGGCGATAAAAATGAGTTTGCCGAATTTAAAACCATGATCGAGAGCAAAATCGAATTATCAGACAAACGAAATTTTCTGCTAAGAGGAAGCTCAAACGCAAAACCTGTTTTAGGAAAATTAGTATGTTCTTGCAGTCAAGTCGGAGTTGGAAATATAGAAGAAGCAATTAAAAGTGGTAACCATAATTTTACTGATTTATGCAAAAACACCGGTGCTGGATTAGGCTGCGGAAGCTGTAAAACTGAGGTTAAAGAGATACTGGCGAAATGCAGATAAGTTTTTTTGTTTCAGATTTCAAGTTTCAAGTTGTTGGAACGTGCACCTGAAACCTGAAACTTGAAACCTGAAACTTGAAACCTGAAACTTGAAACCTGAAACCTGAAACTTGAAACCTGAAACAAAAAAAACAAAATGGAACTAACAAGATTAATAGTAAAAGGAGGTGTTATTTCGCCAGGAGAACTAAGAGAAGTAGTTAATATGGCGTTGGATCAAGGTTTAGATTCAATTTCGTTTGGTTCTAGACAAGATATTATTTTCCCCAAAGGATTAAAATCTGTTGACAAAGAGAAACTTGGGAAATATCATTTTGTTTTTCCGAATGAGAAAAGCGGGAATAATATCGTTTGTTCGTATGTTTCAACAGATATTTTCAGAAATACGGGTTGGTTAACTGGAAATCGGTATTTGTACATTTTAGAACAGTTTAAAGAACAGCCAAAACTAAAAGTAAACATTACAGATCCAAAACAGCAATTGGTTCCTTTGTTTACTGGGCATCTTAACTTCATAGCTTCAGAACATGAAGATTATTGGTATTTATACATTCGTTTGCCAAAATGGGAACGTATGGAAGTATACCCGGTCTTAATTTACAGCTGGGATATTGCCAAATTTTACTATGAAATTGAAAAAATTATAGAGGAAGAAGCTTGTGGCATCGATATGCTTTTTAGTTTAGTAAGCGAAATTTTAGACACTAATAATAGAACGATCGATAAACCTTTAAATATTCCTTTTTATCCTTTTCCATATTACGAAGGCATGAACCGAATGGGAATTGATCAATATTGGCTGGGTTTGTATTGGAGAAATAATTTATACGATTTAGCTTTTCTCAAAGAAATGTGCGATTTGTGTTTTGACTGCAAAATTGGAAAAATATGCATAACGCCTTGGAAATCATTTATTGTAAAAGGAATTCCGAAAGATCGAAAACTAGAATGGGAAAAATTTTTAGGTAAAAAAGGAATCAATGTTCGTCATTCATTATTAGAGTTAAATTGGCATTTGCCAGTTGCAATAGAATGGGCTTTGAATCTTAAAACTTTCTTAGTTCGAACACTAGATCAATTCGACATCAGCACTTATGGATTGACTTTCGGTTTATCTGAATACAATCGAGATGGACATTATTTTACTTCGATTGTTGTCGAAAAAAACGAATTGCCAGCGGTTTTAGAATCTATTAAAATAAGAGACACTTATAATATTTTATTTGCAAAGAATTTCGATCCGAACACGCGCGAATATATTGTGCATTCACAAGACATAGACAAACTCGAATTGCCAACAATCTTAATTGAATTAAGCAGGAAATATTTCGATGAGCTTGGAAATTCTGTTTCAGAAACAACAGAAAATCAACAGAAAAAAGAAAAAGCGCAACTCGATATTTATCAATGTCAAGAATGCTTAACTCTTTATAAATCAGAATATGGAGATGAAAGCCAAGGTATTCCGAAAGGTATTTTATTTACTGATTTGCCAGAAACCTATTGCTGTTCGCTGTGTGAAGCACCAAAAAGTAATTTCAAAATTTTAGAAATTGCAGAAAATTAAATAAAACTTATCCTGACTTTTATTAGGAATTAATTTTACCGAGGCATTGGGATCAACACAAAAAATGTTCGTCTCATTTGGCTGTGGCATTTGTTTTCAAAAAAAAAGCAACAAATACCATGCTTTTATCTATAAAGTATTCACTTCGTTTTTTCGTGTAGAATTGTTAAGAGATTTTACTTTTTAATTTCACACAAATACTTAAGTAATTAAAATTCAAATAGTTAAATTTAATTATTAGAGAAAAACTTAACATTGGAAGACTTGTTTTATAATTATCTTTACTTAACTATAAGTTAACAATTTAGTTACATTAAACGATATCCTCATTTAAAAGCACCTTAATATGGAAAACAATAACGAAGAAATTACCCCTGAGAAAATCGATTCAACAACATCTGACAATAGTCAGCCTGTTGCAGAAAATAAAAATAATCCGGCAATAAAAACAACAGTTCGTAAAGCTCCTGTAAAACCGACAACTGCAAAAGCTCCAGTAGCTTCTGTTACTAAAACCACGGCAACTACTACACCAAAACCACCTGTGGCACGAAGAACGACAGCAAAAAAGGTTTCAGCTCCCGCAGCAAAACTAGATCCAAATAGTCCAAACAGTGAAACACCAAAAAATGAATCACACCCGGAAAGTATAAATGAAGTAGTAGCTGCATTAGAAACTGCTAAAAATAAATCTGATAAAAAGAAGAAAAAAGTGAAAGACAAAGAGAAAGAAAAAGCGAAAAAGAAATTAGCAAAGAAAAAGGACGAAGCTAAAAAGGACAAAAAGAAAGAAAAAGCTAAAAAAGCAAAATTAAAAGCTGCCGCTAAGAAAAAAGAAAAAGCTAAAAAAGCGAAAGATAAAGCGAAAGCTAAAAAAATAGCAAAAAAGAAAGCAAAGTCTAAGAAAAAGGCAAAAGCTAAAAAGAAAAAATAATATTTGTAGAAAGGTTTGACTTGAAAAAGTTGAACCTTTTTATTACTTAAAACCATCAATCGTGTAGTTTGTCATTCCAAGGAATGACAAAAACTATGAGCATTATCCGCCAATCGCAATCATACTGCGGTTATCAAAATGCAATGCTGGATCATCCATTTCAGAAACGGTAACCATTCCGGCTCTTACTTTCTTTTTATTTTTAATTGAATCTGAAATTAAATTCGTGATCGACTCGCCATTTCTAAAAGGCGTAAGCAAATCGGTTTCTGCATTCGAGAAAAGGCAATTTTTAATTTTGCCGTTTGCCGTCAAGCGGATTCTGTTGCAGCCGTCACAAAACGGGTTTGTGATTGAACTTATGATTCCGAAATTACCTTGAAAACCTTTTATTTTATAAGTTCTTGCTGTAAAGTTTTCTTCGTCTTCTAGTTTTTGTATTTTATCAGATGAAAAAGTATTTTCGACTTGAAACAATATTTCGTTTTGAGAAACCATTTTGCTTCTGTCCCACTCGTTTCCGGCAAAAGGCATAAACTCGATAAAACGAATTGAAATGGGCAAAAACTGCGTTAACTTGACAAAATCTAAAATTTCATTTTCATTAAAGCCTTTAATCAAAACCACATTTACTTTTACCTCAAAATCATTATTTAAAAGCAAATGAAGATTGTCGATAACCTTTTGAAACTGATCTCTAAGTGTTACAGTGTGAAATTTAGACGAAACGAGAGTATCTAGACTCAAATTGATTTTTTTGATTTTAAATTGCTTTAAAACAGCAATATGACGATCAATTAAAATTCCGTTTGTAGTAATGGAAAGCGAAACTTCAAGAGAAGCTAATTTCGAAATAATTTCCGGAAAATCTTTTCGGAGTAAAGGTTCTCCGCCAGTCAATCTGATTTTATCTACTCCATTTTCTACGAAAGTCTGGGCGATGCTAAAAATTTCCTCAGCAGTCATTAAACTGGCTTTAGGAGACAATGCGATTCCGTCAGCAGGCATGCAATACGTACAACGCAGATTGCATTTTTCTAACAGCGAAATACGCAAATAATTGTGTTTTCGCCCAAAATCATCCGTCAAAATGGCTTTAGAGGCTGTCATGATTTTTTCCTTTTAAAATATGAAAAACGTGCATCACATGCGGAAAAACGGCATCCATAGATTCTCTGGCTCCGTTTGTTGATCCTGGCAAAGCCAAAACCAAACTTTTTCCTAATGTTCCTGCAATGCTTCTTGATAACATAGCGTACGGCATTCTCTGCTGTCCATAATTTCGAATTGCTTCTTCGATTCCTGGAATTCTGCTTTCTAATAATGGCGACAAAGCTTCGGGCGTAACGTCTCTTGGAGATAATCCAGTTCCTCCGGTAAATATAACCAGCTGGTGCTCTTTGGCGAAAGCCTTAGCTCTTTCCTGAATACTATTAATTTCATCAGGAATAATTTCGTAATGCGCCGTTTCAACCCCGAACGAATTTAATTTTTCGACGATAATTTTTCCTGAACGATCTTCTTTTTCTCCAGCAAAAATTGAATCAGAACAAACAAAAACTGCTGCTTTTATTGTAGTTGGAAATTTATTTTTAAAAGACGATTTTCCACCTTCTTTATTAATTAATTTAATCGTTGCAATTTCGATTTCTTTATCAATAGGTTTCAGCATATCATACATTGTCAATGCAACAATAGATGCGCCGTGCATCGCTTCAACCTCAACTCCGGTTTTATAAACCGTTTTTACATTGAAAATAATATGAATTTCTAAACCTTCAATTTTATATTCTACCGATGTAAATTCAATTGGAATCGGATGACAATCCGGAATTGACAAATGTGTGTTTTTTACCGCAAATAATCCGGCTGTTTTTGCCATTTCGAACACGTTTCCTTTCGGAACTAAATTATTTACAACAGCATCAATCGTTTCTTGTTTGCTGACTTTGACGATTGCGGTTGCAGTTGCAGTTCTTAATGTACTTATTTTATGCGTAATATCTACCATTTTATTTTGTTAGGTATTTTGTTTCCAAGTGAATGTATCGTTTTCAAACATTTCTTTTCCAAAAATCGGCACATCAGTTTTAATCCAGTTTACGATGGCTTCTGTTGCTTCATAAACTTGTTTTCTGCGTGTTGCCGAAACAAATACGAACAAACAAATTTCGCCCGCTTTCACAACACCTAAACTGTGATAAATGTGCATGCAGGTTAAGTCGAATTTAGCAAAAGCTTTTTCTCGAATCGCGTGCAAAGCTTCATTTGCCATATCCGTATAAGCAGAATAATCAATCGCGACAACGGTATTATCGTGAATCACATCTGCGCGAACTTGTCCTAAAAAAATATTATGCGCACCAATTGTGTGTTTCGATTGATGTTTAGCAATCGATTCGGCTATAAATTCAGGAACAATTGGTCCTTCTACAAATACATTTTTACTCATTTTTTATTTTATTCGAAAAAATTATGAATTATTGCTCTTTTCAGATTTTGCAAAAGTTAATCTCTGAATTCTTTACATTATCAATCTGATTCATCTGCGAGAGAATAAAAATCTTTTACTTTTTAAATCTACTGTTCGATTTTTATTTCTTCCTTTAAAAATTGCTTCAGTTTTAAAACCCCGCCAGCAATACTTTTTACATTTTTAAATTGATGTTTCTGAAGCAATTCTACTGCGGTTTTACTTCTAATTCCAGATTGGCAAAAAACGTAAATTGTTTGGTTTGTATTCAGTTTTTCAATTTCGTTTTCTAGATTCATCAACGGAATCTGAATACCATTTTTGAAATTTACTTTTGGAAATTCATCTTCGTTTCTAACATCTAAAAAGAGAACTTCATCAGCATCAATTTCATTTAAAACAGCTTCTGAAGAAATTTCTTGAACATGATTTTTATCACTATTATATTTCTTGTGAAATTCAATTTCATTCATTTCAAAAGCCTGATTCTTATCAAAGTCATACTTTTGCTGCTCATTATTTAAAATACTATAAACCAGTATTTTACCGTTCAGCACCTCTCCTATTTCTAGAATCATTTTTATAACTTCATTTGCCTGAAGCATTCCTATAATTCCAACCGAAATTCCGATTACTCCTGCATCTTCACAGTTTAATACCTTGTTATTTTCTTCCGGATACAAACATCTATAGGTAGGTCCATCTTGATAATTAAAAACTGAAACTTGACCTTGAAATCTAAAAATAGATCCGTAGACCATTGGCTTTTTTGTAATTAAACAAGCATCATTTATTAAATATTTTATGGAAAGATTATCTGTCGCATCAACAATAATATCATAATTTTCAAATAACGAAATGGCATTTTTTCCTGATAGTTTTTCTGCAATTGCATTAACTTTAATTCCTGGATTGAATTCCGAAATCATTGCTTTGGCTTCTTCAACCTTATATTTTCCAACAGCCGAAGTTTTATAAATTACTTGTCGCTGCAAGTTTGAAAGTTCGATAACATCATGATCAACAATCCCTATTTCGCCAACTCCAGCAGCAGCTAAATAAGGTAAAACAGCAGCACCTAAACCGCCTGCCCCAATTATCAAAACTTTAGCTTTAGCTAATTTACGCTGGCCATCCTCTCCTATTTCAGGAAGTATAATTTGTCTGTTATATCGAGTTGATGCATTCATAAAATTGATTTTATCCTCCAGCAAACGGAGGCAACAACGCAACAACATCGCTATTTTGCAAAGTGTAATTCGTTGCTTTTGGCACTATTTTTTGGTTTACTGCAACGCTGAAAGCAAGCGAATCAAATTGGTATTTTTTATCTAAATCCTGCAATAATTCGTGCAATGAAACTTCAGAAAAAGAAATCTTTTCGAAAGCACATTTTGTCTTTTCAGCGACAGCTCCAAAATATTTAACTTCAATCATTATTCTAAATTTAAATTCTGGAAAATAAATTCATCATCAAAATGTTCTTGAAAATAAGAAGTAAGTTTTGAAGTATTTTTTACTACTTCGCCAATCACAATAATAGCTGGCGACGAGACTTTATTTTTGATTACTAAATTACCAATTGAATTGATAGTTCCAACTACTTTTTTCTCGTTATTTTTTGTTCCGTTTTGAATAATTGCAATTGGCAGATCATCTGTTCGGTTTTCTTTATAAATAGAAATTATTTCCTCTAATTTATGCATTCCCATCAAAATAACAACCGTTGCTGCCGATTTTGAAGCCAAATGTACATCTTTTGACAATTCGTGATTTGAGGTTGTTCCGGTTATTACCCAAAAACTCTCAGCAATCTGGCGCTGTGTCAAACTTATTCCAACTGCTGCCGGGACACCTAATGCTGATGAAATTCCGGGAACAATGGCAGTTTCTAGACCAAATTTTTCTACATATTCTATTTCTTCGCTTCCTCTGCCAAAAATAAAAGGATCGCCTCCTTTTAAGCGTACAACGTGTCCGTAACAATGTGCCATCGAAACAATCAATTCGTTAATCTGGCCTTGTGTATAGGCATGACAACCTAAACGTTTGCCTACAAAAACTATTTCAGCATTGGCAGCATATTGCAATAATTCTTCATTTACTAGCGCATCATACAAAACTACATCGGCACTTTCTAAAGCTTTTATCGCTTTTAAAGTTATCAATTCAGCGTCGCCAGGACCTGCGCCTACAATGGTTAATTTTGGTGTTTTTGAATCTTGCATAGCTTTTAACTTAAATTGATATTAAGGTCATTTAACTCGTCGGCCGAATTAATATTTGTTAAATGAAAGTTTTCACTTTCATCAATATTGATGATTTGATGCGGCATATTTGCTATTAAATTCATCATTTTTAAATCGTCTTTATCAATGGCGCTTTTGATAACAGGCAATATTTTTTTAGAATAAATTCCAATTAAGGGATGCAATCTGCTTTCTGAAGCAAAAACGGTAATGAGTGCTTCTTCAGTATGTTTTGAAATTAACTCAGCTAATAATTCCGTTGAAATCAAGGGAATATCACAGCTCAAAATCAAATTAAAATCGGTTTCAGAGTGTAACAAAGCAGTGTAAATTCCGCCAAGCGGCCCTTTATCTGCAATACTATCTGGTATCTTTTGATATGGCAGATAATCGTATTCTTTCGTTGCCGTAATGAGTTTTATTTGATCTGTAATAGGCAAAATCGCCTGAATAATATGTTCAATAAAAGGCTTTTCCTGAAACAGCACTAATCCTTTTTCTGACTGCATTCTGGAACTTTTTCCTCCACATAGAATAAATACTGTTAGTGTTTCCATGATTTTTTTGTTTCAGGTTTCAGGTTTCAGGTTTCAAGTTTCAGGTTTCAGGTTTCAGGTTTCATGTTTTTGCCAATCTTGTCTTTTAACACATGTGTTTAATATTTTTAAGGAAAAATCAATTTGATACTTGCCATTAAAATCACGGCTCCCAAAACCATTTTTAAAGTTTTATTGGAGAAATAACCGCTTCCGTAAAATCCTCCTAAAACGCCGCCGATTACTGCAATCGGAACTAAATAAAAGCTTTCAATCGGAATTGTTTTTCCTCCCAAAAAGAAACCCAGCATTCCTGCAGTTGAATTCACAAAAATAAATAAACTCGAAACTGCCGCCGATTCTTTTACAGAAGCCCATCCTAAAAACAATAAAATTGGACTTAAAATAATACCTCCGCCAATGCCTAACATTCCAGATAATAAACCAATTGCAAAACCAATCGCCAAAGCAAAAGGCAAATTAATTTTTACTGCTTCTTTTTCTTTAAAATTGAATATTCCGAACAATCTCAGTGCTGCAAAAACCAATACGAGCCCTAAAATGATTTTATAAATTGTATTATCTAATGTCACAAATCCGCCAATAAAAGCCGCCGGAACCGAAGCAATTGCAAACGGATAAAACAGCTTTGGCTTAAAATAATTCATTCTGTAATAAAAGAAAAACGAAATACTCGAAACAAATAAATTCAACAGCAACGCCGATGGTTTCATAATTGCAACCGGAAAAGCAAAAATGGTCATCAAAGCCAAATATCCCGATGCTCCGCCATGCCCGACACTTGAATATAAAAACGCAATTATAATTAATGCGAAGCTGAATAATATTATATTTTCTGAACTGAGTAACTGCATTTTTTTGGTATTGTTTTTTTTTGTTTCAAGTTTTAAGTTTCAAGTTTTAAGTTTCAGGTTTCAAGTTTCAGGTTTCAAGTTTCAGGTTTCAAGTTTCATGTTTCAAGTTTAAAGTTTCAGGTTTCAAGTTTCAGGTTTCAAGTTTGTGCTGTGTGTTTAACATACGATATGTTTACTTTTTACTTTTTACTTTTTACTTTTTACTTTTTACTTTTTATTCTTTACTCTTTACTCTTTACTCTTAAAATCTCTTATCCAATCGGCATCAAAGTCACTAATTCTCCTTCTTTTAAAGATTCAATATCATCAGGAACAATTAACAAGCTGTTGGCTATTGCAAAGGTATTCAGCATTGATGAAGCTTGGCCTTCTAAAACAGTGACATTTGTTTCATCGTATAATGCTTTTAAAAATAATGTTTTTCCGGTTGTGTTGCTGATGTCTGCATTTAATTTTCTGACCAATTTTGGCAGATGTATTGCTGCAAAACCCATTCGGTTTTTAATCGCGGGATATACATAAATATAAAAATTAGTCAGCGATGATGCCGGATTTCCCGGTAAAGCAAAAACTAAAGTTTCATTTTTAGATCCGAAAAACATTGGTTTTCCGGGTTTTTGATTGATTTTATAAAATAGCTCTTCGACACCATTATCCAGCAAAGCGTCTTTTACAAAATCATAATCTCCAACAGA
This sequence comes from Flavobacterium sp. MR2016-29, assembly GCF_015350695.1. Classification (NCBI taxonomy): domain Bacteria; kingdom Pseudomonadati; phylum Bacteroidota; class Flavobacteriia; order Flavobacteriales; family Flavobacteriaceae; genus Flavobacterium; species Flavobacterium sp. MR2016-29. The sequence continues at coordinate 245,276 of NZ_JADKPU010000004.1, forward strand.
AATACCGCCAGAAATTAAAACAATATCGTATTTATCTAAAATATTTTTTAAAGCCTTTTTAGTGGCTTTAAGATTGTCTTTTACTTTATAAACCTTTGTTTTCTTTATTCCAATTGTTTGAAGTGCAGCTTGAAGCATTACTGAATTGCTTTCGTAAATTTTGCCTTTCGGTAATTTTTTTCCAGGTTTTACCAATTCGTTTCCTGTTACTAAAATAGCCACTTTTGGCTTTTTATATACTTCTATCTCTGTAATTCCTAAGCAGGCTAAAAAGCCAATTGCTGCAGGAGTAATTAAAGTATTAGCTTCAAAAACTACATCATCTTTTGCAATTTGTTCTCCTTTAACGCGAACATTCGTAAACTGCGCTGGCATATTGGTAATCAAAATCGATTTTTCGTTTGCCATTACATGTTCCTGCATCACAACTGTATCGGCATTTTTAGGAACAAAAGCTCCTGTAAAAATGCGTACCGCTTCATTTTCTTTGAGTTTTATATCTGAATGATCACCAGCCTGAGAAATACTTACGACGTCATACTGATGTTTTTCACTGTGGATAAAAGCATAACCATCCATAGCAGATTGACGGAAAGGAGGCATATCGATTGGAGAATATAAGGTTTCGGCCAGAACATATCCAATTGCTTTATGCAACGGAATTTTTTGCACTGGCATATTAGAACTGCTGGATGCTACAATCGCTAAGGCTTCGCTAACTTTTATCATTTTAAAGAATATAAAACTAAGTATTAATACTTATTACAAATATAAGTATTAATCCATAGGATGAATAAAAAATTTAAATTTATTTTAATATCTATAAAATTACTCTAATTTATTCAAAATCAACTTCAAAAACAGATCTACTTTCATCTAAAAAACTGCTCTACAATATCAAACTAACTTTTTCCTGACGTTTTCAATTCTATTTTTTTGATTTATAGGAAGTTAAAAATCTAAAAAATAAGTATAAAATACTACATTTCTTACTATTCAATATCAAAAAAATTAACATTTGTTCGGGTTTAAAAAATACTTCAAAACATTGATAATAAATTACTTAGAAACATAAATTACTTTACTTTTTAATCTTATTTTCTTTTTCTTTAAAAAAAAATAAAGTTTTTTTTGGTTTTTATTATATTAAAATTAACTTTGTCTATAGGATTAGTAGAGTTTAAAATAATATTTAAAATCATAAAGAATTATATTTTGAAAACAACCGAAAGCATATCGTATTTAAATCTTCCAAAAAAATATACTTATAACAACTTATGTTATATGTGCTTCTGTTGCTAAACCCTACAGCAATTTTTTTCGTTTAGAATCGGTTTTCTCTTTTACATAAATCGAAATCAACAAACGAACATCTAAAAAATTCATTACCAATTATACTTTATCGAAATTTCCAAAAGTCTATTTAATGCATGCATTTGCCTTGAAGAGATCTTTGAAACAATAGCTATAAATTCCAAAAAAAAATAATTAACAACTAAACAAAACTAAAATGAAAAATATGCAAAGCTGTTGCTGTAAATAAAAAAAGCCATTTCTGCGGCAACAGAAATGGCGAGGCTTAAAGAAAATTTATCACTAAATCAAGGAAACAATTAGAGAGTTGAAAAATCAACTTTCAAGGCGCCTTGTCAATTATTTAAACCAGTACAAAGAAATGAAAAAAAATTTTAAAATATACTCATTACTATTTCTCCTGCTCCTGACGGCAGGAATTAATGCCCAAAATACAACGCCACTTATTCAATCTAAACTTGACGGAACAGTTGTCGATGACGTTACAAATCAACCCATTATAGGCGCTTCAGTTGTAATTAAAGGAACAACTCACGGCGTACAGACTGATGCAGAAGGAAAATTTTATTTTCAAACCGGACAGAAATTTCCTTATACTTTGATTGTAAGTTACATTGGATATAAAAAAGCCGAAGTAATTGTAGAAAAAAATCCAATTACAATCAGTCTAAAAGAGGAACGCCAAGAATTAGATGAATTGGTAATTGTAGGTTATGGTTCTCAAAAGAGAAAAGACATTACAGGTTCTGTAGCTTCGGTTCCAAAAGCAAATCTCTCTCAAGTAACCTCATCGGCAGATAACCTTTTAAGAGGTGCTATTCCTGGTGTGGTAGTTACACAAAGTTCAGGCCGTCCTGGCGCATCTTCAAGCGTACGTATTAGAGGAGGAAACTCAATTACAGCAGGTAATGAACCGCTTTATGTAGTTGACGGAATCTTAATTTATAACGACAATAACAATAGTACAGCCGGTGTTTCTTTCTCTGGTGCTACTGTCAATGTATTGTCGACTATAAATCCTGGCGACATCGAATCTATTGAAGTTTTAAAAGATGCCTCTGCAACTGCAATTTACGGATCTCGTGGCGCAAATGGTGTTGTGATTATTACAACTAAAAAAGGAACAAAGGGACAGGATAATATTTCGTATCAAGGTTATTTTGGTTTTCAAAATGTTTCTAAAAAATTACATTTGATGAATGCAAGCCAATGGGCAAGTTTGCGCAATGATGTTCAGGCGAGTATTGGTCAGGCTCCCTCTTTTTCGGCAGCACAAATTGAAGCTTTCAAAACATCAGGAAGTTACGACTGGCAATCTGCTGCGTTTAGAACGGCAGCTCCGGTTCAAAACCACCAATTGTCATTTTCTGGAGGCGACGACAGATCTCGATATGCAGTTTCTGCAGGATATTTTGATCAGGAAGGAATTGTTTTGGGATCTGACTTTAAAAGAATATCGCTTCGTATTAATTATGAAAAAAATTATTCTCAGAATTTCAAATTTGGTGTAAACGCTAATTACAGCAATTCAATCTCAAATGGTGTAGGAACTAACGGAAGCGGAGGAAGAACCCCAAATCCTTTAGTAAGTGCTGTATTAACTGCTCCAGTTGTTCCGATTAAAAATGCTGACGGAAGCTATAATGTAACGAATAATATCTACGCAACTTCTGTTAACGGTTATGTTCCAAATCCGATTAATGATTTAGAAAATACCACCAACGAAACCAAGATCAACAGAATCTTAACCAGTTTATTTGGTGAATATAAAATCACTAAAAAACTTACTGCGAAAGTGGCGGTAAGCGGTGACGTAATCAATACAAAACAAAACTATTATGCGCCTGCAAACACAACAAATGGTGCGGGAACAAAAGGTCTTGCTTCTGTTGGAGATCGATTGGTAAGTTCTGTACTGAATGAAAACACATTGAATTACAATACTAACTTTGGCGAAAACCATAAATTCTCTGCCTTAGGCGGTTATACTCTTCAATACACGCAAGGCGAAGTGGTGAATGCCGGTTCAAACACTTTTGTTAATGATGCCAATACGTACAATGCTTTACAGGATGGTGTTGCAGTAAAACCCTATAGTGATGCTTTTGAAAGTGTCTTAAAATCATGGCTGGCAAGAGTTAACTACTCTTATAAAGGAAAATACAACTTTACACTTTCTGCACGTGCGGATGGTTCTTCAAGATTTGGATCTGAATCACTTTGGGGGTATTTCCCTTCGGCAGGTTTTTCTTGGAATATTACAGATGAAGAATTTGCTGATAACATCAAAGGCGTAACCGAAGCTAAACTTAGAATTACCGCTGGAACAACAGGAAATCAGGAAATTGGAAATTATCTTTCATTAGCCTCAATGGGATCTGTAAATTATGCTTTTGGAGGAACCTTATACACAGGACTAGCTCCTACCCGCCTTGCAAACCCAGATTTGAAATGGGAAAAAACAGATCAATATAATGTTGGTTTAGACTTATCATTATTAGACAGAAAAATCAATTTTGTCTTTGATGTGTATTACAAAAAAACAAACGATTTGCTAATCAGCGTTCCAGTACCGCTTACTTCAGGATATGCGACTGTATTGCAGAATATTGGAGGTGTTGAAAATAAAGGTATTGAAGTTGGTTTAACTACTGAAAACGTAAAAACAGAAACTTTTTCTTGGAACTCAAACATTGTATTTTCTGCCAACAGAAATAAAGTAGTTTCTATTGGAAATGGGGTTGATCAGTTTTTTCCTGTAGTGCCAAACGGTTCATTATTACAGCAACAGCCTGTTACAGTAAAAGTAGGATTGCCTTTAGGAACTTTCTGGGGATATAGAACAAACGGAATTTTCCAGACTCAGGAAGAAGTAAATACACAGCCAAAAATAAACAGTCTTGCAAATACAAAAGTGGGAGACAGAAAATATGTTGACACAAATGGAGACGGTGTTATTTCAGCCCTTGACAAAGGAAATCTTGGAAGCTCTCAACCAAAATTTGTTGGAAGTTTCAGCAACACAATTTCATATCAGGATTTTGATTTGAATTTTTCTTTCCAAGGATCTTACGGCGGAAAAATATTCAACGCCTTAAATCAGCAATTAGAAATTTCTACACTTGGAACCAATGCTAATGTTACATTAGAAGATCGCTGGACGCCAACAAATCCAAGCAATGAGGTTCCCAGAGCTACAAGTTCTCCATTAGGAATTGTTTCTGAGCGTTATGTAGAAGACGCTTCTTTCCTAAGATTAAAATTAATCACGCTTGGTTACACTTTACCAAAAAGTGTTTCTAAAAAATTGGGAACAAAAAGCGTGAAATTTTATGTTTCTGCAGAAAATCTAATCACATGGACAAAATACACTGGTTATGATCCAGAGGTAAGTTCATACGAACAAAACAACTTGTATCCCGGGATTGATTTTGGTTCTTATCCAAACTCAAAAACATTCATCTCTGGCTTGAACGTAACTTTCTAAGTAAAAAAATATAAAATGAAAAAGATTATCATAATATTCCTTTTAAGTGCCGGACTCTTTGTATCGTGCACCGACCTTGAGGTAACACCAACCTCTTTTGTAACCGAAGAAAACTTCTTTAAAACACAAGATGATGCTATTGCAAGTGTAACTGCAGTTTATAACTCTTTAAGCCTTGATCCGGGAGAGCAAAGTTTATTTGGCAGAAATCTTTATTTCCTGACAGACATGGGATCTGATTATGCTGCTGCTGGAGTTTCTGCAACAAATCCTCAGGTACGAGCAATGAGCGCATTAACACATGACGCTACTAATGATCGCGTTCAGGTTGCCTGGAGACAAATTTACGCTGGAATCAACAGAGCCAATGTTGCTATAGACAATATTCCAAAAGCAGCAGGAACTGATGCTGTAAAAAGCAGATTGATTCTTGAAGCAAAATTCATCAGAGCATTGCTTTATTTTCAGGCCGTTCGACTTTGGGGCGGTGTGCCAATTGTTTTGCACGAGCCAACTTCTATTCAATTAGAAAATTTAAAATCAAAAAGAGCAACTGTAGATGAAGTTTATACTCAAATTATTAGTGATTTAAATGATGCCGAAGCTTTGCCTGCAACTTACACTGCAGCCGATGCTGGCCGTGCCACCTCTGGAGCAGCAAAAGCCATTTTAACAAAAGTATATTTGACCAGAAAGGATTACCCAAATGCTATTTTAAAAGCAAGACAAGTAATTAACGGAGGTTACGGATATGCTTTATTCGAAAGTTTTCAGGACATTTTTACAAAAACTAAGAAGAACGGAAAAGAGCACATTTTCTCTGTTCAGTTTGAGCCTAATCAAGCCGGAAACGGATCAAGCGGTAGTACTTTTCAATCTACTTCTTTTACAGGATTTACGGCTACAGAGCCAGCAGATATTATCTCAGACGTGGCCTTGTTTTATGACATTTATGCTCCCGGAGATACAAGAAGAGATGTGAGTTATGCCAAACAACTGCTTAATCCAACAACTGGAACGTTATATACTTTTCCGAAACCAATTTTCAAAAAGTATCTGGATTTAACCAATCTGGCAACTCCAGGAAACGTAGCAATAAACTTTCCAATTATTCGCTATGCAGACATTTTATTGTCTTTGGCGGAAGCCATAAACGAACAAGGTGCACCAACTCCTGAAGCTTATGAAGTGATTAATCAAGTAAGAAGAAGAGCTTTTGGCAAAGCCATTACAACTCCAGATCCAACTGTAGACTTAGCGGGTTTAACGCAAGCTGGTTTTAGAGCTGCAATTCAGGAAGAACGCAAAAAAGAATTTGTTCAAGAAGGACAAAGGTGGTTCGATTTAGTGCGTTGGGGAACTTTGGTTACAGAAGTGAAAAAAGTCACGGCTAAAAATTCTGTTTCAGAAAGAAATAATTTATATCCGATTCCACAAAGTGAAAGAAATATTGATCCAGTAGGTTTACCACAAAACCCTGGATATTAACAACAACCACACCCAAAAAACTATTGAATTATGAAAAATTTTAAAAATAACAGTACCATCAAAAGTCCGCAAAAAGGGCTTTTGATTACTGCGCTACTAATTGCGCAGTTCGGCTTTAGCCAAAATAAACCTGAAGAATTTAAAGGTGTTGTCGGTAAAACTTTAGCCGATTCTAAAGAATATTGGCCAGAACCGGTAAAAGCGCCTAAAGGTGCACCCAATGTAATTTGGATTTTATTAGATGATGTAGGATTTGGAGCTTCAAGTGCTTTTGGGGGTTTAATTCAAACTCCAACTTTTGATCAATTGGCTAATAATGGTTTACGTTACACCAACTTTCATACAACTGCCATTTGTGCTCCTACACGCGCTGCTTTATTGACCGGAAGAAATTCAGGAAGAGTTCATGTAAGCGGGTTTTCACACACCATTTTATCAGCAGGTTTTCCAGGCTGGGACGGCAGAATTCCATCGGATAAAGGAACTATAGCAGAGATTTTACGTGAAAACGGATACAACACTTTTGCTGTTGGTAAATATGGAGTTACACCAGACGAAGATGCTACAGATGCGGGTCCGTTTGACAGATGGCCAACCGGAAAAGGTTTTGATCATTTCTACGGATTCTTAGGTTCTCAAACGGATCAATATAATCCTGATTTAGTTGAAGATCAAGTTCACGTAAAACCTGACGGACGCCACTTAAATGAATTAATTACAGACAAAGCAATAAGCTATATTCAGAAACAGCAAAAAGCCGCGCCAGGAAAACCATTCTTTTTGTACTATGCGCCGGGAGCAGCACACGCACCACATCAAGTAGCCACAAAATGGAGTGATCCGTATAAAGGAAAATTTGACAAAGGATGGGATGCTTATCGTGAAGAAGTTATTGCGAACCAAAAGAAATTGGGCGTAATTCCTGCGAATGCGGTTTTGCCAGAACGCAACCCGCTGATTACAGATTGGAAAAAACTGACTCCAGATCAAAAGAAGGTCTATGCTCGATTTATGGAAGTTTACGCAGGATTTTTGACTTATACCGATTACGAAATTGGAAGAGTGGTTACTTATTTAAAAGAAACAAATCAATTAGACAATACTGTTATTTTTCTAGCAATTGGTGACAATGGAGCCAGCAAAGAAGGAACTACAGAAGGAACTATCAATCAAAGTTTGTTTTCTCAAGGAACATCTGACGACGAAAATTTGAAGAAAAACCTAGCTAACATTGATGAAATCGGAACGCCAAAAGGTTTAAATACAAATTATCCTTTAGGCTGGGCGCAGGCAACAAATGTCCCTTTTAAAAACTGGAAACAAGATGCACAATCTGAAGGAGGAACACACAATCCTCTGATAGTTTTTTACCCAAACGGAATTAAAGAAAAAGGGGGCATCAGAAATCAATACAGCCATGTAACGGACTTACTTCCAACAACTTTGGATATTGTAGGAGTTAAAGCTCCAGAATATATTAAAAATGTAAAACAGGATATTATTCAAGGCTCTTCTTTATATAGTTCTCTGACTGATGCAAAAGCAGAATCACTGCATAAAGTTCAATATTACTACATTTTTGGAAACAGAGCAATTTATAAAGATGGATGGAAAGCCGGTGCAGCGCATTTACCAGATTCATTTGCTGTAAAAAAAGCTTTTGGCAAAAACGAAAAACCTGCAGAAAGCAATTTTGATGCAGATGTTTGGGAATTGTACAACCTCAACGAAGATTTTAACGAGCGTAACAATTTGGCCGCGAAATATCCAGAAAAATTAGCAGAGCTTAAAAAACTGTTTGATGAACAAGCTAAAGAAAACAACGTTTATCCGTTAATCGACTGGCAAGATGTCTATAACAGAAGAATACACAATACAGGAGCTGATAAAGGAAAAACGCTGCAAGATTTGGCTAAGCAAGTTACTAAACCAGCAAGCACCAATTAAAAATAAAGAATCCTAACAAATTAATTAAAAAAATAAAAATAAAATTCTACTAAATCTATAGAATTAACAGTTAATTATTTATTTTTACAATAACATATTTAAAATCAAAAAGATATGAAACGAGTAGACTATGAAATTATAGGAAAAAAAATCATCGTTGGTGCGATCGTTTTTTTAGTTCCGTTAGTCATATTAGCGGGAGGTTTAGCATTAATTAATCAATTTTTAAAATAAGAAATCATGGCAATAGTTCAAAAAGAAAAACTGACAAGAGATTTACTAATTAGTCTTTTTATATATTCTTTGCCGGTGGTGGCAATTTTCCTTTACTTTAAATTAAGCAATAATTTGGTAAGCGAATCACATATTTCATTACCAGCATTTTTAGAATTTGCAAAACCCGCTTTTGAGCATATAAGAACTTGGGGATTAACCGTTTTTATGCTGGTTTTAGGCGTGATCGAATTTACAGCAGGTTTATACGATGACGAATGGACAGGCGAAGAACGCAAGATAGACATCATTTGTTTCTTGGCTCCAAAATTGCTTTTACCGCCAGTAATCGCTTTTTTCAGCTTGACTGCTTTGCCTTATTTAGTTCCTAATTTGGCTAATGCACTTTCTTGGGTTCCGTTTTGGGGAGGCTTTTTCCTAATCGCAATTGCCGACGATTTAACGCAATATTGGTATCATAGGCTTCACCATCAAGTTCCGTTTTTGTGGCGTTTTCACAGAACGCATCACTCGGCTCCATATATGGGAATGGCTATGGCTTCTAGACAAAACTTTATTTATACAGTTTTCTTTTCTCAAATTTATTTGACTGCCACTTTAACTTATTTAGGTTTAGGATTGCCGGCTTTATTTGTTTTGGTTATCAAAAGTTTCATCACTTTAGGAGCGCATTCAAGTATTGCGTGGGATAAACCATTTTACAAATACAGAGTGCTACACCCAATTGCATGGGTTTTAGAGCGTTTAATTTCTACTCCAGCTACGCATCACGCGCATCATGCAGATACAAGCGGCGACGGTGTTGGGCATTTCAAAGGAAACTTCGGAAACATGTTTTTCATTTGGGACGTAATCTTCGGAACAGGTTTAATTACCAGAAAATTTCCAGAATCATACGGAACAAAATCATACAAACAAGAAGAATGGTATGCACAATTTTTGTGGCCAATATTCAAATCTAAAAAAGAAGGAAGTGCATTGGCCGAAGGTGTATTGTCGCTTCCGCTAAAAGCAAAAGCTGAAATTATCGAACCGAGTCCTGTTTATTATGAACAGGCTCAATCTTAAAATACAAATAAAATAAAGACAGGCAGTGTATTCTAATTAAAGTGAATACACTGCCACTTTTATTCAAATTATACCATTATGAAAAATAAAATACTCAAAAAAAGCATCACAGCCTTGATTTTGCTTTTCACTTTTATAAGTTTTTCTCAAGAAAAAAGTTCGAGCGTAGTTTTGTTAGATGCCTTTTATGCAAAAATTAAAGCTCAAAAAAATCCACAGATAATTGATGCAAGAGGTCCTGAAGAATTTGCATTAAACCATATTGAAGGTGCTTTAAATTTTAACACCAAATCAGATAATTTCGAAAAAGCTGTAGCCGCTTTAAATCCATCAGAACCGGTATTTATTTATTCTATTGCCGCTTACAGAAGTGGTCTTTTATCAACTGAATTATCTAAAAAAGGTTTTTCTGAAGTCTATATTTTAGACGGAGGTATCGCAAGCTGGATTGGCGGCGGAAAACCATTTTATACCAATTTAAAAAGTAAATTATCAATTGCAGAATACAAAAAAATAATTGCTGAGAATAATTACGTTTTGGTAGACATTGGTTCAAAATACTGCGCTACCTGCAAAACGGTAAAACCAATTTTAGAAGATATCAGAACTCAATATGGAGAGAAATTAAAAATCATTCAAATTGAGTTAGAAGAAAGTCCGCAAGTCATAGCCGACTTAAAAACGGTGAAGGTCTTCCCTACTTTGATATTTTATCAAAATGGCAAAATTATCTTCAAAAAAGATGGTTTAGGCGATTTAAAAAACGATGTTAATGTGGCTTTAGCACATAATTAATTTTAAAACATAAAAAAAAATTAAACAGCCACTTTTTAAAATCTATGGTTTTATGTGTTTAAAAATTAGACACAAACTAAGACTATTCATTACCTCAATAAAAACAAAATCTATGGCTTTATCCAAAACAAAAAAGACTGTTTTTTCAATAGTTATTGTTCTTTTTATAATAGCTGTTTTTCTTTTCTGGCCAATCAATACAGATGGAACATTGATTAAATCAAATCAAAAATTAGCCGAAGGAAAAGCAACATTTCTAGCGCAAAAAGATACTTCAAAAACCGAAAAAAAGCCAAATATTATCATTCTGCTAGCTGATGATTTAGGAAAATATGACATTTCGTTATACGGGGGGAAATCGACTCCCACTCCTCACATTGATTCTTTGGCCGCTTCTGGAGTAACTTTTACAGATGGTTATGTTTCCGCTTCCATTTGTTCGCCATCACGCGCGGGTTTGCTTACTGGCCGTTATCAGGAACGTTTTGGGCATGAGTTTCAGCCAGGCGATCGTTACCCAAAAAACAATTTAGAATATTATGCTTTTAAATATTTAATTAATACCAATAATTGGCGATTAAATGACAAAATCGAATATCCAAATGAAGCGTCTATAGCCACACAAGGTTTGCCTCAATCGGAAATTACTTTTGCTGACTTGGCTAAAAAACAAGGTTACAGCACGGCAATTATAGGAAAATGGCATTTGGGTCACAATAAAGGATTTTTTCCTTTAGATCGCGGTTTCGATTATCATTACGGATTTTATCAAGCCTTTTCGCTTTACACGCCAGAAGATGATAATCCCGATATTATCAATCACCATCATAAAGATTTTACAGATAAAATGATTTGGGGAAATGGCCGTGTGGGAATTGGTCAAATTCGCCGCGATACCACTATCGTACATAATAAAGCCTATCTAACCGAAACATTTGCTGACGAAGCAGAAGCCTTTATTGATAAAAATAAAGACAAACCTTTTTTATTGTATGTTCCTTTTAATGCGCCGCACACGCCTTTTCAGGTTCGTAAAAAATATTACGACCGTTTTCCGAATGTAAAAGATGAAAACAAACGCGTTTATTTTGCCATGATCAGTGCGCTTGATGATGCAATTGGAAGAATCAGAGCAAAAGTTAAAAAAGAAGGTTTAGAAGAAAATACCTTAATTATTTTTGCCAGCGACAATGGTGGCGCCGATTATACTTTTGCAACAACAAACGCACCGTTAAAAGGCGGTAAATTTTCTCATTTTGAAGGCGGTGTAAATGTTCCGTTTGCACTTTCGTGGAAGGGAAAAATCAAGCCGCACACTGTTTACAAATGGCCAGTAAGTACTTTAGATATTTTTAGCACCATTGCAGCAGTTACCCATTCTGGTTTACCAAAAGACCGCGTTTATGACGGCGTAGATTTGATCAGCACTGTAAACAATAATACAGAAGCACACAAAACTTTATACTGGCGTTCAGGCGATGCAAAAGCCATTAGAAGCGGTGATTGGAAATTGATTATCAGTGGAAAAACGCATCAAGAATGGCTTTATAATCTGGCAGAAGATAAATCGGAAACTACAGATTTAGCCCTAAAAAATCCAGAGAAAGTAAAAGAATTGCATGTTGCCCTGCAAAACTGGGAAAAAGGTCTTATAAAACCTTTATGGCCTAATTTAACGCATTATGAATTTGATTTTGGCAAACAAAAATACTTTGTCGATTTGTAAATAGATGTTCTGCAAGGTTTTGAAAACCTTATAGGACTAATTATTAAAGTGCTTTATTTAATAAAACTAACACCTGCAAGGTTTTGAAAACCTTGCAGGAAATAAACATACAATGTCAACTCAACCAAAACAATTTAATATTCACGAAGACTGGACGGTGGTAATTCTCGGGTTTTTAATCATCGGAATTTCGCTATTTGTATTTCTACCTGACGTTCCCGTTTTCAGCTGGTCGAATAGTACTGATTTAAAAACGAAAGTCTTTACTTATCAAAACCTTAAAATCCTTTTAATTCAATTTTTATATCTGATTTCGATTGGAACTATAGGCGCTTTTTTAATTGGAAAATCGGTTAAATATTTTCTTTTTACTTTTCCAATAGTGTATTTTTTAATGCTGATTGCACTTATTCTGGCTGGAAATTTAGCTGTAAAATCTATTAATTTAGAAGCCGTTATTTTTAGTTTGATCATTGGTTTAGCGATTGGCAATTTCTTCAAACTTCCCGAATGGTTTCGCGCCGCACTTTCTACAGAAGTATTTGTAAAAATCGGATTGGTTTTATTGGGAACAAGTGTGATTTTTTCTGATATTCTAAAAGCAGGTTCTTTAGGATTAATTCAGGCTTTAATTGTCGTTCTATCCGTTTGGTATTTTGCTTTTTGGCTTTGTCGAAAATTAAAGGTCGACGACGAATTAACGATGATGATTTCTAGTGCTGTTTCTATTTGCGGTGTTTCTGCTGCAATTGCCACTTCTGGCGCAATAAAAGGCGATTCGAAAAAATTATCTTATGTAATTTCGATTGTTTTGGTCACGGCAATACCAATGATGATTTTCATGCCGATGATCGCCAAGTTCTTTAATTTTCCTGAAGAAGTAACTGGCGCTTGGCTCGGAGGAAGTATCGACACCTCCGGGGCCGTTGTGGCTTCTGGAACTTTGGTTGGAGAAACAGCTTTGAAAATTAGTACCATTGTTAAATTTTCTCAAAATGTTTTGTTAGGAATTGCCGCTTTTGCCATTTCCGTTTATTGGACATATACGCACAACAAATCAGCTGAAGCAGTGGAATCAAAACCAACTTTAAGCGTTATTTGGGAACGTTTTCCAAAATTCGTTATCGGATTTATTGGTGCTTCCTTAATTTTCTCCTTTTTAATTGCTCCAGAAGTTCGAGATTCTGTAAAAGACAGTTTAAAGAATTTGCAGGGCATTTGGTTTGCACTTGCCTTCACTAGCATTGGTTTAGAAACTAACTTTAAAGATTTACTTCAAAACAACAGCAGAAAACCATTATTTGCTTTTTTAATTGCACAGCTGTTTAATGTTATTGTGACTTTGATTATTGCTTTTTTACTTTTTGGATAAAACATTTTGCCACGAATTTTAACTATTTTAAAAATATCAAAATCAATATGAAATATCAAAACATTTTAGAAACTATAGGAAACACGCCTCACATCAGATTAAACAAGCTTTTTAAATCGCATGAGGTTTGGATTAAATTAGAAAAATCAAATCCAGGATCCAGCATCAAAGATCGAATTGCTTTGGCCATGATTGAAGATGCAGAGAAAAAGGGACTTATAAATGAAGAAACCACTATTATAGAGCCAACTTCGGGAAATACAGGAATTGGGCTCTCACTAGTGGCCGCAGTTAAAGGTTATAAAGTTATTGTGGTAATGCCAGAATCGATGAGCATTGAACGAAGAAGAATTTTGAATGCGTATGGTGCTGAGTTTGTTTTGACGCCAAGAGAAAAAGGAACTTCTGGAGCAGTAGAAAGAGCCAAAGAATTGACAGCAACTATTAAAAATTCGTTTTTGCCATCGCAATTTACAAATCAGGCAAATGTTGAAATTCATGAAAAAACTACTGCTTTAGAAATTTTAGCAGATTTTCCAGATGGCATTGATTACTTGATAACTGGCGTCGGAACTGGCGGTCATATTACTGGAGTTTCAAAAATTTTAAAACAGCATTTTCCGAATCTTAAAACATTTGCTGTAGAACCTGCCCTGTCTCCTGTTTTAAGTGGTGGTTTGCCGGCGCCTCATCCTTTTCAGGGAATTGGTGCAGGATTTATTCCAGAAGTTTTTAATCGTGAATATGTAGATCAAATTATAACGGTTGATAAAAATGAATCGTACAATTTTACAAAAAGAATAGCCAAGGAAGAAGGCATTTTTGCTGGAATTTCGACTGGAGCATCTCTTTCTGCTATTGCAAAAAAATTAAAGGATATTCCAGAAAATTCAGTAATTCTTACTTTTAATTACGATACAGGAGAAAGATATTTATCCGTAGATGAATTATTTGACTAGATGTAATAAAATAATTTTACAAAAAAATAACCTGAAAGAAAATGAAGATCAAAAACAATAACAGTATTTATGAAATGTATTGCAGTAATTAAATTATGAATAATAATTACTTTTTTTGATATTTTAAGTAATTACAGCCAAAGCGATTGTTTTCCCGAACAATCGCTTTTTTGGTTTCTTAATAAATTCATATTGCGGAAAATTTAATTTAAAATCACAAAACATCGTAATTATACAACTAAAATTGTTAAATCAACACAATTAATAAGAACAATCAAGTTTATAATTAAATAATACACAATAAAAACACGTAATTATTATAAATAATCCCATTATTCAATATCAATGTTGCAAATAATACAAAAGTGCTCAATTGTGTTATATTTATTGTTAACAAACACTTAAAACTTAACAATAATTTAAGATATTTGGAAAACACTAACCAAAACGTGATAACACATGAAAATTAATTCTAAGAGTTTTTTGGTAATGTTATTTGTATTATTTATTCAATTAACAATTGCGCAAGAAATTAAAGTAACTGGAATAGTTGCAGACAAAAGAGGGCTTCCGATACCTGGAGCAAATATTATTGTAAAAGAAACAAAACAAAGTACACAAACTGGTTTTGATGGTGAATTTTCAATTGATGCAAAAAGTGGCCAGCTATTAGTAATTTCATACTTAGGAATGAAAACAATAGAAATTCCAGCAAGAGCTTCAATGACGATTACTCTTGAAGAATCATCAAACGAACTAGAAGCTGTTTTAGTTGTTGGATATGGAACACAAACTAAAAGAAAATCAACAGATAATATTGCCCGAGTAACTGCAAAAGATATTCAGCAAGTTCCCGTTGCCAACGTACAAAATGCTTTAGTTGGTAAATTAGCCGGGGTTCAAATTACACAAACAAATGGTAAAGTTGATGGAGGAATGAACATTAGAGTTAGAGGAGCTGCAAGTATTAGTGCAGGAACTCAGCCTTTATATGTTTTAGATGGAATTCCGTTAGTTACTTCAAACGAATCTACTAATGGTGCGCCAACAAACCCTTTAATTACACTAAGTCCTAATGAGATTGAATCGATAGATGTCTTAAAAGATGCTTCTTCAGCTGCTATTTATGGAGCGAGAGGTGCAAACGGAGTTGTAATTATCACTACGAAAAAAGGTAAAGACGGAAAAGGAACTTTCTCTCTTAACATGTCTCAAGGTGTCAGCGAAGCTACTCATAAAAAGAAATGGCTTAACGCAGATCAATATATTGACTTATTTACAGAAGCTTCTATCAACGGAACTGGTGATGCTGCAGAGGCAGAAAGCACTTTCGATTTTCTTGCTCAGGGAACTGACTGGAGAAATAGAGCTGTAAATACAGATTGGCAAGATCAAGCTTTTCAAACTGGTCTAGCAACAGATGTAGATTTTTCTGCTTCTGGAGGCGATGCAAAAACAAAATATTTCTTTTCTGGTGCTTATAATAATACTACTGGTATTATTGACAGCAATGAATTGGAAAGAATTACAGCAAGAACAAATGTATCGCACAAAGTTTCTGATAAATTCAATATCGGAATGAATTTAAGCTTTTCAAGATCGGTAATCGATCGTGTTCAAGATGACAACTCTTTTACTACACCACTTCAGGCTGTTGCACAATCGCCATTATCTCCTGCTCGTTTAGAGGACGGAACTGCTAATCCAAATACACTATATGCCAACTATTTGTTAGCGGCTGATAATTCTTTTTGGAAAACGGTTATGAGAAGAGTTACAGGTAAAGTTTTTGCAGAATACCAAATTATACCTTCTTTAAAAATCAATTCAGACTTTTCATACGACCTTTTATCTCAAACAGAAGATTACTGGCAAGGTAAAAATGCTCCATTTATGGCAACAGATGGTGAAGTATATGCAACTTCTGTAAACAATGAAACCTATATCTGGAGTAACTACCTTACATACGACAAAGTGTTTGCTGAAAAACACAGCGTTAATGCCGTTGCAGGTATGGAATTCAACAAATATGGCCGTAGATTCCAATCTGTTACAAGTATTTATTTCCCAGATGATTCTTTCCAGACAATTGATGGCGGAGCAGAAGTTAATGCCGGTGCTGGAAATGAAACAAACTACACTTTTGTGTCTCAATTTGGCCGATTAAATTATTCTTACGACAATAAATATTTGTTTAAAGCAAGTATTCGTCGTGACGGTTCTTCTCGTTTTGGAAAAAATGAGCGTTTCGGAATTTTTCCAGCGTTTTCTGCTGGTTGGATTCTTTCAGAAGAAAGTTTCCTAAAAGACAACAAAACTTTATCTTTCTTAAAATTAAAAGGAAGCTGGGGTAAGTTAGGAAATGCTGAAATTGGTAACTTTGCATCACGTCAGTTATACGGTGCTGATCCTTACAATCTAAAATCAGGGCTTACTTTTGATCAGGCTGGAAATGACAATTTAACTTGGGAAAAATCAACTCAAGTAGACTTTGGTGTAGAATTCGGTTTATTTGACCGTATCAGCATCGAAGCAGATTATTATGACAAAACTACTGATGGTTTATTGTTTGCTGTTCCTTTAGCAATTAGCTCTGGAGCTACAACAATTAATCAAAATATTGGTAAAGTAAAAAGCAGCGGTTTTGAGTTTACAGTAAATACTAGAAACGTTGACAATGAAAACTTTAAATGGAATACTAGTTTTAATATAACAACTAACAAATCTGAAGTTTTATCAATGCCAAATGGCCAAGATATTGTTTCTACTTTCACTATTAATAGAGTTGGAGAAAATATTTCATCTTTCTATTTAATTGAATATGCTGGAGTTGATCCTGCTAACGGAGATGCTTTATATTATAAAAACACAGTAAATGCTGATGGAACATTAGACAAATCAACAACTAATGATTACAGCGAAGCTAAAAGAACTATTGTTGGAAATCCGTTCCCTGAGTTAATGGCTGGCTTGACAAATACAATAAATTATAAAGGAATTGATTTTTCATTTACCTTTCAAGGAGAATGGGGAGCAAGTATTTATAACTCTGCTGGAAAATACCAATCAGCAGCAGCAGATTATTTTGATAACCAAACTACTGATCAGTTAAACCGCTGGCAAAATCCTGGTGATATCACAAATGTACCGCAAGCGAGATTATACGGAAGCAACGGAACAGGTGAATCTACAAGATACCTTGACAAAGCTGATTTTATTCGTTTAAGAAACCTTACAGTAGGATATACACTGCCGAAAACTACATTAAAAAATGCTGGAATTAGCAGTGTTCGTTTTTATGCAACTGGTGTCAACCTTTTAACCTTTACAAATTACAACGGTTATGATCCTGAAGCCAGAAGAGATGATACGGGAATCGGAGAAGAATTCTACTCTGCTCCTCCTGCTAGAACAGTTGCTTTAGGTGTAAATATTAATTTTTAAAAATGACACAAATGAAATCATATAAATTTATCTTATTTATACTTTTCACAGCTTTTATATCAAGTTGTGAAAATGAATTAGAAATAGAACCAAGACAAAATCAGGATTCACAAATTACTTTGAGTACTGAAACTGGTATTATAAACATTTTAAACGGAGCGTATGCAATTGCCGCAGATGCTGATGTTTTTGGAGGAAGAAGTTTGGTATCTGGTGATTTGATGGCACAAACCGGCGTAACCAGTACAACTGATCTTAGATGGAGAGGAACTTATGCAGAATTTAGACAAATGTATACCAAATCTGTATTGGTAGACAATGCTTTTGTGAGACAAATTTATGCTCGTAACTACGAAATCATTAATGCAGCAAATACAGTTATCGAAAATGTAGATAAAGTATCTAGTGAAGAGAAAAGAACAACAATGGTAGCTGAGGCTAACTTTTTGAAATCATTAGCTTATTTTGATTTAGTTCGCTTTTTTGCGCTGCCATATGAGGCAGGAAAACAAAATACACAATTAGGTGTTATTATCAGACCAAAAGCTATTTATGATTTTAATACTGACCTGTCTGCAGAAAGAAGCAGTGTTGAAGAAGTTTATGCTTTAATTATCAAACAATTAAACGATGCTTATGCCGGACTTCCTGCAGAAAACAGTTTTTATCCTGATAAATATGCTGCAAAGGCTTTATTGGCGAGAGTATACCTGCAACAGCAAAATTATGCCGCTGCAAGAGATGCTGCAAGTGAAGTAATTGAGGACAGCGGAAGAGCATTGTCTACGAATTATGCAAATGCATTTAATCATGATGAAAATCAAAGCGAAGATATTTTTGCAATTCAAATTACAAAACAAACAGGAGAAAATGAAATTGTAGTAATGTACGCGTCTGAAGGAAACGGAGGCCGTGGGGGTGATATTGAACTTAGAGGTACTTACCTTAACAAATTTGATGATCCTGATAATGACGTTAGAGCTAATTTTAATTACGTAAACGAAGACAACGGAAGATTATTGACTTCAAAATATACAAATCAATACGGAGATGTAGGTATTATTCGTTTGGCTGAAATGTATTTGATAAGAGCTGAAACTAACTTTAGATTAGGAACTGCTGTTGGAGATACTGCTTTAAATGATATCAATTTAATTAGAGACCGTGCTCATGCTGTAAATTTTGCAGTATTAACATTGCCAACTATATTAAGAGAACGCGAATTAGAGCTAGGTATGGAAGGTTTTGCTATTCACGATTTAAAGAGAACAAAAGGATCTATTGATGTAAACGGAAATGGTTCATTACTAATTCCTTACAACGATCCTACTTTAGTTTTCCCAATTCCTTTAAGAGAAATGGATACGAACAAAAAGATTACACAAAACCCAGGTTATGGAAGTTAATCCAAAACTTATATAAACTAAAAAACCATTCATGTATGAATGGTTTTTTTTTGCTCATTTTATAAAAAAGTAAAGTTGAATATTAATAGGCAATGGAGATAGTTCTGAATTAATGCAGTTTTCTCAATTCCTTTAAGAGACATGGATACGAACAAAAAGATTACGGAAAATCAAGATCACGGAAGTTAATCCGGAACTTATATAAACTAAAAAAACCATTCACCCCCATGAATGGTTTTTTTTGCTGATTTTATAAAAAAAAGTAAAGTTGAAAATTAATATAAAATCTATAATTTTTATTTTTTAAAAAGCTTAATTAAATTATGAAGCCATAGCAATTTCTACAGTTGATGCTGTAAGCGCTAATGTTATTGGATCTGCATAACCTGAATAAAATGTATCTAATATTTCCTGAAATATCGGATGAGCATTTTCTGTTTGAGAAAAAAGAGTCATTGAAGAACGTAATTTTCGTGCATCCAATTCTCCTAAAATAGTCTCAATAGATTTTTTAGTCTTAAAATTTAAAAGTAATTGTGAAATTTCAATTAAATGCTTTGCTAAAATAGGATGATTTAGAAAAGCTTCTGCTTCCTTAACATCTGCGATAGCATAATAATTAGCAATAGTACTTTTCCCTAAACCTTTTATTTGAGGAAAAATAAACCACATCCAGTGCGTTTGTTTTTTCCCTTTTTTAAGTTCTGAGAAAGCAGTTAGATAAAGTTTGTTTTGTGCATCTAAAAAACGTGTTATATCATTATTTGCGTACGACATGGTTAAATTACATTAAGTTTATAATTCAGGTTTTTGGTATCTGTCCCGCGCAGTTTCAACATAAATTTGATGTTTATAATTCAATTTTATTTTCACTTATAAGGACATTCAAAACTACTTCTGATCTTCAATTTAATTTTATATAATTTATGTCGTTTGTTACATAATTTATACCTGCATTATTGAAATTATATAAAAACAGCTGCAAGAGAAATAATCTTGCAGCTGTTTGTTTAAATGTTTAATTTTATTTTATAATCTGAAATCGTTTAATGACTTTTCAATAATTTCAAGACATTCGTGAATTTGAGCTTCTGTCATTACTAATGGCGGTGCCAATCTAATTTTATTTCCATGAGTTGGTTTAGCCAATAATCCGTTGTCTCTAAATTTTAAGCAGATTTCCCAAGCTAGATCTGAGTTTTCTCCACAATTAATTACAATTGCATTTAATAAACCTTTTCCGCGAACAAGTGTAATTAAGTTATTTCTTTCTGCAATTTCATTTAATCCTTTTCTTAAAATAATTCCTAAACGTTCTGCATTTTCAGCAAGATTTTCATCTTTTATAACTTCTAAAGCTGCAATCGCAACAGCCGCCGCAACAGGATTTCCTCCAAAAGTAGAGCCGTGCTGCCCTGGTTTAATGACATTCATAATTTCGTCATTACATAAAACTGCTGAAACCGGATAAACACCGCCAGAAATGGCTTTTCCTAAAATTAAAATATCCGGCTGTACATTTTCGTGATGAACGGCTAATAATTTTCCGGTGCGCGCAATTCCGGTCTGAACTTCATCTGCAATAAACAAAACATTATGTTTTTCACACAACGCTTTTGCTTTCGCTAAATATCCTTCTGACGGAACATAAACTCCAGCTTCTCCCTGAATTGGTTCAACCAAAAATCCAGCAATATTTTTAGACGATTCTAAAACTTTTTCAAGAGCTTCAAGATTGTCGTATTCTATTTTTATAAATCCATCCGTAAACGGACCGAAATTTTTACGGGCAGTTTCATCGTTAGAAAATGAAATGATTGTTGTTGTTCTTCCATGAAAATTATTTTCACAAACAATAACCTGCGCCTGATTTTCTGGAATACCTTTTACTTCATAAGCCCATTTTCTGCAGACTTTCAATGCTGTTTCAACAGCTTCTGCGCCGGTATTCATCGGAAGTACTTTGTCAAAACCAAAATACTTGGTTACAAATTCTTCATAATTTCCTAATTTATCATTGTAAAAAGCACGAGAGGTCAGCGTTAGTTTTTGTGCCTGATCTACCATCGCTTTCACAATTTTTGGGTGACAGTGACCTTGATTTACCGCAGAATAAGCTGATAAGAAGTCATAATATTTTTTCCCGTCTACATCCCAGACATAAACACCCTCTCCTCTTTCTAATACAACCGGAAGCGGATGATAATTATGAGCTCCATATTTATTTTCTTTTTCGATCAAAATTTCTGATTTTGATGAAAGTCCTTTTTCTGTTTGAATCATGATCTGTATTTTTTAAAGTACAAAAGTATCAAAAAATATTAATTTAAAGCATAAAAAACAATATTTTGACTTTTTAATTAACTAAATAAGTCAAATTAAACTTTTAATACTTTAAAAAAATCAATTCTAAAAATTGGATAAATACGGCTTAATCGCCTTTTATTAAAAAAAATAATTACTTTTATGAATCTTAAAAACAGAAATTATAATTCAATATAAAGGAATGGAAATATTAGACGAATTTGATATTAATATAATTAAGGAATTGGAAAAAGACGGAAGAATGGCTTTTTCTGCAATTGCTGCCAATTTGAAAATATCAAATACGATGGTGCACCAGCGTATTAATAGAATGATCGAACAAGGCGTAATCGCAGGTATTAAACCCATTATTCAGGAAAAAAATATTGGGTACGACTGGGCTTCTTTTACCGGTATTACATTGAATAAAGATTCTGATTCTGATCGTATTATCGAAGCTTTAAAAGATATTCCTGAAATTACCGAATGTTATTATGTAACAGGTTCTTTCACTTTGTACATCAAAATTATTGCAAAAAATCACGAACATATGCGAAGAATTCTTTACGAGAAAATCGACAGCATCCCCGGAATTGCCAAAACTGATTCTATCATTGAATTGGGCTGTGCTTTTAAAAGAAACATCACATTATAATTAGAAATCAGTTTTAATTACGTCAAACTTCACCCATGAAAAACCTTTTTTCACCATTTTCTTTGCAAAAAATTATGATGGCCTCACTCCTAGTTGTGAGCAGCTTACTTCAGGCACAAAATCCAAAAGGAAAATTATTTATCATTGGCGGCGGAAATCGTTCTGATGATTTAATGAAACAAGTTTTGGCTACAGCCGAATTAAACAAAAAAGATTATATCGTGGTTTTACCCATGTCGAGTGAGGAACCAGACAGTGCGTTTATCTTTTTTAAAACTCAAATGATAAAACTCACATCAAACCCAATTGTGATGCTGAATTTCACTGCCGCAACAGCTCAAAATAAAGTTCTCACAGATTCGGTTCAAAAAGCAAAACTTATTTTTATAAGCGGTGGCGATCAAACCAGATTTATGGCGGTTGTAAACAATACTCCAGTTAAAACAGCGATACAAAAAGCGTATGAAAACGGAAGTACGATTTCTGGAACGAGTGCGGGCGCAGCTGTAATGTCTGAAAAAATGATTACTGGAAATCAAAAACTTCAAAAAGAATATTCAGGTACTTTTGACAATATTCGATACGATAATTTAGAAACTTCTGAAGGTTTAGGATTACTGAAAACAGCCGTTATTGATCAGCATTTTTTAAAGAGAAACCGTTACAATCGCTTACTTTCGGCATTGGTTGAATTTCCTGATTTAACTGGAATTGGTATTGATGAGAGTACCGCAATTATTGTTCGAAATAATCAGATTGAAGTGGCTGGCGAAAGCGAAGTTATTGTGGTTCGAAATCCAAAAGGAGTTTCAAAATCCAAGAAAAACAATTTGATTTCAATTGAAAAACTGGAAATGAGCATTTACACGGCTGGTCAAAAATTTAATATCAAATAACCATGTTTACTTATTCTAAAATAGTAAAGCTAACTTTTTTGTTTTGCTGTATCAGTTTTCAGATTTCAGCCCAAAAAATCAACATTAAAGAAGTAAATCGCTTAGAAAAACTAGCACAGCAAGTTACTATAATTCGAGACAATTGGGGCATTCCGCATATTTACGGAAAAACCGATGCTGATGCTGTTTTTGGATTGCTTTATGCGCAATGCGAAGACGATTTTAAGCGAATTGAAATGAATTATATTGAAAAGCTAGGACGTCTTTCAGAAATAAAAGGACAGTCTGTTTTATATAATGATTTAGAAATTAAACTTTTAATCGACGCTGATGAAGCAAAAGCCGATTATAAAAAAGCGCCGTCATGGCTCAAAAAACTTTTAAACAGTTATGCTGATGCAATCAACTTTTATCTATACAAACATCCTGAAGTTAAACCAGCACTTTTAACGCATTTTGAACCGTGGTTTCCGCTGCTTTGGACAGACGGAAGTATTGGTGCAATAAGTACTGCTGATCTTTCTACTGCAGAACTGAAGGCTTTTTATTCTGGTAACACTGATAAAGTTGCCTATGTTGAAAGGGAAAAATATGTGCAGACCGGCTCAAACGGATTTGCCTTTGCCCCATCAAAAACAGCTGACGGAAATGCAATTTTATATATTAATCCGCACACGACTTTTTACTTTAGACCTGAAGTTCAGATTACAAGCAACGAAGGCCTCAATGTTTATGGCGCTGTAACTTGGGGACAATTTTTTATTTACCAAGGTTTTAATGATGATTGTGGGTGGATGCATACTTCATCAAATGTTGATGTTGCTGATATGTACGCAGAAAAAATCACCAATAAAAACGATAAATTGTTTTACGAATTTGATGGTAAACTTTTGCCGGTAATCGAAAAAGAAATCACAATCAATTATACAGAAAACGGAAAATTAATTCCAAAAAAATTCAAAACTTACGCTACAAATAACGGTCCGATCATGGCCAAACGCGACGGAAAATGGATTAGCCTGAAATCAAATAACCGCTCGATGGCAAGTTTGATTCAAAGCTGGGTGCGAACAAAGTCCACCAATTTTGAAGAGTACAAAAAAGCAATGGATTTAAAAGCCAACACCTCTAACAATACCGTTTATGCTGACAGTAAAGGAAATATCGCGTATTGGCATGGCAATTTTATTCCGATCCGGGACAAAAACCTTAATTGGTCAAAAGTGGTTGACGGTTCTATTTCTTCGACTCAATGGAAAGGTTTGCACGAAGTTGATGAAACGGTTCATTTGTACAATCCGGCAAACGGCTGGCTACAAAACTGCAATTCAACTCCATATAGTGTTGCAGGAGAAAACAGTCCGAAAGAAGAAAATTATGTACCTTATATGGCGCCAGACGGAGAAAATTTTAGAGGAATAAATGCCGTTCGAATCTTCAGCAAAGACAACAAATATACTTTAGACAAAGTTATTGCAGACGGTTATGATTCGAAATTATCAATTTTTGAAATTTTGATTCCGAGTTTAATTAATGTTTTTGAAAAAAATATAAAACCAGATTCAGCCGAATATTTAGAACTACAAGAACCAATTTCAATTCTAAAAAATTGGGATTATTACGCTAAAGAAAATTCAGTTGCAACCACATTAGCTATTGAATGGGCATATAAATTAGATCCGATTATCTTAAAAGCCTATATAGATGAAGGAGAATTAGATCAGGTTGAAAACACTAAAAATTTTGCTAAAAATGCTACAGTAAGTCAGCTTATTCCGCAATTGCAGGCAGTTATAAAAGACTTAAAATCGAAATGGGGAACTTGGCAAGTTGCCTGGGGCGAAATCAACCGTTTTCAGCGTTCAAGCGGTGATATTGATTTAAAATATGACGATGCTAGGCCAAGCTTGCCAATTGGTTTTGGTCCAGGATCTTGGGGAAGTCTGCCCTCTTTTAAAAGCAGTTACCAAAATGGTTCAAAAAAACGTTACGGCTATAACGGAAACAGTTTTATCTGCGCCGTTGAATTTGGCCCTAAAATAAAAGCAAAATCATTATTGGCTGGCGGAAACAGCGGCGATATAAACTCAAAACATTTTACAGATCAAGCAGAAATGTACCAAAAAGGTCAATTTAAAGACGTTTTATTCTATAAGGAAGATGTAGAAAAACATGCCGAAAAAACATATCATCCCGGCGAATAATTTTAGCCAGAAAAATCACTTTAAATAAACCTCGGAAGAATTGTCTTTCGAGGTTTTTTTGTAACATAATATTTCTGATATTTGTTTAAAATTGTACCACTATGAAAAATTCGACCCTTCTTATTTTTGCTACTATACTGTTTTCTAACATTATAAATGCACAACTAAAACCCGTAAAATATGCCGACGGAAGTCAGGTATTGAACGGTTTGTCTATAAAAGCTGCTAAAAAAAGCAGTCAAAACCCTGGTATTTTACTTTTGCCTGCGTGGCTCGGAATTGACAACGCCTCTAAAGGAATTGCAGAGAATTTATCGAAATTAGGCTATCATGTCTTTATAGCTGATATTTATGGAGAAGGAAATTATCCAAAAAACACTGCTGAAGCAGGAAAACAGGCTGGTTTCTATAAAACTAATTTTGAAGCGTATCAAAAAAGAATCGACGCTGCATTACAGGAATTAATCAAATCTGGAGCAAATGCAGATAATATTGTTGTTATTGGTTATTGCTTTGGAGGAACGGGAGTTCTTGAAGCGGCACGCGGACATTTGAACGTAAAGGGAGTTGCATCATTTCACGGCGGTTTAGGCAAAGATGCTTCACGACCAGCAACGCCAATTACTGCTAAAGTTTTAATTTGCCACGGAGCTGATGATCCTTATGTTTCTAAAGAAGAAGTTGCTGCTTTTCAACAAGAAATGCGCGATTCTAAAGCCGATTGGCAAATGATCTATTATGCAGATTCTGTTCACTCTTTTACAAATCCAGAAGCAGGAAGCGATAATTCCAAAGGCGCAGCTTATAATCCAGTAGCTGCGAAAAGATCATTCGAACATTTACAGCTTTTCTTGAATGAAGTTTTGAAAAAATAATTTTGCTGATAGAAGACTTATTAATCGGATTTAAACTGGTTTGCACAGATTTTACTCATAATCAACAAAAAAATCTGCAGTGATAAGATACCAGCGTAAATCCGATTAAATCCGTTTCAACTGCGGGCATAAAAAAAAACCATACTAAACCAAATCAAAATCAACGAATTAACCAATGTCACATAGTCCCATTAGAAAAGACAAAACCTGTTTGAATTGCAGGCATGTTGTCGAACAAAAATTCTGCCCCAACTGCGGACAGGAAAATACTGATAGCAGAAAAACATTTCATCATTTGTTCATTCATTTTTTTGAAGATTTGACACATTATGAAAATGCCTTTTGGAAAACCATTAAAAACTTACTTTTTAAACCTTCGACATTAACCAAAGAATATCTCTCTGGAAAAAGACTGTCTTATTTGGCTCCAGTGCGACTTTATATTTTTATCAGTTTTATTACTTTTCTTTTAATTGCTATGTTTCCAAGCCATGTAACTGAGAACCTGGCAAAAAGTGAAAAGGAAATTACGTCTAATTTCGAGAAAGCAAACACAAAAGAACATAAAAAATGGAATGAAAAGTCATATTTACAGTCAAAAACAATTGACAAGTCCTATTTTAAACTAGATTCAATGAAAGAAATTGATTCGATTCAGAAATACGGAAAACCAAAAGAAAAATTTACCGATTTTGAATATTGGATCTACGAAAAGGCTGTACACGTGACGGAGAACAACACCAAAGCCGAAATCATTGAAAAATTTATTGAATCCTTTATACATAATATTCCAAAAATACTCTTCATTATAATGCCGTTTTTCGCCTTCTTTTTATGGATTTTCCACAATAAAAAGAAGTGGTATTATTTTGATCACGGTATCTTTACACTGCATTATTTTTCATTTTTGCTCTTAATATTTCTTATATTATTTATTGTAAACAAAACAATTGGAGCAATCAGCCCAATTGCATTTGTAGCTGATATCATAAATTTTGTTGGAATAATCTGGATGTGTTACTACTTTTATCCGGCACATCACCGTTTTTATGGAGAAAGCAGATTTGTTTCATTTGTTAAAAGCGTGATCTTATTCTTTATAAACTCCTTTTTTATTCTACTTTTACTTATTTTCTATGTATTATACATATTCCTTAATTTACACTAAACAACAAATGAAAAAAATTGTAATTCTACTATTAATTGCCACCGCATTTTCATGTAAAAATGCACAGTCGGTTGTCTCTAAAGACAATTCAGACCCAACTAAATACATGAACGCTATTACATCTAATGACTTAAAAACAATGTTATACGTTGTTGCTTCTGATGAAATGGAAGGCCGTGATACAGGTTCGAAAGGACAAAAAAAAGCGGGTCTTTACATGATTGAGCAATACAAAAAAAATAAAATTTCTTTCCCTAAAGGAGCAACAGATTACTACCAGCATATTCCTGCAGCTTTTTTGAATGCAAGACGCAATGAAAATTTACCAGATTCTGAAAACATCTGGGCATTTATTGAAGGGTCTGAGAAACCAGATGAAGTTTTAGTAATTTCAGCACATTATGATCACGTTGGAATTAAAAACGGAGAAGTGTATAATGGAGCAGATGACGATGGTTCTGGAACTGTAGCTGTTATGGAAATTGCAAAAGCATTCGCAAAAGCCAAAAAAGAAGGACACGGACCAAAACGTTCCATTTTATTCCTTCACGTAACTGGAGAAGAGCATGGTTTGCACGGATCAAGATACTATTCTGAAAATCCGTTATTCCCTATCGCTAACACGATTACTGACATCAATATTGATATGATTGGCCGTCGCGACGTAGAACATGCTAATACTAATAATTATGTTTATGTAATTGGAGCTGACCGTTTATCAACTGAATTACACAATATTACAGTAGCCAAAAACGAAAAATACACCAAATTAGATTTAGATTTTAAATTTAATGATCCTAAAGATCCAAACCACTTTTATGAGCGTTCTGATCATTATAACTTCGCAAAACACGGAATTCCTGCTGTTTTCCTTTTTAATGGAGTTCACGAAGATTACCACGGAAAAGGTGATGAACCTCAAAAAATTGAATACGATGCTTTAACAAAAAGAGCGCAGTTAGCTTTTGTTATTGCTTGGGAATTAGCAAATAGAGATGCTAGACCAGTAGTTGATAAACCGATTAAATAGAGGACCAAGGCTCAAAGTTGCAGAGGTTAGAGGTTTAAAAAAAAACATAAAGTTCTCATAAATAAGTCTCTGAGATAAAAAGCAAAAAGGGATGAGTTTTAAAACTCATCCCTTTTTTTATATATTGATAGATTCCTAAAAGAAAACCTCTTCAACTTTGAGCCTTTGTACCTTTGTACCTTGCTTTTAGTCATTCATAGAAATCAAAAACTCTTCATTATTTCTTGTTTTCTTGAAACGTTCGTTTACAAAATCCATAGATTCTACTGGGTTCATATCTGATAAATATTTACGCATAATCCACATCCTTTGTAACGTTTTTTCGTCTAATAGTAAGTCATCACGACGCGTGCTTGAAGAAGTAAGATCGATTGCAGGGAAAATACGCTTATTAGCGATTTTACGATCCAATTGAAGTTCCATATTACCGGTTCCTTTAAATTCTTCAAAAATAACCTCATCCATTTTAGAACCTGTTTCAGTCAATGCAGTTGCTATGATACTTAAAGATCCTCCGTTTTCTACATTTCTTGCTGCTCCAAAAAAGCGTTTTGGTTTTTGCAATGCATTCGCATCAACACCTCCACTTAATACTTTTCCAGAAGCTGGCTGAACTGTATTGTAAGCTCTTGCCAAACGTGTAATTGAATCTAAAAGAATTACTACATCGTGCCCGCATTCTACCAAACGTTTTGCTTTTTCTAAAACAATGTTGGCAATTTTTACGTGTTCTTGCGGTTCTCTATCAAATGTAGAAGCAATAACTTCTCCTCTTACACTTCTTTGCATATCTGTAACCTCCTCAGGACGCTCGTCAATCAAAAGAACAATAAGATAAACTTCAGGGTGATTTGCTGCAATCGCATTTGCAATGTCTTTTAACAACATTGTTTTACCTGTTTTAGGCTGTGCGACAATCATACCACGCTGTCCTTTTCCTATTGGAGAAAATAAATCGATAATACGAGTTGAAACTGAACTGCCTTTTTCGGCTAATTTAAATTTTTCTGAAGGGAAAACTGGTGTCAAGTGTTCAAAAGAAACCCTATCGCGAACTACTTGAGGATCGTGACCATTAATTTTAAGTACACGAACTAACGGAAAAAATTTCTCGCCTTCTTTTGGAGGACGAACCACTCCTTTTACAGTATCTCCGGTTTTAAGACCAAATAATCTTATTTGTGAAGTTGATAAATAAATATCATCTGGAGAGGCTAAATAATTATAATCTGATGAACGTAAAAATCCGTAACCGTCGGGCATCATTTCAAGAACGCCTTCACTTTCGATAATTCCGTCAAATTCAAAATCTGAATCTCTGAAATTATTCTTTTTATTTTTATGATTTGGGTTTTGATTGCCATTGCTTCCATTTCCGTTTCCGTTTACATTCCCATTTTGATTTGGATTCTGATTCGGATTTTGGTTTGGATTCTTATTCTGATTTGGATTAGGCTTTTTAACCGGGGCAGGCTGTTCTATTTTTTCAGCTGTTGGAGCTGGCGGTGCCGTTTCTGCCTCTTCTGCAGCTTCTTCAGTACTAACCTCTTTTACTGCTTCTTTTTCTTTTTGAAGAGCTACTTTTTTCTCGTAAGCCGATTTATTGAACTTTACGATTTTCGGACCTTTTTTCTCAATTGGTGCAGTTTCTGCCGTTTCTTGAACTTTTGGAGCCGCTTGAATTTTTGAATTTGGTTTTGAAACTACTGGTACTTCTTTTTCTTCTTGAGCTTGTTCCTCTACTTTATCAAATTCTAAAACCGGAGCATTTTTTGAAATAGCTGCTTTTTTTACAGGAGCTATTCTGGCTCTTTTTGGTTTATCGTCAGCTATTTCCGTATTAGCCACAGCAGTAACCGGCGGTTCTACAGTCGCTTCTTGATGCGATAAAATCTGACTGATTAGAGCCTCTTTTTTAACGCCATTAAACTTTATAGTTTTAGCTAACTTAGCTATTTCTTGAAGCTCAGAAAGCTTCATTTCTTTTAATGCAGAAATATCAAACATGAATGTTCTATGAATTTAATTATTTTAAAGGAAATACTGTAAAAAGAATAGGTAGATAAATGATTTCAATTGACCGCAGTATGAAGTGCTTACGGTATTATGATGCAATAATACGAATAAAATTTAATCATACAATAGTATTTATAAAAAAGAAAATATATTTTTGTAAAACAATTTTAGACCATGATACAACGAATTCAAACCGTATATTTAATTCTTACCTTTGTAGTGACAGGGGTGCTAATGTTTTTTATTCCGCTTTGGACATTAAATACTGGAAAGCCTTTCTACTTTATGCAGGAACAGCTTTATACTATTTTGTTAGGTTTAAGTACAATGCTTTCTATCGTCAGCATTATTTCATACAAGAAAAGACAAAATCAGTTTGTGATGAACAGACTGAACATAATATTAAATTTAATTTTATTAGGATTATTTGTATATCGATCACTAAATCTATCTGGAGAAACAGTAAACGCTGTTTCAGAGAAAGGTATTGGGATGTTTCTTCCTATTGTTGCTATCGTATTATTAGTGTTAGCTAATAAGGCCATCAAAAAAGATGAAGATCTCGTAAAATCTGTAGATCGTTTGAGATAAACCTATAAACTTAATTTTTTTGTGCGAAGAGAACCCGAATTTTATATTCGGGTTTTTTTGTGCCCTAAAAAGATATAAAACAACCTTATTAGGGCAATCTTTCCAGATAATTCCTTTATAAATTTGCGGTTTCATTCCATAAACAATGATATTACCCAAAATAAGAATCCATCTTGCAGATGACCATCAAGTGCTTATTGATGGTCTTACGAATTTATTACAGACTGTCTCAAATTTTGAAGTTGTGGGTAATTCATTAGATGGAACTGCAATCTATAATGACGTCACTCAAAATAATGCTGACATTTTAGTACTAGATATCAGCATGCCTGAAAAAGACGGAATTAGTGTTCTCAAAGAGTTTAGCGAAAAACAATTTCCCTGCAAAGTCATTATTTTATCAAGTTATGATGACTTGAAAATCATTAAGGAAGTAATGAAATTAGGCGCAAAAGGATATCTGACTAAAAAATGCGCTGGAGAAAATATCATTGAAGCCATTCATGCTGTTTATCAAGATCAAGAATATTTTTCTGATGCTGTAAGAGAAAAAATCTTTGCGAATTTCACCCAAAATAATCCGAAATTAAGCAAAAGCGCAAACGTAGAAAATCCCATTTTAAGTAATCGAGAAATCGAAATCATTAAACTAATTTCACTAGAATACAGCGGCAAAGAAATTAGCGAACAGCTTTTTATCAGCATCCATACGGTTGAAACACACCGAAAAAATATTATGAAAAAACTTCAAACCAAAAACACAATTGGTCTTGTCAAGTATGCCCTAAAAAATCATTTAATCAATCCTTAGATTTTAAATATATCATGATTTAAATTGTTGGTTTTATGCTTTCTCGATTTTTCACAGCCTTTTTTTTCTTTGTTTTTATAAATGGAAATCCCATTTTTAATAAGCAAAAAATATTTGTTACGACAGCTTCTTTCTCTTCTGAAACATCTAAAAAAGCCACTATTTTAGAATCGCATAAATTAGAACAATTGAGAAACAAGAAGATAGTCAGTTTATCAATTGTACTTGTTATAATTCTGTTTTTCTTATTCTATTTCTTTTATCAGAATAATAAATTAAAACAAAAAATTAAACGAAAAGACATCAAGCAAAAAATACTGCTCAATATTATTAATGCAGGAATTGACACTCAAGAAGTTCAACAAAAAAAAATAGCTTCATTTTTACACGACAACATCAACTCTTTATTATCTTCTGTAGGTTTGCATTTGAATACTTTTACAGCTCAAAACAACATTAAATCAGATGAAATTCAGAAAGCCAAAGCCATTTTAGCAGATGCTCACGATCTTTTGCGCGATATATCTCATGATCTTGTCCCGAGTCTTTTAGTTCGTTTTGGATTAATTTATGCTTTGGAAGATTTGTGCGAGAGAAACTCAAACGCTACTATTCATTTTGATTTTTCAAGCAATGTTCCGACCGATAAAAGATATTCGGAAAAATTTGAAATGAATATTTACTTTATTGTATCAGAACTATTCAACAACATTATTAGACACAGCGAAGCAAACAATGCCAAAATTGTTTTAAGCGAAAGCCAAAAACATTTTACCATTAAAATTCGAGATAACGGAAAAGGTTTTAAAGCAAAAAAAATAAATGAAGCTGAAGGTTTTGGACTTAACCGAATCAGAGCCAGAATTAAAAAATTTAAAGGAAGTTTTGATATTTCTCCTAAAGTTAATGAAGGAACTAAGATTAAAATAAAAATACCACTTCCTCATTAATCTGAAATTACTTTTTACCCATTTCGACAATCTCTAAATCCTTAATTTTATCATCATCAATTACAAATCGAAGCATTGTTCGAACTTGATGGAACCCACTTTTTCCGGCAGCGCCAGGATTCATATGCAATAGATTATTTTTTTTATCAAAAATTACTTTTAAGATATGCGAATGTCCGCAGATGAATAATTTTGGTGGATTCAAAGCCATTTCTTCCCTTATAGCTGGATTATATTTACCGGGATAACCCCCAATATGTGTAATCCAAACAGAAACATTTTCACATAAAAATCGGTTATGTAATGGAAATTCTAATCTTGCTTGTGCGTCATCAATATTCCCGTAAACACAACGCAGCGGTTTCAGTTTTTTTATGGTATCTGTTACATTTAAATCTCCTATATCTCCAGCATGCCAAACTTCATCAGCTTGAGCGACATATTTCAAAATAGTATCATCAATATGACTGTGAGTATCGGAGAGCAAGAGGATTTTTTTCATTCTAAGGTGCTAAGATTCTAAGTTGCTATCCCTAAGCCTCGGGACTGAGATTTTTTCTGCAGGTTCAAAGGTACAAAGGTTTTTCTGTAGAGGCGCACTGCAGTGCGTCTTTCGAACGGTCTTTTTTTATTTTGAACATAAAAAATCCGATCTGCAGATACAGATCGGATTTGTATACTAAAAGGTTTTTAAAACCTGTTAGGTATTATAATTATTCATTCCAACAGGAAATCTAAATATGTTAACGGTTACTGTTTCTTAGGATTTTTTAAATCTTTAGAATCTTTAGTATCCATCATTTCCATTAGTTTTAATCCTAATAAACCACTGATCGAACCGTCAGAACCTCCATTACCGGAAATTAAAACATCTGGAATCACTTTGATATTTCCTTTACCAATTTCCTCAGTAACTTTATATCTCGTAAAGTTATCACCGCCCATGGCACTAACTTGCAATTGATAAGATTCTGCAGTCGATTTACCAATTGCCATAATTTTCTCTGCTTCGGCTAAACCAGTTTTTGAGATTCTTTCTGCTTCTGCGCTTGCATTTAATTTAGTTGCTTCTGCCTGTGCTCCTGCTCTCGCTTTTGTTGCTTCGGCTTCTGCATTGGCACGCATTTTTGTAGCTTCTGCTTCGGCATTTACATTCAGTTTTAAACTTGTAGCATCTCCTTCTGCTTTCTTAACGGTTGCATCGGCAGTACGTTGTGCAATTTCAACACTTTGTGAGGCGCGTACAATTTCTTTCTGCATATCAGCAATTGCGGTTTCTTTCTCCATTCCCTGACGCTGTTCCTGCGCCATTCTTTGCGTTTGATAGGTTTTTTGCTCTTCTTCAGCTAATTTTCTATCAGTTAAAGTTTTCATTAATGAATCTGGTGGGACGATATCTCCAATCAAAGTATCAACTGCATTTACATTATATTCGTCAAGAACTAACTTAATGTGATTTTTGGCTGATTCCTGGCGCTCTTTTCTAGTTGATAAGAAAGAGATCACATCACTGTCTTGAGCCGAGTTTCTAAAATAGTTACCAATTGTTGGCTCTAAAACTTGAGAAACCAAGTTGTTCATACTTCCAAAACGGGCAATAACTTTTGGCGCCTCATTTGCCGGAACGTGAATAATTTGCGCCACGTCAAGATTAAATGGAAACCCGTCTTTTGAACGAACGGTAATTGTAGATAAATTTTTATCTAAATCATGCGATTCGCTTCGAGCGTTTGCCCAGTTTAAAACCAAGTTAGTTGTTGGAACTGCTTCAAGTTTTGTTGTATATTTATTCAAGGCATATTTTCCAGGTCCAAGCGGTTCCATCCAAACACCTCGTTGTCCTTTAGAAACAATATTTCCGTGTTTAAAAGTATCGCCGGTCACATCTTGTCCATCTTCTCCTATATAAGAAATCACAACTCCAACGTAACCAATTGGCACATCTGTCATTGGGTTTTGTTCAATCTGAACTCCCCATGTATTAATATAGTATGATCCTGCCAACATAACTTGAGGCTGTAAACCACGATTTCCTCCACTTCCTAAAAACTTGTCGAAATCTTGAAAGTTATTATGGCCTTCAACAAATTTACCAGCAATTTGTCCTTGCGGAATTGGTTCTCCGTCAAGCGCTGTAACGATACCAATCATGTTTTCGTAAATCTTGATTTGATCTGCAATTACGATTTCAAACAAGAAGGTGTTGATACGATACGAACCTGTTGTAATGAAAGCCGTCTGACGTCCTTTTTGTCCTCCGTTGTTCAAGAAAAAAGTAGCATCTTGAAAATTATCACTGTCTACTTTTCGTGCTAAGATTCGTCCGGTTGGAATTTCCTGTCCGTCTTTACTTAAAACCAAACCAATTTTCCCTTCCGGAATAACTGTAAATCCAGTCATATCTATTGAATATTGCCAGATCCACATTCCCCAATATAAACCTGGAGCAAGGGTTTTTGCCTGATAACCTGCCTCACCTTTTGTTGCGATGATACGGCCGTCCGGCAATGATTTGTCTGCGCCAAACAAAACGAATTTTTTAGTAACCAAACCAATTTTATCTTCAGGAACCATTACCATTCCGAAGAAAACGCGCAAAATAAATTTGTAAAAAATGATGGAAAACAATATTAAAATGACCCACCAATAAGAAGTAATTTCATTCATAGTTTTTGATATTTAGATTACAAACATAGGAGAAATATTTCCTATTAAAATGAAATATTTGCAAAATTAACTTTTGACAATTTTTTCTAAAAAATGTTAAAAAAAGGCTCGAATTAAATCGTTGGAATTGTCAATTTCTGACACGATTTTTCACTGGACAAACTATGATTGGTATTTTTGGGTTTAACAGTTTTTGGAAAGGTACAGAGGTACAGAGAGGCAAAGGGAGAGAGGTTTGTTTATCTAGTTTTAAAAAATACAGTGGCACAGAAAATAAATATTTTTCTGTGAAGATTTTTGTGGTTTTACGTAAAAATGGTTACATATCATATAGATAAAAACGTTATCCCGTTATGTTAGACGCACTGCAGTGCGTCTCTACGAATAACATCGCAAAAAAAACCTTTGAACCTGTGAACCTTTGTTTCTGTGAACCTAAAAAAGAAACCTTAGTCCCGAGGCTTCGGGATAGCAACTCAGAATCTTAGCAACTTCAAAAAAACCTTTGTACCTTTGCCTCTCAAAACCTTTGAACCTTTACCTTGAGATATTTTATTCAATTTGCTTATAACGGAACACATTATCACGGCTGGCAGTTTCAGCCGAATGCATCATCTGTTCAGGAAACTTTAAACAAAGCGCTTTCTGTTTTATTAAATAGTACTATAAATGTTATGGGCGCCGGAAGAACTGATACAGGTGTTCATGCACAGGAAATGTACGGCCATTTTGATTTTGAAACGGAAATTGATGTTCCGAATTTAGTACATAAATTAAATTCTTATTTACCAAAAGACATTGCGATTTTTAATCTCATTTTAGTAAAAGATGACGCACATTGCCGATTTGACGCTACAAAAAGAACATACGAATACCATATCAATACTGTTAAAAATCCATTTTTAGAGGAATTGAGCTGGTATTTTAATCAAAAATTAGATGTAGCTTTGATGAATGAAGCAGCAAATATTTTATTGAATCATACCGATTTTCAATGTTTTTCGAAAGTAAATACAGACGTAAATACATTTGATTGCACGATTTTTGAGGCGTATTGGAAACAAGAAAATAATAAGCTAATTTTTACTATTTCAGCGAACCGTTTTTTAAGAAATATGGTACGCTCTATTGTAGGAACCCTAGTCAATATTGGTTTACATAAAATTTCTTTAGAAGATTTTGAAAATATTATCGCCAGTAAAAGCAGAGAAAAAGCTGGATTTTCTGTTCCGGCGCATGGTTTATATTTAACCAAAATTGATTATGATTATTTATAGGAATAAGCAATAAGCAGCAAGCATTAAGCCAGTTGCTTAAGCATAAAAAAAACAAATGAAAGCAAAAGCATTCGATACCGGATTATTCAAACGAATTTTAACTTATACCAAACCTTATAAATGGCGCTATTACGGCGTTATTCTTTTTGCAGTATCGCTGTCGATTTTTGCAGCACTTCGCCCTTATTTATTAAAAGAAACGGTTGACGGCTATATAAAGACACACGATAAACAAGGTTTATTAATGTATATTGTTTTGATGGGCGGTGTTTTGCTTATGGAAGTTTTCTCCCAATTTTATTTTGTATACTGGGCCAACTGGCTTGGTCAAGATATTGTAAAAGACATTCGAACAAAACTTTTCAAGCATATTTTGAGTTTTAGAATGAAATATTTTGATTTGGTTCCGGTTGGACAATTGGTAACCAGATCAGTTTCTGATATTGAATCGATTGCAAGGATCTTCAGTCAAGGATTGTTCATGATCATAAGTGATTTGATGAAAATGCTGGTGGTTTTAATTTTTATGTTTTACATGAACTGGAAACTGAC
The DNA here is from genome assembly GCF_015350695.1 of Flavobacterium sp. MR2016-29. Lineage (NCBI taxonomy): Bacteria > Pseudomonadati > Bacteroidota > Flavobacteriia > Flavobacteriales > Flavobacteriaceae > Flavobacterium > Flavobacterium sp. MR2016-29. The sequence goes on from NZ_JADKPU010000004.1 coordinate 282,512, forward strand.
TTGGATTGTTGTGGTTGCGATGCCGATCTTGGTTTTTATTACCCGAATTTTTCAGCGTAAAATGCAGGTTGCATTTGAAGAAGTTCGTACTCAGATCGCGAATATGAATTCTTTTGTTCAGGAACGCGTTACAGGAATGAAAATCGTTCAGCTTTTTAACCGTGAAAAAATTGAAGCTGAAAACTTTAAAAACATCAATGACAAACATAGAGTTGCTTGGATAAAAACAATTTTATACAACTCGATATTTTTTCCCATTGCTGATATTATTTCGTCTATTACGTTAGGTTTAGTTGTCGTTTACGGTGGATTTAAAATTTTGAACGGCGATCATTTTACCACTTTTGGAGATTTATTTTCATATACAATGTTCATCGGAATGCTTTTTAACCCATTGCGCCAGATTGCAGATAAGTTTAATGAGATGCAATTGGGAATGATTGCAGCCAATCGTGTTTTTGATATTATTGACACACAGGATCATATTCAAGATACTGGAACTCTAGAAGCGCCTATTTTCGATGGAAGCATTGAATTTAAAGCTGTTCGTTTTAGCTATATTCCGGAAGAAGAAGTTATAAAAGGTATTGATTTATCTGTGAATGCCGGACAGACGATTGCGATTGTAGGCTCGACTGGAGCAGGAAAATCGACTATAATTAATTTATTGAATCGTTTTTACGAAATCAACAGCGGTACTATTTTTATTGACGGACATAATATTGAAAATTATACTTTGGCTTCATTAAGAAAACAAATTGCTGTGGTTTTGCAGGATGTATTTCTGTTTGCTGATACGATTTATAATAACATTACTTTGCACAATCCTGAGATTACACGCGAACAAGTGCTAAATGCGGCTAAAAAAATTGGTGTGCATGATTTTATTATGAGCTTGCCTGATAATTATGATTTTGATGTGAAAGAACGCGGTGTAATGTTATCTTCAGGACAACGCCAATTAATCGCATTTTTACGATCATATGTAAGCAATCCCAGTATTTTGATTTTAGATGAAGCAACTTCATCGATAGATACCTATTCAGAAGAATTGATTCAGCGTGCAACAGAAACTATTACAAAAGGAAGAACTTCTATTATTATTGCCCATAGATTGGCGACAATTGTAAATGCAGATAAGATTGTGGTAATGGACAAAGGACTAATTGTTGAACAAGGAACACATCAGGAATTACTCAATAAAACTGATGGTTATTACAAAAACCTGTACGATTCGCAATTTTCAGTAGCTAATTAACGCTGCGAAATTTCCTATATCATTTATTTTCAAATTCTTACAAATAATTTAGACATTAAAACTATGATACTTCATTGTATTTTATTTAAAGTAAGCTAACTATAACTTAATACTACTAGTTGCATTCTTACAAATAAATAACTAAGTTTGAAAAATAAATAATCATTTAAAAAAAACCATGAAAAAAAAATTACTAATTATCGTTTTATTTTTAGCCTGTTCGGTTAATGCGTTCTCAATGCAAATTTTTGTAAAAACATTGACTGGAAAAACTATAACTCTTGAGGTTGAATGTTCAGATACTATTGATAATATTAAGGCTAAGATACAAGATAAAGAAGGAATTCCCCCTCAATGCCAAAGGTTAATATTTGCAGGAAAACAACTTGAAGACGGGAGAACATTATGTGATTATAATATTTTAAAAGAGAGCACAATACATATGGTTCTTAGCAATCCTTGTCCATAATTATAATTAATTGTTTCATAAAGAAAAAGAAAATGACATGGGTTTGAATACCTTTAATAGATTTTAAAACACTTATTACTTAGGTTTCAAATACAATATAGAATCAAATCACACTCTTAAAAAGTGTTTACATTAAAAACAATAGGGTTCAACTTTAATTCAAGTTGAACCCTATTGTTTTTTTAATATAGTTAAAGAAACATAATTATAGAAGTATAAAACATCACCATCAAAAAGTCGAACTTATTTTAACTGTTCGTCTGTAGAAAATGAGCCTATTTTCAGCAGTAAAAAAGAAATTTATAATTTTAAAAATTGGTTAGGTCAATAATTTAATGATCATTTATCTTAAATTTTATTCTTTTTTCAAAAATAAAAAACTACATAATTCACAATTTGTGATTAAAAACCCGATTAAAAACTATCGAAATCGCTTTAAAACGTTAAATTAGCGTTATAGAAATCATAAAATTGATCTTTCATAATCAACAACATAGCGGTAATTTTTCGTTTATTATTTATCTTTGAGAGTATAGAAATCAAATGTAAAAGAAAATGCCACAAAATAGATTTTATCCAAACGAACAGTTCAAAGAAATAGAAATAAATGCTTCATTACAATTACGTTATGCCATTTCAAACAGAGGACGCTTAATTAGTTTTACTGATGAAATTGAAAACGGACGTCTCTTAAAAGGCGGTTTAAGTGATGGATATCCAACTTTTAGATTTAAAGTCAAAAAAGACGATAAAATCGTTAACAAATACCTCTTTTTGTACAAATTAGTTGCGCAATATTTTATTCCGAAAGAGTCAGAAGAACAAACTTATGTCCTGCATCTTGACTATAACAGAAGCAACGATAATGTAAGCAATTTACGTTGGGCAACAAAAGCAGAAATGATGGCGCACAGCCGTAAAAGTCCGCGTGTGATTCAGGCAAAGAAAAACCTAATCGAACACAACTTAAAAGCAGACGGAAGAAAATTAACTACTACAAAGGTTATGCTGATCAAGAAAATCTTATCTCGACCTGAACAAAAAACACGTCTTAAAATGATCGCAAAACAATTTGGCGTTAGCGAAATGCAAATTCGAAGAATTGCAAGCGGAGAAAACTGGGGACACGTTAAGGTTTAATTGTATTTTTTGTAAAATGTAAATAGTAAAATGTGAAATGTGAATCCAAATTGGGTTTCATCTCACATTTTACTTTTTTTATTTCACTTTATAAAGTTGCATTTCACATTTTACAATGAACATTTTACATATCTAAAGTGTATTTTAAAATAAATCCTTAAATTCGCAATCACAAATAACAAAAGAAAAATCGGAAAATGAGTTTCGGAATTAAACTTCATTTTCGGTAATAAATACTAAAAACCAAAAAAATGAAATACGACGTTATTGTTTTAGGAAGTGGCCCTGGCGGATATGTAACAGCTATTAGAGCTTCACAATTAGGCTTTAAAGTAGCTGTAGTTGAAAAAGAAAGCCTTGGTGGTGTATGTTTAAACTGGGGATGTATCCCAACAAAAGCATTATTAAAATCAGCTCAGGTTTTTGATTACTTAAAACACGCTTCTGATTACGGATTGAAAGTTTCTGAATTCGATAAAGATTTCCCAGCAGTGGTTCAAAGAAGCCGCAGTGTTGCTGACGGAATGAGCAAAGGGGTTCAATTCTTAATGAAAAAAAACAAAATTGACGTTATTGAAGGTTTTGGAAAACTAAAACCAGGAAAAAAACTTGACGTTACAGATAAAGACAATAAAGTTACTGAATATAGCGCTGATCACATTATCATCGCAACTGGAGCTCGTTCTCGCGAGTTGCCAAACTTACCTCAGGATGGTGTAAAAGTAATTGGTTACCGTCAGGCAATGACATTGCCAACACAGCCAAAATCTATGATTATTGTAGGTTCTGGAGCAATTGGAGTTGAGTTCGCTCATTTCTACAATTCTATGGGAACTGAAGTTACTATCGTAGAATTCATGCCAAACATTGTTCCTGTTGAGGACGAAGACATTTCAAAACAAATGGAGCGTTCTATGAAAAAAGCAGGAGTTAAAATTATGACTAACGCTTCTGTTGAAAAGGTTGATACTACTGGAACTGGCGTTAAAGCAACGGTAAAAACAGCAAAAGGAGAAGAAATTCTTGAAGCTGACATTGTACTTTCTGCAGTTGGAATTAAAACAAACATCGAAAATATTGGTTTAGAAGAAGTTGGAATTGCTGTTGACAGAGATAAAATCTTAGTAAACGCATACAACGCAACTAACATTCCAGGATATTACGCAATTGGAGACGTTACTCCAGGTCAAGCCTTGGCTCACGTGGCTTCTGCTGAAGGAATTAACTGTGTAGAAAAAATTGCTGGTTTACACGTAGACCCAATCGATTACGGAAACGTTCCGGGTTGTACTTATGCAACTCCAGAAATTGCTTCTGTAGGTTTAACTGAAAAACAAGCTAAAGAAAAAGGATACGAATTAAAAATTGGTAAATTCCCATTCTCAGCTTCTGGAAAAGCAAAAGCGGCCGGTGCAGCTGACGGATTCGTAAAAGTAATCTTTGACGCAAAATACGGAGAATGGTTAGGATGCCACATGATTGGTGCTGGTGTTACAGATATGATTGCTGAAGCAGTTGTAGCCCGTAAACTAGAAACTACAGGTCACGAAATCCTTAAATCTATCCATCCTCACCCAACAATGAGCGAGGCTGTTATGGAAGCTGTGGCTGATGCCTACGGCGAAGTAATTCACTTGTAAAAAACATTGTGTTGATGCCTTGCATTGATGCGGTTACATATTATTTTCAATTTAAAAAATCCGATTTGTGAAAGCAAGTCGGATTTTTTTTATTTCAACCTAAATCTTATTTCCATAACTTTATCACTAAATAAAAAAGTCATGAAAGAATTACGCATAGTCGAATTTCCATCCAATTTAGGCTTAAAAGAACCACAGCCCGGAAAAGAACCTGGCGTAAAAAAATTACCAGACTGGCTTTGGAAACACAATCTGCACAAAGCTCTTAATACTGAAAACATTATACGGCTTGATGCTCCAAAATATACCAATAGTAAGGATCCAGAAACGAATATTCTCAACGCAAATTCATTAGTACATTATGCCAGAGAACAGGCATATTTAATAAATAATCTGCTTACACAAAATAAATTTCCTTTTGTACTTGGCGGTGATTGCAGTATTCTTCTAGGACCAGCAATTGCTTTAAAACAAAAAGGCAATTACGGCTTGTTTTATCTCGACGGCCACACTGATTTTATGAATGTTTCGCTATCTGAAACTGGAGGAGTTGGTGGCATGGCAGCATCAATAGTAACCGGAAATGGGCATCAAAAATTGACTAATATTCTAAACTTAGCGCCCTATATAAAAGAAGACAATCTTTGGTGCGTAGGCAATCGCGAATACGACGATGAATACGAAAACGAAATCAGAAATTCTTCTGCCACTTATATCAGTCTTTACGAATTAAGAAAACAAGGCATTTTAAATTGTATTGAATCTTTTCTTACTCAAGTTAAAAACAAGAATCTAGACGGCTTCTGGCTACATATCGATGTCGATGTTTTAAACGATTCTATAATGCCATGCGTCGACAGCAGATCGCCCGACGGTCTTACTTACAACGAATTCAATGAGCTTACCTCCTATTTATTTCAAAGCGAAAAACTAAGCGGACTTGATATTACCATTTTAGATCCAGATCTTGACCAAACCGGACAATACACAAAAGATTTTGTAGATAATATAACAGACACTTTCAATACGCATATCTATTTTTAAGTTTAAAATTAGTCTATTAATTTGGGCGTTACCTTCGGCCGGGCTATCCGCTATATCTTTTTGTTTTTAAAGAACAAACAAAAAGGATACCGCTCCTATCCCTAACGCAAAATCGTTTTCAAAATAAATTCTGTTTTTCAATTTATATTTTGCAATAAAAAACACTAATTTAGTTCATAATTGTATTACCATCAATAAATTAAAGTTTTCTATTATGAACGCATCCGTACAAGATTATAATAATTTACAAACCAGTGCAGACAAAGAAATCTGTGATCAATTAGCTTTTATAATCAATAAAAATTTGCCTGATGCCGAAAATAAAATCTGGCACGCACATCCGGTTTGGTTTTTAGAAGGAAATCCGATTGTGGGTTACAGCAAATTAAAAGGCTCTGTTCGTTTACTATTCTGGAGCGGTCAATCTTTTGATGAAGAAAAACTTTCAAATGAAGGTTCTTTCAAAGCTGCAGAATTTCGTTATACAGATTCTGCTCAAATTGTTAAAGAAGATGTAGAACGCTGGATCACAAAAGCAATCGAAATACAATGGGATTATAAAAACATTGTGAAGCGAAAAGGAGTTTTAGAGCGATTAAAATAAAAATATATGATCGGAATATTAGTCGAACTTATCTTTTCTTGGTTATTGCTCTACTGGTTTGATAAATCAAATGTTTTTCTTTGCTTTACAAATAATTGGATTGCCAATTTTGACTTATTTATATCTAAAAAAAACCAATAATAGAAATAGGATCAGCAATTAATTCTTCTTTTTAAAAATCACTTTTTTCTGAACTTTAGATTTCAGATAGTAAATAAACATTTAAATATTAATTGTACTATAGTTCAACCAAAATCACAATCTAAATCTAAAATCATGATGAGAAAAATTTTACTCATTGCCATTTTCCTTGTCGGAATTACTGCTTTTGCCCAGGAAAATAATTTTAAAATTCCTGATTATAAAGCAATTGAAAAAGAAATTCAAGATAAAAATTCTTCTTATTACTATCCTAAATTAATGGAAAGACTAGTCAAAAATGACACTCTTTTAACGCATGATGATTATCGCCATTTGTATTTCGGATATGTTTTTCAGCCCAAATACAATGCTTTTTGGCGATCGCCAGACGAGAAAAAGCTTCACGAATTTTACAACAAAGAGCAATTAGAAACCAAAGATTATGATGAAGTTATAAATTTAATTAATCATTCTTTAAGCGATTTTCCGTTTGATTTAAAACAACTCAATTTTCTAGGTTATGTCTATCACTTAAAAGGCGATGATGATTTGGCACAAAAAACTTCTGTAAAATTTCATAGTATTATAAATGCTATTTTATCTTCTGGAGACGGGCAAAAATGCGAAAGTGGTTTTCATGTGATATTGGTTGATCACGAATATGTACTTTTGAATGTCTTCGAACTCGAAAGCAAATCGCAATCTTTAGTTGGCAATTGTGATTTTTTAAGTTTCGAAAAAGGAAAATATAAAGTAGACGGCATTTTTTTCAATATTGAAAAAATGCTGGAAAATGAAATGAAAGGATTGAAATAAAAGCGCATTAGTTTTAATACAATGAAAATAGTTGAAATCAGAAAAAGTGATTACGAACCATTAAGAACCTTATTCTTAAAAGAAAGGATTAATACTTTTTCTTGGCTTGATCCTTCAGAATTTCAATTAAAAGACTTTGATAGAGACACTAAAAGAGAATTTATTTTAGTTGCTCTTCTTAATAATGTTCCGGTTGGATTTATTTCGATTTGGATGAAAGGCAATTTTATTCACCATTTATACATTGACCAGCAATATCAAGGTCAAGGAATTGGAACTGAATTATTAAAAGCTACAATCGCAAAAACAGGTTTTCCTCTTTCTTTAAAATGTTTAGAAAATAATACCAAAGCTGTTCAGTTTTATTTTAGCAAAGGTTTTGTCGCTAAAGAAAGAGGACAATCTGAGCATGGAGGTTATATTTTGTTTGAGTTAGAAAACAAACTCTCTGTGTAGGATATACTTTTGCAACTATTTGTTATGACAAAAGAATGATTTTGTAAGGAATAAAGATACTTTTAATTAAAAATTAAATCCCATTGAAAAGAAAAGTTTTTCGATCCTTTGAAAAATAGACGTTATCTCTAGCCCCGATAGAAGCGATATCCTTTTTTCTGCTTCTTTAGCAGAAAAAAGATTTAGCGGATAGCGGGACGGGACATTGAATTGAAAACGATACCATTTGCTCCTAAAAAAAACGCTCTTCAAATTTTATCTGAAGAGCGTTTTTTTTTAATTAACTAAGAAAAGTGAATTGCTGAATAAAAGAATTCCGTTTTCCCAAAAACCTCTAAAAAGCGGATTATCCATCATATAAATTACACTTCCGTCGCCTCTTCTATCGACTGCAAAACTTACCGTTTCGTTTAGTTTTTTCTTGATGTTATTGCCCACAAAACCATAACTTACATAATCTTTTGGAATATAAGCCACGTTAATAGCACTCTTTAAAAGAGAAAAAGATCGCTCGTTGCTTTTAAGACTGAAATAACTATTTCCTAAGCCAAAAGCCATCGGATACGTTTTATCTAATTTATTTTCGATAATCGCACCCGGAATCGACCCTGAAATTTCTCTTCTCTCTGAACCTTCAAAATCTAAAAAGCGTTTTTTAAGTTCAATTTCCTTTTCTTCTTTCTCCGATTTTTCTTTGTCTTCTTTGCTTGCAAATAAACTCAAAGCGTAGCCTTCGCGATCCTGAAATAAAGAAATAGCACTGCTCATAGCAATTACTTTTCCGCCGTTTTTAATCCATTCGTCAATTTGCTTTTTTTGATCGTCTGAAAAATCATAAGAACCGTCAGAAAGAATTAATGTATTGTAATTATACAATTTAACTCGGCTAAAATTAGCCGTTTCAACAATACTTACCGGATAGCTTATTGTTTCGTCTAAATAATACCAAGTTGCGCCAAATTCGGTCGAAACCACACCTTTTCCGGATAACATTAAGATTTTTGGAGCTTTCAGCAAAACGAAATTCTCACCTCCTATATCTTTAGAATTGGTTGAAAATCCTGTGGTTATAAAACTATAATCAGTTTTTATTTTGATGATTTCGCTTACTGTTTTTTCAAAATCGGCTATTTTGGGATTATCGGCTCGGCTGATAATTAAACCGCCTGGTTCTATTGTAATGGTTCCAAAAACCGCTTTTTTCATAGCCGAACGTACTTTTACTCCCGCCTGATGCAATAATGAAACCACTTGCGCCGAAGTTCTATTGTTCCAAGGCACATAAAATGCGTAAACACTTGCCGGAACTGTTTTCTCAGCAGTTTCAATTTTGGCTTTTGTTTTTATCTGAACACTGTTTTTAACTGCATATGCTTCTACTCCATACGCCAACGGCAAAGCCCAAGCCGTAATATCATAGGACAAACTATCATTTAATTTTTGATTTGGTTCAAATAAAACCTGCGCCAGTACAGATCTTGGCTGATCTGCTCTTATGATCAAATCATTCGGTTCGATTTTAAAACTTTCTGTTTTTTTATTTTGATAATGAAATCCAGATGCAGTTCCTGACGCATCAGCATAACTGTATTCGATGTCGTTTTTCTTTAGCAATTCTGCCATTTGTTCCAATTTAGGATTGCTTTTTAAAACGTAAGTATTGTAAATCCCTTTTGCTTTTTTTCGCGCATTGGAATGAAAATCTCTAAAACCTTTCAATAAAACATCTTTCTGAGAAGCAGCACTTTCTACAACCGTTAAGACTGCTGTGGCGTGATGTGTTAATCTGTCTTTTATAGTCACATTTGCCCCGTTTTCCATGGTAACTTCTCGGCCAGCGCCTATTCCGCCCTGCTCTAATGTTAATCCGACAGCACCATTATACGTTGGATAAGTGTCGCCATAACTCGGATAAAACAAATCAAATCGTTCTCTAGTATTGTACATCCAATTTTGTTTGTCGAATTTCTGAGAGATATTTTTTCCTAAGACGTTATGAAAATCCTTTTGATATTGCTCGATAAATTCATGCAGCGGTTCTGCTGCGGGCGGAAAAAAGTAAGGCGAATTATAGCTCATTTCGTGCACATCTGTATGAACCTGAGGCATCCATTGATTATATAATTTAATACGCTGCTGTGATTCAACTTGCGTTTGCCAAGCCCAATCTCTATTCAAATCAAAAAGGTAGTGATTGTATCTTCCTCCTGGCCAAACTTCCATATGCTCTCTGTCGTATAAGCCGGGGTGATTTTTTTTGCCTGTTATTTCTCTAAGCCAATTTCCGTAACGCGAATAGCCGTCAGGATTTATACACGGATCAAGAATTACAACAGTATTTTTCAGCCATTGTTTCGTTGCTTCGTTCGACGGATTCAAAAGTTCGTACGCAACAGTCAAGGCGCTTTCGGTTCCGGCAAATTCATTTCCGTGAACATTAAAACTCAGCCAAACGATAATTTTATCATCTGCAGAAGCGGTTTTGCTGTCCGACAATCCTATCGAAGCTAAATTGTTGTTTCTGATTTGTTCCAGATTTGCTAAATTTTCTGGAGTCGAAATATAGTAAACATTCAAGTCACGCTGTTCGTTTGTTGCCCCGTATTTTTGTTTTTTGATGTATTGAGACTGTTCTGTCAGATACTTAAAATAATCTTCGACCTGATGATAGTAACTAATTTGTTTTCCGTAATTCGGAATAAATTCTGATGGTGTTTTTAATTGTGCAAAAACAGAAAAAGAGGCGGTCAACAATAGTACTGCGGCGCAAAATGTTTTCTTCATAATTTGGATTAAATTTCTTGATGGCTAAAAATAAGGATTTACTTTATACTAATCTAAAAATCGAAATAAATATTACCATTTTAAACAAAAGATTGCATTATTGTTTTATAAGTCAACTATTACCAAAACAATCTTTAATATGGTTTTAATTTGTATTTTCGTTTAACAAAACAAAAGCACTATGGACAATTCTTTAAAGGAAATAGTTTGGCGCCAATTTGCAGGAAGTATTGATATGCTCAAAAATGCTGTTGACCTTTGTCCAGAATCACTTTGGGACACTGAAATACTATTTGGCTACAACGCTTTTCATACATTATTCTTTTTAGATTATTATTTAACTCTTGAACCCGAGGGTTTTGAACCGCCTGCACCATTTTCGCTTTCAGAATTTGAAGACAGAATGCCTGAAAGGATTTACACTAAGGAAGAAGTTTTGATTTATTTAGAATTCGGACGCGAGAAATTACGTCGCCTTCTTGCAGAAATGACTGATGAAATTTATAATAGCAATTGGGAAAACGAATCGAAAACCATGCGTTATAATGTTATCGAAATATTGCTTTATAATATGCGTCACGTACAGCATCATACCGCTCAGCTGAATTTATTGCTGCGTCAAAATATTGATAACGCTCCAGAATGGATTTATGAGGCTGAAGATGGTCTTTATTAAATTATTATTGTCATGAATATTTTAATTGTTTATAACAATGTGAAAGAGATTAAACTAATTTTACTTAGATCGAGTACGGATTTTTACAGACTTAAAGATTTGTACAGAATGTTTTTAATTAAAAATTATACACTCCATTTATTATATGAATATTAAAAAAATTAAAGTCTATCACATCTTCTGGATCGTTGCTGTTATAATGTTGATAATCGGGCTATTTAATCCTGATAGTACAGTAGATATTAATGTTCATGATACTTATTTTGTTATAGCTAATTATCATTTAGCTATCGTTTTATTTTTATTCTACACTTTAAACGGTCTTGGGTATTGGCTGGTTCAGTACGTTTTCAAAAAACACTTGATAAAACTGTTAACTATAATTCATTCCGTTATTTTACTCGGAAGTTTTCTTTTATATTGGATTGTTTTCTTTTATAATCCTCGAACCTACACGAATACTAATTTTCCTCTATTTGATGATTATCAAAGTATAAATGTAGTTTTAGTGAGTGAGATTTTATTAATTATTTTTATTGCAACCCCAATTTATATTATTAATGTATTGATTGGGATTTTTAGGAGAGACAGGTTAAATAAATTTTAACCGGAAAGACGCAAAGGTATTCGCGAAATTCACGATGAAAAAAAACAATCCGCGCAAATCTTTTTAAATCCGTACAACCGGCATACCTTCAAAATCTGTCTGAAACAACCCTCAAAATTGTCCTTTATCAACCCTAAAATATTGATTTTCAAATAGTAAATTTGTTACTCTAATTTATAAATCAAACAAAATGAGTGCAAAAGATTTCACCACAACTATATTAGTAGATCAGACTCCACAAGAAGTTTTTAATGCCGTTGCCAATGTTCGTGGCTGGTGGTCAGAAGAAATTGAAGGGAATTCCGCTAAACTAAATGACGAATTTGAGTATCATTATGAAGATGTTCACCGCTGTAAAATAAAATTAACTGAGGTAATTCCGAATCAGAAAATTGTTTGGCTGGTTGAAAAAAACTATTTCAAATTTACAGAAGACAAAACTGAGTGGACTGGAACAAAACCTACTTTTGAAATTTCCGAAAAAGACGGAAAAACAGCACTTCGTTTCACTCATTTTGGATTAGTTCCAGATTACGAATGTTTTGAAATCTGCCGAGATGCCTGGACAAATTATATTCAGAATAGTCTTCAAAAACTGATAACAACCGGAAAAGGAGAACCAAATGCCACGGGAAAACCTCAAACAGAAAATGAAAAGAAATTATCTGAAAACTAAAATTACCCACAGATTAATAATTAAAATGATAAAAAAATAAGAACTCATATTCTACTATTTGGAAAAATTAGAATCTTAGAACATCAGAATCTTAGCAACTCATTTTAGACTAAGACAATAGTAGATTTGGCTAAATCTATTCGTTTGTTGTTGCGCAACTTTGTAACATCAAAAAATAGAACGATGAAAATTATACTTACAGGTTCTTTAGGGAACATCAGCCAACCTTTAGCCCATATATTGGTACAAAAAGGACACGACATTTCGATCATCAGCAGTAAAGCTGAAAATCAAGACGAAATTGAAAAATTAGGTGCAAAAGCAGTAATTGGATCTGTAGAAGATGCAATATTCTTAACGAATGCTTTTACCGGAGCCGATGCAGTTTATTGTATGATTCCGCGTGCGAATTATTTCGATCCGAATCTTGATTTAGACGCTTTTACTAGAAATATCGGGAATAATTATGCCGAAGCCATTTCAAAATCGGGTGTGAAACGTGTGGTTTTCTTGAGCAGTATTGGCGCACATTTAAAACAAAACTCAGGTATTATTCAGCGCTATAATGAAATCGAAGGTGTTTTAAACCAACTTTCAGATGTTGCGATTACCTATATGCGCCCAACTTCTTTTTATTATAATTTACTGGCTTATATTCCGGCGATAAAAAATCAAGGTTTTATCAGCGCAAATTATGGCGGCGAAGAGTTGATTCCGTGGGTTTCTCCAAATGATATCGCAAGCGCCATTGCAGAAGAATTGACAACACCGCTTGATGGGAAAAAAGTTCGTTACGTTGCAAGCGAAGAAGTTAACGGAAATGAAACAGCACGTATTTTAGGCGAAGCGATTGGAAAACCAGATTTAAAATGGAAGTTAATCAGCGATGAAGAAGTCCTTAACGGATTGATTTTTGTGGGTATGCAGCCTAAAATTGCGACAGGTTTAGTCGAAATGTACGCCGGACTTTACAACGGCTTATTAGGAGAAGATTATTACCGCAACAGACCAGCCGAAATGGGAAAAGTAAAACTGGCAGATTATGCAAAAGAATTTGCTTCAATTTATAATCAGAAATAAGTACCTTAGACCATGGCAAATCAGCAACCGCATCGAATAAAAAGTATAAGCGAATTTCATGAATTTAGAGATTTGCCTAAACCGCAGCATCCGTTAATCAGTGTTTATAATTTTGATGATATTAAATACCTGAATGCGGAAGAACCTAAAAGTTTGATGCTGGATTTTTATTCTATTGCAATTAAAAGAAATGCCAATGCAAAAATGCGTTACGGCCAGCAGGAATATGATTTTAAAGAAGGCGTTTTGCTATTTATTGCCCCCGGTCAGGTTTTTTCTATTGAAGGAAATGCAGCACTAAAACATACAGGATGGTCATTATTGATCCATCCTGATTTTTTGTGGAATACTCCGCTTGCACAAAAAATAAAACAATACGAATATTTTGAATATTCTGTTCACGAGGCATTGCATCTTTCTGATAAAGAAGAGAATATGCTTATTAATATCGTCAAAAACATTCAGCAGGAATATCAGTCTAATATAGATAAATTCAGCCAAGACGTTATTATTGCCCAAATCGAATTGTTTCTTACTTACGCTGAACGTTTTTATAACCGTCAATTCATTACTCGAAAAATAAGCAATCATCAAATTCTGGCACGCTTAGAAAAACTGCTTGGTGATTATTTCGGCAGCGATTCTCTGGCTAAAAAAGGTTTGCCTACAGTTCATTACATTGCTGAAAGTTTAAATGTTTCTCCTAATTATTTAAGCAGTTTATTAAAGCTGCACACCGGACAAAGTACACAACAGCACATACACGATAAATTGATCGAAAAAGCAAAAGAAAAACTTTCGACAACAAATTTGTCAATAAGTGAAATTGCTTTTGAATTGGGTTTTGAGCATCAGCAGTCTTTCAGCAAATTATTCAAAACCAAAACAAATTTTTCTCCTTTAGAATTCAGACAATCTTTTAATTAAGAATAATGGAAAAATTCAACAACAAAAAACCAGCCAAAATGTGCTACGAACATATTGGCGGCAAATTGGGACAGCTTCTTATGGAAAATTTTGCAGATAAAGCATGGATTGCCAAAAACAAACCAACAGACAAGCACTTTTATATAACTGATTTAGGTCAAAAAGAATTGGAAAAACTGGGAATTGACGTTTCTAAAATTAAATCAGAGGAATTCTAAAACTTTTCAGCTTCCCTCATTTTTCCTTGAAAACATACTTCTAAATTTCATAACTTAGTTATCTTTTTATCCTTAAAATTATGACTAAGAAATATATAGCCCAAGACTTTTTAAAACTCGCTGCAAAAGGACATTCTCACGAAGCGTTCCGACTTTACATTGGCGAGAATTTCAAGCATCATAATGCTTATTTTAAAGGAGATGCTCAGACGCTGATGCTGGCAATGGAAGAATCATCACGAAAAAATCCGAATAAAACTTTTGAAATTCATCATGCTTTAAGAGATGGAGATTTGGTTGCAGTTCATTCGCATGTAAAACAAAATTCAAATGACTTGGGCGCTGCCGTCGTTCATATTTTTAGGTTTGAAGCAGATAAAATAGTAGAACTTTGGGATTTAGGACAACCAATTCCTGCTGAAAAAATTAACGAAAACGGAATGTTTTGATTTTTAACCGCAAAGTACGCTAAGATTTTTTTTACATCGCTTTATAACTAGAACACAAAGTTCGCAAAGCTTTGTGTTGATCAAGCTTTGCGAGCTTTGTGTCGTTGTTAAACATACTGCTACATAAAAATCTTAGCGTGCTTTGCGGTAAATTTATCTCCTTTTAACCTGAAACCTTAAACAAAAAACAACTTTACAAAATGAACGCTACTTTTAGAATTTGCTCTTTATTATTTTTCCTTTTCCTGTTTTCAAACTGCAATTCATTCGCTCAGAAAAAAGACGACTATTCAGCTAAAATCGACAGCTTGATTCAAAACACAAAAAATCCAGTATTTAATGGCGTGGTTTTGATTTCGAAAAACGGAAAAACATTATATTCTAAAGCGTATGGTTTTGCTAATTTTGAAACTAAAAAACCTCTAAAATTAGACAGTCAATTTGAGATTATGTCGAACAGCAAACAAATTGCTGCGGTTTTGATTTTGCTGGAAGCAGAAAAAGGTAAAATCGATTTGAATGCGCCAATAAAAAAATACCTGCCAGAACTCAAACAAAGCTGGGCAGATTCTGTAACTGTTCATCAGCTTTTAAATCATACACACGGAATTGTCGATTTGCAGAAGCCGCTTGCTTTTAAACCCGGAACCGATTTTAAATACGGAAATTTAAGTTTTAATCTTCTGGGCAAAATAGTAGAATTCAGCACCAAAAAAAGGTATGCTGAAGCAGCTGAAGCTCTTTTTAAGAAATTAAAAATGAACCATACTTTTTGCTATTCAAAAGACAAAGCACAAAATATAGCGACCGGATATATTAATACAAAAAATATTTTAGATCCAAAAAATTCATCACAGATTACACCAGAAAGTTTTGGTGCAGATGGCATTATTTCTACTGTTTCAGATTTAGCCATTTGGAATAATAATCTTCATAAAGGGAAAATTCTGAAACCGGCATTCTACAATCAAATGGTTAAAAATACAGTTTTGTCGCAACACAATTTCTTTGGAAAAGAAAAAGACGGTTATGGTTATGGCATAAGAACTATTGAAAAAGAAACTGTAAAATATGTTGGGCACACCGGTTTGGGCGACGGATTTTCTTCTGTAAATTTGTATTTTCCTGATAGCGATATCAGTTTGATTGTTTTAGAAAATGAGATGAATGAAAGTTCTGATTTGTTTTATATTTCTGAATTCAAAATCAAAACCATTTTATTGAAAAGCGATCTACTTAATTCAAAATAAAATACGATGGCAAAAAATAAAACCACAGAAACAGAAAGCAGTGTTGTTGATTTTATAAATACTGTTGAGGATGAAATTAAAAGAAATGATGCTTTCGAACTGATTAAAATAATGCAAAATACAACCGGGTTTGAAGCTAAAATGTGGGGACCGAGTATTATTGGTTTTGGCAGTTATCATTACAAATATGAAAGCGGACATGAGGGTGATGCGCCGCTTGCTGGATTTTCTCCTAGAAAAGCGGCTATTTCGCTTTACGTATATCTTACTCCTGAAAATAGAGAAGAATTACTTTCTAAATTAGGCAAACACAAATCGGCAAAAGGCTGTATTTACATCAAAAAACTAATTGACATTGATGCTGAAATTCTCAAAAAAATGGTTTTGCTTTCTGTCCAAAATTTAAATAAATTGTATCCTTCAAATTAAATTGTGACCGTCACAAAAAAATAAAATACCACACAAAAAAATCATGATCTTAATAATATCTATTCTTCTATTATCTGTTATTTTTTACTTTTTATTACATCCAAGATTTGGAAAAAAACCTTCTGGAGAAAGATTGGCTTTAATACAAAAATCGCCTCAGTATAAAAACGGAAAATTCGAAAACGAAAACTTTACGCCTGAACTTGCAGAAGGTTATGGTTATTTTGATATTTTAAAACAATTTTTCTTTAAGAAAGTAGATCGCAAAATTCCGACTGATATTATTCCGTCTGTAAAAACCAATTTATTAGAAATTCCGTTAGAGCAGGATATTCTGGTTTGGTTTGGGCATTCTTCTTATTACATTCAGCTTGAAGGCAAACGTTTTCTAATAGATCCTGTTTTTAGCGGCAACGCCTCTCCTATTTACGGAACAACAAAAGCATTTAAGGGAACTGATATTTACACAGCCGATGATTTTCCAGAAATTGATTATTTATTGATGACGCACGACCATTATGATCATCTAGATTATAAAACGATTATGCAGTTGAAACCAAAAATAAAAAAGGTAATCACAGCACTTGGTGTTGGTTCACATTTTGAATTTTGGGGTTTTCCTGTCGGAAATATTATCGAAAAAGACTGGCACGAAAAAATAGAATTAGATCAAAATTTAACGCTTTATACTACTCCATCTAGGCATTTTTCTGGAAGAAGCATTAAACGATGCAACACGCTTTGGACTTCGTTTGTTTTAGAAACCAAAGATTTTAAAATGTATTTGGGAGGCGACAGCGGTTACGATTCTCACTATGCAGCAATCGGCGAAAAGTTTGGACCTTTTGACATTGCACTAATCGACAATGGTCAATATAATCCGGCATGGAAATACATTCATAATCTGCCAGAACATGTCATAAAAGCAATGAAAGATTTGAAAGCAAAAAGAGTATTTCCGGTTCATTCGTCTAAGTTTGCATTGGCTCTTCATGCTTGGGATGAACCGCTTATAAAAGTAACCGAATTGAATGCCAATTCAGAAAACCCAATTCCGTTAATTACTCCTAGAATTGGAGAATTGGTAGAACTTAAAAATGAGAATCAGGAATTCCAGCAATGGTGGAAAGGGATTAGATAAATTTTAGATTGAAACCCAAACTAAAAAACACTTGGTTTTGTCATTTCGACCAAAGGGAGAAATCACACACGTAACTCGACAAAGACTGGCGATTTTCTGTGAAAAATATCTTGTTTGATTTCTCCCTTTGGTCGAAATGACATACTTTGCGTACAATGAAGCAAAACATGAAAAATGAAACAAAAAATAAACTTCTTAGCAATTGCTTTTTTATTAACATGCAGTGTATTTTCTCAAAATACATATGTGTTTTTGGGATCGTATAATAAAGATGTTACCGCAGAATCAATTCAGGTTTATCAATTGGATACGTTAAGCGGAAAATTGACAAAAATAACAGCGGCAAAAAATGTCGTTAATCCATCTTATTTGACCTTGTCTCCCAACGGAAAATTTCTTTACGCCTGTACACAAACCAAAACGCCGAACGCAGGAAGTGTGAGCAGTTTTGAATTTAATCCTGAAAATAAATCGCTGACTTTTTTAAATAAACAAAGCAGTGGTGGAGAAAATCCGGTTTATGTTTCGGTTCACAAAAACGGAAAATGGCTCGTAAATGCAAATTATACAGAAGGAAGTGTTTCCGTTCATCCGCTTTTAGAAAATGGAAAAATCGATTCGCTTGCGCAGAATTTTCAATACAGCGACGGAAGCGTTCATAAAGAGCGCCAAACTCGTTCGCATGTGCATTCTGCAGTTTTTTCGCCTCAAAATGATTATATCTTTTTACCTGATTTAGGCGCAGATAAAATTCGGTGTTATGATTTTGACGAAACACAAAAACAGCCTTTAATCGAAACAAAAAATCCGTTTTTAAAAACCGACTTAGAAGCCGGGCCAAGACATTTTACTTTTCATCCCAATCAAAAATTCGGGTATTGTATTGAAGAAATGGCAGGCGCGATAAGTGTTTACGAATATGTAAACGGAACTTTAAAAAAGATACAGCGAATCAATACACATCCTGACAAAATAAAAGAAGGTTTTGAAAGTTCAGACATTCATATTTCACCAGACGGAAAATTTCTATACGCCACAAACCGAGGTCAAGAAAACAATATTGCCATTTTCTCTATTGACGAAAATGGCCTTTTGAAAAATATTGGTTATCAATCGACTTTAGGAAAACATCCTCGAATTTTTGCCATTGATGAAAGCGGCAAATTTTTGGTTGCTTCGAATGTTCTCACTGGGAATGTGATTGTTTTTAAAAGAGATTCCAGAACGGGATTACTAAAGAAAGTTGGTAAAGAAATTAAAATGGAAAATGTTTCGTGTGTGCAGATTAAAGGGATTTAAAATTGTTTTGTCATCCCGAGGAACGAGGGATCACACTAGTTTATCGACAAAAATTGGCGGAATTACAGACTGGAATTCTTGTGTGATTCTTCGTTCCTCAGAATGACATACTCTACGAGTAATCTCAATTAAAAAAACTAACTATAAAAACATAAAAATGACACCACTATATTTCAACTTACAACCCGATTTTTTAGAAGATGAAATCGTAAAATTAATTCCTTTAGAAGAAAGTCATTTTGAAGAGCTGTTCAAAGTTGCTTCAGATCCTTTAATTTGGGAACAGCATCCTGCAAAAGACAGAAGTAACAGAGAAGGCTTTAAAACCTTTTTTGAAACAGGAATAAATTCTAAGGGCGCTTTTTTAATTTTAGATAAGCAAACCAATGAAATTATAGGAACTACCCGTTATTACGATTATAAACCAGAAAATTCGAGTATTGCGATTGGATATACTTTCTTAGCAAGAAAATTTTGGGGCGGACCTTATAATAAATCTTGTAAAAAACTATTAATTGATTATGCTTTTCAAAATGTAAACTCTATAATATTTCATGTCGGAGAAGAAAATTTCCGTTCTCAGAAAGCCGTTTTAAAATTGGGAGCACAAAAAACAAATACAATGGTAGTTGTTAATAATGGGATAAATTTACCCCACTTTGAATATGAACTGAAGAAGCGTAATGAATTATAAGTTATGAGTTAGAAGTTAGAAATCAAACTAGAGTCATCCGTTAATTATTGTGGCGTTTAAGCCAAACTCACAGCTTATAACCCACTACTCATAATTCAAAACCTCATAACCCATAACTCTTAACCCTTAACCCACAACCCACAACCCATAACTCCAAAAAAAATGAAAAGAATTACAGTTTTCTGTGCCTCAAGTTTTGGTACTGATAAAATTTACGAAGAACAAGCAATTGCGCTGGGTAAAACTTTAGCCCAGCAAAACATAGAATTAGTATATGGAGGCGCAAATGTTGGTCTTATGGGCGCTGTTGCAGATGGAACTTTAAACGCAGGCGGAAAAGTTATTGGCGTTCTTCCTAACTTCTTAAGATCGAAAGAAATTGCGCATCTTGGTTTAACCGAATTGGTTTTGGTCGAAAGCATGCACGAAAGAAAAACTAAAATGAGTGATTTGTGCGATGGTGTTATTGCGCTTCCGGGAGGTTTTGGAACTCTTGAAGAGCTTTTCGAAATGCTGACTTGGGCACAATTAGGCTTGCACAAAAAACCAATTGCTATTTTAAACATTAATGGTTTTTACGACTCTTTGATTGAATTGACAGAAGTTATGGTAGAGAAAGGCTTGCTGAAAGATGCCAATCAAAAAATGCTTTTGGTAAGCGACAATATTGATGATTTGCTGGAACAAATGAAAAATTATGTTCCGCCGACTGTTGGAAAATGGATTGACAGTAAGAAGTTATGAATTGTAAATTTTGAATTGTGAGTGTTAAATTGAAATTTAAATCATGATTTCAGAATTAAACAATTAGAGTTATATTTACATTTCACTTCTAACTTTTAAATCTTACTAAAATGAAAGTAGAAAACAACCACTTTGCAAAAGCTGAAATGCTGATTAGAAAACCCGTTTCAGAAGTTTTTCAGGCTTTTATTAATCCGGAAATTACTAGTAAATTTTGGTTTACAAAAGGCTCCGGAAAATTAGAACAAGACACTACAACCGAATGGACTTGGGAAATGTATGGTTTTTCATTAACCATAACCACTCATGTTTTGCAGGAAAATAAAAAAATTGTAATCGAATGGGGAAATCCTGATGAAACTACAATCGTCGAATGGGTATTTCATCCGTTAAACGAAAATGAAACTTTTGTGAGTATTACAAATTCAGGCTTAAAAGGAGATTCAGATAAAATAATTGATCAAGTTCGAAATTCGACTGAAGGTTTTACATTGGTTTTAGCGGGTGCAAAAGCGTATTTAGAACATAAAATTCAGCTGAATTTGGTTTTAGATCGATTCCCGAAAGGACTTGCTTAAAAAAGTTTCAGGTTTCAAGTTTTTTTAGTTTCAAGTTCTGTACGCAACATGAAACTTGAAACCTGAAACTTGAAACAAAAAAACCAAACCTCATGGAAATAAAAAAACCTGAAAACATAGACGAATACATTGGCGGATTTCCCAATGAAGTTCAGGAAATTTTGGAGAAAGTTCGAATGACGATTCAAAAAGCTGCGCCAGAAGCCAAAGAAAAAATCAGTTATTCGATGCCGGCTTTTGAACAGAATGGGATTGTAGTTTATTTTGCTGCTTTTAAAAATCATGTTGGCTTGTATGCTTTGCCGAGTGGTCACGAAGCTTTTCAGGAGGAGCTTTCACAATATAAATCCGGAAAAGGTTCTGTACAATTTCCTTTAAATAAACCAATGCCTTTTGACTTGATTACTAAAATTGTAAAATTTAGAGTAAAAGAAAATCTAGAAAAAGCAAAAAAGAAATAACTCTAAATGAATTTAAAAGACCATTATACTCAACTTTATAAAAAGTCTTCCGAAGCTATTTTAGAGGGAGATTACAAATTAGACACGCATATTACCGACACTTCTGATTCGCGATTCGGACTTACTTTATTGATTCGGCCTTCGAAAGAAATAAAAGATAATATTCAAACCTTTTTAGCCGAATTAAATGCAATTGATGCAACACAATATTATTATCCTGATGCTGATTTTCATATTACAGTAATGTCTATTATTTCGTGTTATGCAGGTTTTACTTTAGATAAAATAAATATTGAAGAGTATATCGAAATTATTCAAAAAAGTTTGGTTGAAGTAGATGAAATCAAAATCAAATTTTGGGGCGTAACAGCTTCAAATGATGCCATAATGATTCAAGGTTTTCCTGCTGACGAAACGTTGAATATTTTGCGAAACACACTTCGGGAGAACTTCAAAAAATCGAATTTAGAACAAAGTATCGACAGCCGATATGCAATTGCAACAGCACATTCTACAATAATGCGTTTTCAGGAAAAACTTCAAAATCCTGAAAAATTACTAGATGTTGTTGAAAAATTCCGTGATTATGATTTCGGAGAATTTACCGTTGAGAAATTAGAATTAGTTTATAACGATTGGTATCAGCGAAAAGAAAACACAGTTAATTTATGTGATTTTTATTTAAAATAAAATTATTTAAACTTTCCGAAATGCCACAAAATACCCGACGGATCATGCAGAAAACATTCGCTTCCCCAATCTAAATATTGAATCGGAACTAATTTTGCAGTTGGATATTTTTCAGTTAAATTCAAATCTAAAAGTCTTGCATAATAACTTTCTACATCTTCAACTTCCAAAAAAACCATGGTGTTGTCAATCCATTCTTTGGCATAATAATCTTGAAGATAAAAGGCAATTTCATCTGTTTTAAAAACCGAAAAATTAGGCCCTAAAATTATTTCTTCAAACCCCAAATCTTTATAAAAATTTCTTGAGATTTCGAAATCTTTAGATCCTATAAATGGCCGTATTGATTTTATCTTGTTGCTCATATTAATATCGTTATTTAATTTTATTTACGAAAACCATTCAATTCCTTTATCAAGCTTAATAAGGAAATCTGTAAATGAAGTTCCTATTTCAACATGATATTTCGAATTTAAATCGATAAAAGGTGAAAGTATAATTTTTACATTATTCTTATTTGAATCAATTTCAATTCCAATAAATTCACCGCTTCCATTTGTACCAATTCCAATAGTTGCAGTTAATTCTTCAACAATTTTATAACTTTTATTAGCTTCAATAATTTCTTCTAAACTCCAAAGTTTTATAAACTCAACACCAATAAACTGGTCAATGCCAAAATAATTTTCAAGATAAAATACATAATCTTCGGGAAGTTTTAAATTAGAATAATATTCAACATCTGAAACTTCAACCAAAGCATTTATATCTCTTTTAGGAAAACTATATTTTTTAAATATCTCTTGTAGATTTTCCTTCATAATTAATATTTTCTCTATCCCTTATTAAAAATATTCCCCAAGCCTCTACCAAGCTGCTCGATCGCTTCAAGACCTTTTTTCAATGGCGTTGCGGTAAAATCTTCATACGCATCCATTGAAGTTACTTTATTATCGTCTTGCGGATAAACTAAAATCAAATTATTGTCATTGAAAGATTTTTCAAATTTTGACGGCAATCTGTCAAATATTGATTGATACGAAACAGAACCTTTTCGAGACAAGTTAAAAACAATTAAATCTGTTGGTTTTATTTCATCAGAAATAGATTCAAAATCATCCCAATCCATTATGCTTTTAAAACCTAATTTAGCATTCAATTTCAAATTATTGGCAATTTGCAAAATCGTTTGATGCGTTTTATACTCGGCATAAATGACAATCGGAACACTTAATTCTTGAGACAATCGACAAATTTTTTGCAGTAAAAGCTGAAACCCTTTTCCTCTCTCAGAAAAAGGCGGACAAATGAAAACCAATCTTTTTTCTTCTATAAATGTTTTTTGAAAACGGCAGATAAATAAACTTTTATCTACATTATTAATTATTGAATCTACATTTTCTCCAAAGATTTTATCTAAAAAACCGGTTTTTCTCGGCCAGCCTACAATTACAATATCCGACATTATTTCTTTAGAAGTTCGCGCAATTCCGCTCGCAGGATTATGGTCAATTCTGGCGATTGTATTAATCTTAACTTCTGAAGCAGAACCTTGAATTACGAATTTGTCAACCGCTTTTCGGTATTTCAAAATATTTTTCTCCGCCTGATCGTTATTCGGAACAATTGTTAAAAGTGTTACGGGATTCGATGATTTTTTGTCTTTAATTAAAAGTGCAAAATCTAAAAGACTTGACGTTGCAGATGTTTTTGCCAGCGGAATCAAAATATGTTCGTCTAAAATCTGGTCTTTATGAGCATCTTCATTTAAAATTTCTTCCTCGCAGATTGCAATTTTTTTCGCCGCCTTTTCAGTCGCAAAAGAGGCTACAATACAAGTAATTAAAATTAGAATAATAGTTCCGTTTAAGATATTTTCGTCTAAAATCTTCGCTTTAAATCCAACTAAAATAACGGCTAAAGTTGCGGCGGCGTGCGCACTGCTCAATCCAAAAATAAGCTGTCTCTCTGTTTTTGTATATTTAAAAACAATTTGGGTAAAAAAGGCCGCAATCCATTTTCCGAAAATAGCTACAACACTCAATGTTCCGGCCACAATAAGTGCTGTTGGTCCGCTTAAAATTACGCTGATATCAACGAGCATTCCAACAGAAATCAAGAAAAACGGAATAAACAATGAATTCCCGATAAACTCAATTCTGTTCATCAAAGCAGACGATTGCGGAATTAAAGGATTTAGCGCTAAACCGGCAACGAACGCACCAATAATAGGTTCAACTCCTGCCACTTCGGCCAAAAATGCCGCGAAAAAAACTACTGAAAGTACAAAAATATAATGCGCATGTTTTTCACTTTCCAATTTCTTAAAAAACCATTTGGCAATTCTCGGAATAACCAAAAACATGATGGCTGAAAAAATAGCCAATGAAACACCTAATTTGATCCAAAAAGCCTGATTTAGATTCCCTTGACTGCTTCCCATAATCACCGCTAAAATAATCAGAACGGCGGTATCAGTTAAAATAGTTCCGCCAACGGTAATGGCAACTGCCTGATTTTTTGCAATTCCGAGTTTGCTTACTATCGGATACGCTACTAAAGTGTGCGTAGCAAACATGCTTGCGGTTAAAAAACTCGCATTAAAATCATAATTTAATAAATAAAAACAAACGGGAAAACCAATCGAAAGCGGAAAGATAAAGGTAAAAAATCCGAATAATAAACTCTTATTTCGATTTGCCTTAAACTCATTCATATCGAGTTCAAGACCTGCAATAAACATGATATAAAGTAATCCAATGGTCGAAAACAAATCTACTGCAGAGCTTTTGGCCAACATATTTAATCCGTGAGGACCAATGACTACACCTGAAATAATAAGGCCGATAATTCCGGGAATATTAATTTTTTTAAGTAAAATTGGGCATAATAAAATTATAAGAAGTATCAGGGAAAAAATAGGTACTGGTTTTACAAGTGGAAATTCTAACTCGTCAATTAAATGCTGGAAAAATTCTATCATAATGTAATTTTAATCTTCATTGTGGTATTTTAACTGTATTGTAAAGACATTTAAACAATTAAAATAAAGACGTGAAGTTATCGTTTTTCGATTTTTTTTGAATTAAAAAACCGAGTGTTTTTTGTGTGATTGCTTCTATACAAAAATACCTAAAAAAACCACGAACTCTTTACGAAAGCCCTATATTAAGCAATTAAATTTATTTCGTTATCGAATTATTAAAATTTAATATTTTTTTTAACAAAACCGCAACATTAACAATCCAAAATAAAACTTCATTGCATTATTCAATTATCTTTGTCTTAATAAAAATTATATAATGGAAGAATGTATTTCTGTTTTTGATATGCTTAAAATTGGCGTTGGTCCCTCTAGTTCGCACACTTTAGGACCTTGGAGAGCCGCAGAACGTTTTTTAGAAGAGTTAAAAAGCGAATCTATTTTAAATCAAATTAAGCGTGTAAAAGTCGATTTGTACGGATCGCTTTCCTTGACAGGAAAAGGTCATGCAACAGATTTATCGGTTATGCTCGGCTTAAGCGGTCAAGATCCAGAATATATTCCTGTCGAAAATATTGCCGGAATCATTAAAACCATCGAAGATAAAAATGAAATTGTATTGGCAAATCAATATACTATTCCGTTTTATTTTCTTCAAGATATTGTTTTCAACAAAGAATTTCTTCCCTTTCATGCCAACGGATTAAAATTCACTGCTTATAAGGCAGATGATTCTGAATATGAATCTACTTTTTATTCTATTGGAGGCGGTTTTGTTGTAAAAGAAGAGCGTACAAATGCTAGAATAAAAGAAGTCATTAAATGTGCCTTCCCCTTCCCGATTCAAAATGCTGTTGAGCTTTTAAATTATACTGTTTCTGAGAACAAATCTGTTTCAGAAATTGTTTATGAAAATGAAAAATCGATGCGCACGGAAGAAGAAATTCATACGGAATTAATGCGCATCTGGAATACGATGTTAGAATGTATGTACATTGGATGTCATACCGGAGGCATTCTTCCTGGCGGTTTACACGTTCGCAGAAGGGCTTTTGATATGCATCAAGGTTTAATTGGATTATCTAATTATCATGATCCGCAGTCTTGGCTCGAAGAAATTAGAAAAACAGAAGTAAAATTTCGCCAGATTTTAAAGTGGGTAAGCTGTTTTGCACTTGCCGTGAATGAAGTAAATGCCTCTTTAGGACGCGTTGTTACTGCACCAACAAACGGAAGTGCGGGCGTTATTCCTGCCGTTTTAATGTATTATTTAGTGATTGAAAACCACAACGCAGGCGAAAAAGAAATTAAACAATTTTTGATGGTGGCTGGAGAAATTGGAAGTATCTTTAAAAAAGGATCTACTATTTCTGCTGCGATGGGCGGTTGTCAGGCCGAAATTGGCGTCTCGTCATCAATGGCAGCTGCTGCACTTTGCGAACTAATGGGCGGTTCTCCTGCTCAGGTTTTAATGGCTGCTGAAATTGCAATGGAACATCATCTTGGTTTAACCTGCGACCCAATTGGCGGTTTAGTTCAGATTCCGTGTATCGAAAGAAATACAATGGGTGCGATTAAAGCGATAAATGCTGCCGAATTAGCACTGGAAACCGACTCAAAAAATGCAAAAGTACCTTTAGATAAAGTAATCAATACGATGTGGGAAACGGCAAAAGATATGAACTCTAAATACAAAGAAACTTCAGAAGGCGGTTTGGCAATTGCCGTAAACATGGCCGATTGCTAAGATTTATAAAGTTAGCCACAGATTAAAGGATTAGCACAGATGAAAAAAACTTTAAAATCCTTTAATCTGCAGCAAAAAACGTCTCAAACATACTTCATGAAAAAATTCTACTTTGTAATTGCCTTATTTGGCTCAGTTTTACTGCATTCACAAGAACGTTATTTCCTTAATTCAGATACCCGACTTTATACCTCTGCTAGCTCCTCAGCTGAATTTTTAGGTTATTTTAAATATGGTGCCGAAATTCGTTTGTTATCAGAAAATAAGAATGGCTGGTATAAAATTCAAGCCGATAATTTTAACGAAGGATATGTTCAGGAGAAATTTGTCTCCACAAGATTAAATGCTAAAGACATTAAAATCAAAGATCCTGAAAATCCTATTTTAGAAGGCGGAGATGCATATTATGGCGGAAATCATCTTTTTGTTTTGGCTGCAGGTTTAAAAGCAAGAGCTTTGCCGGATAAAAACTCAAAAATAAAAGAAGTTCTATTTACTGGAGATCCGGTTGCAGTTAGCTATCTACCTTTAAATCAAGATGACTGGGTAAACATAAATGGAAATTTTGATCAAGAATACGCAAAATATACTTTGCGAAAATTTATAGGGCAGAGACCAAATTTTGACACCTTGATAAAAGATTTCGATAAACTTGATGGCAATGCTGTTTCAGAAAGAAAAACAGTCAGCGAAAGACTTGTTGAATTAGCATGGAATAGTGATTATTCAAAACTGGCACCTGCCTATCAAAGATATTCTGAAGTTGTCAAGCAATTAAATGATCCAAAACTTATTGCTGAAACAGACTTAAATACAGCTATAGCCAAAGGATTAGCAAAACATAAACTTCCTGAAGAAATTGCAGCATTCTTTCAAAAAGCAGAATTTATTTTAAAAACCACTAAAACAAAATCGCTTTTTTTATCTCAGAAAGATTTAGTAAAAACATTGGGACAGCCTGATAAAAAAGCTAGTGTTCCTGATGAATGCGGCCTATATTTAAGCGAGCTGTTTTATTATTTTCCTGATCTAGAAGCTTCTGTCGATGAAAAGAAAAATCAAGCAGAAATCGTTAAGGTTTTTATCAATGAAAACAACAAATTTGCCATAAACGCAAATTCTACTTTAGACAATTCAATGTCCGAAAAAGCTTTCATTGAAAAATACGGAACTTATATTGAAGCTTCAATAAAGTCTCCTCATAATTATTCTATTGTTATGGAAGAGAGTCAATTTAGGATTGAATTTAAAGACGGAAAGCTTTTCAGCATCGAAATATTCTTCTATTGCTGATTCTCAAGTTACAATTATTCAATACTTTTACATTATCAAAAAAAAATAAACAAAAAACAAAATGTCAGTAGCTAAAAAAGATTATAAAAGAATAACTACAAAATCGTTAATCGAAATGAAAAGCAACGGAGAAAAAATCTCTATGCTTACCGCTTATGATTATACGATGGCAAAAATTGTTGACACTGCAGGAATCGATGTGATTTTAGTAGGAGATTCGGCATCAAATGTTATGGCGGGTCACGAAACAACTTTGCCGATCACTTTAGATCAAATGATTTACCATGCTTCATCTGTAGTTCGCGCTATCGAAAGAGCTTTGGTTGTAGTTGATTTGCCTTTCGGAAGTTACCAATCTGATCCAAAAGAAGCATTGCGTTCTGCTATCAGAATCATGAAAGAAAGTGGCGGTCACGCCGTGAAATTAGAAGGTGGAAAAGAAATAAAAGAATCAATCAAAAAAATATTAAACGCTGGAATTCCAGTTATGGGTCACTTGGGTTTAACTCCACAATCTATATATAAATTTGGAACTTACAGCGTTCGTGCTAAAGAAGATCAAGAAGCAGAAAAATTAATCGAAGACGCAAAATTGCTAGAGAAAATTGGCTGTTTTGGTATTGTTTTAGAAAAAATTCCAGCTGAGTTAGCCGAAAAAGTTGCTAAAAGCATTTCTATTCCAGTTATCGGAATTGGTGCCGGTGGCGGTGTTGACGGTCAAGTTTTAGTTATTCATGATATGCTTGGAATGAACAATGAATTTAGTCCGCGTTTTTTACGTCGCTACTTGAATCTTTATCAGGAAATGACTTCTGCAATTGGTCAATATGTCGCTGATGTTAAGTCGAGTGATTTTCCTAATTCTGGAGAACAGTATTAAAATTAGACTTCTTAGATTTTTAGACTAACTTAGACTTCTAGATTTTTATAAATGATTTTAGGAGTCTAATTCATTCTAAAGAGCTAAAAAAATTTAAAAATCTAAGAAAAATGCATCAGTTTAAAGAGCTTTTAATTTGGAAAAAAAGCAGAATGTTTTGTTCTAAAATTTATTCGATAACATCAACATTTCCTAGTGAAGAAAAATTTGGAATCACAAACCAATTAAGAAGAGCATCTGTTTCTATTCCTTCAAATATTGCAGAAGGTTCTTCACGAAATTCAAATAGAGACTTTGCAAGATTTTTAGAAATTGCTATTGGATCTGCATACGAAGTTGAAACACAACTCTTAATTTCATCTGATTTAGGTTTTATAAATGACGAAATTACAAGCGAATTAATTCATATGTTAGAAGAAATTACTAAAATGACATCCAGATTTAGAGCAACTTTATTGTAAACAAAAAACAAGTCTAAATCTAAGAAGTCTAAGTCAGTCTAAAATCTAAGCAAGTCGAAAAATGAAAATCATATCTAATAAAAACAACCTGCAAATTCTCCATGAAGACAATCACATTATTGTGATAAACAAGCGTGTAGGCGATATTGTACAAGGCGATAAAACGGGCGATAAACCATTATCTGATGTTGTAAAAGAATATATAAAAGATAAATACAATAAACCTGGTGATGTTTTTCTTGGTGTGATTCATCGTTTAGATCGACCTACAACCGGAATTGTTGTTTTTGCCAGAACAAGTAAAGCATTAACACGAATGAACGAAATGTTCAGCAATCGTGAAACGCAAAAAACGTATTGGGCAGTTGTTAAGAACAAACCTCTGGAAACAAAAGCCAAATTGGTTCATTTTTTAAAAAGAAACGAAAAAAATAATACTTCAAAAGCACATTTAAAAGAAGTTCCAGACAGTAAAATTGCCAGTTTAGATTATACTGTGTTTAAAGAACTTCAGAATTATGTGGCATTAGAAATTAATCTTCATACAGGCCGTCACCATCAGATTCGAGCACAACTGTCTGCAATTGGATCTCCGATAAAAGGCGATTTAAAATACGGTTTTGACCGAAGTAATCCAGACGGTGGAATTCATCTTCATGCCAGAAAATTAGTTTTTGTTCATCCGGTTTCTAAAGAAAACATTACAATTACAGCACCAACACCAGACGAAACCATCTGGAATGCTTTGTGATTTTATGATATAATTGTTAATTTTTTAAATTTTATCGATTAACTTGCATAGAGAAAAAAACAAGCTGATCATAAAATGGACTACAAAAACGACATCGGATACAGAAGAGAAACGCTAAAGAAATTATTGCATACTATTCAGCAAAGCGAAGATTTAATTGTAAAAGCGTTGTATGATGATTTTAAAAAACCCGAATTTGAAGCTGTTTTAACAGAAACTAATTATGTCATTTCAGACCTGAAAGACACAATTAAAAACATTCATAAATGGGCGAAAAGAAAACGCGTTTTTCCGTCGTTGCTTAATTTTCCTTCTACTGATTTTATTTACAAAGAACCATACGGAAATGTTTTGGTAATCGCTCCATGGAATTACCCTTTTCAGCTGGCTTTATGTCCGTTAATTGCCGCGGTCGCTGCAGGTAATAGAGTTGTTGTAAAACCGTCAGAACTCACACCTCATACTTCTGCCATTATTGCCAAAATCATTTCAAAATCATTTCACGTCAATCATGTTGAAGTTTTTGAAGGCGGAGTCGAAGTTTCAGATAAATTATTGGCACAGCGCTGGGATTATATTTTCTTTACCGGAAGTGTTTCTGTCGGTAAGATTGTTGCTAAAGCTGCAGCAGAAAATTTAACACCAGTTACATTAGAACTAGGCGGAAAAAACCCTTGCATTATTGATGAAACTGCCAATTTAAAATTAGCCGCCAAACGAATTGTGTGGGGAAAATTCATCAATGCAGGCCAAACTTGTATTGCGCCAGATTATATTCTTGTGCAAAAAAATATGAAGGTAAATTTTGTTTCTTTTTTAATGGAAGAAATTATAAAAGCCTATGGTAAAAAAATGGAAAAATCTCCTGATTTCGCCAGAATCATCAATACCAAAAACTGGGTACGATTAGACAGTATGATAGACCGCGAAAAAGTAATTTTTGGAGGCGAAACCGACTCTAGCAAATTATACATTTCGCCCACCTTAATCGAAGAACCAGCACTTGACAGTCCGGTTATGAAAGAAGAAATTTTTGGTCCACTATTGCCTATTCTGATTTACGAAACCGAAGCCGATATTCAGAACGTTGTAAGCCGTTATGAAAAACCTTTGTCTTTTTATGTTTTTAGCGAAAATAAATCATTTGCGAAAAAATTAATTACTGCCTATTCTTTTGGTGGCGGATGCATCAACGATACTGTAGTTCATTTCTCCAATAAAAAACTGCCTTTTGGAGGCGTTGGCCATAGCGGAATTGGTGCTTATCATGGTCAATTAAGCTTCGATATTTTTTCTCATCATAAAGCTGTAGTCAAAAAAGGAAACTGGCTTGACCTTCCAATGCGATATGCTCCTTACAAAGATAAATTAACATCCCTTAAACGCCTGCTAGACTGGTTGTAAGAAAATAAAAACGAACTCTCGTATATTTTGTAGATTTTCATACATAATTGATTAAAAATACTATATTTACGTTTCAATATTTAACTTAAACGCTAAAAGTATAAACAATTCTACAAAAAAATGAAATCTACTCTTGACCAAATCGAAGACATTAAAAATCACGGATATACAATTGATTTTTCAGCAGTCTTTAATCACGCTATCGAAAATTTTAAAAAAATATCGCTGTATTCAGCATTAATAATTGTAGTTTTTTCATTTGTATTTGGATTAGCTATTTTGGGTATTATCGCTGGTGTTTATGGCGCGGAAAGCCTTACCCGAGAGTTTTTTGAAAATCTTGAAACTCAAAAATTATCTTATTCAGAAATATTAATATCAACAATTGGTGTTTCTTTTATAACTGCTTTGCTGGCACCTTTTAGTGCCGGATTTCTTAAAATGGCAGATTCTGCAGATAAAGATGAAGAATTTAATGTTTCAACTATTTTTACTTATTACAAAGCACCTTATTTTGGTCAGCTATTTTTAGCAACTTTAGTTATCGCTCTTATTGGTACAGCAATTTCAAATGTTATTGAGAGTGCGGGACTAAGATTTGTAGGCGGTATGCTTTCTGGAATCATATCTTTCTTTACGTTCCTGACTATCCCATTAATCATTTTTGGAAAATTAAAAGCTTTAGAAGCTATTAAATCAAGTATTATTGTTGTGAGCAAAAATCCATTATTAATGTTTGCCTTATTTATTATTGGTTTTTTAGGATCGATGGTAGGTTTTGTTGCATGTTGTGTGGGAGTTGTGTTTACACTTGTTTTTAATACGTCAATGACATATGCTACTTACTATGCTATTTTTAATGAAGAAGAACAAGAAGATTCAATTGACTCAATTGGGCAATCGGATTTTGAATAAAATAAAAATTTCTAAAGTAAAAAAGAGCCTAACCTACTCTGTTTAGAAATTCAAAAAATGCTACTTATTAAACCAAACACCCAAACTCTATGGTAGAAAACTATAGTTTGTATGATTTATTGATTTCAGGTATTGCTGCTATCGGCAATACCGTGAAATCAATTATAACAAACTGGTACGTTTTCAATTCTGATATCATTTTCTATAACAATCCAAAACTTATTGTCTTAGGATTATCTCTCTGCGGATTTCTTAGCATATTGATTTATCAATTCTTTAGAATCAAAGCTAAGATTGGCAATTTCATCGAAAAAAAAAGAGATACTGAAACCGCAAATAAAGAGTATCTTCTTTACGTTTTATTTTTTGGTATTGCGATTATTTTAATCGAAATCATCAATGAAATTTTCAAAATTAGACCAACAAGTCTTTTAATTCTAAATGTTTCTATTGGTTTTTCAGTTTTATTTATTTACCTCATTACAGATAAGGTCAAATTTTTACGAGATAGAATTCAGGAAAATTTCATCATTGCCTTCTTTGTCTATATGGTCTATATTGGCCGTAATATTATTTTTCTTCCAAATGATGTTGTCCCAATTATCACTTTTTTAATTGCATTTTTCTTCTCGTACAATGTTATTAAGCCTATAAAAATATATTGGACATTTGTTGCAGTTACTTTCATCTACTTGACTGCAACAGTTGTTTTCAAATTAATTCCCTTAAAAACATCTGTTCTCTTAATCAATTTCAGTATTCTGATTTTTATCATTAATCAGGTAAAATATGCTGTTTTGCTGAATAACCGCGACAATTTCAGGTTTACAAATGAGATTGTTCATAAAGGAAATTCGCTTACGATTGCTACAAATGAAAACGGAAAAATTTTGTTTTGCAGCGAGACTATAACTTCAATTTTAGGATATCAGCCAGAAGAAGTTCTCGATATGGAATTTTGGCGTCTTACCGAAGATTCTGAATTCAACCAGGATAATTACTTTAAAAACTATATCGACAACA
Source organism: Flavobacterium sp. MR2016-29 (assembly GCF_015350695.1). NCBI lineage: Bacteria > Pseudomonadati > Bacteroidota > Flavobacteriia > Flavobacteriales > Flavobacteriaceae > Flavobacterium > Flavobacterium sp. MR2016-29. The sequence continues at coordinate 316,240 of NZ_JADKPU010000004.1, forward strand.
AATTATATATCCGGAAACTAAAAAATAAAAGCGGCGAATATAAATACATTCAATGGAAAGATAAAAAATTCTCAGAGCATTTAATTATCAGCATTGGTCAGGATGTTACGGAGCAGATTATTGTTCAGGATCAGTATAAAAATCTGATTCAGACTGCAACTGATATTATTTTTGAAATCAATGTTGACGGGTATTTTACTTTTATAAATGAATTTGGCTACTCGATTTTAGGTTATACTGAAAATGAGGTTCTTTGGCAGCATTATTCTAATTTCATTCACGACGACTATATTCGGAATGCAGTAGATTTTTATGAGAATCTGGAGCAAAATGAAATTAATTACCCAACAATTGAAATTCCGATTTTAAAGAAAAATGGAGAAGAAATATGGATTTCCCAAAAAGTGATCATCCGTAAAAATGATTCGGGCCAAACCATTGGTTTTGCTGGAATTGCAAGAGATATAACAGAAATTAAAAATATAGAAAACGAGAAAAAAAGACGTTTAGAAAAAATTGAAGCGTACAACAATTCAACTAAAAAACTATCGACTACTGATTTCCGTGATTATGATAATCTTCAGACTGTAATTGATTACATTATCAGAGAAGCAGCTACAGTTTCACAAGCAAACAGAGTCAGTTTCTGGAAATTTTCAAATGATGTTATTGCCTGCAAAAATTTATTTAGCCGAGACAATCAAACGTTGAGCGATAAAAATATTCTGGACAAAGAATCCTATCCTATTTATTTTGAAACTTTAAAAAGCAAAGCCATTATTAATGCTCCAGATGTTTTTGACAAATTAGAAACTTCTGAATTTCAAGAAATTTATTTTACTACAAATAAAATAAAATCGATGCTGGATGTTCCTATTTTTTTAAACGGACAGTTAGCAGGAGTTGCCTGTTTTGAAAGTACAGGTGAAAAACGGGAATGGGACAATGAAGACATCAACTATGCCAAAACGATTTCGGATGTAATTTCGTTGGCTATTTCTTCTCAAATGCGATTAAAAGCAGAGAAAAAACTAGAACTGAAAAGTGAATTGCTTTCGGCATTGGCACTTTGTACTGAGAAGTTTTTGCTTAGTAAAAGTCCGCAAAAGATGTTTGAAGAAACTTATGCTATTATTGGAAAAGCTTCAAAAGTGGATCATATATTTTATTATGAAAAGGATTTTGAAACCAATACCATAAGCCAGCAATATAAATGGTCAAGAGAAGGAATACCTCATCAAATAACAGAATTACAAGATTTTACAGAAGAAAATTTAAAAGAAATAATCTACCATTCTGAAACAAAAAAAGTTTTGAGTACACTGACTCAAAATCTTGAAGACACTTTTTTTAAAAGATTATTAATTGCCAATGAAATTAAATCGATATTGATACTTCCTTTGTTTTCGAATAATATATTCTCTGGTTTTATTGGATTTGATGATTGTACCAAAGAAAGAAAATGGAGCGATGATGAGATTTATATTTTTCAAACTTTAGCCAATAATATTTCATCGGCTTTAGACCGAAATCGAAATCAGGCAAAAATCAAAGAAAGTGAAGATGCTATTAAAGCCAAAGAACTGGCAGAGGCTGCAAATAAATCGAAGTCTGATTTCTTGGCCAATATGTCGCACGAAATCCGAACTCCATTAAACGGTATTATCGGATTTACACATTTACTGATGAAAACAAATCTTGAAGAAATTCAGGAAAAGTACATGACAACAATTAATCAATCTGCACATTCATTGCTTGAAATCATAAATGATATACTTGATTTTTCTAAAATTGAAGCTGGAAAACTGGAACTTTTTATAGATTTATACGATCTTCAAAAAATACTCGGACAAATATTTGATTTGATTGTTTATGAATCCAATCAAAAAAACCTTCAGTTGGAGCTCAACGTAGATCCTAATGTCCCAAAATACATATGGACAGATATTGTACGTTTAAAACAAATCTTGATTAATCTTCTCTCAAATGCTATTAAATTTACCAATGAAGGTTCGATAAAATTAAATGTTACCGTTTTGGACAAAAAATTTGATGATAATTATATCATCCGTTTTTCAGTTACCGATACTGGAATTGGAATTTTAGAGAAAAATCAAAACAAAATATTCAAGGCATTTTCGCAAGAAGACAGTTCAACAACTCGAAAATTTGGCGGAACAGGATTAGGCCTAACTATTTCGAATCAATTGCTGGCCTTGATGGAAAGCCGTTTACAGCTTAAGAGCAAAATTGATCAAGGAAGCACTTTTTATTTTGATTTAAATCTTAAAATCAGTCACGAATCTATAAATGAGAAATTTAAAGAAATCTCAAATAGGCACAATCCAGAATATGCTTTAAGTTATAATTCTAACCAGAAAAAAGTAATTATTTTAATTGTTGAAGACAATAAAGTAAATATGCTTCTCTTAAAAACTATTGTAAAAAACTTAAATATAAACTCTATTATTTTTGAATGCGAAAACGGATATGAAGCGGTTAAGCAAATAGAAAATATAAATCCAGATCTTGTCTTTATGGACATACAAATGCCAATTATGAACGGTTATGAAGCTACAAAAGCCATAAGGGTTACTAAAATTGGAAAAATCATTCCGATAATTGCCGTGACCGCAGGGGCAGAAAAGGAAGAAAGAAACAAATGTTTATCTGCTGGAATGAACGACTATATTTCAAAACCAATTATTCGCGGCACAGTAGAAGAGGCATTGCGAAAATGGTTGAAATAATGTAAAAAAGTTATCGCTTTCATTAATATATATTCCTAAAAAATATATAAATTCGTATTAAATAAAATACAATAAGTTTAAATACAATATACTATGAAATGGATTGGCAGAAGACAAAGTGATAACGTAGAAGACCGTAGATCGATTTCTGGCGGAAAAGTTGCCGTTGGCGGAGGTGTTATAGGTATAATCATTTTGTTGCTAAATGTTTTTGGCGGTGAAAACGGACAAACTGTAGGGAATATTTTAGAACAAATGCAGGGAGGACAAACACAAACCGAGGCTGCAGCTCCATTAAGTAAAGAAGATGAAGAAATGGGGAATTTTGTTAGAGTTATTCTAGCAGATAATGAAGACATCTGGACTAAAATTTTTGAAGAGCACGGCCAGACTTATAAAAAACCAACATTAGTACTTTTTAGAGGTGCTGTAAATACAGCCTGTGGCGGCGCATCTTCAGCATCTGGTCCTTTTTATTGTCCAGGCGATCAAAAAGTATATATGGATTTAGGCTTCTTTGAAGAACTAAAAACTAAATTTGGCGCCAAAGGTGGTGACTTTGCCATTGCATACGTTATATCACATGAAATTGGCCATCATGTACAAACCTTACTGGGAACGTCAGCAAAAATGCGTCAGGAACAAGAAGGCAAAAGCGAAGCCGAAGCCAATAAACTTTCGGTAGCGCTTGAACTTCAAGCTGATTTTTATGCAGGAGTATGGGCACATTATAATCAAGAAAATTTAGATGCAGGAGATATTGATGAAGCTTTAAGTGCAGCAAATGCAGTTGGAGACGATGCCATTCAGAGTAAAATGAGCGGTCAAGTTGTGCCTGATTCTTTTACTCACGGTACATCAGAACAAAGAATGTACTGGTTTAAAAAAGGTTTTAAAACCGGCGACATCAAACAGGGAACTACGTTTGAGGAAATTCAATAAAATACATTAAACCAAATATAATAACCGCTAAAGCATGATCTAAACGTCATGCTTTTTTTTTGAAAAATTCTAAAAAAAATTCCAAATTCCAATTCAGTAAGTCTTGGAATTTGGAATTTTTTTAATTTTTAGATTTTGTTTCTGCTAAGAAACAAAAAAAGCCTTGAATTTCTTCAAGGCTTTAAATTTCTGGGTGGCTGACCGGGTTCGAACCGGCGACCCGCGGCACCACAAACCGCTACTCTAACCAGCTGAGCTACAACCACCATTTTGCTTAGCGGTTGCAAATATATAACAAAGGTTTACTTCTACAAAGAAAAAAATGAAAAAATTACATCAAATTTTCTAAGCTATTGACTGCCAAACATCTTTCGACAGTAAAACCTTCCGCAAAATCTTTACCAACTAGTCTTCCTAAGTCCTGTGCTCGATAATTTAAGCTTTCAAAGAAATTTTTGCTTGTTATTGGTGTTGCAGGTTCTTTTGAATTCGGATCATAGAACTGTGTTTTATAAGCTGAAATTGCTTCTACTTTTTTCTTTTCAAAACCTGTAATGTCAACTACAAAATCTGGCGTAATATTTTTCCATTGAATATAATGATACACTACTTTTGGTCTCCACGCTTCTTGATTTTCTCCGTCAATAGAAGTTTCAATTTTCATCAATCCAGATAAAAAACAGGCATCAGAAACCAGTTTGCTTCCTTTTCCGTGATCGATATGACGGTCATCAATTGCATTGCATAATACAATTTCAGGTTTGTATTTGCGAATCATCTTAATAACTTCTAACTGATGCTTTTCGTCATTTACAAAAAAACCATCGCGCAAACCTAAATTTTCACGTACCAAAACACCTAATATTTCTGCGGCATCTTTTGCTTCTTGATCTCTTGTTTCAGCAGTACCGCGCGTTCCTAATTCGCCACGGGTTAAATCTACAATACCTACTTTTTTACCAAGAGATACTTCTTTTAAAATGGTTCCTGCACAACCTAATTCTACATCGTCAGGATGTGCGCCAAAGGCTAGTATGTCTAATTTCATTTTGTTCTTTTGTTTTTTGTTTCAAGTTTCAGGTTTCAAGTTGTGCACTGAGACTGCAAACTGTATACTATTTATATCTTTTGTTTCAAGTTTCAGGTTTCACGTTTCAGGTTTCACGTTTCAGGTTTCAAGTTTCAGGTTTCACGTTTCACGTTTCAGGTTTCACGTTCTTTGCGCGACTTGAAACTTGAAACCTGAAACCTGAAACGTGAAACTATTTTTTTAAAACTCTTTTCATCGTCATCGATTTATTGACGCTTTCCTCCCACTCTTTTTCAGGAACACTTTCTTTGGTAATACCGCATCCCATGTATAAGATGGCAGTTTTATCTTTAATCTGCATGCTTCGTAAATTTACGAATAAATCAGAACTGTTGGCGCTATGCGCAAAACTGCTGTTTAATTCGCCCAGAAAACCTGTATAAAAAGTTCTGTCGTAATTTTCGTTTTCTATAATAAATGCTTTTGCTTTTTTCTTTGGCAAACCGCAGACGGCCGGCGTCGGATGAAGTGTATCAATAACTTCCTGCAAAGTTGAATTCTCATTCAAAATTCCAGAAATATCTGTTTTAATATGCCAGATTGATCCCGCTTTTATGCTGTAAGGCTTTGTTATAACTACAGAAGAAGCAACTTCGCGTAATCGCTTTACAATAAAATCAGTTACATACTGCTGTTCGTCTTTTTCTTTTTGCTGCCAAGAAATTTCAGTTTCTAAATTGGCTTTCTGCGTTCCTGCCAACGCTGTAGTTTCAAAAACGCTTCCATTAGCTTTTAGTAATTGTTCTGGTGTTGCACCCATCCAAAGCCCAATTTCAGGATGAAAAAAACAATATGAAAAAGTGGTAGGATATAAATGAATCAAACGCTGAAAAGTAACAATAAAATCAAAATCGATTAAATCTGCTTTCTCGCTTCTGGACAAAACTACTTTTTTAAATTCGTCGTTTTTAATCGCTTCGATTCCTTTTTCAACCAAATTTTCATATTGCGTTTTCGCATCAGAATCAAATGGCAAATCCTCAATTTCAATCGGATTAAAATCAACATGAGTTTGTTCTGCGCTTATGATTTTAGATTCTTTTTCTGGAATTAAAATCAATTGTTTTTCATCAAAAGATGCAAAAACAAACCCTTTTTCACTGTAATCTGACACTTTATACAACGTGTCATCTTGCTGTAAAAGCGCAAAAATGCTCGACGAATTTGGTTTAGAATAAATTACAAAAGGTAAATTTTGTGCTTGGTGTTTTCTTATAGTAGAAAAAAAGTCATTCATAGGTTCTATTCGGTTTTCTTTTTATCTAAAACCATATTTGTCAATTTGCAAAGCGAGATTAAATTTCCTTCTTCATCGGTAATTTTTATTTCCCATAAATGAATACTTCTTCCTTTATGAATAATGCGCGCTGTGCCAAAAACCCAGCCTTCGCGAATACTTTTTAAATGATTTGCAGCGATTTCAATACCTCGAACTTCTTGTTCTTTTGTATTGATAAAAAAGAATGATGCTGCACTGCCTACGCTTTCTGCCAAAGCAACCGAAGCACCGCCATGCAGTAATCCCATTGGCTGGTGAACGCTTGGATTTACAGGCATTTTAGCTGTTAAAAAATCTTCACCTGCATCTATATATTCAATTTTAAGCGTTTCCATCAACGTGTTTTTAGAAAACTCATTGCAACGCGCTAAGATTTGCTCTTTTGTATAATTCATTAAATTAAGCTTTAAAATCGTAAAATTAAAGAAAAGATGAGATACAAATTGGAAAATCGAATTCTAAATTAAAAATCAACTTAAAAACATGTAAGTTTTTTGTTATTTTTACAAAAACAATCAATCTCTATCTTTGGTGAAACTAATTTTTTCTAGCCAGAGATTTCACAGATTTTTACAGATTTAAGATTATTCCGGCACGAGAATTTTTTTTAATTCTTTAATCTGTGGCAAAAAAACTTATTCAAATGCGTCATTATTTTGTACTCTTCATTCTCGGTTTACTTTTAGCTTTCAGTTCTTGCCGAACTGATTTTGATACTGTCGCCAGTTCTGGAGATTTAAAGTTTTCAAAAGATACCGTTTATTTGGATACTGTTTTTAAAAACATCGGTTCAAGTACTTATCAGCTTAAAGTGTACAACAAAAGCAAAAATGACATTTCGATTCCGATTGTACAATTAAAAAAAGGACTGAATTCTAAATACCGAATGACGGTAGACGGAATGAGCGGCAACAATGGAAAAATCTTTAAAGATGTTACGCTTTTGGCAAAAGACAGTTTGTATATTTTTATAGAAACGACCGCCGATATTACAGACGCCAATCCTGCAGATTTTTTATACACAGACGAAATTCAGTTTGACAGCGGAGCTAATTTACAGCAAGTCGCTTTAGTAACTTTAATTCAGGATGCGGTTTTTTTATATCCAAAGCAAAATGCTGACGGAACTAAAGAAAAAATCAAAATTGACGGCAAAGATGTTGACGGATTTTATTTGGATGAAAATGACGCCGTAAACGGAAACGAATTATTTTTTACCAAACAAAAACCTTATGTAATTTACGGATATGCAGGAGTTCCTCAAAATAAAACAGTCTCTTTTGAAGCAGGATCACGAGTATTTTTTCATGCCAATTCAGGACTTTTTGTAGATAATAAGGCCTCACTTCAAATTAATGGAACAGTTTCTACTACTAAAGAATTAGAAAATGAAGTAATTTTTGAAGGTGACAGATTAGAATCTCTTTATGATGCTATTCCTGGGCAGTGGAATTCGGTTATTTTAGCTGACGGAAGTACAAATAACACAATCAATCATTTAACGCTCAAAAATGCTGTAAATGGATTAAATATAAAAAATCAGGATGCAACGACTTTGACAATCAAAAATACGCAGATTTACAATTGTGCAGAATATGGAATCTTAGCTCAAAATGCCCGTATTTCTGGTGAAAATATAGTTATCAATTATTCTGGCTTGGCAAGTTTGTCCTGTGTTTATGGAGGCAATTATAGTTTTACGCATTGTACTTTCAACAACAATTGGCAAAACAGTTCACATTTTGCAGTCAATTTAAGCAATAGTTTGGCCGGCGCAGCACCAGAAACAAATCCGCTTACTCAAGCCACTTTTAATAATTGTATTATTTACGGTTCGAATACCAACGAATTCAATTTAAGCAAAAATGCAAATACCGCATTTGTATATCAATTAAACAATTGTTTGCTGAAATTTAGCGGTTCAACAACAAATGCTGATTATCAATTTAAGACAGATACACAACATTACAATCAGATTATTCTAAACGAAAATCCGAAGTTTTATAATGTTGCTAAAAATCAATTCAATATTGATAAAACTTCTGCCGCTTTCGCGAAAGGGAATCAGGCCTATATAATGCCGCTGGATATTTTAGGCATTACGAGAACTTCTCCTCCGGATTTGGGCGCTTATCAGAGTCAAGATTTTCCGAAGTAGTATTTTGCCGCGAAGGCGCTAAAACGCAAAGTTTCTTACTCACAATCTTGTCATTTCGAGGAACGAGAAATCACACTAGTGATTCCATTCCTAGAATCGCCAATCTTTGTAGAGTTTCGAGTGTGATTTCTCGTTCCTCGAAATGACAAATAGCCCGTAATTATTGTTAAAATAAATCTTTGCGTCTTAGCGCCTTTGTGGCAACAAAAAACATCCGTAAGAAAATATATCTAAAATTAAACATCACTTAACGTATCGTATTCATAAAAGTAGTAGATTTGTTACAATACTAATTTTAAACTTCTAAAAATCAGATTCTTAAAATTATATTTCTAACCAAATCTTAAACTATTGACTATGAAAAAAAACTACTTTTTATTTTTATTGGTATTTGTTACAGCTGGTTTTGCTCAAATTCCTTCTGGTTATTACACCACTGCAACCGGAACGGGTTACACTTTAAAAACGCAATTGTACAACATTATAAAAGGGCATACTGATAATGGTTATGCCGGCTTGTATACAACCTACCAAACGTCTGATGTTGATAATTTCTATGAAAATGACGGAACAGTTTTAGATATTTATTCTGAAAATCCATCAGGAACAGATCCTTACAATTACAGTACAGGAACTACACAGCGATGCGGAAATTATTCTGTAGAAGGCGATTGCTACAACAGAGAACACATTATTCCGCAATCGGTTTTTAATGAGCAGTCACCAATGGTTGCCGATGCACATTTTATAACACCAACAGACGGAAAAGTAAACGGAATGCGTTCTAATTACCCACATGGAACCGTGAGTGCTGCAACGTATACTTCTCAAAACGGAAGCAAATTGGGATCAAGTTCAGTATCCGGATATTCAGGAACTGTTTTTGAACCGGTAAATGCTTTTAAAGGCGACATTGCGAGAATGTATTTCTATTTTGCAACCCGCTACGAAAATACCGTTTCCGGCTATTCATACGCTATGTTTGATGGTTCAAGCAATAAAGTTTTTACAACTGCTTTCTTAAATGTTCTGTTAGCATGGAACGCACAAGATCCTGTTAGCGCTAGAGAAATTGCTAGAAATAATGCTATTTATGCACGTCAAGGAAATAGAAATCCATACATAGACCATCCAGAATATGTAACTCAAATTTGGGGCGGAACATCTTCTGGAGATACTCAAGCGCCGAGTGCTCCTGCGAGTTTGGCTTCAACAACAAAAACAGCAACTTCTATTACACTTTCGTGGAGTGCCTCTACAGATAACGTTGCCGTTACAGGTTATGATGTGTACGCTAACAGTGTATTAAAAACAACCGTTTCTGGTTTAACAGCAACAATTACAGGTTTAACCGCCTCAACAAGTTATTCTATTTATGTAAAAGCAAAAGACGCTGCCGGAAATACTTCTGCATCAAGCAATATCATTGCCGTTACAACCAACAGCAGTGGCACCGGGACAGCAACCGATTTGCTTTTCTCTGAATATATTGAAGGTTCTGGAAACAACAAAGCATTGGAAATCGCCAACAATACCGGAAGTTCAGTTAGTTTAGCTGCTTATATGATCAAAAAACAAACTAATGGTGCAGGTTCTTGGAGCACAGGTTTGGCTTTAACAGGAACATTAACAACAGGAAGTAAGTTTGTAATTGTAAACAGTTCTATTTCATCAACCTGTTTTTCTACAAGTGCTGCCAACATCTCAACAACGGCAACCGAATTGACTTTTAATGGAAATGACGCTGTAGGTTTATTTAAAAATGGAGTTCTAATTGACATCATCGGAACTTTTAGTGGCGGAACAGCAAATTTTGCTGCTGATGTCACTTTAAGAAGAAAATCAACTGTAACCTCTCCAACAACAACTTTCAATTTGAGCTCACAATGGGATTCGTATACCACAGATACTTGTAATAATCTGGCAAGCAAAATGGCGCAGCCTATTGAAGAAGAGGTGGTAGAACTTTCAGATGAAATTGTACTTTATCCAAATCCTTCTGACGGAAATTTTAATGTCGGCTTAGGTAATTCGGCTTCTCCATATTCAATCGAAATTCTTTCTTTTGCAGGTCAAACTGTTTTCAAAAAACAAAATACTACAGATACAACAGTATCGGTAAGTTATCTTGCAAAAGGAATTTATGTGGTTATAATTTCGACCGATTCAAAAACAGTAGCTAAAAAGATAATTATCAATTAAATTACATCTTACTTTATTTAAAAGCGACAAAATTTGTCGCTTTTTTTGTTTTATTTAGTTTAAGAATTTAATTTTTCTCGCAGATTTTACAGATAAGGCAGATACAAAACTAACTATAGATTTACGCCGATTTAATAATCTAAAATAAATCTGCTTGATCTGCCAAATCTGCGAGAAACAAAAAAACTTTCCGCCTTCTCGCCTTTGTGGCAAAAAGTTCAAAAGAGTTTGTTTTCAAATTTGCGCTTGCTATTTATTTACACTAAATTTGCACCTTCAATACAACAAACTACACATCACAATGATCCATTTCTTTGAAAACCAAAGCAAAACTGTTTTTGCCGTACAAACGCAAAACGAAATTTCGGCTCAAGACATTTCAAAACTAAACTGGCTTTTTGCCAACTCTAATAAGATCGAAAAATCCGCGCTGTCGGATTTTTTTGTTGGTCCACGCGCCACTATGATCACACCTTGGAGTACAAATGCTGTAGAAATCACTCAAAATATGGGTATTCCGGGCATTATCAGAATTGAAGAATTTCATCCGGCAACGGAAGACTTTACTGATTTTGATCCGATGCTTTTTCAAAAATTCAATCAATTAGATCAGGAGATTTTTACAATTAATGTTCAGCCAGAACCTATTTTGGAAATCGATGATATTGCAACATATAATAAAGTAGAAGGTTTGGCTTTAAGCCAGGAAGAAGTTGATTACTTAGACAATCTTGCTGTAAAACTAGGAAGAAAACTAACTGATTCTGAAATTTTTGCTTTCTCTCAAGCTAATTCAGAACATTGTCGCCACAAAATTTTCAACGGAACTTTTGTTATTGACGGTGAAGAAAAAGAGACTTCTCTTTTCAAATTAATCAAAAAAACATCCCAAGAAAATCCTAACGATATCGTGTCTGCTTACAAAGACAACGTTGCTTTTGTAAAAGGACCAAAAGTGCAGCAGTTTGCACCAAAATCGGCAGATAAACCTGATTATTATGAGATAAAAGAATTTGATTCGGTTTTATCTTTAAAAGCAGAAACACATAATTTTCCAACAACAGTTGAGCCTTTCAACGGAGCTGCAACAGGATCAGGAGGAGAAATTCGTGACCGTTTAGCAGGTGGACAAGGTTCTTTGCCATTGGCAGGAACTGCAGTTTACATGACTTCATATTCTCGTTTGAAAGACGATAGAAAATGGGAAAACGCTGTTGAAGAAAGAAAATGGCTGTACCAAACGCCAATGGACATTTTAATCAAAGCTTCAAACGGAGCTTCTGATTTCGGGAATAAATTCGGACAGCCGCTTATTACAGGTTCAGTTTTAACCTTCGAACATTCAGAAAACGACCGTAAAATTGGTTACGATAAAGTAATCATGCAAGCGGGTGGAATTGGTTACGGAAAATTAGATCAGGCAATTAAAAAGAAACCGCAAGAAGGCGATAAAATCGTAATTCTTGGTGGAGAAAATTATAGAATCGGAATGGGCGGAGCTGCAGTTTCTTCTGCAGATACAGGAGCTTTCGGTTCAGGAATCGAATTGAATGCCATTCAGCGTTCAAATCCTGAAATGCAAAAACGTGCTGCTAATGCCATTCGTGGTTTGGTAGAAAGCGACAATAATCCAATTGTTTCGATTCACGATCACGGTGCAGGTGGACACTTAAATTGTCTTTCAGAGCTAGTTGAAGAAACTGGAGGTTTGATCGATTTAGATAAATTACCAGTTGGAGATCCGACACTTTCTGCAAAAGAAATTATTGGTAACGAATCTCAGGAAAGAATGGGATTGGTTATTGGTCAAAAAGATATTGATATTTTACAAAGAATTGCCGACAGAGAGCGTTCGCCAATGTATCAGGTTGGAGATGTAACGGGAGATCACCGTTTTACTTTTCAATCACACTCAAATGGTTCAAAACCGATGGATTATGCTTTAGAAGATTTCTTCGGAAGTTCTCCAAAAACGGTTATGACAGATAAAACTATCGATAGAAAATATGCTGACGTTTCGTATTCAGCAAATGATTTCGAAAGTTATTTAAAAGACGTTTTACGTTTAGAAGCTGTTGCCTCAAAAGACTGGTTAACCAATAAAGTGGACCGTTGTGTGGGTGGAAAAGTGGCAAAACAGCAAAATGCAGGTCCGTTACAATTGCCTTTAAATAATGTTGGCGTTATGGCTTTGGATTATTTAGGTAAAGAAGGAATTGCCACTTCTATTGGGCACGCTCCTATTGCAGCTTTGATTGATCCAGTTGCGGGTTCTAGAAATGCTATTGCAGAATCGTTATCAAACATTATCTGGGCACCAATTAAAGACGGATTGAAAGGAATTTCACTTTCTGCAAACTGGATGTGGGCTTGTAAAAACGAAGGCGAAGACGCTCGTTTATATGCTGCTGTTGAAGGTTGTTCAGATTTCGCTATCGAATTGGGAATCAATATTCCGACAGGAAAAGATTCACTTTCGATGAAACAAAAATATCCAAACGACGAAGTAATCGCGCCGGGAACGGTTATTATTTCGGCTGGAGGAAACTGTACCGATATTAGAAAAGTAGTTGAGCCTGTTTTACAAAAAGACGGAGATTCTATTTATTATATTAATTTGTCCCAAGATGATTTCAAATTAGGAGGTTCATCTTTTGCACAAATCAGAAATACAATTGGAAACGAAACTTCTACTATAAAAGACGCTTCTTTCTTTAAAAATGCTTTTAATACCATTCAGGAATTAATCGGCGAAAGCCAGATTTTAGCAGGTCACGATATCGGAAGCGGTGGTTTGATTACTACACTTTTAGAATTGTGTTTTGCTGATGTGAATTTGGGAGCTAAAATTGATTTCAGTCCCGAAGCTTCGGGATTCGCGGAAAAAGACTTATTAAAAATCCTTTTCGCTGAAAACATCGGAATTGTTTTCCAAGCAAAAGAAGATGCATCTGTTGAAGCTAAATTAAACGCCAACAATATCGAATTTTTCAAAATTGGATCTGTAACTTCTACAGAAACTCTGGAAGTTGGTTCCGAAGCTTCTGAATGGACTTTAGACATTAAAAAATACAGAGATATCTGGTTCGAGACTTCTTATTTATTAGACCAAAAACAATCTAAAAACGGAAGAGCTCAAGCACGTTTTGAAAACTATAAAAATCAGGTTTTAAATTATAATTTCCCTGCTCACTTTACAGGAAAAAAACCAGAAATAGACAATTCTAAACCAAGACCAAAAGCAGCTATTATTCGTGAAAAAGGAAGTAATTCTGAACGTGAAATGGCAAATGCAATGTACTTAGCAGGTTTTGACGTAAAAGACGTTCACATGACCGATTTAATTTCTGGTCGTGAAACACTTGAAGATATTCAGTTTATTGGTGCAGTTGGAGGATTCTCTAATTCAGATGTTTTAGGTTCTGCCAAAGGTTGGGCCGGTGCTTTCTTATACAACGAAAAAGCAAAAACAGCTTTAGATAATTTCTTCAAAAGAGAAGACACTTTATCTGTCGGAATCTGTAACGGCTGTCAGTTGTTTATGGAATTAGAGGTAATTAATCCAGAACACGAAGTTCACGGGAAAATGCTGCATAATGAAAGCCAGAAACACGAAAGTATCTTTACTTCTGTAAAAGTTCAGGAAAACAATTCGGTTATGTTATCGACATTGGCCGGAAGTACTTTAGGAGTTTGGGTTTCTCACGGAGAAGGAAAATTCAATTTGCCTCTTGCGGAAGAAAACTACAACATTGTTTCTAAATATGCTTACGAAGGTTATCCTGCAAACCCTAACGGTTCTGATTACAACACCGCAATGATGTGTGACAAAACTGGAAGACATTTGGTTATGATGCCTCATATTGAGCGTTCTACTTTCCAATGGAACTGGGCGCATTATCCAAAAGACAGAAACGACGAGGTTTCACCTTGGCATGAAGCGTTTGTTAATGCCAGAAAATGGATTGAGAAAAACTAAATTTAAAAGAAAGCTTCAACTATATAGTTGAAGCTTTCTTTTTTAATAGCTTAGACAAAATTTTGATAAATTCCATCCATTCTATTATATAGAAACATTAACTAATATATATTCTAATTAATAAAAAAGTTTAAAAAATAAAAAACACAGTATTATCGGTAACAAAAAAAAATCAAAAAATATTTAATAAGTAAATAATCTCCTTTTGAAGACATGGCAGACATTTTTAAATTCTTTTATGATAAATTTCTAGATCTTTTCCCTAACAGTTCAAGAAAAGTCAAATTAATATTAATTTTAGTTCCATTATTATTTATAATTTTATTTGCATCTTATTCATTTTATTGTGATCAAATTAAATCAAAAAGAGAAGAGATTATCAACAGAACACCACATCTTGTTAAAATTAACTACTCTTTTTTAAATGATACTAACGGCTTTTATTATGAATATAAATTAAAAAATACTGGAAAAGTACCAGCAAAAATTAAAACTATAGAATACCAAATGTTTGGAGGGCCAAGTACTATGAAAATTTTCAAAATTGTACCTGCGGATACAAGTATGAAAAAATCCAAAATAATACCAGCAGGGACCGTTTATAATGGAAAAACTTTAAAGCAAGGTATAATATTAATTCCAAGACCAGAGATAAAGTTTAGTGTAAGTGTACCTCCAGATACTTTAGTTGAACTGAAAAGAACAAAATTTCAACAATTTCAAAATGATTTGCTTTTGCCCGGGCAAATTCTGAATTATAGAATTTATTTAATTGAAAACATGTATGCCGCAAAAGTAAAAATAGATTATGTTTCAGATATATTTCCTGATGATGAGATTAAACCTTTAATATTTGATTTAGCCACACCTCGTGGTAGTTTTATGAACACTAAAGTTAATTTTTTAAAAGATAATAATCTGAATGTAAGTTTCACATTTAAAACAGCAGATGGTTTCGAAACACCAAAATAATACTAAGGTTATCCTGCAAATCCAAACGGTTCTGATTACAACACCGCAATGATGTGTGACAAAACTGGAAGACATTTGGTTATGATGCCTCATATTGAGCGTTCGACTTTCCAATGGAACTGGGCGCATTATCCAAAAGACAGAAACGACGAGGTTTCGCCTTGGCATGAAGCTTTTGTTAACGCCAGAAAATGGATTGAGAAAAACTAAATTTTAGTTTCATTATATAAAAAAATGCCTCGACACTATACTTAAGTCGAGGCATTTTTTTTAGTTTTTAAACGCTGAGGCAATACCTGTTGCAATATTAGCAGCACCAAAGGCAAATAAACCTGAAGCAATAGCATTTTGACCAGCAAAAAATCGGCTGTCAAGTATTGCGTTGCTAAATAATGTGCCGCCGGCAACTCCCGCAACTAGTCCAATACCAATTAATGCAACAGTCCACCAAGGTTCCGGATCTGGCGGTGGCGGTGGGTTTTTCCAAAAGCGTCTCCACCAGCCTGGGTATTTGGTCCCACACCATCCCATTGCTAAGAAAAAAGCAGTTTCCATATTCTTTAGATTTTAAATAATGCCTACTCGTTTGCTTTTCGGCTTTCGCATTTTAATAAAATAAAATTAATAGTACTGCTTGTCAAAACGGCAATGGTTTTTCCTGTTTTTTATAGGGGAAAAAGACCTTTTTTTTATTTGATATCTTATCTGTTAATAGAAATTTAATCTTAGCTAAGGCTAACTTAATACTATCTTAAGGAAGTTTAAGAAGCTCTATTTATTCGGATAAATATCTTTGTCTTATGAAAAAACGGACGCATCAATTCTTATTTCTGATTCTCTTATTCACTATCAGCCCATTTTCTTTTGGACAAAAAACAGCTGTTATAAAAGGAAATGTTACCGACGGAAAACTAGCCGTAGAATTTGTCGATGTCCTTTTAAAAAACAGCATCGATTCGACTAAAGTTGCCCAATATGCCGTAACGGATGCTTCAGGGAATTTTGTTTTAGAAAATATAGCTTCTGGTGATTATCAATTACAATTCAAATTAATCGGATTTAAAACAGTTAGAAAAAAAGTAAAAATTGAAAGTGCTCCAATTTCCATCGGAACAATTATTTTACAAAATGACACCAATTTGCTGAATGATGTTGTGGTACATTCTCAAAAAAAACAAATTCAGAAAACAGACGAGGGTTTTATTTTTAATGCCGTTTCAAATATCTCGCAATCAGGCGGAACGGCTACCGATATGCTAAAAAGTATTCCGACCGTTGCTGTAGATGCTGAAGGCGGTATTACCATGAGAGGAAAATCACCTTTGATTTTGATTAACGGAAAAAATTCTGCGATTTCAAATATGGATCAGATTGCAGCAAGCAGTATCGAAAGTATTGAAATAATAAGCAATCCAACGGCAAAATATGATGCTAATGCTGAAAGTGGCGTCATTAATATAAAATTAAAGAAAAACAACCAAAATGGACTAAATGGCGCAGTGGTTTTAGGAGGCGGTTTTGGTGCCAAAGGAAGGATAAACAGTTCTGTTTTACTAAATCAAAAAACAGAAAAATGGAATTTTGGTTTAGGTTATGACAATCGTTTTGCTGGACGAACCAAAAAAATAAATTCAGACAGAACTAATTATTTTATTGATGACGAGCATTTTATTCATCAAAACAGAAACGATGAACGAAAGGAAGGACTTCAGAATTTGAAATTGAATATTGATTTTTCTCCAAACGAAAAAAACACTTTTTCATTTGAAGCTTTAGGAAATATGGAAAGTCAAGATAATGATGAAACTTTATATACGCAGGTTACTACTAGTGCAAATGATTTTTTCTCTAGTACCAAAAGACATTCATTAGAGCTGGAACGCTCAAAAGTTGGTGAACTGGCTTTTAATTATGACAAAAAATTTGATGATGATCGAAAAAATCTAAATGCGAGTATTATTTCTTCATTCAATAAAGACAGAGAAAACACCAATATTGACACTTATAATTACGACGAATATCAACAGCAGATTGACGAAGTTGTCTTGCAGCGAACACATAATTATGAACATGAAAATATTTCAAATGCTATTCTAAACTATACTTTTCCGGTTTCTGAAAAATCAATTATAGAAACAGGTTATAAAGGAACGTTCCGCTTTTTTAATTCGGATTTTGAAAGCGCTGATCTGGTTAATGGCGAATATGTTATAAATCCGTTAGCAAGCAATATTTTTAAATACAACGAGCAAATAAATGCTGCTTACGCTATGTTGAATTCATTTATAGGCGATAAAGAAAATCCGAAATGGAATTACAATTTAGGCCTGCGTGCAGAAAATGTTTCGAACAATGGAGCCACACAAAATAATAGCGATCGTTTTAACAACGATTATTTTAAACTTTTTCCATCAGCATCATTGCAATTGAATTTAAAACAAGATGAATTTGTAAAAATTGGGTACAGCAAACGCATCAATCGTCCCGATTTAGATGATCTGAATCCGTTTATGGATATTACAGATGCATTGAATCCACATAGCGGAAATCCGTATTTAAAACCAGAAATTATTCACATTGGCGAAATAAGCTATACTAAAGATTGGTCTAACTATTCGTTTTCTACAAATGCTTTTTATCGAAATGCTTCAAATACCATCAAGCAATATGCGACACTTCAAGATAATGGAGTTGTTTTGCTGATGCCAAAAAACATTGGAAGCACTGTAACTTACGGATTAGAAACTATTTTCAGTCTAAAGCCAATTGGTTTTTATGATGCAAACATCAGCTTAACTGCTTTTCAGCAAAACATCGATGCCTCTAATCTTGCACAAGATGTTGTTCGCAATGCTTTTAGCTGGTACGGAAAAATCATAAACAATTTTGCTCCCTGGAAAGGCGGGAAACTCCAGCTTATTGGAAACTACAACTCGGCTTTGACAACACCACAGGGAAAAAGAATTCCGATTTACAACGTAGATATGGGTTTTCAGCAAAAACTTGGAAGTGGAAATGCACGTTTAGGATTAGTTGTGACAGATCTGTTTAATACGCTCGAAAGCGGTTACAAAAACAATACTTTACTGTTTAGTAATAATCGAACTAATAAATCAGATACGCGTGCGCTGATGATTACGTTTGCTTATACTTTCAAGTCAGATTTTAAAGAAAAATTATTAGAAAATCAATTTTCAACAGAGTAATCTTTTAAAAAATAAAAAATTTCATTCTTGTAATTGGGATTCATTTTTCTAATGAAATTTGAACTATATTCGCAAAAAAATCTTGCCGCTGATTTTTTTTAAAACCCCAAAAACACTTAAACCTACATAGAATGAAATCAATACATTACCTATTTATTGCATTATTTTTTATTGGTGCAAAATCACATTCGCAAGTTCAGGTAGATCAAATCTCTTATAACGGACGTGATCATTATATTACTACAACCATTGGTTATCCTATTCCAGGAACTTATATCCCTGCAGGCGTAAAAGAACCTTTTACTTTATTGAATCCTGATGGAACCGGAGTTATTCAATCAGCTGATTTAAGCAAAAAGAAAATCAACTGGGGAATTGAATGTACTGATGAAGGAGTGCCAATCTTTAAAGAAGGTTTCAATAGTGCATCTTATACATTTTGGTACAGACCAAATGACAGCGATGCATGGATTTATTCTCAATTTTCTATTCACTTCACTAAGAAAAAAATGTTCTTGATGGGAGAAAGAGTAAAAGAATATGTGGATTACAACGTGCAATAGCCTATTTAAAAAATAAGAACTAATTAAATTTTTATCGGTTTTTTGGAAAATTTACTACAAAAAAGAAAACGTTTTCGTTGATTTTCAATAGTACCTATAATTTTTCCTATAAAATTCCATAAAATTAAAAATTATACCTATTTTTTATTTAATTTGCGATAAAATTCAATATATTAAACATGGTTTCAATCACACGCCTTTTTGATTTTCCCTATTATCAACAAGAAACTTATAACCTTCCGGTTGCTTTAGCGACCAAAAAAAATGGAGTCTGGGAAAAAACATCTAGCCAGGAATATATTGCAAAAGCAAATGCTGTTTCTAGAGCATTATTACGCATGGGCATTCAGAAAGATGATAAAATTGCAGTAATTACTTCAAACAATCGTACTGAATGGAACATCATGGATATTGGTATCCTGCAGACAGGTGCTCAAAACGTGCCTATTTACCCAACAATTTCTGAAGAAGATTACGAATATATATTAAATCACAGCGGCAGTATTTACTGCTTTGTGTCTGATGAAGAAGTACTTCAAAAAGTAAGACTGATTCAAGCTAACGTACCAACTTTAAAAGAAGTTTATTCTTTTAATGAGATTGCAGGATGCAAACATTGGACAGATTTATTGACACTTGGTGAAGACGAAAGCAATCAAAACGAAGTTGAAGCTAGAAAAAACAGCATTCAGACGGATGATTTAGCAACGATTATTTATACTTCTGGAACAACAGGAAAGCCAAAAGGCGTTATGCTTTCGCACAAAAATATTGTATCGAATGTTTTAGACAGTGCACCTAGAATTCCGTTTGATGCGGGAAAAAGCACTGCTTTGAGCTTCTTGCCTATCTGCCATATTTTTGAAAGAATGATTTTGTATATCTATCAATATTATGGTGTTTCGGTTTATTTTGGAGAATCAATTGATAAAATTAGTGATAACTTAAAAGAAGTTCGACCAACTGTGATTACGGCAGTTCCGAGGCTTTTAGAAAAAGTTTACGATAAAATTTACGCAAAAGGATCTGAATTAACTGGTATCAAGAAAAAACTATTTTTCTGGGCTATTGATTTAGGTTTAAAATACGAACCGTACGGAGCCAATGGTTTCTGGTATGAATTTCAATTAAAAATCGCCCGTAAACTTATTTTCAGCAAATGGAAAGAAGGTTTGGGAGGAAATTTAGATTTAATGGTTTCTGGAAGTGCTGCTTTACAGCCACGTTTAACAAGAGTTTTTGCTGCTGCAGAAATTCCGGTTATGGAAGGTTACGGTTTGTCTGAGACATCACCGGTAATTGCCGTAAACGATGAAAGAAACAAAGGTTTTAAAATTGGAACTGTTGGTAAGGTAATTCGCAACGTAGAAGTAAAAATTGCCCAAGACGGTGAAATTTTATGCAAAGGACCAAATGTTATGTTAGGCTACTTTAAAGATCCTGAAAAAACAGCCGAAGCTTTGCAAGACGGATATTTCCACACTGGAGATATTGGAGAAATTGACAGCGAAGGTTTCTTGAAAATTACGGACCGCAAGAAAGAAATGTTCAAGACTTCTGGAGGTAAATACATTGCACCTCAGTTAATTGAAAATGCCATGAAGCAATCTCGTTTTATCGAGCAGATTATGGTTATTGGCGAAGGCGAAAAAATGCCGGCCGCTTTTATCCAGCCCAATTTTGAATTTGTAAAAGAATGGGCAAAACTTCATAAAATTACTTTAGGAAGCACTGACAAAGAAATCAGCGAAAATCCAGATGTAATTAAGCGCATCGATGAAGAAGTTGAAAGCATTAATGAGAAATTTGGTCACTGGGAAAAAATCAAACGTTTTGAGCTGACTCCAGATGTTTGGTCTATCGACGGCGGACAGCTTACTCCTACGCTAAAATTAAAACGTAAGATCATCAAAGAAATTTACAAAGATCTTTACGCTAAAATCTATAATCAGAATTAAGAATCAAAATAATTTAACCAAGAAAAGGCTGTCTTTATAAGACAGCCTTTTTATTTGATGAAGATTTACTTCAATTAGACAACGCCCTCGCTGTCTTACATCGTAATGTGTTCTAATCTATTTTTAGAAAAAATAGCTGTAAAATTTAGATAGATATTTTCTCCGCTTAGAATGATGCGTGACCGCGTTCTTTTTTCCAGTACTTTCAATCTCTTTTGCACCTTCCATTTTATAGGCATCATAAAACTTTTTAAAAGGACGCGGCTCAAAATCTACCATAATTGCTGCCATATTTATTGCATCAATATTTGTTGGATCTGTTTCGCCTTTAAAGAACGTTTCAATAGGTCTGAACTTATCTTTTTGTTCCTTAAACTTATTCTTTTTGCTATGATCAAAATCCAAAGAAAATAAATTTCTAAAAACATTTAAGTCATCCTGAGCTGGATTATTCTCGAAAATAAGCCAGCACAAATCACGCAGTTTTGCACGAGAAGGACTGTGCAAATAATCGAAGTATTTGCCTTGTTTTTCTATTTCATATTTAATTTTAATCGCTTTTTTGTATTCTTTTAATATATTGCTCATGGTCGTATATTTTTTTAAGAATTCTTGGGGATTTCAGGAAAACACCATAATTCTGATAATTAGGTATTCGCTCTTTCATTCCGTGTAATTCGTATGTTTTATTAATTTTATTTTTTAAAGCTGCTTCCTGACACGAACGCTCATTCGCCGGAATTGTATCTTCGTTTTTGGCGCAAAATCTTTTGTATAATTCTCCATCGCTAATGGCTGAAGATTGAACATCAAATTTTCTGCTGGCTATTATTTCTCCGCTTATTAGCGATACGTTTTCTGCATTTAGTTTATTTATTGCTCTCGCTAAAATAGTTGCTGCTTTAGCAAACAATGTGCTTATCTTTTTCATCAGTTATTCTTTAATTATTCAAACCTTATCTATAAACCTTTGTATCTCTGAACCTTTGCACCTAAACAAAAAAAGCACCCGATTAAAGGTGCTTCATAACAAATACGATATAATTATCCTATTGCTTATAATGATGCACCGACATAGTAATCCATCCACGGTCCGAAGTCGCGGCTGCTAATCCTAAGTTGTTTATGTATAATTTAAAACTCATTTTATTTATTTCTTTAATTGTTGTTGTTGTTGTTATTTTCTGAAACTAATTGTTCCGATTTTGTTTGGCAAAGATAGGATAGAAAAAATCACATTTCCAAATCATTTTTAAGATTATTTTTCTGACTATCAAATAGTTACAGTTAAGATTAAGACAAGGAAATGCCTGTCCGCATACTAGTGCAGATCTAGGTTTTATACCAAAAGACTGGCTCTCATCGAATTACTTTCCAAGACTATATTTCCCTATTTTGATTAATCATTAAACATTTGGTCAAATTATTTTTTAATTATTTTTAGTTATGGTTTGTTTTCAATCATTTTGTTGCCCTTTTCTTGTCATACTGAGCGTCCCGAGACTTCGGGAGAAGTGCTTTAAAACAAAAAAAGCGTCCCAAATAAGGACGCTTTTTTTGTTTTATGTTGAGTTTAAACTCTAAAATTTACATTTCATTTTCATAAAAATACATATAACGTCCTGCCATTTCAGCTGAAATATCTCCGGCTAAATGTTCAAAACTTTGTTTTACTGAAAGTATCATATGTATTTTTCTGTTTTTTAATTACAGATACAAATGTAGTATATTTTGTTATAATTTAACAAATTATACTGAAAAGTATAATTTGTTAAATTATAACAAATCAAGGTATGTAAAATTGCTCTGTCAGATAGAAAACCGTATCAATGAAAAATAAATTATTCTCAAAAGTCAGAACATTTTCATCATGTAGATCTTCAAGAATAATACCTAATTCAGCATTAAAATAATCATTATTTCTAGTATTAACAAAACCGTTTGAGTTTAAAAAATATTTCACATTCTCTAATTCTGTTGCAATATCAGATTGAACAAATTTTTGTTCCACTACAGCGTAAAGTACTTCTGTTTGTTCATAAAATCCAATTAATTGATATGCAGTATCTGGAAAGAAATAATTATTCAGCAACAAATTGTTGAAATAATCTTCCCAAGATTCATAATATATACTATCATTAAGCTTAATTACTTTATGCTTGTTCTGAAGATAGACTTTTTGCTCTGCACCTGAAGATATAAAAGCATGAATGTTTATGTATGTAATCCAAAAACTATTTCGATCACAGAATTGTTTTATTAACGCTGTTTCTTCACTTTTGATTTGCTTGCTTGACTTAAGCGCTCTGCCTGCGCTCTCGCTTTTTCTAAGGTAACGGGAGATTGTTTGGATAGAATTTCCATGCCTAACTTGGCTCTTTCCTGAAATGATATTTTGTAATTCATTTTTCATGAAGTTTATAGTGCAAATATAAAAATTTAAAGTTACTATTTATTGACTATTGAACTAAAGTAAGAAAAAGAGTATATTAAAAAACATTTATATTTTTTATTTCATTCAATCCTCTTGATAAAGTTGTGGAACTTTACGAACGTTTGGTTCAGTCTGAAAAAGAAAAGGTTGGGTATTTAGAGAAATTGATGAAATTGAAATAATATTTTTTTTATTATATATAAAATGCGCAATGGGAATTGCGCATTTTATTTTTGTTGGCTTTAAATTACTGATGTGAGGTTGGGAAACTTCACAGGGTTAGTTCTAATAAAAATATGTTATTATATAAAAAATTTAGAATCAAGAACTTCTATTTTCAAAATACCTCCATCTAACCTAAAATGTCTTTCTTCACCATCTCTGAGTAAACAATCGGCTATTATTACTTTATCTTTGATAAACTCTTTAACTAATATTATCCTTCTAGTAATTTTCTCTTGTAAATCTTTGTAAGTTATTCGATAATAGTTACCAACAATAAAATCAAACTCTTTGACACTACTAAATTCCTCCAATTGTTTTTTATACTCAGGAATTTTTTCAGTTATAAAATCACTTAACTCGACAGTTTCTTCATCTAAATCTATTTTTGATAAATCAATTTCGTTGAATCTATTTTTGAAGAAATCATAGTACTTAAGTTTATAATAATAATGATTAAAGATTATTTCAATTGGCTGGAAATAACTATGATCAATCACTACACCAGATTCCAAAACTATTTGATTTTCGAGATTTTGCCTTAAAAATAATTTATCTAATATGAATTGTGATATTAATTCTAAAGATTTTACTTCTTGCACAAGTAAAACTGTTTCAATGGGAATAAAATCTTCTGAAAAACCTCCTGATGATGGATTATACCATTTACATTTAAGCAAAAAATAAGAGATTATCTTTTTTTGATTTCCTGATTTAGTATTAAAGGAAATTTTTTCATCATTTAGCTTGACATCTATAACTGTTAAAACTGGAGGCAAAAAATCTAGATGTGAATTAAGTTTTTGTGATGATTTATTATCAACTTTAGAAAATGTACTTTTAATTTTTCCTAATTCATGATCACATGATTTTAGAATAACTTGTCTATTTAAAAAATCCTTTTTTAATTCACTTAATATATTGGATTTTGGATATTCAATTCCAACATCAGATAAACTAGAATCTAAAGCTGTATTAAATTCACCTTTTTTACTAACAACGACGTTTTTTTCTTCGTCTTCATCATCATCTTCAAATTTCGAAATAATTTTAAGCTGTTTAACATTAAACCAATAATTTTCAAATTTATGGGACTTGTGGGAATAAAAGATACATTTTACTTGCTTAGGTTTTTCCTCCCCTGTATCTCCATCAAATTCTGTTATTGAATTCATTATTTCAGAAACTACCAGAATTGGGGGCGTCATGCCAGCAAATGCAGAAATTTTAACATTATCGGCATCTATACCAAATGGATGATTTTTAAGTGAAACTAAATCTCCTATCCTAATTTTTGTCATAAAATTTTTATTTTCTGTTCAGTGTAAACATAAACATTTAAGTCTTACATTTGTATACCTTGTGCAGAAAAGTTGATTTTTTACATCTAGCGAGGACTATAGGGCTTTTTGCTTTACTGAATATTTGAGATATTCAGGTTTAGAATTTATCAAGAACAGTTCACCCGCAAGGGATAACGCTGTTGCAAAGATAGTCATTAATTTGATATAAGTCAAGGTCATAGTCATTGATGTTGCATTTAAGTTATAATTTACGAAATAAACGATGACTCAGTAATTGGGTGCTAGTCCGCCCCTTTTGGGTGTATGTAAAATGAATATTATTATTGCTAGAACTTAATGCACAAGGTTATTTATGAGTAAATTACAGAATATCCCGGATTGGATGAAAACAAAGGGTTACTTACACCTTTCTCCTAGCCTACAAATTGATGTAAATTGGCGTAAATATAAACTTCAAATTGAAAACAAAGAATTTATTTCGAAATATGCTTTTTATCCTTTAATACATGCGTTTATTAAAGAAAGAAAGTATAAAAAATCAGACCCTAATAAACATACAATACATAGACGCTCTCATAAGCATGTAAATTCTAAAACAAATATCACAGAAAAATCTTCAAAATTAAGACCTCTTCATTATGCAAGCCATTATGATGCTTTAATTTATGGATATTATGCTTATTTATTAAATAAAAAATATGAAGAAAAGTTAATACTATCACCTAAATTATTTGATAGTGTAACGGCTTATCGTAAATTAAAAATTGACAAATTATGTGACAAGGGAAAAAGTACAATTCATTTTGCAAAAGAAGTCTTCGACGAAGTAAAGCAACGTGCGTCTATTAATAAAAAAACTGCTGTACTAACTTTCGATATTAAAGGTTTTTTTTCTTCATTAGATCATGACATTTTGAAGCAAAAATGGTCTTTTATGATAAACGAAACAAAACTTCCAAATGATCACTATAATGTTTTTAAATCTTGTACAAATTTTAGTTATGTACTGAAAGATGATTTAAGAAAAAGAAAAAACAAATCAGGCAAAAAAAGTGGTTTCGAAGAAGATAAACTTGCCCGAATTAGAAGAGAAAAAGGATTCAAATGTTTTTTTGAATCGAATGAAGATTTCAGAAATCATATAAAAAATGGTAAATTAAGAATATATAAAAACCCATTTAGGAAAGAAGATTCTAAAGAAAAAAAACAAATAATTGGCATTCCTCAAGGATTGCCGATTAGCGCAGTTTTAGCAAATATATATTTATACGATTTCGATAAAGCAATAATTCAAAATCTTGTAGAAGAAAAAAATGGTTACTACAGAAGATATTCAGATGATATCGTAATAATTTGTAATATTGATGACATCCAAACTACTAAAACTTACATTGAAGATTTAATTAAAGAGAGTAATTTAGAAATTAGTTCTGCTAAAACTGAAGTTTTTATTTTTGAAAATCGAATATTTAACAAATTAAACCAAGAACGTTTAACATCAATTAAAATAAATAGTGACGGAACTCAATCCATTAATTCTCCCTTAATTTATCTTGGTTTTGAATTCAGAGGTTACAATGTGGTAATAAAATCTACTAATCTAGCAAAATTTTATAGAAGATTAATTAGTATTATAAAACGTAGAGCAAAACGAGCAATAAAAGGTATAGATAAAAATCCTTATCAAAAGAAAGCTATTTATCTAAATCAGATAAAAAAATTGTATAACAGACCACTACGCGAACTTGATGCAGAAAATAGTGATCTAAAGCAAAAAGAACGAAATAAAACATCTTTAGTTTTAAATGAAAGAAGTGAGTATTCTATAATTTCTAAAAAAGTAACTTCTAAAAAAAAGAACTCTAATTACATGGGATATATTAAAAGATGTTCAGAAATTTTTAAAGAAAAGCATTTTATAAATCAAGTCAGAAAGCGTAAACATATAGTTTATTGTGCAATTAAAAAACACCTAGAATAATCTTTTAATTATACCTAACAGATTTTAAAAACCTGTTAAGAAACCTTAAATCCCAAAAAACTCTTTAGCATTCTTCGTAGTTTCTTGCGCAACAACAATCCCCGAAACTCCTTTAAACTGTGCAATTGTTCCGGCAACAAAAGCAGAAAAGCAGGTTCGCATCGGCGTACATGGTATTTCTTCAAAAGAGTGTTCGGGACATTTTTAGGAAGCATAAACGGCGCATCGGTTTCAATCATCATTCGTTCGAACAATACGTACTGAATGATTTCTTTTAAATGATGAAACGTTTGGTATCAGAAATCGCTCCCGTAAAACAAAGATAAAACCCATTATCAAAATAGATTTAGAGATTGTATAGAAATACTATAACCGAAAACTTTCATAACTAAATAAAAAATATTCTACAAAAACTCCTTTTCAAAACATCAAACCAAAAAATAATCCTCCATTAAATCAATGGTTTTTTGAATTATACAGAATTAAATCTCCTTTTAAATCCATAAAAGAATTTTTACCACATTAATTTTGTTAAAATCTCAAAAAAGAATAGTATATTTCAATTCAAATTTAAACCTAAACCGCTCTAAATCAGAGATATTTTTTTACTAACCAAAAATTTATTAAAAAATTATATGCACGCATAGTATTTTTTGATTATATTTGAAATCGATATAGTTACCTATGAAAGACAAAACAATAGATTATATTTTGAGAGCTACATGGCAGGCTGTTTCAAGAATGTATAACGAAGAAGCTGCTAAATACGATGCCACAATGGCAACCGGATTTGCTCTTTTAAGTATAGATAAAGAAGAAGGAACTCCATCGACAGCTTTAGGGCCAAGAATGGGAATGGAAGCTACAAGCCTGACAAGAACATTAAAATCGATGGAAGACAAAGGTTTGATTGTTCGCAAAAAAAACCCAACTGACGGACGAGGTGTTTTGATTTACCTGACCGAATTTGGAAAAGAAAAAAGAGATTTATCTAAAAATACTGTTTTGAAATTTAATGAAACCGTTAGAAAACATGTTTCAGACGAAAAACTAAAACATTTTATTGAGGTTTCTGAAATCATAAACGAATTAATTCAAGACAAAAATATATTTACCCAAACAGAAAATACGGAAAATGAATAGTCTTTAAAAAACAATTCAAATTCTCATACAAAAAAACAAATAGTAACAAATTATGAAATCGTCCACAGTAAATTTTTTACCAAATAATAAAAAGGCGATAACATATTTGACCAATAGAAAATAAAATTAACAAATATGAAACGCACAATTAAAAAAGTTGCTGTAATTGGATCCGGAATTATGGGTTCAGGAATAGCTTGTCATTTTGCCAACATTGGTGTTGAAGTTTTATTACTTGACATCGTGCCACGCGAGTTGACAGAAGCTGAAACTAAAAAAGGATTAACGCTTGAAAGTAAAGTTGTTCGCAACCGTGTGGTAAACGAGCACTTGGCGAATTCATTAAAATCAAAACCCTCTCCTATTTACAGTCAAAAATTCGCTAGCCGAATCACAACTGGAAATACGACTGATGATATGGCAAAAATTGCCAATGTAGACTGGATTATTGAGGTTGTAGTAGAACGTTTGGACATTAAGAAATTAGTTTTTGAACAAATCGAGAAATTCCGTAAACCGGGAACTTTGGTTACTTCTAACACTTCTGGTATTCCAATTCACTTTATGAGCGAAGGAAGAAGCGAAGATTTTCAACAACACTTCTGCGGAACCCACTTTTTTAACCCTGCGCGTTACTTAAAATTATTTGAAATTATTCCTGGTCCAAAAACTTCTACAGAAGTATTGGATTTCTTAAACGAATACGGATCTAAATTCTTAGGAAAAACTTCGGTTGTTGCTAAAGATACTCCGGCGTTTATTGGAAACAGAATTGGTATTTACGGAATCCAGAGTTTATTCCATTTAGTAAAAGAAATGGGATTAACGATTGAAGAAGTTGATAAATTGACTGGTCCGGTAATTGGTCGTCCAAAATCAGCTACTTTCCGTACTGTTGACGTTGTTGGATTGGATACTTTGGTACACGTTGCCAACGGTATTTACGAAAATTGCCCGACAGACGAACAGCACGAATTGTTCAAACTTCCAGAATTTGTTACCAAAATGATGGAAAACAATTGGTTAGGAAGCAAAACGGGTCAAGGTTTTTATAAAAAAGTAGATAAAGACATTCTTTCTTTAGACTTAGATACATTAGAATACCGTGCTGCTAAAAAAGCAAATTTTGCTACACTTGAACTTACAAAAACTATTGATAAACCAATCAATCGTTTTAAAGTTTTAGTAAAAGGAAAAGACAAGGCGGGAGAATTCTACCGTAAGAGTTTCGCCGGAATGTTTGCTTATGTGTCAAACAGAATTCCTGAAATCTCAGACGAATTATACAAAATTGATGATGCCATGAAAGCTGGTTTTGGATGGGAAAATGGTCCATTCGAAATTTGGGATGCAATTGGTGTTGCAAACGGAATCGAAATCATGAAAGCAGAAGGTTTAGCCCCTGCTGCATGGGTTACTGAAATGCTGGCTTCTGGAAGCGAAAGTTTTTACTCTGTAAAAGAAGGAGCAACTTATTTCTATAATATTCCAACAAAATTACAAACTAAGGTTCCTGGGCAAGATTCATTTATTATCTTGAACAACATCCGCGAAAGCAAAAAAGTTTGGAGCAACAGCGGTGCAATCATTCAGGATTTAGGAGATGGAATTTTGAACTTAGAATTCCAGTCTAAAATGAATACAATTGGCGGTGATGTACTTCAAGCTATCAATAAAGCAATCGACTTATCTGAAAAAGAATATCAAGGTTTAGTTATTGGAAACCAGGCAGCGAATTTCTCTGTAGGTGCTAACATCGGAATGATTTTCATGATGGCAGTTGAACAGGAATACGATGAATTGAATATGGCAATCAAAATGTTCCAAGATACTATGATGCGTGTTCGCTACTCTGGAATTCCAGTTGTAGTAGCACCTCACGGAATGACTTTTGGCGGTGGATGCGAAATGAGCTTACACGCTGATAAAGTTGTGGCTGCTGCTGAAACTTATATGGGATTGGTTGAATTTGGTGTTGGTGTACTTCCTGGCGGAGGTGGATCTAAAGAAATGGCTTTGAGAGCTTCAGATTTATTCCGCAAAAACGATGTGGAATTGAATGTTCTTCAAGAGTATTTCTTAACAATCGCTATGGCAAAAGTATCTACTTCTGGTTACGAAGCTTTTGACACAGGACTTTTACAGCACGGAAAAGACGTTATTGTAGTAAACAAAGATCGTCAGATTGCTGAAGCTAAAAAACATGCATTGTTATTAGCAGAAGCAGGTTATACACAGCCAATCAGAAGAACTGATGTTAAGGTTTTAGGAAAACAAGCACTTGGAATGTTCTTAGTTGGAACGGATCAAATG
Source organism: Flavobacterium sp. MR2016-29 (assembly GCF_015350695.1). Classification (NCBI taxonomy): domain Bacteria; kingdom Pseudomonadati; phylum Bacteroidota; class Flavobacteriia; order Flavobacteriales; family Flavobacteriaceae; genus Flavobacterium; species Flavobacterium sp. MR2016-29. The sequence goes on from NZ_JADKPU010000004.1 coordinate 346,736, forward strand.
GAAGCTGGAAAATACATTTCTGAGCACGACAAAAAAATCGCTAACAAACTGGCTTATGTAATGGCCGGAGGTGATTTATCTGAAGCAACTTTAGTTTCTGAACAATATTTATTAGATATCGAACGTGAAGCTTTCTTATCTCTTTGTACTGAGCGTAAGACTTTAGAGAGAATTCAATATATGTTAACTAAAGGAAAACCGCTTCGTAATTAGATAATAAGATGCAAGAAACAAGAAGCAAGACTTTAGAGAATCTTGCCTCTTGCCTCTTTCTTCTAATAAATCTTTAAAAAAACAAAACAAATGAAAACAGCATATATAGTAAAAGCATATAGAACAGCAGTTGGAAAAGCTCCAAAAGGTGTTTTTAGATTTAAAAGACCTGATGAATTAGCAGCAGAAACCATTCAGTTTATGATGGATGAACTGCCTGATTTTGACAAAAAACGTATTGATGACGTTATGGTAGGAAATGCCATGCCGGAAGCAGAACAAGGTTTGAACGTTGGACGTTTGATTTCTCTTATGGGATTAAAAGTTGAAGACGTTCCCGGAGTTACTGTTAACCGTTACTGCGCATCTGGATTAGAAACTATCGGAATGGCGACTGCTAAAATCCAATCAGGAATGGCAGATTGTATCATTGCTGGTGGTGCAGAAAGTATGAGTTTTATTCCGATGGGAGGTTACAAGCCAACTCCGGATTATAAAGTTGCTGCTGCAGGTCACGAAGATTACTATTGGGGAATGGGTTTAACGGCTGAAGCGGTTGCCAACCAATATAAAATTTCAAGAGAAGATCAAGATGAGTTTGCGTACAATTCTCACATGAAAGCTTTGAAAGCTCAGGCAGAAGGAAAATTCGACAAACAAATCGTTCCGATTACTGTTGAACAGACTTTCATTAATGAAAATGGAAAAAAAGAAACTAAATCTTATGTTGTAAAACAAGACGAAGGACCGAGAGCTGGAACATCTGTTGCTGCATTAGCAGGTTTAAAACCGGTTTTTGCTGCTGACGGAAGTGTAACTGCAGGTAACTCTTCTCAAATGAGCGACGGTGCTGCATTTGTTTTAATCATGAGCGAAGAAATGGTAAAAGAATTAAACCTTGAGCCAATTGCACGACTTGTAAACTTTGCTTCTTCTGGTGTTGAACCAAGAATTATGGGTATTGGTCCAGTAAAAGCAATTCCGAAAGCATTGAAACAAGCTGGTTTAGAATTGAAAGACATTGACTTAGTTGAATTAAACGAGGCTTTTGCTTCTCAGTCTTTGGCTGTAATTCGCGAATTAGGTTTAAATCCAGATATCGTAAACGTAAACGGAGGAGCTATAGCATTAGGTCATCCTCTAGGCTGTACTGGAGCTAAACTTTCTGTTCAGTTATTTGACGAGATGAAACGCAGAGGAAGTAAATACGGAATTGTTTCTATGTGTGTGGGGACTGGACAAGGTTCTGCAGGGATTTACGAAGTATTGTAGTTTTTAAGAGGAAAGAAGCAAGATGCAAGACTTGATTTTTGGAATGAAAATATTCTGAAGATAAAGGCTTATAAAAGTAGTAAAAAACTTACTTTAATTATTCTTTCTTATCTTGCCTCAAAAAAAAACATGAGACACAATTTTAAGAATTTGAAAATTTGGATTTTAGCTATGGAAATTACTAATGACATCTATAGATTAACGGCCACTTTTCCAAAATCAGAAATTTATAGTTTAGTCAATCAAATGAATCGATGTTCTGTTTCAATGCCTTCAAATATTGCTGAGGGATCAAACAGAGGAAATAAACATTTTCAACATTATTTGAATATCAGTTTAGGTTCGTCATTTGAATTGCAGACACAATTGTTAATAGCTTGTCAAAATGACTATGTAACAAAAGAAAAAACAGAAAAATTAGAAAACAAAATAATTGAATTTCAAAAGATGACCACGGGGTTCATAAGCAAGTTAAATTAAAATCTTGCTTCTTGCTTCTTTCATCTTTTACCTAAAAACATAAGCAATGGCAGATACAATCGAAAAAAACGTGACTCGTGGTGGTCAGTTTTTAGTTAAAGAAACAAAATGCGAGGACATCTTCACACCAGAAGATTTCTCTGAAGAACAGTTAATGATGCGTGACTCTGTAAAAGAGTTCGTAGACAAAGAATTATGGGCGCATAAAGATCGTTTTGAGAAAAAAGATTATGCATATACAGAAGCTTCTATGCGTAAAGCTGGTGAACTTGGACTTCTTGGAGTTGCAGTTCCTGAAGAGTACGGCGGATTAGGAATGGGATTTGTATCTACGATGTTAGTTTGCGACTACATTTCTGGTGCTACAGGTTCGTTCTCAACTGCTTTTGGTGCTCATACAGGAATTGGTACAATGCCAATTACACTTTATGGATCAGAAGAGCAAAAGAAAAAATACGTTCCTAAATTGGCTTCTGGAGAATGGTTTGGAGCTTATTGCTTAACAGAACCAGGCGCAGGATCTGATGCTAACTCAGGAAAAACAAAAGCTGTTTTATCTGAAGACGGAACTCACTATAAAATTACAGGACAAAAAATGTGGATTTCGAATGCAGGTTTCTGCAGCGTTTTCATCGTTTTTGCTCGTATTGGAGATGATAAAAACATTACAGGTTTCATCGTAGAAAATGATCCATCAAACGGAATTTCTATGAATGAAGAAGAGCATAAATTAGGAATTCGTGCTTCTTCTACTCGTCAGGTTTTCTTCAACGATACAAAAGTTCCTGTCGAAAACATGTTATCTGAAAGAGGAAACGGTTTCAAAATTGCAATGAATGCCTTGAACGTAGGTCGTATTAAATTGGCTGCTGCTTGTTTAGATGCACAACGTAGAGTTACTTCAAATGCAGTAAAATATGCTAATGAAAGAATTCAGTTTAACACTGCAATTTCATCTTTTGGAGCTATCCGTTCTAAATTAGCTGAAATGGCAACGAATGCTTACGCTGGAGAAAGCGCTTCTTACAGAGCTGCAAAAGATATCGAAGACAGAATTGCTGCTCGTGAAGCTGAAGGAACTTCTCATCAAGAAGCTGAATTAAAAGGTGTTGAAGAATACGCTATCGAATGTTCTATTTTAAAAGTTGCAGTTTCTGAAGACGTACAATCTTGTGCTGACGAAGGAATTCAGATTTTTGGTGGAATGGGATTCTCTGAAGATACTCCAATGGAAAGTGCTTGGAGAGATGCCCGTATCGCTCGTATTTACGAAGGAACAAACGAAATCAACAGAATGCTTTCTGTAGGTATGCTGATTAAAAAAGCAATGAAAGGTCACGTTGATTTACTTGGACCAGCTATGAAAGTTCAAGAAGAATTAATGGGAATTCCATCTTTTGATACTCCAGATTTTTCTGAATTATTTGCTGAAGAAAAAGGAATCATCGCAAACTTGAAAAAAGTTTTCTTAATGGTTGCTGGAAGTGCTGTTCAAAAATACGGTGCAGATTTAGATGCTCACCAACAATTGTTAATGGCGGCTTCTGATATCTTAATCGAAATCTACATGGCTGAAAGTACTATTTTAAGAACTGAAAAATTAGCAAAAAATCAAGGAGAAGCTAAAGTACAAGAGCAAATTGCTATGGCAAAATTATACTTATACAAAGCTGTAGATATCGTGAACCAAAAAGGAAAAGAAGGAATTGTTTCTTTTGCTGAAGGTGACGAACAACGTATGATGTTAATGGGATTAAAACGTTTTACAAAATACACAAACATGCCAAATGTAGTGGCATTAAGAGAAACGATTACTTCTAAATTAGTTGCAGAAAACGAATACTGCTACTAATACAAAAATAGTTTTTAGCTTTTAATTTGTTTAAACCCGCACATGTCCGAAACTGTGCGGGTTTATTTTTTGCTTTTTTTTGAACCATATAAGTTCATTTAAATAAAGGCATTAGATATAAATTACTTTTATGATCTTATATAACTTATATGGTTTTAAAAAAACATTTCACAAATCTTTATTAAAATTGCGTTTTTGATACAAGATTGATAGCAAAATTTAAATTCTAATGTTTTATATTTAGCGTTCTAAAACTTCAAAAAACATATAATGAAACAGATTACCGTAATTACCCTTTTATTTTGCTGTATATTTTCTACAGCTACATTTGCGCAGAAAAACAAAAAAATGGACATTATCGCTTATTATACAGGTGATTCGAAACTAATTGACGAATACGAAATCAATAAATTAGATCAAATTATTTTTAGTTTCTGCCACTTAAAAGACGGAAAACTAAGTGTTGATTCTCCAAAAGATTCTATTACAATTAAGCATTTGGTTTCTTTGAAAGTTAAAAATCCACAATTAAAAATCGTATTATCACTTGGTGGCTGGGGAGGCTGTGAACCTTGTTCTGCTGCATTTTCAACTGCAGAAGGAAGATTAAAGTTTGCAAAATCAGTAAAAGAAGTAAGCGATTATTTTAAAGTTGACGGTCTAGATTTAGACTGGGAATATCCGGCAATTGAGGGACTGCCTGGACATTTATTTCAACCAGCTGACAAACCTAACTTTACTGAATTAATTAAAATATTACGTTCTACTTTAGGCAAAAAATACGAATTGAGTTTCGCTGCAGGTGGTTTTCAAAAATATTTAGATGAATCTATCGATTGGAAAACTGTTTCACCGTTAGTTAATCGCATTAATATTATGAGCTATGATTTAGTAAATGGATATTCTAAAGTTACAGGTCATCATACGCCTTTATATAGTACAAATCCAAAAGAAGAATCTACAGACAGAGCTGTTACTTATTTGATAAAACACGGAGTACCTGCTGAAAAATTGATTATTGGCGGTGCTTTTTATTCTAGAACATGGAAAAATGTAGAAAACGTAAACAACGGTCTTTATCAGCCTGGAGAACATATTCAAGGTGCTGATTTTAAAAACTTTGCTTCAACTTATACAGAAGCTAATGGCTGGAAATATTTTTATGATGAAAAGGCACAAGCGCCATACTGGTATAATGCCGGGACAAAAACATTTGCAACATCTGACGACCTGAAATCTATAAAAGCAAAAACAGAATATGTGAAGTCTAAAAAATTAGGCGGTATCATGTTTTGGGAACTGACACTAGACAGTCCGAAAAACGGAATGGTTAATGCTATTTACGAAGTAAAAACAGGAAAATAAATTACTTGAAGATCAATAATAAAAACGGCTGTCATTTTACAATGACAGCCGTTTCTATTAAAGCTGAAACTAAATTTTTACTTTTGATTTGTCTAATTCTCCAATAAATGGAATTGAATTTTGAATTTCATTACGAATTGTAGTCTGCAGATACACTTCTAATTGAATAAATTTTGCTGCATTTATTGCTCCCACAGCTTTTTTTGCCTTGCCATACGTTTTGGTATATAACTTTTCATAAGCCATATTGTTTTTTAAAGTTGCTTTTGCAAGTTCATCGGCTTTAGCATCAGTAAGCGTATTATAATTGGCTGCATAATCATTGATCAATTGAAACTTTGTCTGTCCCAGCGCTTTACGTTCTGTTTCGTAATTTTCGTAGACTTTTGTAAAAGCCGTTGCCTGCGCATCAGACAGATTCATGTATTCTTTTACCAGATCACTTTTAGATTTTCCATAAACACTTTGCACAATTTCTACATCTTCTTTAAACGTAGATTGAGCATATGATGAAAACGAGGCTACAGCCAGAACTAGAACAACAATTACTTTTTTCATAGTTTTAATTTTAAATTAGTTAATCTTCTAAAAAACAAATTGATTCTTTATTGCTTTTTTTCTTCTGCTTTTGGTGCTTCAATTTCACCGTCATACGAAATCGCAGCTCTGTTGTTGCTATTTACGGAAAGCGTGGCATTACCATTAAAAAATATTGAAAATAAAAGATTATATACATCATTCTTTCCTTTAACAGTAGCTCGAACAATGTAGTTTTTCTTATTTTTTTCAATTTTGATATTTTCCGGCACGCCTTCAAACTTAATACCGCCGTCTCCGCCATAAGCAACATTATATGCTCTGCCAAAAAAAGGAAGATCGCAGGTTGTTTTTACTTCATTAAATTTTAGAAAATAAGTATTGTAATCTAAATTAAGAAATCTTCCTCCCTGTGGTGTGGCTTTCTGGGCTTCAAAAACAAAATTTTTCGAATCAATTAATGCTTCTATTTCTTTTTGTTTCTGCAGTTCTCTTTCTGCTTTAAGTTCTTTTTTTGTTTTTTCCTGTGCCAAAACTGGAAAACTTAAAAGCAATACTAACACTAATAAAATGGATATTTTAGTTTTCATAAATTATAATTTAATAGAGTTAAAATAATTTCTATTTTTTGGTAAATCGCATCATTGCAATATCTCCAGAAATAAGATTTAATGTTTTTCCGTCATCTGTAATATTATACGATGTTATTTTTTGAAGTGCAGCCATAAAAACCTGTTCTCCCTGTCCGTCCATACACATCATTTTTGTTACGGCCATGGGTTGCTTAAAATCTATTTTATTTTGAGTTACACTCAATTTTCCGGTAAACGAATTACAGCTGTTGTTTCCTGAAACTTGATTTTCCTTGATATTGAAATTAATGGCAGGCTTTTTATTTGGATATAAACCATCAAAAGCAATTCTTGGACCTGTAATATAATTAAGTTCCCAGCTTCCTTCAAGCTTAGAAACTGAATCGCTTTTTTTGCATTTAAAAATAGCACAAGATAACAGCATCGTACTTAGAAAAACAAGGATAAAAAACTTCTTCATCATAACTTTAAGTATTAAAATATTAATGAATTAGAAAAATGTATTCGGAAATTTTTCGTTAAAAACGTATACGAATTTAAGCAATATTTTCGTCTTTACATGGCAAGCAGCTATTAAATTATGGGTAATAGTTTTAGATTTTTTTAACTTTTAGCTTCCAGTATATCGGTTTTTTTATGTTAAATTTACTTAATCTTTAATTTAAAAGCCATACATATGAAAAAAGCAATTATTTCTTTCGCTATAATTACAGCCTTAATTATTGGCTGTAAGACTAATACAAAATCAAATGACGCCAAAACTTTAACCGTTAATTTAGAACCAAAAAGCAACAGTACCGTTAGTGGTACTGCAACTTTTACTGAGAAAAATGGAAAAGTAACTTTTGTAGCAAAAGTGGCAGGTTTACAGCCTGGAGTTCATGCAATTCACATTCATGAGAAATCAGATTGTACAGCTGCCGATGGAAGTTCAGCCGGCGGACACTGGAATCCTACTTTTAAAAAACACGGAAAATGGGGTTCAGCTGAATATCACAAAGGTGATATAGGAAACTTTACTGCTGATGCAAAAGGAAACGGAACCATCACATTAACGACTGACGAATGGTGTGTTGGCTGTGGAGACGAAACCAAAGATGTTCTAGGAAAAGGTTTAATCGTGCATCAAGGAACAGATGACTTTACGACACAGCCTACTGGAAATGCAGGAGGTCGAGTTGCCTGTGCGGGAATCATCAAATAAAAAAAAGCAATAACCACTATTTTTATAAAATCTAGTGGTTATTTCATTTAAAATGAATACTAAAACAATAAAAAAAATTAGCTTTGTATCCTCAAATAAAAGTTAATGATTAACCCATCGGCATCAGGCTGGATAGATAAGTTTTTTAGTGAACAAAAGTTTTCAGAAGCGATTCCTTTTGAGACTACAGATTCGTTTTACTATAAAGTAAGAGAAACTGGTTTTATTTACGGTCATATTATCTCTATTGATTCTCAAGTTCCAATTCCGATCAAAGGATGGTTTAAAACAGAAATCTCTAAAGTTGCTTTACTAAATACATTATATCATGTTTTTTGTTTAGAAAAAAGAAGTTCTGAACCTAATAACTTTATTTCAGAAGTTTTAAAATTCTACAACCAAATGAATCCTGAAGGATTTAATTTGTTCAAAATCTTACTTCCAAAAGACAGTCCGTCATTTTCTTTAGAAAATATAATCGATCAGCGAGTACAGACGAATGACAGTATTATCAGTAAAAACTTTTCGCATTTAGTAACTAACGCCTTGTTGTTTATTGATGTTTTAGCTTTTAGACAATATTTAGAACACGGTGCAATTCCGGATAAATATTTGAAAAGAATTGAAGAAACTGTTTTGGGTATTGTAGGTTTAGCACTAAAAACTAAAACGGTAAAATCGCAGCATGACGATTTACTAATCAAACTTTTTGAAGCTTCAATAAGATATTCAAAATTCTCTAAAGTTACGGTTGAAACTTTAGAAACCTTGCAATTAGACTATTTCAAAAATACGCTCGAACATTATTATTTGATCGATATGGCCGGAATGGCTTTATGGAGTGATGGTGTTGTAGAAAATGAAGAAGCTTATTTTCTATATTCATTAGGATCTTCTATGAATGTTTCTGATGCTTTTGTAGCTAAAAGCATTGCAACAACAAATACTTTTATTACAACTCATAAAAAGAAAATTCCATACTTTAATTATTCTAATCCTGTAAAACACTTTTACGATCAGATGACGCATACGGTCGTAAAACTAATTGTAAGAAATAAAAACAGACTGGTTAAGGAAATAGTTCAAAGTAAAGAATTAATGATTCTTTTGGCTTATTCTACAACCAGAGATCTGGACGCCAAAGAAAAAAAGAAAGTTAAAAAACAGCTCTTAGATATTTGTAAAACGATTCCGTCCCTGACAATATTTTTGCTTCCCGGCGGAAGTTTACTGTTGCCGATTTTAATAAAGTTTATTCCAACCTTATTGCCATCTGCTTTTAATGAAAATTTAGACGAAAACGAATAAAAAAAATCGCCCTTTTGAGGCGATTTTTTTTTATTATAGATTACTCAGCTGGTAAACATCATCAAGTTCATCATTCGAAGCAATTGTTACATTTAAATCGGTTACAAAACCAGAATTTAAACCGTAAACCCATCCGTGAAGCATTAAATCCTGACCATTTTTCCAAGCACTTTGTACAATAGAAGTTTTAGCTAAATTGTAAACTTGCTCTTTAGCATTGATTTCAACGAAAGCATTAAAACGCTCTGTTTCATCTTCAATTGAATTTAGATATTTATCATGCAAGCGGTATTCATCTTTAATGTGACGAATCCAGTTGTCGATAATTCCAACAGATAAATTCCCCATTGCCGCTTTTACACCACCACAACCATAGTGTCCGCAAACAATAACGTGTTTTACTTTCAAAACATTAACAGCATAATCAAGAACACTCAACATATTCATATCAGAGTGAACCACCATGTTGGCAATATTTCTGTGAACAAAAACTTCTCCTGGCTTAGCTCCAATAATTTCGTTTGCCGGAACACGGCTGTCAGAACATCCAATCCATAATAATGGCGGTGTTTGTCCTTTAGCTAAATCTGCAAAATAATTAGGGTCTTTTGCTAATGACTGTTCAACCCACTGTTTATTGTTTTCTAATATTTGCTTATAAAACTCTTTCATTATTTTTTATTTTTTTTGATTGATATTACTAGGTGATTAAAGATATCAAAAAGAAACTCATGTAAAGTTACCTAAATTTTGATATTTCATCATCGTTAGAAATACCTTTAATTTATATAATTTGTTTAAAAATTTTCTTTTGTTATTTCTTTTTTTACCAATGCTCTCTTTGCTACATCATAATAATGCTCTATCGAAACGTGATTATTGTTATCTGGAGTATTTTCTAACTCGTAAGCCTTTTTGAAACCTTTTAGTTTTACTTTGATATTTGCATCAACAGCCCGTGTTTCTTTAAACTCACGAATCAAATCTAAAACATCATGAGCAATATACTCAGTATCATGCGCATTGATAATCACTTTTGAATTTTCTGGAATATCATTCAAAGTCTGTTTAATTGCGGCTTTATTCAAAAACGAAACTTCTTGTGCTAAATCGATATGAATTACATCTCCATCTTCATATTCTTCTTTTTTGAAAACATAGGCTCTTTTTAAGTTACCTCTTAATACAAAAATAATACTGATGATGATTCCTAATGCAACTCCTTTAAGTAAATCTGTTGCTACAACAAATACTAAGGTTGCGATAAAAGGCACGAATTGGTATTTTCCTTTTTCCCAAAAATGAAAGAAAGTCGCTGGTTTGGCTAATTTATATCCAACTAAAATTAAAACAGTAGCTAAAGTTGCTAATGGAATTTTATTTAAAACTGCTGGTATAGCCAAAACGCTTATCAGCAAAAGTACGCCGTGAATAATTGCCGACATTTTAGATTTTGCACCTGCATTGTTATTAGCAGATGATCGAACGACAACTGATGTCATTGGCAAACCTCCTAAAAGTGAACTTACAATATTTCCAATACCTTGTGCTCTAAGTTCAACATTTGTATCTGTATAACGTTTTTGAACATCCATTCTATCAGAAGCTTCAATACACAATAACGTTTCAATAGAAGCTACAATAGCAATGGTAAGGGCAACTACCCAAACTTTCGGATTTGCAACTGCTGTAAAATCTGGGACAATCACAATAGATTTTAATTCCTCAAAGGATTTTGGAACTGGCAGAGAAACCAAATGGTCCTTTGCAATTGCCAATGAACTTCCTGAAGAAACAAAAATTTCATTTAAAACTATTCCAACAATAACCGCAACTAGTGCACCCGGAATTAATTTTAAGCGTTTTAAAAACGGTACTTTTTCCCAAGAAATTAAGATCACAAGTGAAACTAATGAAATTACTACCGCTCCTAATTTTATATGATTGATAACATCGAATAAAAATGAAAATGAATTGCTTCCGTCATTTTGAATGAATGCCTGATCGCCTTCAAAATCTGCATCGTAACCAAAAGCGTGAGGCAATTGTTTTAAGATGATAATGATTCCGATACCGGCTAACATTCCCTCAATTACATTGGTAGGAAAATAATTTGATATACTTCCGGCTTTTAAAAATCCTAATGCTAATTGAATTAATCCAGCAATAAAAACAGACAGCAAAAACACATCAAAAGCACCCAAATCACTAATAGCGGTTAAAATAATCGCTGTTAATCCAGCGGCAGGGCCTGAAACGCTAATATGCGACTGGCTCAAGTATCCTACTACTATACCACCAATAACACCCGCGATAATTCCAGAAAATAAAGGAGCTCCAGAAGCCATTGCAATACCTAAACACAATGGAAGAGCCACCAAGAAAACCACCAAACCTGAAGCAAAATCAGATTTAAGGTTAGCAAAAAGATTGATTTTTTTTGTCATAACACAATACTAAAAAAATTATTCATTAAAGATTAACCGCACTTATTCTAAATGCAGTATAGTTCAAAATAATCGGAAGTATTATGCCAAGTTGGGAGGTGGAGCAAATATGCTCGGTGAAATATTGTCTAACTTTACAATATTTTCAGACACAATGGTCTTTTTTTCAATATAGACTGGCAATATAACTTCATGCTGAAGTATTGCTGGATAAACAGCAGCCTTAAGTTCTTTATGCGAATGCTCTTCTTCAGAAAAACTGAAAAACATAGAAGTATCATTGCTTTTCTTCATCAACGTTACAACAGTAGGCGTTGCCAAGAAAGCAATAAATATGAATAATAATATGCGAGCGATTAATTTCATTGGAGCAAAAATAGTGTTAAAGAAATAAAATCAAAGAGATTTTTATAGAAATTTAACAATAACAAAAAAGCAGCACAATCTAAAGAGATCATTCTACTTTTAAATCTTTTATAGCCAATACATTAAAGCTCTTCTTCAAGCCATGCATTCATCATCCAGATTGTTTTTTCCTGCTCAGCGATAAAGTCACTCATCATAGAATTTGTTCCTTCATCATTAATTTCTGCTGCTTTATTCAAGATTTCTCTTTCAATTTTTAATAAATCAGATAATGAATGAACAATCAATTGAACTGCTTTTTCATCATTCGAAATATTTTTTCCAACAGTTAATTTATTGTTTTTAAGATAATCTTCAAATGTATGCAAAGGAGTACCTCCAATTGTCAAAACTCTTTCGGCTATCATGTCTATTTTTAGCTGAGAATCTGTATATAATTCTTCAAATTTTACATGCAGGTCAAAGAAACGCTTTCCACGGATATTCCAATGAATTCCTCTTAAATTTTGATAATATACCTGAAAATTGGATAATAAAATATTCAATTCTTTTACTACTAAGGCTGATTCTTTTACAGGCAATCCTAAAATATTTGTTTTCATGGTTTTCATTTTTTACACTAAGTTTACTACAAATCTAAAGGAAGTTCTCGAAAAAAGTTATAAAAAAAAATTATATTTACTTATTTTTGCATCAAAAAATACTATCAAAATGACGATAACTCAATTACAATATGTGTTAGCTGTTGCCGAACATAAAAATTTTACACTCGCTGCTGAAAAATGTTTTGTAACACAGCCGACATTAAGCATGCAGATTCAAAAAATTGAAGAAGAACTTAATATATTAATATTCGACAGAAGCAAAAAACCTATTCAGCTTACCGATATTGGCCAGAAGATTGTAAATCAAGCCAAAAACATTGTTAATGAAGCCGACAGAATAAAAGATATTGTAGAGCAACAGAAAGGTTTTATTGGAGGAGAATTTCGTTTGGGAATTATCCCTACTATTATGCCAACGCTTTTACCAATGTTCCTTAATAATTTCATCAAAAAATATCCAAAAGTTAAGCTTTTAATTGAGGAACTGAACACAGATGAAATTATCTTAAAATTAAAAAATGGTCATTTAGATGCTGCAATTGCTGCTACCCCTTTAGAAGATGAAAAAATAAAAGAGATTGTTTTATATTTTGAGCCATTTGTAGCTTATATACCAGAACATCACGCTAGTTTTCAAAAAGAAGAAATTGAAGTTGCTGATTTAAATATCAACGAAATTTTACTTTTACAAGATGGACATTGTTTTAGAGACGGAATTCTGAACTTGTGCAAAAACGGTTCGGATATTGATCAAAACAATTTTCAGATTCAGAGCGGCAGTTTTGAAACACTTATAAAATTAGCAGATGAAGGCCTTGGTACAACGTTACTTCCGTACTTGCACACCTTGGATTTAAAAGATTCCGATAAGCTGAAACTGCGTAATTTTAAGGAACCAAAACCTGCTCGTGAGGTAAGTTTAATTTACCCAAAAAGCGAATTAAAAATGCAAATCATTGACGCATTGCGATCTACAATCGCCGGAGTTGTAAAGGGAGCAATTGTTTTTCAAAATGTTCAAATCATTAGTCCGCTGCAAAAGAAATAAAAATAAAAAAGGAGCCAATTGGCTCCTTTTTTTATACTTTAATTAGCAGTAAACTTTGTTTTAATTCTGGTTTTTCAATAATGAAATTTAATAACCATTCTTGCAATTGTTCCATTTCATACGGTAACAGCGTTTTGATAGCTTTTTCTAACTCTTTGCAGAAAAGTATCGGATCGAAACTTACTCTCTCAAGTATTGATTTCGTGTAATCAAACATCATTTTTGACATAATAAAATAAGATTTTGGGGGGTTATCTATATTTTTAAACTCGCACCAAATTTAAACAAATAACCCATATAACGACTAATTTTAACTAATTTTTTTAAAATATTTATCAACGAAACCGTTTTCTTAGTAAATATAAATCAATTAAGAATTATTCTAAATTAATAATTTATACCTTTTTAAAGGCGCGAAACATCTCACGTTTTCCCGGAGGACCTGCTAATTTTTCGACTGTAAAGCCAACTGAAATCATGCTTCTTTTAACAACGCCACGGGCGGCATATGTTACCAAAACTCCATTTGGTTTTAAACTATTATACATTTTCTGAAAGATTTCAGTACTCCAAAGCTCCGGCTGAACGCGATATCCGAAGGCGTCAAAGTAAATCAAATCAAAAATTTCATAATCGTTTATTTCATCAAAAAATTGTTTCCTTTTGGTTAACGAAAAGAGAGTGCTAATTTCGGTTTTCTTATTCCATTCAGATTTATGCATTTTCTGAAAAATGTTCTCAAATTCCAATGCCTTTAATTCCACAACATAATTCATAGCTAAAACTTCTTCTGCATTTACAGGATAAGCCTCTACTCCTACATAATCAATCTTCTGCTGTTTTTCTTCAGACTCTAAAAAAGTGATAAAGGCATTTAAGCCAGTTCCGAAACCAATTTCAAGAACAGAAACAGGATTATTTTCAAACAACGAAAGTCCATTTTTTATAAAGACATGTTTTGCTTCTTGTATGGCACCGTGTTTTGAATGATAACTTTCATTCCATTCTTCTAAATGAATTGTAGTAGAACCATCTAGCGTTTTTATTATTTCTCTTTTCACTTTTTCGTAATTTATAGTCTGATAGTCTTGGCATTTCAGCCTTTTCATGAGTCAAATTTAGTCAAAACAAATGCGTAAAGCCTTAAAAATCGGCAGTTTTTTCATAAATTCTTTATAAAACAAAGCCTATTTTTTGAGTTTATTATAAGATAAATAAATCTCAGTTAAAGGCAGTAAATAATGCAGTTTTACTAAGTATTTTATATATTTTTATTTAATTTTGCATTTAATAAATTCTATTTTATACTATATCATTACTTTAGATATTTTCTATTGAGATGAAAATTACCTAAAAACTTACATTATTATGAGTACAACTCAAACCAGCAAAATTGAAATCAGAAAAGCCACTTCGTCTAAAATAAGCGGAGTAGACTTCGAAAACTTAAGCTTTGGTGCTGTTTTTACAGACCATTTATTTGAATGTGATTATAAAAACGGACAATGGCAGACTCCGGTCATTAAGCCTTATGCACCGATTTTAATGGATCCTTCATCAAAAGTCTTTCATTATGGACAAGCTATTTTTGAAGGAATGAAAGCTTATAAAGATGAAAATAATGATGTTTGGTTGTTTAGACCTGATGAAAACTACAAACGTTTTAACAATTCTGCTGTGCGTATGGCAATGCCAGAAATTCCAGAAGATATTTTCATGGAAGGTTTAAATGAATTATTAAAAATAGATCAAGAATGGATTCAGAGAGGAAACGGAAGCAGTATGTACATTCGCCCTTTTATGATAGCGACTGGTCCTGGTGTTATTGCAAATCCATCTGACGAATATAAATTTATGATTTTACTTTCTCCTGCAAAATCATATTATGGCGGTGAAGTAAAAGTTATTATTGCTGAACATTACAGTAGAGCTGCAAATGGCGGGATTGGTGCTGCAAAAGCGGCTGGAAACTACGCTGCGCAATTCTACCCAACTAATCTTGCAAACAAAGACGGCTTTCAACAAGTTATCTGGACAGATGATGCAACGCATACAAAACTAGAAGAAGCAGGAACAATGAATGTTTTCTTCAGAATCAATGATACTTTATTAACGGCACCAACAAGCGAGAGAATTTTAGATGGTGTTACCAGAAAAAGTTTAATTGCCATGGCAGAAAAAGAAGGATTAGATGTAGAAGTACGTCCTGTGATTGTTTCTGAATTAGTTGAAGCCGCTAAAAACGGATCTCTAAAAGAAATTTTTGGAGCTGGAACTGCTGCAGTTATCAGTGTTATTAAAGGTTTCTCTTATCAAGATGTTTATTACGAAATGGCTCCTATTGAGAACTCATATGCCTCATTCTTAAAAGAAAAACTGACAAGTCTTCAAAATAAACTTTCTGAAGACACTTATGGATGGACAGTTAAAGTTCAATAATCCAAAACCATATTAAAAAGCAACCCGATAAATTTAGTTTTATCGGGTTTTTTATTTGTAATAAAAATTATCAGATTTTCATTATGGTAAATTTAAAATATAACTATAATATTTCTGCTCGTCTATCTGGATTGAAGAAGACAATGAAAATCCAATCTACTTAAATATTCAGATTGATATTCTTGAAATTGCTCATTATTAAAAATATGAAATAAACACAACTTTTAAAAAATCTTATAACGTCATTTTTGACACTATTTATTGGGAACAAAAATTAACGCAACTGATAAAAGAATTAGAAAATAAGTAAATTCAATTTGAAATTTTATTTTACAAAAGCTTCGAAAAATCAGGTTTAAAATAATTCGGGCCTTTCATTACTTTTCCGTCTTCACGATAAATTGGCTGGCCGTCTTCTCCCAATTTACTCATATTACTGCGCTGAATTTCATCAAAAACAGCTTCAATTTTATCTTGCAATCCATGTTCGATAATGGTACCGCACAAAATATACATCATATCACCAAGCGCATCGGCAATTTCAACCAAATCATTATTCTGAACCGCTTCTAGATATTCTTCATTTTCTTCCTTCATTAAATTATAGCGGAGCAGTTTTTTAGTTTCACCCAAATCAGCAATTGGAGTTTGGCTGTGACCTATTTTAAAAGCAGTATGAAATTCAGTCACTGCATCAAGTTGTTTCTTCATGATTTTAATTGATTAAATGAAGTGGCAAATTAGCAACTATTCGTATACAATTCTCTAAATTTGTGAAAAATAATTTAAAGTATGTTTAGTCAAGGACAATTAATATTCGCAGTCTGTTTTTTTATCGCATTTGTAATCGTTATGATATTCGCCTATCGAAAAGATCTTGCTCTTCATAAAATTTTCTACAAAGGAAATTACAAAGTACTGCTTGTGTTTTTACTTTTTATAGCACTACTATTTGTAATTAAATTTTTCTTCAAACGATAGATCAAAAAATTATTTAGTATTAGAAGTAAAATAAATTTCAAAAAACTACAATTAAACCATTTCAAAATCGTTTTATTTGAACATATTTTTGATCAAAATACAATTAAATACTATACTTTTATTTTTTGAAGCTATTAGTGTGACTAGTAATAAAATTTATAACTTTACGACACCAAACAACCTACTCCAATGAAGATTCTAAAATATTTATTTCTTTTATCGTTATTAAGCTTAGTTGCCCTAACCGTTTTTGTCGCTACCCAAAAAGGGATTTTTTCTGTCGAAAGAAGCAAAGTGATTAATTCGCCAAAAGCTACTGTTTACAGCTATTTAAATGATTTTAGAAACTACGAAGATTTTGAATCTTGGTCTGCAGAAGATCCTTCAATTCAAATGACGTATCCAAATAAAACGATTGGAAGCGGTGGTTCATACTACTGGAATGGTGAAGAAGGTGCAGGAAATGCAATAACGCTTAAAACTAAAGAAGGAGAAAGCATTCAGCAAAAAATGAAATATGATGGAACAGAAGCTGATGTGAACTGGACCTTAAAAGATACTTTGAACGGAAAAACAAAAGTAACTTGGAAAGCGAAAGGAACAATGAGCTTTTTGTTTAAAATATACACTGCCTTAAACGGAGGGTCTGATAAAGTAATTGGAACTATTTACGAAAAAAGCCTTGCAAACATTGACAAAAATTTAGATTACGAAACTAAAACTTTTAATATAAAAGTGAACGGCGTTGTAAACAAAGTCGAAACAGCTTATATTAAACAAACCTTTACAAGCGAAATTCAAAAGGTTAATAAAAACGCTAGAATCGTAATACCGAAACTTATTCACTTTAGCGAAACCAATGGTTTAGGCACAAACGGAAAACCTTTTATTATTTATCACACTTACAACACTACGACTGGATTAGCAAAAATCTCTATTTGTCTGCCAACAAACAAAGAAATTACCACAACTCCAGGAAGTGATATTTTAGGCGGGAAGCTAAATGGTTTTGAAGCAGTAAAAACGACTCTGACAGGCGATTATACACACCTGAACGAAGCAATGGCAAAAACAAGTGCTTTTATAAATAATCAAAAAATAACTCCAGAATTAAGCTGGTCGCATCTTGAGATTTTAACGCTCAGCAAACTAGATGTAAAAAGTCCGTCAAAATTAGTGACAGAAATATATTATCCAGTTAAACCAAAAATTGTTCCCGTTACTGAACCTATTCAATCATACGGAACTGAAAACCAAGCCGAAACAGAAGCATCGCCTGCTGATCCTGCAGCCGTAAAACCTGCACAGGTAAAACCTGCAGTAAAAAAACCGGTTACACCAAAACCTGTTACAACTCCAGCCAAAACTCCAGAAGAAGAACAGTCTGAATTCTAAAATAGGGCAAATTAAACCTTTTGTTCGAAATTCATTCTAATAATAAATCAAGAAATTTGACAGACGAGAAGGAATTTATACAACAACTATTAGATCCTAAAACGCAAAATACAGCGTTTCAAAAACTCTTGTCTGATTATCAAAAACCGTTGTATTCTCATATTCGAAACATTGTTCTGAATCATGATGATGCAGATGATGTTTTGCAAAATACTTTTGTGAAAGTATTTCAATACTTAAAAAATTTTAAAGGCGAAAGCAAGCTTTTTTCTTGGATGTATCGTATTGCAACCAATGAAGCTTTGACTTTTTTGAATCAAAAAGCAAAATTAAGCGGCTTGACATCAGAAGCTTTACAGAATAAAACTATCGATAATTTAAAAGCCGATG
This sequence comes from Flavobacterium sp. MR2016-29, assembly GCF_015350695.1. Classification (NCBI taxonomy): domain Bacteria; kingdom Pseudomonadati; phylum Bacteroidota; class Flavobacteriia; order Flavobacteriales; family Flavobacteriaceae; genus Flavobacterium; species Flavobacterium sp. MR2016-29. The sequence continues at coordinate 365,231 of NZ_JADKPU010000004.1, forward strand.
TCTATTTTGATGGAGATGAAATTCAGATAAAACTTCAAAAAGCAATTGTCGCCTTGCCAGAAAAACAGCAATTGGTATTTAAGATGAAGTATTTTGAAGAATTAAAATATGAAGAAATAGCAGAAATTTTAGGTACATCAGTAGGAGCATTAAAAGCATCTTATCATCATGCAGTAAAAAAAATTGAATTATATGTTACATCAAATTAAACCTTTTGTAACAAAACCTATCTTATAGATATTATGAAAGCATTTAAATTAGAAAACGAACCGAAAATCAAATCTGGATTTAAAACTCCGGACCATTATTTTGATGATTTATCGGCAAAAGTTTTACAGCAAATAGACAAAAGAGAAGTTAAAGTAATTCCGTTTTACAAACGTAAAAACGTAATATCGATGCTGGCAGCAGCGGTAGTCGTTATTGCATTAATGATTCCTATAGTAAACAATTATAACGCAACATCAAAAGAACTGGACGAAGATACTTTAGAAACGTATTTATCGTATCAATCGAATTTAAATCAATACGATCTGATTCAGAATTTAGACACGACAGATATTCAGAAACTGAATAAAAATGTTGCTATTGAAGATGAAACGCTTGAAGATATTTTAGCATCAAACCCAAACATTGAACACTTAATTTCCGAATAAAAATAAAACTTAAAAGATGAAAATCAAAAACATACTACCGATAATTCTATTCCTAGTAAGTTTTTCATTTTATGCACAAAACGGCAGAATAGATGAAAAGCGCGAAAAGGTTAAAGCTTATAAAGTTTCTTTTTTGACGACTGAATTGGAATTAACTCCAACAGAAGCTGAAAAATTCTGGCCAGTATACAATGCTTATGACGATAAACAATTCGAATTAAGACATTTAAAGATGAAAACGTATTTAAGCAAATTAGATGATGACAATATCAATTCGCTTTCAGAAAAAGAAGCTGGAACACTTCTAAGCCAAATCGAAAGCACTGATAAAGAATTATATCTTTTGAGAGAAAAATATAATACAAGTTTAAAAAAGATACTTTCAGCAAAAAAGATACTTAAGCTTAAAAAATCAGAAGATGATTTTAACCGAAAATTGCTAAAACAATATCGAGATAAAGCTGGCAAAGATTAAAAACAAGAAACAACAGCGATAAGACCCCTATATAATAATGCTTACTTTATTATTTAGGGGTCTTATTATTTTTAAATTACTTAAAGTTAAGTTTTGCCATGATATTGTAACCCGCTGCAATTGCGGTATTCTTATTTATAAAACGGATAGTAAAAAACTTAGGCTCAGGAGATAATTGCACCCAAGAAGCACCATTATCAGTAGAATAATAAATACCTGAAGCTCCTACGCATACTAGCTCTTTTCCTTCACCGCCAGGAACATATTGTACGCATGAAGCATATCCAAAACCTTGTTCTTGTCCTACTAATTTCCAAGTTTTTCCTCCGTCGATTGTAACCGCTTTATTGTCAGATTTTTTATCCGGAAGTTCGTAATCTCCTCCTGCTATAAATCCATTTTTTTCATCAAAAAAGTCAGCTGTAAAAATTCCGGTCATGCTTTTGCCCTGCGTTATTGGAGTATCAATAACTTTCCAAGTTTTAGCTTTGTCTGGAGAATAAAAAACACGTGCTTTTTTTCCGCCAGAAACTAGCCATGTATCATTACCTTTAATTACGATATTGGTGTTACTTGCTGCAAAAGCAGATTCGCCTGTTGCATTTGTAGGCAGTTTGTCTGATAATAATTTTGTCCAAGTCTCTCCTCCATCTCTTGTAACAATAATCGAAAAAGTATCTTCTGTAGGATCACCTATTGCTATTCCTTCTTTATCATTCCAGAATTGCATGCTGTCATAAAAAACTTTTGAATTAATCTCTTTGTAAACTAATTTTACTTTTTGCGTTTTTTTAGAAACTTGATACAGTAATGCAGGGTTTCCTACACTTAATAAAAATACATCATTTGAAGTTTGAGCAATACTTCTAAATTCTAATTTAAGCGTATCACGGTAAATATGCTCTTCGAATTTCTGATTTTTATCTAAATCATAGCTGCCAAAGCGAGAATTATCCCCACCATACCAAACTTTATTTTTATCAATTGAAATGGCGCGAATACTGATTTTATCCTTAAATAAAGTATCTATTTGCACTGTTGAAAACCAATTACCAATATTTGCCTTGTCACTGTTTTTCAGTGTTTTAAAAGACATAAATAAAACAACAGCACCAAAAAACAACATTATTTTTCTCATAGTAGGTTAAAATTTATTCGGTGCTAAATTACAATTAATTATAAAATATATGCAAGTTTTGTTCTTTTTTATGGTATGATTTTTGAACAATTGAAATAAATTTTAACAAGTAAAATATGAAAATAATTATAGGTTTTGTAAGCTTATTTTTCTTAAGTATAATTCAAGCCAATGCTCAAACGAAAGTCGTTGTATCTCCTAAAAATTCATACGTTAGAGAAAATTTAGATTTAGATGCAGTTTCTAATATTTATGAAGAATCATCTAATCTTCAAGATTTTGAAAATAGATTAAATAATCCGGGATATCGAATTTCAAATTTAGATTTAAACAATGACGAAAAAGTCGATTATTTAAGGGTAAGTCAAAAAATGGAAGGCAACATGATTAAAGTTATCATACAATCTGAAATCGAACCCAATACTTATGAAGATGTAGCAAGTATGAATTTGCTGATTCAGCCTAAGAAAAAAAGATCTAATCCTGTTGCCGTCATACCCGTACTATCTTCTATTTTAGACATAATATATAAAATAGTGATAATAAAAAACGAATTACAACCTTTATATCATTGATATACAACAAATTAAAAAATACAGATCATTAGTTATTTTTTGTGGCACAATAATTGGATAATTCAAAATACAAATCTTAATAAAAGATATCATGAAAACGAAATTACTTTTACTCGCACTATTAACATTAGGTATAAGTTCTTCTCAAGCTCAAGCAGGAGCAACAGTATACGCAAAAAATTCAGACATAAGCGATAATTTAGATTTAAGAGCTGTGGCTTCCATTTTTGGAGAATCTGCAAATCTTCAAGATTTTGAAAGACGCTTAAATGATCCAAAATTTCAAATTTCTAACCTTGATTTAAACGGTGATGATCAAGTTGATTATCTACGTGTAATTGAATCTGTAGAAGACAGAACTCACGTAGTAATTATTCAGGCTGTTTTAGATAGAGATGTTTATCAAGACATTGCTACAATAGATGTTGAAAGAGACAACTACAATAAAGTAAATGTTCAGGTGGTAGGAAACACATATTTATACGGAGCTAATTATATCTATGAACCTGTTTACAATGTAACTCCAGTAATTTACACATCATTCTGGATCACCAATTACAGACCTTACTATTCTAGCTGGACTTGGAATTACTATCCGACATATTATTATGCATGGAGACCTTACCCAATTTACAGATATAGAAACAACATTAATGTTTGTATCAATGTAAACAACCGTTACAACTATGTAGATCATAGAAGAAGTTACAGAGCTCCGGCTTTATACGAAACAAGACGTACATATGGTTATGAAAGAATGCGTCCTAACAATAGTTTTGCTCAAAGAAATTCTAGTGTTAACAACAGATACGAATTAGATCAGAGACGTGTTGCCAGCAGAGAATCAAACAGAAATCAAAACAATTATAACGTAAACAGACCTAACAATTCTAGAATTTCTAATACAGAAGGCAGAACATCTAACAGAAATTATGCTGAAAACAGACCTTCTTCTGGCGATAGAAACTATAACACAAATCGTCCTGCAAGCAGAGATAATAGTGTTACAGCAAGTAATCCTGTGAGAGTTGAAAACACTCCTAGAACAGAGCCTAGAAGAGATTACAGCCAAAATAATGGAAATGCTTCAAGAGGAAATTCTGAAAACAGACCAAATACAGAGAGACCTGCTGCAACTAGACAAGAACCATCAAGAACGTATTCTGAAAATAGAGGAAATAGTGAAAACAGAGCTTCTGCTTCGAGACCACAAAGCACTCAGAACACACAAAGATCTGAAGCTTCGAGAGCAAGCCAAGAATCTAGAGGCGGTCAGCCACAAAGAGAAAGCGGTTCTGGTTCAAGAGGTGGTGGAAGAAGAGGTTAATATCAAAATCGCATTTCTTTATAAAAATCGAAAGCACAATTTAACGATTGTGCTTTTTTTTATCTTTTTAATTATAATTGATGCTAATTTGTTTTAAAACAGTAAATTTGCAACCGTCTTTTATAAAAATATACATGAGCGCATCGCATAAAAACTTACATAGTAAGTTGTCTATAGGGGGTTTATTGATCACATTAGGGATAATTTATGGAGATATAGGTACTTCCCCATTATATGTAATGAAAGCCATACTTGGTGAACATATCATTAATGCTGACATTGTTTTAGGAGGCATTTCGTGTGTTTTCTGGACTTTAACATTACAAACCACTATAAAATATGTTCTTATTACCCTAAGTGCTGATAATCATGGTGAGGGTGGAATTTTTGCTTTATACGCCTTAGTTAAAAAAACTAAGATTCAGTGGCTCATTGTGCCCGCCATTATTGGAGGAAGTGCACTTCTTGCCGACGGAATTATAACACCTCCCATTTCAATATCATCTGCAGTAGAAGGAATTAGAGCTTTTTATCCAACAATGAAAACTGACACAATCGTCGGCATTGTTATCGGAATTCTGTTCGTTTTATTCACTATTCAACAATTTGGAACTAAACTGGTTGGGAAGTTTTTTGCTCCAATGATGTTAATTTGGTTCGCCATGTTAGGAACACTGGGAGCTATACAGATTTCACATCATCCTGAAGTTATCAAGGCGATTAATCCTTACTATGCATATCATTTACTACAAATTCACCCTGAAGGCTTTTTTGTTCTTGGATTAGTATTTTTATGTACTACTGGAGCTGAAGCTTTGTACTCTGATATGGGGCACTGCGGTAGAAAAAACATCAGAATCAGCTGGATATTTGTTAAAGCCACTTTAGTTTTAAACTATTTTGGTCAGGCCGCTTATTTAACACATCACGTAGGAAGCACATTACAGCAATTAGGCGGTGAAAACGGAAATCCATTCTATTTGATTATGCCTCATTGGTTTTTGCCATTCGGAATTGTCGTAGCAACTTTAGCAGCTGTAATTGCTTCTCAAGCACTTATCAGCGGTTCATTTACATTGATTAATGAAGCGATGCGTTTGAATTTCTGGCCGAAAGTAAAAATTAAATATCCTACTGAAGTAAAAGGGCAATTATACATTCCTTCAATCAATTGGTTATTATTTTTTGGTTGTGTTGGGATTGTATTACACTTCAAAGAATCCGGAAATATGGAACATGCCTATGGTCTTGCCATTATTTTGTGTATGATCATGACAACCATTTTGCTGAATTATTATTTGATTATGAAACGCGTGAAATTATATTTCATGGTGCCGCTTATCACTATTTATTTGTTGATTGAATTTAGTTTCCTTATTGCTAATATCACAAAATTTATTGACGGTGGTTTTGTAACCTTAATTATTGCAATGCTTTTAATTTCAATAATGACGATCTGGTATTTGGCTAAGAAAATCAACAAGAGCTATACTAAAATCATCAAAATTGACGACTATAAAAAGGTATTGATGGAATTGAGTGAAGATTTATCGATTCCTAAATACGCAACGCATTTGGTTTATATGACGAATGCAAATCGTGTTGATGAATTAGAGGAAAAAGTAATTTATTCGATTTTACAAAAACGCCCAAAAAGAGCTGATATTTATTGGTTTGTTCACGTAAACATTCTTACTGAACCTTATAAGACACAATATAAAGTTACAGAAATCGCGAAAGACGACATTTATAGAATCGATTTTAATTTAGGTTTTAGAGAACCAACCAAAATCAATTTGATGTTTAGAGAAGTAATTCGCGACATGGTAAAACGTGGCGAAGTAGATATTACCAGCCGTTACGAATCATTAAACAAAAACAATATTATTGGTGACTTTAAATTTGTATTGTCTGAAAAATTCTTATCAAATGATAATGACTTAAGATGGCACGAAAACATCATCATGAACTCTTATTTCTTCATTAAAAAATTAAGCTTATCTGAAGAAAGAGCTTTTGGTTTAGATAGCAGTTCGGTTAAAATCGAGAAATTCCCAATGGTGCTTCACGCTCCTGAAAATATTGGTTTGACCAGAATTATAAAATAAACCTTTACAAAATACATTCAAAAAACACTCTTTTAACTTTATCAGAGTGTTTTTTTTCTTTTTAAACGAAAGTCAAAATAACATTCAAAATTAAAAATTTAACTTTCAATCAATTAATAGTACCTTTGCAACTCAAATATTTAAAATGAGATTACACAGAAATTTAGTTTATACTACCATCGATTCTTTGAACGCAATTTTCAATGAAGGCGAATATGCAGACAAAGTGGTAGCTAGAGCCTTAAAAAAAGACAAACGTTGGGGAAGTTCTGACAGGAAGTTTGTTGCTGAAACCATATACGAAATTGTTCGTTGGAAACGATTATACGCAGAAATTGCCGAAGTTAAAGAACCTTTCGACAGAGATAATTTATGGAGAATGTTCGCAGTTTGGGCAGTTTTAAGAGGATATCCTATTCCGGATTGGAGACAATTGGAAGGAACTCCAGAAAGAAAAATAAAAGGCCGTTTTGACGAGCTTTCAAAAATTAGAGCACTAAAAGAATCTATTCCAGACTGGATGGATGAATTAGGCGTTAAAGAATTAGGAGAAAAAGTTTGGTCTACAGAAATTGCAGCTCAAAACCAGCCTGCAAAAGTTATTTTAAGAACGAATACTCTTAAAGGAACTAAAGAAAGCTTGAGAAACACTTTGATGGATTTGAATATTGAAACAGAATATTTAAAAGATCAGCCTGAAGCTTTAGTTTTAAAAGAAAGAGCAAATGTGTTTTTGACAGATGCTTTTAAACAAGGACTTTTTGAAGTTCAGGATGCAAACTCACAATTGGTTGCAGGTTTTCTTGATGTAAAACCAGGAATGCGTGTTGTAGATACTTGCGCCGGAGCTGGAGGAAAAACATTGCATATTGCTTCTTTAATGGAAAACAAAGGACAATTGATCGCAATGGATTTATACGAAAGCAAGCTGAAACAATTAAAATTAAGAGCGAAAAGAAATGGCGCTTTTAATATTGAATATCGTATTATTGACACAACAAAAGTGATCAAAAAATTACACGAAAAAGCAGACAGAGTTTTAATTGACGCACCATGCAGCGGTTTGGGAGTTCTAAAAAGAAATCCAGATGCTAAATGGAAATTACAGCCTGAGTTTATCGACAACATTCGTAAAGTTCAGTCTGAAGTTTTAGAGAGCTATTCTAAAATTGTAAAACCAGGCGGAAAATTAGTATACGCAACTTGTTCTGTCTTACCATCTGAAAATCAAGAGCAAGTAGAAAAATTCTTAAAAACTGAGATCGGACAACAATTTACTTTTGTAAAAGATCGTAAAATATTAGCTTCTGAATCTGGTTTCGACGGATTTTATATGGCACTTATGGAGAGAAAAGCTTAAAAATAAATTCCAATCCCGAAGTTTCGGGATTAAAATAAAAATTCCAAATTCCAATTTTACAGTTGGAATTTGGATTTTTTATTTTGAGCTTTTGTTAAACTAAACTCGATTTACGGAGTAACTTTCCGTTTTCATTTTCTTTAAATTTAGGAACAAAAACAATTTCTTTTGGCTTTTCGAATTTACCTAAAACGTCAAAAAAATCAGGTGCGAAATCTTGTTTTTCGCCTTCAATAACCAAAATCAGTTTTTCTCCTAAAATAGAATCTGGAACGCCAGTAACAAAAAATCTATTGGCTATTTTGCCTATCAATTTAGATTCTATTTGTTCTGGAATCAGCTTTACCCCTCCACTATTAATCACATTATCGATTCTTCCTAAAAATACAAATTGATTGTCATTAATTAGTTCAACTAAATCATTGGTTACAATGGCCTCTTCTGAAATTGAAGAAACAAAAATTACCAGACAATCGCGGTCGTCTTTCGTAATTCTCACATTTGGCAAAATCGAAAAGGCACGCTCCCCTACTTTTTTAGCGGCGATATGTGTAATAGTTTCAGTCATGCCATACGTTTCGTAAATCTCAGTTTTTAACGGTAAAAGTTTTTCTTCAAGAGCACTATCTATTTTGGCTCCGCCGATAATTAATTTCTTTACATTTTTTAATTTTTCAATCGAATTTTGAACTTGCAAGGGAACCATTGCAACAAAATCATATTGTGTTGTATTTAAAGCTAAAGGTTCTGTGCTAGGCGACACTACATCAATATCTAATCCTAAAATTAAGCTTCGAACCAGCATCATCTTACCAGCGATAAATTGAGTTGGCAAACACAACAAAGCTTTATTGCCAGGCTCTAATCCAAAAAAATCTCCCGTGGCCAGTGCCGACTGGATCATAGCTTTTTTTTCTAACCTGACTAATTTTGGAAGCCCCGTTGTTCCTGAAGTTGTCATTTCAATATAATCTTTCTCGTCAAACCAATCTAAGAAAAACTCTCCAATTGCCCTCTCGTAAACATCCCCTTCTTTGATAAAGCTATAGCCTACTCTGCATAAATCATCTGCATTTAAATGATAACCATTTAGCTTAAAATAATTGTGTACATTTTTATGTGTTAATTGAGACATGAGCATATTAATTTAATGGTTCTAAAACTTTTATATCACCAGTTAATTTTTCTTTCCAATTGGTCCAATTGTATTTTTTACTAAAAATAAAAAGTAAAATAGGATAAACGACTACAATAGGCAATATTACATCTAAGCCCGCTGAAGGTTCAGACATATCTTTAAAAATCGAATGTGTTTGAAAAACAGACCAATCTGAAGTAACCAATAGAGCTCCGACCAAATTATTGGCAGCATGAAAACCTAAAGCCAATTCGAGTCCTTCATCCATAAGGGTAATAACTCCCAAAAACAAGCCTGTTCCGATATAATAAACCATAATGATATAGCCCATTTTAGCAACTTCTGGGTTAAAAATATGCATTGATCCAAATATTAGAGAAGTCATTAACAATGGAAACCATCTGTTTTTAGCCAAATTAGCGAAGCCCTGCATTAAATATCCTCTAAAAATATATTCTTCTGTACTGGTTTGTATCGGAATTAATACTGATCCAATCAAGACTAAAATCAAGAATGGGATTAATTTAAAATTCCAAATGAAATTTTCAGGAGATTTAAAATAAACCGCTGCAAAGCTTAAAGCTGAAAAAATAGACCAAAGAACAAATGAAAATAAAATACGATTCCAGTCTACTTTTTTTCTAGACGTAGTAACCGATAGAAGAGTTTGATTATGAAGATATTTTAAAACAAAATAAATACCCGCAAAAGCAAAAGCAAACGAAATCATAACTAAAAACAAAGTTAGATTTGATTCGAACATTTTCATAACAGCTTCGTTATTTGTTGGAATTTCTTTTTTACTTATAAAGCTAGAATAAAGTACAGCGCCGGAAAAAGGAATTTGACCAATAAAAGAAGCAAGTATTATTAAGACAGATCCAACAAGATACAGCCAAAATTTATTTTGAGGTTTAATTCCTTGTTCTAAAAACATAGACATAAAATTTAAAAATGAGAATTCAGTTTAATAAGTAAATCTTACTTTTGGTCTTGCTAAAATACCTAATTTTTATTTTAGCAATCTTATAACACCTTAAATATAATAAAATGATACAAATTTACCATAATCCTCGTTGCGGAAAATCAAGAAATTGTCTGGCTTTTATTGATCAGACCAAACAAGAATATGAAATTATTCCGTATTTGACAGAAACACCAACTTTTGAAGAGTTAAAAACTTTACTTGGTAAATTAAATTTGGAACCAATTCAATTAGTTAGAACTAAAGAAAAAATCTGGATCGAAAAATACAAAGAAAAAACTTTGACTAATGAGCAAATCATTAAGGCTATGATAGATAACCCCATTTTGATAGAGCGCCCTATTGTTATAAAAGACGGAAAAGCAATCATTGGAAGAGATTTAGATCTTGTTTCTTCCTTCTTAGATTGATTACAAAAAGGTAAATTAACATTTTTTTGTGATTTCATTCTTTAAACCAAAAGCTACATTTGCCGTCTAAAGAGAAATGAAACCAAAAATAACAATGAAAAAAATTAAATTTGCTGTATTGCTTGTACTTTTTTTGACAAGTTTTTACAACTATGCACAACAAGTACCTCCTGCTAAAAACAAGGTTAAAGTTACAGGAAAAGTTTTTGAAAAGGTTACTAAACAACCTCTTGAATACGCTACAATTTCGATAATGGCTCCAAATGACACTAAAGTTATTGCGGGCGGCATCACCAATCCAAAAGGTGAATTTGAAGTAGCTGTTGCTCCAGGAACTTATGATATAAAAGTTGAATTTATTTCTTTTAAGGCAACAGAAATTAAAGGTAAAGCTATTTCTGAAGATACTAATTTAGGAGTTGTAAATTTATCAGAAGATGCTGCACAATTAAACGAAGTTGTAGTTCGTGCAGAAAAATCGACTGTAGAAATAAAACTTGATAAAAAAGTTTACAACGTTGGTCAGGATATGATGGTAAAAGGAGGAACTGTGAGCGATGTTTTAGATAACGTTCCATCTGTTTCTGTTGATACTGAAGGAAATGTTAGTTTAAGAGGAAGTGATAACATCCGAATTTTAATTGACGGAAGACCTTCAAACGCGATTAATGTTGCTGAAGCATTGCGTCAGCTCCCTGCAGATGCAATTGATAAAGTAGAAGTTATTACGAATCCATCAGCTCGTTATGATGCTGAAGGAGGTTCAGGATTAATCAATATTATTCTTAAAAAAGGTAAAAATCAAGGTATTAACGGAACTTTTATTGCTTCGACAGGTATTCCTGAAACTTACGGATTAAGTGCCAATTTAAATTATAAAACTGAAAAGCTAAACTATTTTACGACTGCAGGTTATAATTACAGAACTAATGAAGGCGGTGGAAAAACAAATACTTCATACTTTAATGCAGATGGTTCTCCAAAAGGTTATTTAGATGAAGATCGTGATACAAAAAGAACATCTGACGGATTTAACGGAAGAGCTGGTATAGAGTGGTCCATTACTCCAACTACTTTTTGGACAAATGCGATCAATTACCAAAAAAATTCAGGGAATACTACAGACTTAATTAATTATACTAATTTTGATGCTGCTCATGCTTTAACTGGAACTTCATATCGTTTAAATGATGGAGATACAGGAAGTGAAAATGTAGAATATACATCAAACTTAATTAAAAACTTCAACGATAAGGGCCATAAACTTACTGCTGATTTATCGGTTTCAAGAAATACAGACGACAGCAACAGTATTATTACGGCTTCGCCAAACTTTAATACTACTTTAAACAATCAAGTACAAAAACAAGTACAATTGCAAGCTGATTATGTGTTGCCTTTAGGAAAAGGAAGCCAATTTGAAGCTGGGTATAAAGGAAGTTTTGGAGATTTAAATAACGAATATTTTGTTACTGATGAACAAGGTGCAATAGATCCAAATTTATCTAATACTTTAGAGTACAAAGAAAATATCAATGCACTTTACGCTTCTTACGGTTTTAAAGTAAACAAATTCTCTTACTTATTTGGTTTGCGTTGGGAAGACACTAATATTCAAGTTAATTTATTAGATACTAACGATTTCAATACTAAAAAATACAACAACTTGTTTCCAAGCGCTTTTATTAGTTATGAAATTTCAGATCAAAGCAATTTTACAGCGAGTTACAGCAAGCGTTTAACAAGACCAAGAGGACGTTTTATGAATCCTGCGGTAAACTATTCTAGTAATGTCAATATTTTTCAAGGAAATCCAGACTTAGATCCTTCTTTAACTGATAAATACGATATCGGATACATCAAACGTTGGGACAAAGTAACTTTTACAACTTCGGCTTATTTTGAAGATACAAAAGATGTTTTCAGTTTTGTGAGAACTCCAAACGGCCAAGAAGTAAACGGAATTCCGGTTATTTTGAGCAGACCTATTAACTTAGGAAAAGAGCAAAAATTTGGTTTCGAATTTACATTGAACTACACACCGTTTAAATGGTGGAAATTAAACAGTAACTTCAACCTTTACAACGTAAAAACTACCGGAGAAAACACTTACACTGATACAAATGGTAATTTAGTAGTACAAAATCTTGACAACCAAGCTAATTCTTGGTTTGCCAGAATCAGCTCAAAAGTAACTTTACCATACAAAATCGATTGGCAGTTAAGCGGTGTTTATAATGGGGAACAAAAAACCGCACAAGGTAAAAACTTGGGTCAGTTTGGTATGAATACAGCATTAAGCAAAGATGTATTGAAAGACAAAGGAACAATTGCTTTCAACATCAGTGACATTTTCAACTCAAGAATCATGAGATCATATACATATCTTCAAAATGATACAACACTTGAGAGCCAAACTTCTTACGGTGAAATGCAGTTCCGTAAACGTCAATTCAATTTATCGTTTACTTACCGTTTCAATAAAGCTAAAAACGAAAGAGACAAAAATGCACAGCCTAAAAATGATAATGAAGGCGGAGGAGAATTTCCTGGATAATACAATCTAAAAATCAGTTTCAAAAATCCAAATTCTAATTTTTAATCAAATTGGAATTTGGATTTTTTTTATTGGACTTTATATGATTATAGATTTTGAAATAAAAAAAAGGACTCGTTTTCACGGGTCCTTTTTTTATGAAGTCAATTTAAAATTAAATCGATTGTTCTTCTTGTCTCTTTTTTGCTCTTTTCTCTTTGAACATTTCCCAGCTAGCACCCGTAACCCAATAAGATACGAAACCTACTAAGAAAAACATCAACCAAAACCCTATAGTTAGTATGGTCAAGAAAAGTAAAAAGCCTAAGTACTGTGAAAATTCAAACATGTTTTCCGGAATTTTTGAATGTAAGCACAAATGTATGTTTTATATTTTTTCTTAGCAATAAAATCCAAATCAATTTTCGTTAAATAACATTTATCCGTATATTTATACTCATTTTAAATAAGCTTTTTTAGAAGCTGAAATGCTTTTAAATAAAGAGCTCACAGAAAACAATAATAATTTTCAGGAGCTTATTCCTGCTGTCCGCTGTATCTTTTTGTTTTTAAAGAAAAAACAAAAAGGATGCCGCTTCCATCAGGGCTAGAATTCATTTTCAAAAGAAGTTTCGATTTTAAAGAACATTACATTTTACAAATAACATTTTACAAACAACAAAATGAAATACAGAATAGAAAAAGACACCATGGGCGAAGTTCAAGTCCCAGCTGATAAATATTGGGGTGCACAAACAGAACGTTCTAGAAATAATTTTAAAATTGGTGCTTCGGGATCAATGCCACAAGAAATCATTGAAGGTTTTGCTTATCTAAAAAAAGCAGCTGCTTATGCAAATTATGATTTAGGTGTTTTGCCAATAGAAAAAAGAGATGCTATCGCTGCTGTCTGTGACGAAATTTTAGAAGGAAAGCTAGCAGATCAATTTCCGCTTGTAATCTGGCAAACTGGTTCAGGTACGCAAAGCAACATGAATGTAAATGAAGTAATTGCAAATCGCGCTCAAGTTCTTAAAGGTTTTGAAATTGGCGAGGGCGAACAATTTATTAAAGCAAATGACGATGTCAATAAATCTCAGTCATCAAACGATACCTTCCCAACCGGAATGCATATTGCAGCTTACAAAATGATTGTTGAAACCACAATTCCTGGAGTCGAAAAACTACACGCAACCTTAACTGCAAAAGCAACTGAATTTGCTTCTGTCGTAAAAATTGGACGCACGCATCTTATGGATGCAACACCTTTGACTTTAGGACAAGAAATTTCAGGTTACGTTGCGCAGTTAGCATACGGATTAAAAGCATTAAAAAATACGTTAGCACATTTATCTGAAATTGCTTTAGGAGGAACTGCTGTTGGAACCGGACTTAATACTCCTAAAGGTTATGATGTAAAAGTTGCAGCATATATTGCTCAATTTACCAACCATCCGTTTGTAACGGCTGAAAACAAATTTGAAGCTTTAGCCGCACACGATGCCATCGTAGAAACACACGGTGCTTTAAAACAATTAGCGGTTTCTTTAAATAAAATTGCGAATGACATCAGAATGTTAGCCTCTGGACCGCGTTCTGGAATTGGTGAAATTCACATTCCTGAAAACGAACCAGGATCTTCTATCATGCCCGGAAAAGTAAATCCTACACAATGTGAAGCCTTAACAATGGTTTGCGCGCAGGTAATTGGAAACGATATGGCAATTGCCGTTGGAGGAATGCAGGGACATTATGAACTTAACGTTTTTAAACCTGTTATGGCGGCTAACTTTTTGCAGTCGGCTCGATTGTTGGGCGATGCTTGTGTTTCTTTCGATGAACATTGTGCTCAAGGAATCGAACCAAACTATAAACGCATCAAAGAGTTAGTAGACAATTCGTTAATGCTGGTTACGGCTTTAAACACAAAAATTGGCTATTACAAAGCTGCTGAAATTGCCCAAACCGCTCACAAAAACGGAACAACTCTTAAAGAGGAGGCCGTTCGTTTAGGATACGTAACCCCAGAAGATTTTGATGCTTGGGTGAAACCGGAGGAAATGGTTTAGTTTTTTTGGTTTCAGGTTTCAGGTTTCAGGTTTCAGGTTTGAGGTACTGAATGAATAGAAATGAACTATTAGTAAAAAAGGGAAAAAATTTAAACTTTTCTCCCTTTTTTAATAACGTGAAACTTGAAACCTGAAACAAAAACTCTTATTTCCCGTCTACATAGTCCTGTAAATAACTAAATCTTTCCGTTAATTTTCCGTTTTGTGTCATTTTTGCACGTTGCAGAATTCCATCTTTATCGTCGTTAAAGAAAGCTGGAATTACATGTTCCATAAACTGTTCTCCAAAACCTTCGCTGGCATCTTTTGGAATTTCACATGGCAAATTATCTACTGCCATGACCACAACCGCTGCCGGATGAAAAACATCTACTTCTCTATCTTCTAAAGGAAAATAACCGTATATAGGTTCTGCAATTGTCGAAGCACGCAAAGTACAGGCAATTGGCCCGTTTACATCGCAAGAAATATCAGCTACTACTTTTAGCCTACAGTCGCCCGCATTCAACATCTCTTTCGTCAAAATCATCGGCGCGCCATTGGCATGAAAATGACCTGCAAAATAAATATCTGTAACTTTGGTAAACTTTTCAAAATCCGAAACATATTCTTCAGGATGTGATACAAAATCTTTAAAATCAAGAATTTGTCCGTCAGTTCTTTTATTGTATTCTAAAACATCTAACTGCACATAAACCGCTTGAGCATATTTTTTAGTCAGATAATTGTCTACTGTAATTTCTTTTATTTTAATAGCATCCAGAATTTCTTTGGCACCGCTTCCTACTTTTCCAGTACCTGTAATAACAAATTTTAAGGCTGGCATTGTTATGCGTTTTAAGTGCATAATCATAGCATCTTTTCCTGCTAAAGTTTCTGCTTTTGGCAACTTAAACAATTCAAATTTGATTCCGAAAGCACGAATTCCGTTATAAACACCAACCATTCCAGCATATTTTCCAAAACCTATTAAGCGTCGATTTTCAGCATCAACAATAGTTTCATGATCGTATAACTCGATGTTTTTTTCTAAAATTGCCTGAAGTAATTTTCGGTTATAAGGCTGTTCTTTGATCGTATGAGAAAAGAAAAAATAAGCTTTATTTGGAATTAAATTTTCAATTGGCACTTCTTTCACACCAAATAAAACATCACAGTCAGAAACATCTTCGGTAACGGTAATTCCCATACTTTGATATTGTGTGTCCGAAAAAATTCTGATATCTGAACTTTCTACTTCTACAACTGCATCATTATAAAGTTGTTTCAGTTTAGCCAATTCATTTGGAGAAAATACAACGCGTCGATCTGGTGGATTTTTTCTTTCTTTTATAATTCCAAATTTCATTTAAATAAGTTTAAAGCAATTATTAATATAACTTTTTGAATCGTATTTGTTTCAAATATAACAAATTTTGTTAAATTTTTGTTGTTAAATTTCATTTTAGAATCTTTAAAAACCGTTAAAAGCTGAAAAACAACCAAATAAAAAAAACAGTAGTTAAAATTTTGTTAAAGCAACCTTTTTAAGTCACTAAAAATTGACAAAACAACAAAATTGAATTCGATATATTTGTTTTTAAAGAACGATGCAAATGATTTTCCTTAAAAAAACAAAGATACCACAAATACTTTTTACTCTACTAGTTTTAAGTTCATGTGGCAAAGACAAAACAACAAAAACAGCTGCTGCTCCAACAGTCGAAGATACTTTACCTAAAATGAAACCTTTAGGTCCTGAAAAGAAAATTTCAGAAGCTTATAAAAATTCAGTGATAGGCAGGATAAATCATTTTTATAATAAAAACTGGCCAAACAACAGCATGAACGGAAGTTTTTTGGTTGCTAGAAACGGCCAAATTATTTTTGAACGCTACAATGGTTATGCTAATAAAAATGAAGGCACTAAAATAACAGCTGACACTCCAGTGCAAATTGCTTCTGTCAGTAAAGTTTTAACTGCTACGGCAGTTTTAAAATTGGTTAATGCCGGTAAACTAGATCTAGATCAAAAAGTAAATACCATTTTAAAAACATTCCCATACGAAGAATGCACGGTTAGAATGCTGTTAAGTCATCGAAGTGGTATGCGTAATTATGCTTATTTTACAGATCACGACAAATCGGTTTGGGACAGACACAATCAGCTTACTAATAAAGACATTCTAGAAATTTTAGCCACAAAAAATGTTGGATTAGAGTCTACAACCGGAACTCGTTTTGGTTACTGCAATACCAATTATGCAATGCTTGCCCTTATCATTGAAAAAATTACGGGTTTGACGTATAAGGAAGCAATGTCTCAAATGATTTTTAAACCATTGGGAATGACGCATACCTATGTTTTTGATGATGATAAAGACAGAAAAAAAATCGTTCCTTCATACAAAGGAAATGGCGCAGAAATTGGTTTTGATTATCTTGATAATGTTTACGGCGATAAAAACGTTTTTTCGACTGTTCGAGATCTTTTAAAATTTGACAGAGCCAGAAATTCGCCTGACTTTTTAAAACCGGCTTTGCTAAAACAAGTTTATACAGGTTACAGCAATGAACGCAAGGGAACAAAAAATTACGGTTTAGGAATTAGAATGATCAATTGGGAAACTGGACAAAATTACTATTTCCATAACGGCTGGTGGCACGGCAATACTTCATCTTATATTCCATTGATGAAAGAACACGTTACCATTATTGCCTTATCAAATAAAATGACTACAAAGACTTATGCAGTTAGAAAATTGGCTCCAATTTTTGGTGATTATCCTTTTAATTTTAAAGATGAGGAATAACAAAATTTTTCTGAAAATTTTATTACCAAACTAACTTCAAATAGTATAAATTTGCAAACTCATTTTTGGGGTCGACTGGTTTTGACAGCAAGTCGAATTGAAAAGTAAGCACGTCGAGCATTGAGACCTTGCTCGTAAATATAAGATCTTACAATTTTACACGGCGAAAATAACTACGCTTTAGCTGCATAATCTGAATTATAGTAAGATTAGCCACGTCCCTATCAGATAGGGAAGCTGGATTCTCCTTGAAAGCCTTGGTTTGTGGCGGTCAGTCCAGGAGAACCGTAAAAATAGACCTAGATTTCCATGAGCTTCGGGTGGATATCGAAATTAAGAAGATAAGTGTTGAGTGGTTGTTCCTGACCTAGCTTAACATCGAAAATCCAATCAGGAAATAAACGCGTAGAAAGCTCTTTAGTTGCTTGTTTGGACCCGGGTTCGATTCCCGGCGACTCCACAAAAAAGCCTGTAAACTTATTGTTTACAGGCTTTTTTATTTTTTAATTTAGTTGACATTTTATCAATAAATCTTGTGAGATATTGGCGTTAAACTAATGCTTTCATTTTATATCCATTTCTATTACATTTTTTTTTAATTTAGAATGAGCTAAAAATCAGTAGATTCATTTCCAAATTACGATAAAATATAATTATATGGAAATTTTGCCTTGCGCCAGCTTAGCGCCTTATATCAAGAATTATACTATTGTTACGATTAACCAAAATCTTGACAATGAAGTATTTTATCCAAGCGGATATGTAGACTTTATCATCAACATCTCTGAAGGCGCAGCTGCCACTATTATCAACGGAAAACGAAAAGACACACCAGAAATAGAACTTCTTGGGCATCTTACTCTTCCGACCCGACTTACGGTAGCAAAAGGCACTTCGGTACTTATAGCGCGAATTTATTCTCATGCCAGTGCCTTGTTTTTCTCTGATCACGTTTCAGAATTTACGAACTACGCCACCGATATGTACGATGTCGCATTGAATGAAAACAGGGAATTGTACAGTCGCATCATGGAGAGCAAAGAACTCAATTCTAAAATCAATATCTTAGAAACCTACTTTCTCCAACAACTGAAAAAAAATGAAAGCCAATTAAAGAAAGTATTAATAGTTAAGGCAATCAATCAGCAGATTTTATTCGAGCAAGAACAATTAAATTTACCTGCACTGGCAAAGCATTCGGGACTATCAGAAAGATATATTCAAAAACTTTACCTTTCAAATGTTGGTATTAGCCCTGCAGCTTTTACTTCTGTAGTGCGATTTAATAAGAGTCTGCAACTGGTACTTAATACCTCAAAGTCTTTGACCGAGATTGCTTACGACTGCGGATATTACGACCAGGCACATTTTATTAAAGAGTTCAGAAAATTTACAGGCATCACTCCTTCTTCTTCCAGAAGTTCGCTTATAAAAAATGATACTGATTTTCAACAGGCTGTCAATATTGGTTTTTAGATTTATTTTGCAGAATGGTTGCTGCTAAACATATCACGGTGCATCTTCCAGCCGTCTTTTGTATTCTTCCAGATGACAATCACTTTTCCATCGTCGAGTTTTTTACCTTCTAGATCAGTCATCTCGTAATAACTTTCTTCTGTTACAAACGTTTTTCCATCTCCATACAAGTTTTGAATAGTAAACTTAACATGTACTTTAGGTCCCGATTTAAAAAATGAGGCAATTTGCGCACTTCCGCATACTGGTGCAGTATTAGGAGGAAGCAGGCAGGCATCTTCAGTATACCTCGTAAGAATAGAGCCGTCTTTTTTATTGGCAAGATCTGCATAAATCTCATTGCTAGCTTCTATAGCGTTTCTAGCAACCTTTAATTCAGAAGATTCGGTTTGAGCATTACACCAAAAGGTAAACATCATTAATCCGTTTAAAATAAGTACTTTTTTCATTTTGATTTTTTTTATACAAACAAAGTAACTTATTATCGGGATCGGGAAATTGTAAAATTACGAACAACTTTATTCTTCTATCAATCTACTTTTTTATAGTATTTTTACACTACTTTCAATCTTTAAAAAGATCCTCTAACTATAATTTCTAATTATAGTCTCGCCAAATTCGAAGTATTAAATTTTTATCACTTAAATAAATAGGTTTAAATATGAAAAAAATTCACTTTGCTTATTTAGTAATAATACTCAACATCTTTACAATATCTGGACAGACTGAGAAAGTCAAATATCATTCTCGCTTGGATCAAATGACAGATTCGATAGTAAATAATTATTACTCCGGAATTCATAGTGTTCTTATTGCAAAAGACAATCAATTGCTGTATGAACATTATTTTAACGGCTACACCAAAGACTCACTTCATGACACCCGTTCTTCTTTTAAATCAATCACCAGTCTTTTGGTTGGAATTGCGGTTGATAAAGGATTTATAAAAGATATCAACCAGAAAGTTTATGAATTCTTTCCAGAATATCCATCGCTGAAAACACATCCGCTCAAGAAGCTTTTGACTATAAAAAATCTTTTGGAGATGAAATCCGGTTTTGATTGTGAAGAATTTAATGATACCAAAGATTGTGAGGACAAGATGAGTTTAAGCAAAGACTGGGTGAAATATGCTCTGAATCTTCCGATGAAAAACAAACCTGGTGAAGTCTGGGCTTACACCTCTGTTAATCCAATGATTTTAAGCGGAATTCTAAAAAAATCCACTAAAATGTCTGTCAAGGATTTTGCGAAAAAATACCTTTTTGAACCTCTTGGTATTTCTTCTTATCGATGGACAGTAGATCCGAGCGGTAACGCTATGACCGCTGGTTCGTTTTATATAAGACCTTTTGATATGCTAAAAATTGGAGAGCTGGTAAATAACAAAGGGGTTTATAATGGAAAACAGATTATTTCAAAAAAATGGATTGAACAATCTACGGTATGCGATATTGCAATTCCTGATTTTTCATATATGAAATCCAGTAAAAGTAAGATTGGAATTCCACAACCTGCCTATTATGGTTATTACTGGTATCGCGAAACAATAAAGACAAGGGATTTAGAGGAAAATGTGCTTTTTGCATCAGGCAACGGAGGCCAATATATTTTTATAATAGAAAACTTAAATTTAACCGTTGTTTTTACGCAAGGCAATTACGGCTCTTTTAAGGCGAAACAGGCTTTTGAAATTTTAGCCAAATTCATTTTACCGAATTCTAAAAACTAAAAAAAACTTTTGCATATGACAAAAGCCTGTAAACAATAAAGTCTACAGGCTTTTCAAATTAAATTATTCAGTCATTGCTTAACATGAAGTTTAATTCATGCTAAATGATTTCAGTCATTAAGAAGCAATATTTTATTTCATTGAAACAATTACAAACTCGCTTCTTCTATTTAACTGATGCTCTGCTTCTGTACAATTTACATTATCAGAACATTTATTTACTAATTGGCTTTCACCGTATCCTTTACCTGAAATTCTTTCAGCAGAAATACCTCTTTTTACAAACCAATCGATTGTAGCTTTTGCTCTTTTAGTAGACAAAATCATATTGTAATTTTCGGTCTGTCTGCTATCGGTATGAGAACGGACATCTATTTTCATTTCTGGATATTGTTTCATCACAGCCAAAACTTTCTCTAACTCAAAAGCCGCTTCTTTTTGAATAATCGCTTGATCTAAATCAAAATAAATAATCGGAATATCTAATGTCTTAGCCAAATCTGTTCCAACCTCAATTGGTTTAATCTGTTTTTCTAACTTCACATTCAGCTCCGATTTATCATTTGACGGTGCAACGGTAATCACACTTTCATTAGTTTCATAATCTTGTTTTCCAACTCTTACATGATAGGTTTTCTTGCATTTTACATCAAAAGTATACATTCCGTCTTTATTTGTTAAAGCTTCTGAAATTTGGGCAAACTTATCGTCAAGCAAAATTACTTTTGCATCGCTTAATGCTTCATTCGTTTGAGAATCTGTTACTAAACCTGATAATTTTTTCTCGCAATCCAGTTTTCTGGTTTCAAGAAATCTGTAAATATCATCACTTCCAATGCCGCCTTCTTTGTTTGAAGAGAAAAATCCTTTTCTAGTTGTACTGTTTATTATAAAAGCAAAATCATCGAATTTGGTATTAACCGGCTCTCCAACATTTTGTACATAATCAAAACTGGAATCGTCTTTAATTTTCGCCACAAAAACGTCAAGACCTCCTAATCCCGGACGGCCATCAGTTGCAAAATACAATTCATTATCACCTGAAACAAAAGGAAAAGTTTCTCTTCCTTCGGTATTAATCGCTACGCCAAGATTTTCTGGTTTTCCAAATGTTCCGTCAGTATTAATCTTCACGCTGTATAAATCAGATTGTCCTTGACCTCCCGGCATATCTGATGCAAAATATAATTTCTTTTCGTCAACACTCAAAGCAGGATGCGCAACACTGTATTGATTGCTGTTGAAAGGCAATTCGACAACATTTCTCCATTTGCCTTTTACAAATTCTGCTTTGTATAATTTCAGCAAGGTGATTTTGTTATCGTTTTTTCCTTTTTTTCCAGCTAAAAAATTATTTCTGGTAAAGTACATTGTATTTCCGTCCTTGGTAAAAACAGGAGTCGATTCGTTGAACTTTGAATTGATCTTTTTGTCAAATCGTTTTGGAGCTTCTAAACTTCCATCAGATTTCACTACCGCACTATACAAGTTGGTAAAAGATTTATTTGTCCATCGAAATGTTATTTTATTTACTTTTCCTGTATCTCTTGCAGAGGCGAAGACCAATTTATCATTGAGCATTGTACTGCCGTAATCAGATTCTTTAGAGTTAATTCCGGCGCTTGAAATTTCAAATCTCCCCGAATTTAACTTAATCTGTTCTAAATAATTTTTATTATTTTCGAATAAGATACCTCTGCTGTCAGACTTCATTTTTTCATTAAAAATCTCCAGCATTTTATCTGCTTTTGAATAATCGCCAACAGATTTTAGAGCTTGAGCATATCTATAATAATACTCAGAATCTTGCTGATTGTTTAAAGAAAAAAGTTCATCGTACCATTTTACTGCTTTTGTCAATTCAGCATTAAAATAATAAGCGTTTCCTAATCTTTGAAACATTTTCTCATCCTTATAACCGCTTTCAGCAACCTTCTCATAAATGGAAATTGCATCAATGTAGGCGTATTTATTATAATCTTTTTCCGCTTTATTTAATACAGCTTTTTGAGCAATTGCATTAAAAAATGAAAGACAAAAAAAGAGGGTATATAGTAAGTTTTTAATTTTCATAGTTAGAAGAATCTTGGTGAAGTGATACGGCTGTACTTGTTTAGGAATTCAAAACGAAGAAATATTTCATGCGATCCTGAACTGTAGTTTACCAACTTGGTTGTTTCACGATCATACGCATAACCAAGATATAAGCCATCAGTTATTTGAAATCCTGCCATTGCACTTACAGAGGCACTCCATCTGTATGCAACTCCCAAAACAAATTTTTCGTTAAACATAAAATTGGCAGAAGCATCAACCTGCAATGGCGAACCATCTACCATTTTTGCCAATAAAGCTGGTTTGAATTTTACCATTTCATAACGATCTAAATTGAATACATAACCTGCAATAAAATAATAATTTATTTGCTCTTTGAAAATAGCAACATCATTATCATCATAACGATTGGTCTGAATAAAATTCGGAACTGATAATCCAACATACGCTTTATCACTATGCCAATAAATTCCGGCACCTACATTGGGTGTGAATTTATTTTCGAAATCCTGAAATTGTGGATCTCCCTGATCTTCTTGAGATAATTTTGTTGGATCCAGTTTAAAAATATTGGCCGATCCTTTTATACCAAAAGAAAGTTGCGCATTTGCAGATGTTGGAATAGAATATGATAAATCGGCAGAGATATTGTTCTCATTTGTGGGTCCGATTTTGTCATTCACTAATGAAACTCCAAGTCCTAAATTACTATTATTTAAGGGTGTATTTACTGAAAAACTGCTCGTCTCAGGTGCGCCGTCAAGTCCGACCCATTGGGTACGGTACAATCCGAAAACACTCATTACTCCACGTGAACCAGCATAAGCAGGATTTATATTGATAGTGTTATACATGTATTGTGTAAACTGCGCATCTTGCTGAGCAAAACTTGCAGCTGAACAAAACAATAAAACTAAAACTAATTTTCTCATTTCTTTTATTTTTAATAATGGCTTAGCCGTAACTAAGCCATTTTATTAGTGTGGAATATTATTTGGTCAAGTATAAATAACCGGCCTGTTCATGCGGATTAGATTGAGCGTCTTTATATTTAAGAACATAATAATACGTTCCTTCTGGCAATCCGTTCGATTCTTTAATGGTCACTCGGCCTTCTGAAAATCCTCTAAAAGCAACATCATTATTATTGTAATGATCTCTTTCGAAAACTAGAACACCCCAACGATTGTAAATTTGAACCGTATTTTCAGGATAACATTCTAAACCTTGAATATAAAATCTCTCATTTTTACTGTCTCCATTTGCAGAAACAGCGTTAAAGACTTTAATTACACAACCGCTTAATTCTAAAACAGTCGGTTTGTCTCCTCCTAAATCATCAGAATCCGATTTATCAAAAACTATGATACCACTTTTAGATAGTCCAGATGCAGTAGCCTGATTGCTTATACTTCCAGCATTTACATCTGCCTGAGTTAATGTATAATTTCCAGTAAACGAAGAATCATCGTTTTGACCAACCGCTAAATTGATTGAGCTTCCGCTCATCACAATTCCTGGCAAAGGATCTGCAACCAATATGTTTTCGAGGTCAACATTTCCTGTATTTTTGATTGAGAAGCTATATGTTAAAGTCTCTCCTGCTTCTGCATAGCCATTTCCGTTAGTATCGTTTAATACTACTTTTTTAACGATTGCAAGTGCAGGAACTTCAACAAATATTTTCACTATTGCAGTGCTGCAATTGTTTGAATTGGCAACTTCGCAGATTTGATAAGTCAATGTATAATTACCGCCTTTTGTATTTGGTGCTACATCAATTGTTCCATCTGTATTCAAGGTCATTCCCGCTGGAATATTTGTTCCAGTTAAAATAACATCTGAAGATTTAACAGGAACACCATTTAATCTATCATTAGCTAAAACATTTACTATTGCTAATGCGCCATTAATTCCGTCCGCAAGAATTACATCATCTTCATTTCCTGCTGCAATTCCAAATGTTGGCATTGCATTACAACCAGCTGTTGGAGCAGGATAATTCACTATTACAGATCGAGTTGGGTTTAGCGTAAACTGCATTGTAACTGCTGGTCTTGTTAACTCAAACCCATCATTACCTTGCGTCCATTGTCCATTTACAAGTCCCCATCCTGGCCAATCTGTTGGGTTATTGCTGGCATCAACAGTTGCTCCAGGCCACAATACATTGCCGCTTAATGGCAAATTTGTTTGTGTTGCAACAATATTATTTGCACTGTCAATCCAATTAATTGTCAATAATCCTGTTGGAGTAAAGTTATCTGCAACAACATTATAAGAAACGTAAGGTGTATTGTTAGAGCAATATGCACTTGCAGTAACTGTCATAGTTGGAGCTACAACTGAAACCGAAACTGTAGCAGAACTGCAATTTGAACTATTCGCTTTTTCGCAAATTTCATATGTCAAAGTATAAGTTCCAGCTGGTGCATTTGGTGCTAATTCTATAGTTCCATCAGGTTTTAATGTCAAAACACCTGTCGGGTCTGGCGTCAGTACATTTAAATTAACATCAGAAGGCACAATTGGATTATTATCTAAAGTATCGTTGCTAAATACATTTAGAACACTTACAACCTTATCAATACCCACCACATTGCCAATTTGATCTGCAGCTAGATTAAGAATAGCTTTTTCAACAACAATCGTAATTGTACCTGGAGTAAGATCAGTATCACCAGCATTATCAGTTGCAGTAAAAGTAAAAGTATCATTACCTGAGAATGCTCCACTAGGGTCATAGGTTAACATACCTGCTTCTAAAGGTGTCAATATTTGATTAACTGATACTGGTACACCAGCTAGTGATAAAATTCCATTAGCCGGCAAACTTAAAACAGTATAACTTGCTATACTTCCATCTGTATCCGTTGC
Source organism: Flavobacterium sp. MR2016-29 (assembly GCF_015350695.1). NCBI lineage: Bacteria > Pseudomonadati > Bacteroidota > Flavobacteriia > Flavobacteriales > Flavobacteriaceae > Flavobacterium > Flavobacterium sp. MR2016-29. The sequence goes on from NZ_JADKPU010000004.1 coordinate 390,940, forward strand.
TGTTAGAGCATTGATTGCTGTTGCACCTGATCGTGATGGAATATTACCACCTGTCGCATCATTTACAATTGGAGCATTATTTCCAACTGGAATGGTGAAAGCAGCAGCTAAAGCTGAACTTCCAAGATTATCTGTCGCTGTAAATGTGAGAGTATCGTTTCCTGTGAATGTACCACTTGGAGTATACGTTAACATTGATGCTTCAGCAACTGTCAATATTTGATTTACTGTTATTGGAGTTCCTGATAAAGCTAGAATTCCATTAGCAGGTAAACTTAAAACTGTAAAACTTACAATAGTCCCGTCTACATCTGTTGCTGTAAGCGCATTTATTGCTGTCGCTCCTGCTGTTGATGGTATATTTGGATTATTTTGATTGTTTACAACCGGAGCATCGTTTACCGGAGCAACAGTCAAATTAACCGTTACCGTGTTTCCGTCAGCTGTTCCGTCGTTTACTTTATAAGTGAAGCTGTCCGTCAGGGTCTCGCTTCCATTGTGCGTATAGCTGAATGATCCGTCAGCATTCAAAGTCAGGGTTCCGTTTGACGGGCCTGAAACTAAAATCGCTGTAAGCGCATTTCCTTCCGCATCCGTGTCATTTGCCAGAACTCCTGTCAATGCCGGAACGTTCAGTGTTCCGCCTTCAGCTGTTGTATAAGAATCTGCTGCCGCAGCCGGAGCATCGTTTACCGGAGCAACAGTCAAATTAACCGTTACCGTATTTCCGTCAGCTGTTCCGTCGTTTACTTTATAAGTGAAGCTGTCCGTCAGGGTCTCGCTTCCATTGTGCGTATAGCTGAATGATCCATCAGCATTCAAAGTCAGGGTTCCGTTTGACGGGCCTGAAACTAAAATCGCTGTAAGCGCATTTCCTTCTGCATCTGTGTCATTTGCCAGAACTCCTGTCAATGCCGGAACGTTCAGCGTTCCGCCTTCAGCTATTGTATAAGAATCTGCTGCCGCAGCCGGAGCATCATTTACCGGAGCAACAGTCAAATTAACCGTTACCGTGTTTCCGTCAGCTGTTCCGTCGTTCACTTTATAAGTAAAGCTGTCCGTCAGGGTCTCGCTTCCATCGTGCGTATAGCTGAATGATCCATCTGCGTTTAAGGTCAGGGTTCCGTTTGATGGGCCTGAAACTAAAATCGCTGTAAGCGCATTTCCTTCCGCATCCGTGTCATTTGCCAGAACTCCTGTCAATGCCGGAACGTTCAGTGTTCCGCCTTCAGCTGCTGTATAAGAATCTGCTGCCGCAACTGGATTATCATTTACAGCCGTAACTGTTACGGTAATTGCAGCAGTATTTGATACCGCTCCGTCATTGTCGCTTACCGTGTAATTGACTGGAGTCGCTGTTCCGTTGTAATTCAGAACAGGCGTAAAAGTTACAATTCCAAGTGCGCTTACTGTATAAGTTCCCTCTCCTGTCACTGAAAAAGTAGTCTGGATGCCAGCCGTAGCAGGATCCAA
>NZ_JADKPU010000005.1:0-307343 GCF_015350695.1 Flavobacterium sp. MR2016-29
AAGTGGATTCAGCGTTACTGTATTGTCTTCTGCAACTGTATAAGCATCATTGATTGCAACAGGTAAATGATTTACTGTAGGAGTAACAGATGACGAATTATTTGTCGAAATCGGATCATATGAACTAGTACTAATTGTAGCTGTGTTCAAATAAGAGCCTGTAGCATTTACTTTAGCAACAATAGTTAATGTTACTGTTGCACCATTCGCTAAATTACCGATAGTCCAATCTGGAGTTGTCCATGATCCTGTAACAGTTGAAGCACTTACAAAAGTATATCCTGCCGGAAGAACATCTTGAACTTTTACTCCAGTAGCATTATTAGATCCATTATTTTGTGCAGTTATCGTAAAAGTAACATTATCTCCAACGGTAGGAGTAGTGTTATTTATACTCATATTAACTTGTAAATCAGCCTTACAAACAGATGAATTCAAATTAACAGAGATTGCCAATATAGAACCAGTATTACCACTAGTAGCACCATTTGCTTTAAATTCCGTTAGAGATGAAGAATCTGTTTGCCCATTTGCACCTCCCAAAATTGTTTTAGTTGAAGAATCAGTTGTTGCATTAACAGAAATTACACCTCCGCCTCCGCCTCCGCCTGGTCCCTCTGCTTCAGCTCCAGTAATTAACTGTCTGCCACCGCTTCCTCCATTTGCATTTAAAGTAGTTGTATTCGCAATAGTCCCAGCTTGAATTAAAACTGTTCCTCCACCACCTCCACCTCCAGGAGCATCATTATGGGTATTATTAGTATTAGCTCCATTTTCGCCATTGGCTTGTATAGTACCTGTACCTGTTATACTATTTGTAACTACTAAGAAAACGATTCCTCCACCATCTCCACCATCTGCATTGGAAGTATTATTACCATCACCGGCTCCACCACCTCCACCAAAGAAAATTTGGCTTTGCATACTTGTTGAAGCTAAAGGTCTTCCACCTAATCCTCCTGTTGCATCTCTATAATCTCCTCCCCAAGTAGAATTTGAAACCGCTGCTGCAGGAACTCCTGTAGCTATAAAACCTGCAGGATATGATGGTCCTACAGTACACGCATTTAAGTTTGCTGATGAATAAGTATATCCTCCACTACCACCTCCGGCAGAGTTTGTTAATGCATTTCCGTTTGCTATATAATTTGGATCTAATACCCAAGCTCCAGGATTTCCACATCCACCTGTAAAATCATTCATTACACCGGCTCCTCTAAACCAATTTGCGGGATTACCTCCATTGGCACCACCTCCACCTCCAGAGTTATGAGCATTACCTCCACCACCACCATTTGCAGGTGCACCTCTTCCGTATCTTCCTCCTAAGGCTGCAGCATCATAATCTGTTCTATATCCTGCAATTCCTTCTCCTTTTTCCGCAGATAATGCCGGATCTGTGGTTCTAAAATCTGTATAAAAAGTAGCCCCTGCTGTAGAAGTTGTATTTTCAATTGTACCACCCCTAAAACCAGCTTGATTGGCATTTATCGAACTGTTATTAATAATGTTAGTAGCAAGAATTCCAACAACACCTCCTCTTCTTCTTTCTGGAGCTGATGGGTCTGCTCCTCCAAAAGTAGGTGCACCCCAAGGAACAGCAACAATAGTTCCTGGACTGGTAATTGTTAAATTAGCATATTGTGGAATTCTTATAACTTGAACATATCGAGCTGCATAGTAAGATAATCGCGTATTACAAGTTAAGGTAATAACATTACCTGAAACACTGCTTACAGTAGCCAATTCATAAGATCCGGCACCATTATAATTAGTTACAGCTCCGTAATTTATTGTATTTGTAGCATCTATAATTGCTCCCTGTGCCTGATAAAGCATGATTAAATCTCCCGCAGCTAAAGCATTAGATACGAATCCAGCGGCATTAGTAGCAAGTCCTGTATACGTAATTCCATCACGATTTAATTCATTTATATTGGTTACAGTAACTGTATTTGTACCTGCTAATACATCAGCGGTAACTCTTGTGTATCTATTCAATACTGTATTGGCAACAGTGACCGTTAATGAGCCATCTTTTGTTTGCGCAAAAACGTTATTAAGAGATAACAGCAATAAAAAAATGACCAGAAATATATTCAAAGTCCTTTTTTTGATTTCCGATAAAATTTTCAAATAAGTAAAGTTCACCATATAATAAATAATTAAAATTCTTTTAAAAAAAAGCAATAAATAGCCTGTGCTTGAAATTTCAAAAATTGAAAAATCAAGCATTTCTTGTTAATTAAAAATGTGTTTATAACTTGGTATAAAACGGATAAAAGAAAACTGAATAGAACAATGATTACTAAGGATTTACAACTTCATCAACACCATTAATTCATTTGTTTTACCGCCAAAAATAGATGAAAAAAAAAAGTATGAATAGTCAATTCGGACATATTTAAAGCTTGTAATCAGTGTTGTTCTTTTGAAAGAAAAAAATTATTTTTAGCTCATTTTGTATTTTTGTAAATAGTTAAAAATAAATCAGTTATAAAATATGCCATAAAAAAACAAGGAATAAAAAATTAGAAAAAAAATTAAAAAAAACTGCAAAAATATTTTTTATCCAGCTAAAAACGCGCTTCCGAAGGCAATTTGCCAAAACGCTTTTTAAAGCCAGATGCAAATCGGCTTGGGGAATCATAACCGGTTATAATCGCAATATTTTGAATGTTGATATCTGATTTTTGAATTAGCTGCATAGCAAGCAGCATATTTCGCTCTTTATGATACTGCAACATTGAAAAACCAAAAACAGTTTTGAAATTCGATTTTAATTTTGTTGGCGATGTATTTACTTCTTTGGCAATAAATTCTATCCCTACAAAAGGAAGATGTAAATTATGCAAAATGATTTTCTCCGCTTTAGCTACATTTTGGTACTCCAAATTGGTTAAAGAATTATTATCTAAAATTCGGTTATCATCAAACGAATTCTCAAAAAAATCAACCATTAGTTTAATACTCTTTTTCTTCAGACCAGCTCGTTCCGCTTCTATATCAGCACTATTTTCTAATATTTCTAAAATTTTATTAGACAAATCATGAGCTTTTGGAGCAATGTCTAACCAAGTATACGATCCTCTTTGTCCATTTAAAAATCTCATAATAGCTTTTCTTTCCTTAAATTTTTTGGAAGAAAAATTCTTATTAGCCCAATCTTTTTTGATAACAAAACTAAAAACCTTACATGCAGTACCTTCAAAAAAATAGGTAGAAATTTCCGTATCTGGCTTGCTGAATGTCCAATATGGACTTAAAAGCGTAACCTCTTCAGATCCCTTAAAAGAAAAATTATTTTCAAATAATGAATATGTAAGTAAATAATATTCGCTTAATTTATTTTTATCAAATCCGAGTTTAGTTACTATATTTTTCGTTACATCTACCTTACTCACTAAAATCCAAAATCCTTCATCAATTTTTCTATAATAAAAATCTGTTTTACAAAAAGGCGAATCTAAAAGCATCGATTGCTTTGAAGAATTATGTTTTGTTATGGGCAGTTTTAGCAAACTACTCAACATTACAGAAGGAGAATTAAATAAAAATGGTAATTCAAAAAAATCATCCTTCAAGAAAAAAAGATGTTTTTTAATATAATTTGGCCAATTATCTAAGGTCATAAAGTAAAAATAAAAATTTGCATTGGGACAATGTGTAAAACTTATAATCAAGAAATAAAAGTTTCTATTCTATATAAAAAACTTACAATATTTTCTTTTTTCATACGTACGAATTAAAAGCAGATTTGGTTTTAATTTTTTAAAAAAAGTAGCCTCATTCCTTCAACTAATGCAAGCATAACTACAAGATATTATTTTTTTTAAACCACTATTAATCAATTCTAAAAAAAAATAAATATTAATAAATCAGTACTAATTTTTCCTATTTTTTTAAAAAAAATGTATTCCCTTTCTTATTTAAAACTAATTAAGGATCGATTGGTATAATTGAGGTGCAAAGTGAAATTTTAAATTTCCAGGCACATTTCATAACTTAAAATAGTTTTCATTTCTGCTTTTTTGATGGCATTGCGTATTCGGGTTAATTTTTTTATTTTAGCTAATGCTTGGGCACTTGATCTTTCATAATATATCATGAAGAATTATAGCGGTAAAAAGCAACAAAGCCACCAATGATAGCTTCTCAGACATAAAATGCATCAATGAAATTAACAGAAAACAAAGACTTTTTTCAAACCGTTTTTAACGCTGTGTCAAACGGTATTGCTGTGATGCAATCTCTTTATAATAATGAAGGAAAAATTGAAGATTTTTCAATTCTATTCTTTAATACCTATACGCTCAACTGGACTGGCGATATAGATTATAAAAACAAACTATACAGTGATATTTTCCCTACAGCAAAAGAAAATGGCGTCTTAGAAAAATTTATTGAGACAGCAGAAACTGGAATTACTGCCAATTTCGAAAAATGGTATGAAGGCGAAGGCATGAAAAACTGGTTTCGTTTTAGTGCAGTAAAACAAGATGATTTATTGGTTGTTACTACATATGATATTACTGAAAGCAAACAGACCGAAATTGCGCTTAATAAAGCATTAGACACTGCAGAAAAACAAAAACGGCTCTACGACTCAATTACCAATAACACGCCTGACTTGGTTTATGTTTTTGATCTGGACTACAATTTTACTTACGCAAATAAAGCTTTACTCACCATGTGGGGTAAATCAGCAGAAGATGCTATTGGCCTTGGTCTGCGTGAAAATGGTTACGAAGAATGGCACGCGCAAATGCATGAACGAGAAATAGATGAAATTGTCGCAAATAAAAAAACAATCAGAGGAACTGTATCTTTTCCTCACGCAGAGTTAGGCAACCGTGTTTACGACTATATTCTTACTCCGGTTGTTAATGAACAAGGAATTGTTGAGGCTGTCGCGGGAACAACACGAGATATTACCGAAATAAAACAGGCTGAAGAAAAATTACAGCAAAGTGAAACCCGCTTTCGTAATATGATTGAGCAGGCGCCCGTAGCAATGTTACTCTCTAAAGGAGCAGATGTTGTTATTGAGAGTATAAACAAGCCTATGCTGAAGTTTATGAACAAAAATACAGCGGAGGAAGTTCTTGGAAAAAAAATGCTTGAAACATTGCCCGAACTTAAAGGTCAGCCAGCACTCGAAAATGTTATAAATGTACAAAAAACGGGTATTGCTTTTAGGGGAGATGAACAACCTGTTGATTTATTGGTTGAAAGTAAGATGGAGCGCCGTTATTTTAATTTCTCATACGACTTAATTAAAGAATTAGGAGAAACTTCTGCAGTGTTGCACATGGCTTTAGACGTAACCGAGCAAGTGCTGGCGAGAAGAAAGTTAGAAGACAGCGAGAGCAGACTGAGATCAATGATCGACCAAACCCCGTGTCCTACATTGGTGTTAAAAGGCGATGACTTGGTCATAGAGCAGATAAATAAACACATGCTTGGAATGATTGGCCGTGGAGAAGAAATCATCGGAATGCCATTGATTGCTGTTTTGCCAGAACTTGATGGACAATACGTTTGGAGTCAAGTTCAGAACGTTTACAACAAAGGGATTCCTTTTGATCAAGCCGAAGTATTGGTAACACACAATCGTACTGGTGAAATAAAAGATTATTATTATAATCTTGCCTATCGTCCGTTAATTGAAGACGGCAAAATAACCGGCATGATTCAGACAGCTGTTGATGTTACAGAGCAAGTAATCTCAAGAAAAAAATTAGAAGAGAGCGAAAATCGTTTCCGAGCTTTGGTAAATGCCTCATCAGATGTGGTCTATCGTATGAATGCCGATTGGACTGTTATGCGCAATTTAGAAGGGCGAGGCATTCTTTCTGATACTGGAGACCCAATATTCAACTGGATGGATAAATATATTCATCCCAAAGATCAGGAAAAGGTTATAAAAGCTACTATTGAAGCCATAGCAAATAAAAGTATTTTTGAACTGGAACATAGGGTTTTAAATTCAGACGGTACTTTGAGCTGGACTTTTTCAAGAGCCATACCTGTATTTGATGATCATGGGAATATTATTGAATGGTTTGGATCTGCAACCGATATTAGTGCTCAAAAAGAGGTACATGAGATTATTAAGGAAAGTGAAGAAAAATTCAGACAGCTTGCTGATCTTGTACCACAAATTATCTGGACAGGCAATCCCGATGGATTTATTGATTATTATAATAAACGTTGGTATGAGTACACCGCATTAAATGAAAATCAATTTGGAGATCCTAGCTGGATTCCGCTACTCCATCCTGATGATGCTGCAATTGTAACTGAATTTTGGTACAATAGTGTTCAAAAAGGCACTTCATATCAAATTGAATTACGATTAAAAAATGGAAATACTGGTGAATACCGCTGGTTTTTAAGCAAAGCATTACCAATTAGAGATAAATCCGGAGTGATAACGAAGTGGTTTGGTACGTGCACAGACATACATGAACAAAAGACCATTACTGAAAAATTAGAAATTCTTGTGAATGATCGTACTAAAGAATTACAGCGATCAAATGAAGATTTACAGCAGTTCGCTCACGTTGCATCTCACGATTTAAAAGAACCTGTTCGAAAAATAAAAACGTTTACCAGTCGTCTCGAAGATCATCTTAAAGACAAATTAGACGAATCTGCAACGAAATTTATTGATAGGATTCATGTTGCTACAGATCGTATGTTCAACATGATCGATGGTGTTTTGGCATATTCTAAAATCAACGCAGATTTGCAAAGTCCAACGTTGGTTGATCTGAATGATGTTATAAAAAACATTGAAACCGACTTGGAAGTAGCTTTGCAAAAAACAGGCGGAAGAATTTATCATGATAATCTCCCAACGATTGAAGGAGCATCAGTATTACTGTATCAGCTTTTTTATAATCTGATCAATAATTCTATTAAATTTGCAAAATATGGTACACCATCACAAATAAATATATCCTCAAAAACAATAGTTGAAAAAGAGATAGAATTTGCAGTAATTACCTTAGAAGATAATGGAATTGGTTTTCAGCCCGATCAAGCAGAACGCATCTTTGAAACCTTTACCCGACTCAATTCTAAAGACAGTTACGAAGGTACAGGATTGGGACTATCACTTTGTAAAAAAATAGTGGAACGACATGGAGGAACAATCAGTGCAGTTGGCAATCTAGATAAGGGAGCTACATTTATTATAACACTCCCGATACAACAAAAAGAAAAAGATATTTAGATATGGATAAAAAAATAATTTTATTAGCTGATGATGACATGGACGACACTGATATGTTTCGTGAAGCATTAGTAGATATTGATGAAAATATTATTTGCCACATTGCTGATAATGGCAGTGAAGCATTGAAAATACTCAATGAGCTGGATGAAAAACCTAATCTTATTTTTCTAGACCTCAACATGCCTATTATGAATGGCTGGGATTGTCTTAAACTACTAAAAAAAGATAAAATTTACCAGGATATTCCTGTGATTATGATCTCAACTTCTTCCCACAAAAACGATATCGAAACGGCTGCAAGCCTAGGTGCCATTTGCTATTTTGTCAAACCCAACAGCTACAATAACTTGAAGCAAATCTTGCAATCAATTACTGCAAATCTCGGAGCTGGATTAAAAAGCGCTATTGATAATCTCCAGAAAAGTCAATCTGAGAATATTTTTGGGTTTCATTAGATTACTTTAGAAAACATAAATAAAAAAGTTATCCTTGTCAAAGTTTTAAAACTTTGACAAGGATTTAAAAAAACAAAACCTTTATTCCTTTGCCACTTTGAGCCTTTGAACCTCTAAAAAAAATCAATCCGGATTCGCTAAAATCTTAAACAACTCCGCATTCGAAATGTAAAACTGATTTTCGATTCCGATTTGAGACAGCTTTGCACTTACCAGATTATTCTCTCTAGAATTAATTAGGAAGATTGAGCTTTCGCCAAAAGAAAACAATTTCTCCTCTGAGTTCAGCATCGTCAAATAATCCTTTACCAAATTATCAATCACATTTTTTTGTCTTTTTAAAGAGGCAATTTCAGTCTGCTGTGCTTTTATTTTATTTTTAAGTTCTAATCTTTGCTGATCAATATCAAACTTTAAATCCTGAATTTTAAGTTTCGCCATTTTTAAGCTTCCTCTCTCCTTTCGTAAGAAAATCGGAATGCTGAAATCGACATTAAACTTATAATCATCGGCGTTAAAAGAATCAAAATAAGAAGGGTCAGAAATATAATTGTAACCCACATTTAATTTTGGAAGAAGCGAATTTGCTTTAAGCTGCCTGTTGACTTCCAGCATCGACATTTTGGTTTCTAAAGCCTGAATTTTAGGATGTGAATCTAATGTTTCTACATTGACCATCATCGCATCAGTTCTTAGTGTTTCTTCTAAAGTCAAAATTAGATTTTCTTCTGGCTTAACCATTTCATCCAATTCGACTGGAACATTTTCAATCCATAAATAATTGGAGAGATTCAATTTAGCTTTAGCCAATTTTAAATTTCCATTTTCTACATTCAATTCTCTGTTTCGAACCGTAATTCCGGCTTCAACGCTGTCAATTGATGGAGAGTCTCCAAGTTCTATTAATTTTTTTACACCTTGAAAACGCGTGCTTGCAAAACCTAAATATCTTTTGTAAAGCTCGGCTTCATTATAACTTTTGCGCCATTCAAAATAAGCTTCACTGGCTTTGTACAAAACTTCGATTGCTCTTAGTTTTCGCTGTGCGTCGCTTAATTTTAACTGCAATTTTCCTTCTCTTACATCGGCCATACGCTGGTTTATAAACATTCCCTGACCTAAAGCAACGCTAATTCCTAATGAAGTTAATCCAGCTTCTGGCGTACGATTCTGCGGATTGTAATATTGCCCATCGGTATCATCAAAACCGGCTTTGATCTCGATTCCGTACCAAGTCGGAATTTTAAAACTGCTGTTTAAAAGCGAATAATATTCTGTTCCCTTAAATTCTTTTTTACTGTAGTCCACTTCAATTTTTGGATCAAATCCGCCACGCGCAACCATAAGCGCTGCCTGAGCATTACTTAATTCTAAATTGGCCTGTTTTACCAACGGATGGTATTTTTTTACATATCCTAAATACTCGCTGTAACTGAGTTCTTCCTTATTAAAATCCTGACTGTAAATGGTCGAAAAGCCGAATAAAAACAAAAAAGAAAACAATCTCACCGCATCTTTCAAATTATTTTTTCTCTTTTCCATTTTTAACATCTTTTTCATCTGACTTATAATAATTTGGTGGAAAACCATTTAAATTTCGCCATATTTCATACCATACCGAAACGGTATCTAACAAAGCAATACTCTGTGCTCCTGCTCCAATACTTAGTTCTTTTGGCCATTTATGATCCGGACCATCAGGCGAAACTAGAATTCGGTATTTTCCGTTGGCACTAATAAAGTTTTCGATTGCCACTACTCGACCGCCAAAAGTTCCGTACGATAATCCCGGCCATCCAGAAAATACAATTCTAGGCCATCCGTCAAACCAAACACGCACTTTTGCACCGCGATGCACCAGCGGAAGATCGATAGGATCAACATATGTTTCAACGGCAATATCATAACTAGACGGCATGATGCTTACAATAGGAGTTCCTTCTTTGATCGTTTCACCGAGACCCGCCAGCAAAGCACGGTTTACATAACCGCTTTGAGGCGCCGTGATGTAATACAGCCCATTTCTTAAACTATAATTTACATATTGATTCTGCAATTTATTTACCTGCGCTTTTGTATCGTACTGTGTGCTTAAGGCTGTGAATTTGTCGCTTCTCGATTTCGAAATTTTTTCAGCATATTCAGCTGTAATTCGGTTTATTTCGACTTTAGCATTGATCAATTCATTTTTACTGCTCAACAATTTGTTTTGCTGTGTAATGATATAAGCTTGAGATTCCTGAAGTTTTAATCTTTTTTGTTCAACATCTGAAAGCGGTTTTAAGCCTTCTTTATTTAAAGCTGTCGAACGATCAAATTGTGTATTGGCTATTCTTAACTGCGTTTTTACCGCTTCAAGATCCATGCTGTCACTTTTAATTTTCAAGTGCGCTTGTTTTATTTTATTCTGAGCCTGCTGTAATTTTAATTCTCTTTCTGTGTTAAGCGACTGCGCTTGAACATCGAGAGAGTTTACTTTATCTCCATACGATTCTACGGCCATTTTTTTTGCATCAACCTGATCTTTAGTGTTTCCAACCAAATTAGGGTCTAAATAATCTTCTTTAGTTTCAGAAATAAATAAGATCGTATCGCCTTTTTTTACGTAATCACCTTCTTTTACAAACCATTTTTCAATTCTTCCTGCAATAGCATTATGCACAGTCTGTGGTCTTTGATCTGGTTTTAAAGTCGTAACTGAACCGCTTCCAGAAATATTTTGTGTCCACGGAAGAAAAAGACACGCAATTAAAAAAATCAAAAATCCAACTATGACTCTGTTTAAAATTTTATAATGCGGTCTGCGGGCCACGCTGGTGATAGAGGCGTATTTCCCCGGCGTAATAAGTATGTTATTATCTTTAGATATATTGAGCATGATTAAAGCTTTATGTCGTTAATAATTTTTCCATCATCAATCGTTATCATACGGTCGCATTTGTTCTTCCAAATATCATTTTTAGAAGTTACAATTACCGTCCAGTCATTTTCTTCAGAAAGTAAAAAATCGACAATTTTACCCGAAGTCAATTCGTCCATTTTATCAACTGGATCTTCAAGGAATAATATATTAGGTCTGTGAACAATGCTTCGCGCTAAAAGAATCTTCTGAACATCTGAAGCTGAAAGTTCGCGTCCCCCAGGATGAATTTGATGTTCCAGTCCATTTGGGAATGTTTTAATATCTGCCGTAAGTGCTACATTATCTAAAGCCCATTTTAAATCATCATTTGTGATCGCTTCATTACCAAAAAGAATATTTTCCTTAATGGTTCCTGCAAAAAGTGTATCGCCTTGTAAAAAAGTGCCCGCTTGAGCTCTATAGCCATCTTCATCAAGACGGTTCATGAAATTATCGGTTACATACATTGCACCGCTTTCTGGTTCAAGCAATCCGGAAAGCAGTCGTAATAAAGTACTTTTTCCCGCGCCATTTGTTCCTCTCAATATTATTTTTTCGCCTTGAGATATTTTCAGGTTAATGTTTTTTAGCGATTTTTTATTATGCTCCGGATAGTTGTAATTTATGCTATCGGTTTCGATTGTAATGCCCGTTTCGCTTACCGCGGATGTATGAGGAATACTTGAAATTTCCATATCAGTAACCTGACCAATTTTTTCTACTGATGTCAATACATCATAAAAAGATTCTAATCCGAAGATGATTTTTTCTACCGAATTGATCAGCAATACAATTACAATTTCAGCAGCTACAAACTGCCCAATGTTCATTTGATGGTGAATTACCAGAAAACCACCAATCGACAACAGGGCAGCCGTAACAATAACTTTAAAAACTGTAAGCTGAATGTATTGTTTTTTCATTACCTGAAAATGCTTCTCACGGTAGTTTATATATTGGCTTACGTAGCCATCATTTCTGTTCAATGCATATTCGAAACCCCCTTTTCTGCGAAAACTTTCGCGATTGCGCGCTATTTCCTGAAGCCAAGCCGCTACTTTATACTTAAATTTAGATTCGTTAAGACTCGTTTCTAATCCATCTTTGTATGAAAATTTAAAAATGACATACAGAATAACGATAAACAAAAGACCGATTACGGTAAAAAAGGAATGGTATAAAACCAATAAAATAATACCCAAACCAACCTGAAGAAAAGCAGTACAAAAGTCTAAAAGAAGTTTTGCAGTTCCTTTTTGAACCATCAGCGTATCAAAAAAACGGTTTGCTTTTTCAGGAGCATATTCAGAATACATTTCTTTAAATTTAATTAAAGGCATTCTGTAAGCAAATTCAAATGAAGAACGCACAAAAATTCGCTGTTGCAGATTTTCTACAATTCGCAATTGCAAAATAATCAAAACACCGCCAAACCCAACTCCGATTGTAACCAAAAATACAAGCACAATCCAAGAAACGCTAAGCTGTCCGCTTTGAATAAAATTAATAATCGCCTGAATTCCTAAAGGCAGAGAAAGGTTGACCAAACCAGCAAAAGCAGCATAAAATATAATTTGATATACGTCGCGCTTATCCAGTTTGAGTAAATTGTAAAATCTTTTTAATGGTGTCATGAATTATGATAAATACAAGATTAATAGATTGATATTAATATACGGATCAGACCGTATTAAGGATTTAGAATTCATTCTAATCCCATCAGCTATAATTATTTATGCAACAATTCGAGGAGGCGGTAAGTGAATTTTACCATGAAAACCAAACGAGAATATAGGATTATTTATGTAGTTTTCTCCTTTAGATTTAATTTGAACATACAAGCTGGGTATTGTAGCATTTAAAGGAACCAAATATTCTAATAAAAGAATTCCTTTTGCAAGTTTAGCCGTTTTGCTGTCTTTTGTTTCATCAAGCTCTTCTGGAATGCCGTCGCATTTGAACATCTTTTTAAGAAAATTGCAGGTCATTCCTTTAACCGAATGCGTTTCAGAATTTTGTTGTACGACTCTGCTAAACGTACTTGAGATATTAATACTGCTCATTAAAAAATAGCCGATAAGCAACACCTGCAGGCATTTACATAAAAGACTATTTTTAATTTTGCTGAGCATCTTGTAAAAAAAATTAAGTCCGCAATTTAAAACTAAATTTTATCTCATACATTAGAATAACATTAGAATTTGGACTATTTCAATCTTTTGTTTGAGGTTAGTCTGAAAGCATTTTAAGAATTTCTTTAAATCAAAAATTTTGTAAAATAAAAAGGAATAATTTATTGACTTACATCAAACTTTTGCTTGAGAAACAACTTTAGCTTTGCTGCTTATTACTTTTAAAAAGTATCAAAACAAATAAAAATGATAAGTACAGAATTAAGTCCGCTTATACAATTTGGCGCCACTAGTGAAGAACGTGTAGAAAGAGCTTTAGAACAACTCAAAAAAGGAAAAGGAATTATTGTTACCGATGATGAAGACCGTGAAAACGAAGGCGATTTAATTTTTTCTGCAGAACATATTAACGTAAAAGATATGGCTTTAATGATTCGTGAATGCAGTGGCATTGCGTGCCTTTGCTTAACCAATGAAAAAGCAGATGAATTGCAGCTTCCTTATATGGTAAAAGAAAATACGAGCAGTTTTCAAACTCCATTTACAATAACAATTGAAGCAAAAAATGGCGTAACAACAGGCGTTTCTGCCTTAGACCGAATAACTACAATTAAAACCGCAATTGCAACCAATGCCCAACCCGAAGATTTAGCAAGACCTGGACATATTTTTCCGCTACGTGCAAAAAATAATGGAGTTTTAGAAAGAAACGGCCATACAGAAGGAAGTGTCGACTTAATGAAACTGGCCAATTTAAAACCAGAAGCAGTTCTTTGCGAATTAATGAATGAAGACGGCAGCATGGCAAAACTAAATCAAATTATAAGTTTTGCTAATAAGCACGATTTAATAGTTTTGTCGATCGAAGATATTGTCTATTACCGTAAATTCGTGAGAGATTATAATTAAAATATGATATACGAACAGCTTGGTCATTACATTAAAAAAAGCATTGCAGTTTCTGATGATGATTTAGAAATAATTCTTTCTTATTTTAAGCCATTAAAAAAAGACAAAAACGACATTTTGCTTTCGCAGGGAGAAATCAGCCAGCAGACTTTTTTTGTTGGTAAAGGCTGTTTGCGCATATTTTTTATTAATGAAGAAGGGAAAGATGCCACCCGTTATATTGCTTTCGAAAATCAGTTTGCCACAGCTTTAGTAAGTTTTATAACCAAATTGCCTGCATTAGAAAACATTCAAGTAATCGAGAAATCAGAATTATTGACCATTTCTCATGAAGACTTTATTCATTTGATGCAAATTGTGCCCCAATGGAGAGAGTTTTACAGTAATTATTTAGAAAAAGCATATGTAAACAATGCTAATCGTTTAATGTCATTTACTACAATGGACGCTTTAGAACGCTACCAGCAATTGCTTAAAATAAATCCTGCTATTGTAAAAAGACTTCCAAATAAAATAGTTGCTTCTTATATTAATGTTTCTCAAGAAACTTTAAGCCGATTAAAATCAAAAACTTAAAAAAGAAACTTACGAAAAAAAAAGAGCTTGTCCGAAAGAACAAGCTCTTTTTTAAAAAGTCAGCTATTTATATTAAACCTTTAATGCTTTCTCTCTCGACTTTGCTAATTGATTTACTCTCCACATTAGCAATACTGTTGAAAACGTAACAACTGCAATTACATAGCCCAAAATATCATAATTTTCTAATGGTGAAGTTTTGGTTTCCTGATGCACAATAAAACCTGCACAAACTGCTGCAATTCCGCCTGCAATTTGTTGTAGTGAGGATGTTATAGACATATACGCACCACGGTCTTTCATTTCTGGAATTGCTGTATTTAATGTTGTTGCTGGAATCATTCGGCTCATGATTCCCATAAATAAAATCATGTTGATCACTACGATTTCCCATAATGGGATTGGGTCAAGATTGGTATAAATTAAAATCATGACAATCGAGATTACAGACCCAGCAGCAAACAGCTTAAACTTGCTGATTTTATCACTCAATTTCCCGACCAAAGGCATGATAAAAAGTACTGAAAGTCCAGTAAAGAAAAATACCATTGGTAATTGTAAATGACTAATATGAATATTATTTACCAAAAACGCACTTCCGAAAGGCTGCAGCATAAAGCCTCCAACTGAAAGAAAAGCAATTGCTGTAAAACCAACTTGATAATGTTTATTGCTCAAAGTATGCCAAAGATGCAAAAACGGACTTTTATCTGACTGTAATTCTAAGTGTTTTGTAATAGGCTGTAATTGTGTAATAATCGCAACAAGAATTAACAATCCTAAAACGGCAATCATGATAAAAGCAGAATGCCATCCCCAATTATTTGCAAAATATAATCCAACAGGAATTCCTAGAATCTGGCTCGTTGCAAATGCCATTTGTATAAAACCCATTACGCGTCCTCTTTGATGAATTACAAATAAATCGGTTACAATTGCTAGGGAAACTGAGCCAATTACACCGCCAAAAAGACCTGTAACGATTCGTGCCAAAAGCAGCATGATATAACTTGTTGAAAGTGCGCAAAAAACAGTTCCGATAATAAATCCTGTATAAAAGAATATCAAAAGTTTTTTTCTGTCAAATTTATCGGCAAAACCTGCAGCTAATAATCCCGAAATTCCTGCACTAAATGCGTAGGCAGAAACTGCAAAACCAAAGTTTGAAGTGGTCATATCTAATGTTTTCATCAAAATATCTCCAAGTGGAGAAATAACCATAAAGTCAAGTATAACAGTAAATTGCAAAAGTGCCAGTATGGCAATAATTATTTTTTGATGTGAAGTGAAAGCAGGACTTTCTATTGTAGTTTTTTCCATTTTTTAATGTAATTTTTGCTTAGGATAATTCTTGGCACTCATGGCCTATTTTATTAATTAAAGTGATAATCTCTTCTGGTGTAAGTGTTTCAGAAACAACGCGAAGTACGCAGTCAATATCTTCACAGTCAATACTCCATTCTTGTATTTCTGAATGATTATCTAGTATTTGGCGTATAGCACAATTTGGAGTTATTTCTCCAATATCGGTTTTAAAAATGTGTATTGTATTTAAATTTGTTTCCATAATTTTTCATGGTTTTAACCCTTTTACGGTAGCTTGAAAAGCCTCTTTCATAATTTCTTTAGTAAGCTTGAAAGGTCTTCCTCCCATGCTTTTTCCTTCTCTATGTAAATTTAATAGTGTGTATAAAGGTCCGTAGGCAACACACCAAAAAGCCTCAAATGTCATCGGAATTAGCTGTTTAGTCAGCTGTGCATTTTCAACAAATTGCGTCATAATAGCTCTGAAATCTGAGAATTCTTTAATAGAATCTAATATAGCTTCGCCGTGAGGAGAATGTTTGATGATTTCAAAAAATGCAACTTCTTTAGGATATTTCATGGCAAAGTCGGCGCGGTTTTCCCACTGTTTCCATAATCCTTCCTCAAATGACATTTCTGGCGAAAAGTTTTTAATCGTATTAGTAAAAAACTTTAAAGCCATAGTGGCACCTATTTTTTGTATTAAATCATCCTTGTCTTTGTAATAAATATAAAGTGTAGCCACCGAAATCGAACAGGCTTTTGCGAGCTTATTCATGCTGAAACCCTGAAAGCCTTCCTGCACGATTTGATCGATCGCCATTTCGATTACCAATTTTTCTTTATCTACATCTCTTATTCTCATTTGAGCTATTTTTAAGCAAAGATAAAATAATAAATGAATGAACGTTCTTTTATTATTATTTTTTTTCTGAACTAATGTCAAACTAAAATAGTCACCACTTCTAAAAAATTTATTTTAAAATAGGATATAAAAAAAACCTGTAAAAACAGGTTTTAGAATAAAATTTGTATGGATACAGATTTAAAGTGGCGGAATAGAGTCTTTACGCATTTTTTTGGTTTTACCAGCCGTAGTATGTTTTTTCGCCGGATTTGTTTTTGTAGAATCTGTTTTATAAGTTGATTTCTTTTCAACTTTAGATTTAGTAGTACGATTAATAATCGTATCTTGTTTAGATTTTGGTTTTTTAGTCGGAGTTTCCTGTGCAAAGGCAAACCCCATAAATCCCACCATTGCGATTGTTACAAGTAAATTTTTCATAATATTGATAATTAGATAGTTAACGATAATTTTATAGAGTAAATATTAAAAACACAACCATCAAAATTTTATAATATTTACTATCATTTTTTATATATTTTCCATTACAAAAAACCTTTTTTTAATACTAAAAGACTTCTTATCTTTGATTTAAATATTATCTCTCCATGAAACTTCCTGAAAATAAAGATCCTAATAAAACAAAACAGGATTTTCCCGTTGTGGGTATTGGTGCCTCTGCAGGAGGACTAGATGCATTCAAAAAAATACTTAAAGCGATACCTGTTGATTCAGGAATGGCTTATGTACTGGTACAGCATTTATCGCCTGATCATCCAAGTAATTTAGCAGAAATTTTGGCACAGAGCACTGAGATTCCTGTTCATGAAATCATAAATGATATTAATCTTGCGCCAAATCATATCTACATTATACCAGAGAACAATAACTTAATTGCTGAGGATGGCGTATTAAAACTGCATGTAAGAACTCGAAATGAGAAAAAAAATGCTTGCATTGATATCTTCTTTGAGTCTTTAGCAAAAGTTCACGAAAGTTTTGCTATTGGGGTCATTTTATCTGGAACCGCTTTTGACGGAACTTTTGGATTAAAGAAAATTAAAGAATTTGGAGGAGTAACTATTGCGCAGGACCCAGAAACAGCTGCATTTAAAGGAATGCCACAAAGCGCGATCGATGCTGACGTGGTCGATTATGTACTTGCGCCTGAACTGATTCCAGAACGATTAGTTCAGATTCAAAAAAGTTATACGGCTAATCATGCTTATAATGAAATAGATACAATTCCGAAAAATGAAGAAGAAACACTAAATCAAATTATCAATCTTATTTTCTTAAGAACGGGAAATGATTTTAGCCATTATAAACAGCCTACAATAAGAAGACGTATTGCCAGAAGAATGGTAATCACGCGGAAAGAAAGTTTACAGGAATATTTTTATTTACTTAGAAATGACAAAACAGAACAGGATATTCTTTTTAATGATTTCCTTATTCCGGTTACCTATTTCTTTAGAGACAGTAAATTTTTTGAAACGCTGCCAAGTACTATTTTTCCGCAATTGATTCAAAATACTACAAACAACAATTTACGTATTTGGATTGCCGGATGTGCGACTGGTGAAGAAGCTTATTCTCTTGCCATAAGCATTCATGAATTTCTTGTTGAAAAAAACAACAAGGATATAAAAGTTCAGATTTTTGCATCTGATATTTCCGAAAAATGCATTACCAAGGCACGAACTGCCATTTATTCAGCACAGGACGTACAGCACGTTTCGCAGGCCAGGCTTCAAAATTATTTTACAAAACGTGATGGAAATTATCACATCAATAAAGTAATACGTGATATGTGCATTTTTGCCGTTCATAACTTTATTAAGGACCCGCCTTTTGCCCGAATTGATTTGGTTTCTTGTAGAAATGTACTGATTTATTTTGATCCTTTTTTGCAAAAAAAAGTATTGAGTTCTTTTCATTATTCTCTGAAAGAAAAAGGAATTTTATTTCTAGGAAAATCTGAAACCACAACCAATGCGCAAAATTTATTTGAGCCAACTGGCAGAAACGAAAAAATATATATCCGGAAATTTGCTCCTGTCCGCTATGTACCTGAGGCATTTAAGCCTGCAAATATGAGTACGCGTGATAAACCAGAATCAACTGAAAAAAGAAGTCTGCCTGAAGCAGATTTTAGAAAAATTGCTTCTGATATCTTATTTTTAAAATATACGCCGGCAAGTGTTATTATAAATGAACATCTTGAAATAGTTCATTTTCATGGAGATACAAGTTACTTTTTACTCCCTTCTCCAGGAAAACCAAATTTTAATGTGCTAAAAATGGCGCGCGAAGGTATCAGCTTTGAACTTCGAAATGCCATTTTGAAAATAAAAAAGGATAAAAAAAACGTAAAAAAGGAGAATGTAGTAGTTAAAGATCAGCCTTATATGGCCTCATTTGAAGTAGTTTCTATTCCAAATGATGATGAACATTTTATGATTCTTTTTTATAAAAAACCGCTTCCTGAATTTGATGACAGCAAAATAAAAAGAAAAACTTCAGATCAGCAGCGAATACTTGAACTGGAAAATGAATTATTGCAGCTTCGCGAAGATATTAAGCGCGTAACAGAAGAGCAGCAGACTGCATTTGAAGAATTGCAGACTACAAATGAAGAATTATTGAGCAGCAGTGAAGAAATGCAGGCAATGAACGAAGAATTAGAAACTTCGACCGAAGAACTTCAGTCTAACAATGAGGAATTAATGTGTGTTAATGACGAATTAATGGATCGTCAGGAGCAATTGATTTCGATGCGAAATTATTCTGAATCTATTTTTAAAACGATTCGTGAACCTTTATTGATCATCGATAGAGACTTTTTCGTTAAAAGTGCTAATCCTTCTTTTTATAAATATTTTCAAACCACAGAAAAAGAAACTGAAGGATATTCATTCTTTGAAATTGGTGATTGCCAATGGAATATTCCGGACTTCAAAGATCTTATCTTTAAAATGTTAGGAGATGAAACGTCTATTGAAGATTTTCAGGTTCATACAATATGCAAAGGCATTGGAAAAAAGATCATGATGGTAAATGCAAGGCGAATTTTAAATGCTAAACCAGCGGGGATGATTCTTGTTGCCTTAGAAGATATTACTGAAGTTGTTGCAGCTAATGAACAGCTCAACATCAAAAATTTGCAATTGCAAAGTTATAATGAGCAGCTCGAAAGATTCACTTCTGCTGCAAGTTATGATTTGCAGGAACCGCTTCGCAAAATTCATATGTTTTGCCAGCGAATTATAGACAATGAGCAAAACTTGTCAGAAACAAGCAAACACAATCTTGAACGAATGTTATTTGCTGCCAGTAATATGAGTCAGTTAATTGCAGATCTTATTGATTATTCCCGAATAAATTTTGTAGAAAAAGAATTTAAAAAAACAGATTTAAATGTTCTTTTAAAGAAAATAATTGCAGATCTTAAAGATAATATTTTAGAAAAAAATGCCTCAATTACGATCTCACCGCTTCCGCAGCTAAATGTTATATCATATCAAATTCAACAGCTTTTTTCTAATTTGATTCTGAATGCTATTAAATATACAAAAGAAGGCGTAATACCAGAAATCAAAATCGAAAACGAGAATCCTTCAACAGAAGAAATACTTGAGATTGGCGGCAATAAAGACATTAGTTATATTAAAATTTCTATAACTGATAATGGTATTGGTTTTGAGCAAGAATTTGAATCTAAGATTTTTGAGCCTTTTTACAGATTACACAGTGCCCAATATCATGGCAGTGGACTGGGTCTGACATTGGTCAAAAAAATTGTATCCAACCATCACGGATTCATTGCAGTAAGAAGTAAAATAAATCAAGGAACAGTATTCAATATCTACTTGCCACTATAAGATAATAATTAAAAAAAGAGATACTTAAAAACGGGTACCTCTTTTTTTATTAATTATCTAGAGAAGCTTTTATCTGTTTTTTATTAAGCTGTGTAATTGTTTTCGACTCTAACCAATATTCTATAATTGTTTTTATGATCTGCTTAAATTTAGTATAATCATACGGTTTAATAAAATAGCTTTGAGTAGGAATCGAATACGGATCTATTACAAAACTTTGCTCAAAAAATGTTGTAAAAAACAGATACGGGCAATTAAATATTGTACCTACATTATCAAGTGTTGTCTCTATAATTTTATTATTCATAACATTCAATAAAACGATATCTGCAAATACAAGAAACGGTTTAATTTTATGTCGAAGTAAATAAGTACAAGCAGTATCAACATTATTAAAATATATAGTCTGATTCGGATAGTTCAATTCAGAAAAAACTTCTATAAATAATTTTCGATCTTCTTGCTTGTTTTCTATTACTACAATGGGTCCTTTTTTATTCATAATCGGTAAATTAAATTTATAAATTACGCTTTGACAAAATCAAAGTGGTGTCTTTTCTATAGAATTCTTTATTCAAATGCTATAACAAGGCATTACAAATATTTTAAAAATTGCTCTAAAAAAACTTACAAAATCATTCTTCCAGATTATATAATTTTCATTCTAGAGTAAATATTTGCGTTTATATTTCAAAAAAATCCTCCTAAACCACTGAAAATTATGCAACTACTAAATTTAATTCTATAAACAAATATTAATGTTTCAAATTAATTTTGATATATACCATAATCAGTTGAGCTTAAATGAATTAAAAGTCACTGATAACCTCATTATTATATTAATTTAAATAAAAGTATTATGAACACTTCAAGTCAAAAAAACAGCGGCACTACTAGTGCTAAAACAGCATCTAAAAAATCTGATGCTAAGGAAACTGCTTCAAAAAGCACTTCAAAAACTGCCGACAAAAAGTCGACAACAACTAAAAAATAAGAATCTTTAAATCATTTCATATGATAACAGGAAACAACCAAAATTACGGTCGGGATGACCGTAATTTTCATCATCCGGAAGATGACATTCGCAATAAACCTTCAAATGATAAAGAAAGTTATGTTGATCATTATCAGCAAGAACATGGAGGACCAGATTATGATGATGAAGAAATTGTAAATCAGGACGATGATATAATCAACAATGAAGACGATGATTTGGATCGTGAATTTTCTGATGCCATAGATAGAGATGACGAGGATGATGAAGACAATGACTTACTGGATAATCTTGATGAAGATCTAGACGAAGAAGATGATGATCTTGATGAAGATGATATCGACGATGATCTGGAAGAAGATTATGATGAAAATGATCGCGATATAAATGATGCTCCTGATAATTTTAAATTAGATGAATTAGATCAGGAATATGACATTGATCAGGATCTTGAAGAGACAGATCCTGTTAATCATCCTAGAGAATTTTAAGAGATATAAACTAAATTTTAAATTATGGAAAATATTTTTAATCCACAAACCCGCGAAAATTTAGGATACTATGCGGAGAAAGAAATTACACCAATATCGGCAAATAAAATTTTGTGTTATGCTGCCGGTTCGTTTTTGGTGGGGAAAACGCTAAAAGCAGCAGGTAAACGTTCTGCTGGATCTTTTATAGGAAAATTGGTATTGCCATTGCTGGCACTAGGGTTCTACAGAAAATTAACTGATACTTCTGAATCAAAACTGAAACAGAACGAAGAAGAAAACAAAGAACAGCAAATAAACCAATATGACAGCAACGAATTGTAACTGATGTACTTCATATATCATTTGAATATGAAGTACATTATTTTTCCAATTAGCCTTCATTTCTAAATGACCAAAAAATGCATATAGACTTTTACACTTTCTTGCAGCTATTAATAGTTTCAATAACAGCAACGTCAACGATGACATTGTTTAGTTATGCCGTATCGAAAAATTTTAGGGAATTGTATAAAGAACCTGTTTTGCTATCACTAGTTCTTTCAAAATTAAAATTAGAAACAGCACCTAAAACAGAAAATGTCTTAGGCTGGATCCTGCATTATATTATAGGTTTTCTTTTTGTATTGGCATATCATTTTTTATGGTCGCACAATATTTTGCCAGTTTCTATTTTGAGTGCTCTTTTACTGGGTTCGATCAGCGGTATAATTGGCATTTTAGGCTGGATGCTTATTTTTAAATTAAGCAATCATAAACCTGCTATCGATTTTAAGGGATATTATATACAATTATTTTTGGCTCACGTGATCTTTGGCCTAACCGCTACTGCCGTTTACGCCCTTTCTTTAACCACTTTAATATTAGCATAAACATATGTCACTTTCTAAATACAATCAGAAAAGAGATTTTAAACAAACTCTCGAACCGAAGGGCAAGATTGGAAAATCGGCTCATGAATTAATCTTTGTGGTGCAAAAACACGCTGCCTCACATTTGCATTATGATTTTAGATTAGAGATGAATGGCGTGCTGAAAAGCTGGGCAGTACCTAAGGGTCCATCACTAGATCCAGACATGAAACGTTTGGCAATGATGGTTGAAGATCATCCTTACAGTTATAAAGATTTTGAAGGCACGATTCCTGAAGGAAATTATGGTGCCGGAAATGTTATTGTTTGGGATAATGGAACATATCTCCCAGACGAACCAACAGAACATCCTGAAAAAAAATTACTGGCCGATCTTAAAAAAGGCCATTTGAGTTTTAT
This sequence comes from Flavobacterium sp. MR2016-29, assembly GCF_015350695.1. Classification (NCBI taxonomy): domain Bacteria; kingdom Pseudomonadati; phylum Bacteroidota; class Flavobacteriia; order Flavobacteriales; family Flavobacteriaceae; genus Flavobacterium; species Flavobacterium sp. MR2016-29. The sequence goes on from NZ_JADKPU010000005.1 coordinate 23,007, forward strand.
TCTGAAAGGAGAAAAACTGAAAGGAGAATTTTCATTGGTTAAACTAAAAGGCAAACAGGAAAATGCTTGGCTTTTAATTAAAAAAAATGATAAGCATGCTTCTGATACTGATATTTTGGCGAAAGATAAATCGGTTTTATCTAAAAGATCTTTAGACGAATTAGGCGAAAAAAAGAAAAAAACTGCTATAACCAAAGAAAAAAAGACTGTAAAAAAAAACAGTGAACCGATACAGCAAGCTTCATTTATAAAACCAATGCTGGCTACTATTAAAGAAGAAGCTTTTGACGATGAAGATTGGGTATTTGAAAACAAATATGATGGTTATAGAACCATTGCCGTTATAAATCCGCCTGAAGTTGAATTATACAGCCGAAATGAAATTTCCTTCAACAAAAATTTTAAGCCTATCGCAGAAGAACTACAAAAAATGGATCATATTGCAGTTTTAGATGGCGAAATTGTGGTTGAAGATGAAAATGGAAAAGCCAATTTTCAACTCCTTCAAAATTATCTAAAAACGGGTATCGGCAATTTAAAATATTACGTTTTTGATCTTTTAAATTTAGATGGAAATCTAGTTACTGATTTGCCTTTGCTTGATCGAAAAGAATTGTTAAAAATTTTATTTAATAAATATGACTTTAATGCTATTTTCTTCTCTGAGCATATTCTAGAAAAAGGAATTAACCAATTTGCTCTTTCAATAAAAAATAAAGATGAAGGTATAATTGCAAAAAAAGCAAACAGTACTTATTTGCCTAATAAAAGAAGCAACGATTGGCTTAAAATAAAAACTTCAAATCAGGAAGAAGCTATTATTATTGGAATAACGGAACCCAAAAAATCCCGCAACTATTTTGGCGCTATTTTACTCGGACAATATTATGGAAAAAGGCTTCAATTTATTGGAAAATGCGGTACAGGATTTTCAGAATCAACCTTAAAAGAACTTTATACTAAATTTGAGCCTTACTTTGTTAGCGAATCACCGCTCAGCGAAAAAATTGCATTACGAGATAAAATTCAATGGTTAAAACCAAAATTTGTCTGCCAGGTAAAATTTTCAGAATGGACACAAGATAAAAACTTAAGACATCCTGTATTTCTTGGCTTAAGAGTAGACAAAAAACCAGCAGAGGTTTTTTTACCCTCTAACATTAAAAATCCAGTTGAATTAAAAGATGAAAAAATGGAGGATTCAAAAAAAAACAAAACAGAGAATGATTACGATTTGAATGTTGGAAAACGAGTGCTTCATCTGACCAATCAAAACAAAATATATTACCCAAAAGACGGCATTACTAAAGGAGATATTGTACAATATTATAATGAAGTGGCGCCTCTTATCCTGCCGTATCTTAAAAATCGTCCGGAATCAATGAATCGTTTTCCAAATGGAATTGACGGTCCAAGCTTTTATCAAAAAGATGTTGATATTGAAAAAACACCGTCTTGGCTAAAAACCAAAAAATTATTCTCAGAGTCTAATGATGCTGATGTAAATTATCTTATTTGCAACGACAAAGAAACATTGCTTTATATGGCAAATTTAGGCTGTATCGAAATGAATCCGTGGAATTCTACCATTCAGCACATTGATAATCCTGACTGGCTTGTAATCGATATAGATCCTGAAAAAGATGATTTTGAAGCTGTTGTCGAAACTGCTTTAACGGTAAAACAAGTTTTAGATGAATTAGAAACGGAATGTTTGTGCAAAACCTCAGGCGCTTCTGGACTTCATGTTTATATTCCGCTAGGTGCGCAATATGATTATGATTCTATAAAAATCCTAGGTGAATTATTGGCAACAGAAATTCAGTCCCGTCTGCCTGAAACCACTTCATTAGAACGAAGCATTAAAAAAAGAAATCACAAAATTTATATTGATTATCTGCAAAACAGAAAAGGCCAAACATTAGCTGCGCCTTACTCTGTGAGACCACGACCAGGCGCAACAGTTTCAACACCTTTAGAATGGAGTGAGGTAAACAACAAACTGCATCCTTCTCAATTCACCATAAAAAATGCAATGAACCGATTTGAGAAAAAAGGTGATTTATGGGCGCCAATTTTGTCAAAAGGAGCCAATATTAAAAAGATTATAAAAAAGCTAGAAGACAAGCAAAATGACCAAAAAGATTAAGAAGATTTTTTCTTTTTGGTTTCTAAACTTGCCTTAAGCATACTCATCAAGTCATCACTTTGTTTGTGTACAACTTCTAGTTTTGCTGGTTTTGAAGCTACTTTTCCTTTTGCTTTCTTTTTAATAATATCTAAAAGTTTGGCAGTATATTCATCTTTAAAACTGCTGATATCGAATTTCTCTGTCAGCTGTTCTATTAGTTTATCGGCCATATCCATTTCTTTTGTTGAAGTTTTAGAAACGGGCGGTAATTTTAACTCTGTTGTATCTCGTATTTCCTGTTCAAATCTAATTCGGTTTAAAACGATTACATTTTTATAAGGTTTTAAAATTGCAAGACTTTCTTTATTGCGCAAAACAAAACGCGTTACTCCTACTTTACCAGAAGCCTGAAGTGCATCGCGAAGCAAAGCATAAGCGTTCATTGCTCCTTTGTCAGGCTCAAGATAATACGGCTGCTCATAATAAATACTGTCAATTTCTTTTTCTGCTGCAAAACTCTCAATGTCTATAGTTTTGGTTTTGATGGCGTCTGCAGCTTCAAAATCAGAATCTTCTAAAATCACATATTTATCATCAATTTTGTAGCCTTTTACGATACTCGAAAAAGCAACTTCTTTGCCTGTACTTTCGTTCACGCGTTTGAATTTGATGTGTGCATGATCTTTTTCATCCAGCATATCCATATCGAGATTGCTCTCTTCGACCGCAGAAAATATTTTAATTGGAATATTAATTAACCCAAAACTTATCGATCCTGTCCATATTGCTCTCATAATTCCTTAATTTAAAATCAGCTTAAAATTAGAGCAATTTTACTTTTGAGATCTTACAGCAAAATCGGAATATTTTACAAAATAACGAGTCTTTTTAATTTTTAACCAGCGATATATCATCAAATAATGAATAAGCTTTTGCCTGACCATCAGCCAGAAAACCAACCTCAACCTTTCCTCCTTTTACAGCAATATTTTTAATTCTGATTGTTTTCCATTCGGAGTTTTCCTCCTTAACAGTGATTAGAAATTTTTTCCCATTGCTTATTCCGTACAGTTCTAAATTAGTAAATCCTTTACTGTTTTTTATTTTGGCGGTTAATGTGTAAGTTCCATCTTCAAGTTTTACATAAGGAGCAGAAGTTATAATTTGAAAAACTTTTCTTTTAAAATTAATTTTATCACTGATATTCAAACTTTTTTCGCCAATAACCGTTTTCCTTTCTATTTGAGTATTAAAATGATTTAAAACTGGAGAAGTTACAGTATCCTGACTTATTGCATTTCCTTCGATAATTTCTGTTGCCCAGCCTGTTAACTGAATTTGAACTGGTTTAACAGGACTCGGAATATGTCGTCTGTCTGCCTCAAAACTGCCATTTTTTACAAAATTATTTTCTTTGGCTGCTCTCCAATTTCCCGTTTTAGAATTCAGATTCCATGCACTTAATGAATTGAAATAAGGTGTTTTTTCTTCAAAAGAAATTGGGCACCATTGGTTGTATCCTAAACCGTTTCCGGCAAAATCAGCCCAGCGGTCGCCGCAATAAACAATCGTTTCCTGTTTGTTTCCTTTTACAGAAAAGAAAAAACCAGTCTGCGAAACATGTGCAAAATCTTCAGAAGCGCCATCTATAACCAGCATATTATTGGTTGGGAGATAAGGGCCTCTAATGTCATCAGCAACAAGATAATAAGCAAAAGAAGCATCCCAGCCGTATATGTTTGAAGCAAACATATAATACTTATTATTGTATTTAAACATGCAGTTTCCTTCTCTGCTTTCGCCTTTAAAAACTTCTGTACAATCTAACAAGTTTACTTTTCCTTCTTTCATGCCAATTTCAGAAACGTAGATTTTATTTCGTCCTTTTCCGTAGGAATAAATTAAATAGGATTTTCCGGTATCTTCATCAGTAAAAACGGTTTGATCTCCTGTATTGCTGGTTCCTATCATTTTCTCCATATTAATTTTCTGATGCCAAACAAAATCGCCTGTTGGCGAATCAGAAACTGTAATCAGTACTTCGCTTCCATGCTGTACAAACATGGCATATTTATTCATCTCTTTAATGTAACAAACGCCTAATCGCCCAACCCAGGTTTTTCCATATTGATTGACTTTGTCTTTAGTTAAAACATTTCCCTCAAATTTCCAGCTTTCTAAATCAGAAGAACTGTAACAAGTTACTGCTTCGAATGTATTTTTATCATGTGTTATAGACGGATCTGCACGATAAAGATCGGCTTCTAGATAATGCACGCCGTACCAATAATATTTTTGTTTGCCAGTAACTGGATCAGGAAATTTGAATATTCCACCGCCTTGGCTGTTAATCGGAAGTCCGTCTTTTGTATTCCAAAACACGTCGTTTTGAACAGAAAGTTCCTGTGCATATGTACTAGATATTCCGATCAGGAAAGTCAATGCTAAAACAGCAAAGCTCAAAGAATAACTTTTTTTTATTTCCATAATTCTCATTATTACATTAGATAAATCTGTAATAAAAGTATTTAATAACAATACAATTACCGTCATGCTGTATCCTGTTTACCACTTAATTGACAAAAAATGAATTTTTATATCCCAGAAATTTCACTACTACAAAATATAATTTGGAGCTCTTTTTTCAATAAATAAAAATTATTAGAAAAAATTCACCTTATAAAAAAGGAAAAATCCGACAAACTCATTTTTTCTTGAATTAAAAAATTAAACAAAACAAAAATGATTATCAAATTTGACTTTAAATCGTTAATTTTATTGAAATTTTATTAATTCTGGATAGTTAAATTAATATTATCTTAGCCGAAATAAAAACCGCTTTTCGATTCAAAATTTTACATTTAATAGTAACAAAATGAGATAATTGAATTGTAAAAAATCATATAAATAAAATTATTCTACAACAAATGAATCAACAACATTACAATCTTTTACTGGCAGACGATGATGAAGATGACTGCTCTTTTTTTAGAGAAGCGCTTGACGAATTATCTTTACCTGTAAGTCTTGTAACAGTTAATGACGGCGTACAGCTGATGGATTATTTAAAAGCTAATGCTCCAAATAATTTACCAGATATTCTTTTTCTTGATCTTAATATGCCACGAAAAAACGGTCATGAATGTTTAAAAGAAATCAAAGAAATTGATGATTTTCAAAATCTTGCAGTAATTATTTTTTCGACATCGCTAGATACTGAAATTGTTGATTTGATGTACTCTAAAGGAGCTACATATTATATTCGCAAACCTGGTGAATTTTCTAAATTAAAAAAAGTAATCGGAAATGCACTCGCCATCACCAAAGATCATTTGAAACAACCCGTAAGAGAGCATTTTGTTCTTCAACCTTAAAGCGTTTTTAGAATGAGCCCTATAAATAAGGAACATTATTTTCTAGCCGATGGAGGAGAAATGGGTGAATTAATACGATCGAAAGATTGGAGCAAAACATCTTTAGGCAATCCTGATACTTGGCCACAGAGTCTTTGTACAATGGTTTCTGTTATGCTCAACCATCCTTTTCCTATGTATATTGCTTGGGGAAAAGACTTCACGCAACTCTACAATGATGCATACAGACCAATTTTGGGCTCGACTAAACATCCTGATGCTTTAGGAAGAAGCGCAAAAGAGACATTTTCAGAAATTTGGGATACAGTGGCACCCATGTTAGATGAAGTTGCAAAAGGAAAAGCAGTTAGTTTTCCAGATTTCATGCTAGTCTTAAACAGAAACGGATTTGATGAAAAAACTTATTTCGATTTCTCTTACAGTCCGATTAAACAGGAAAATGGAGAAGTTGGCGGTGTTTTAGTCACCTTAATAGAAACTACCGAAAAGAAAAAAGCAACTGAAGCATTAAAAGAAAGCAATGCGCGATTTTTAAATAATATCATGCAGGCTCCTGTTGCTATGTGTGTTTTTAGAGGAAAAAATCATATTGTAGAAATGGCTAATGCTGAAATGCTGCAGTTATGGGGAACTAAAATCGAAAATGTAATTAATAAATCAATATTTGAAGGCTTGCCTGAAGCAAGAAATCAAGGCTTAGAAGATTTAATTAATACAGTTTATAATACGGGTGAAAGATTTGTTGCCAATGAAAGACCTGTACAGCTGTCTCGAAACGGAAACAAAGAAACTATTTATGTAAATTTTGTATATGAAGCTTTGAAAGAAGCTGACGGAAAAATTTCTGGCGTAGTAGCAATTGCGATTGAGGTAACGCAACAAGTTACAGCCCGCTCAAAAGTAGAAGAAAGCGAGCAAAAAATTAGACAATTAGTAGAGAATGCTCCTTTTCCGATAGCAGTATATGTTGGAAAAGAGATGACTATAGAGCTTGCTAATGATTCTATCATTAAAATATGGGGAAAAGGCAATAATGTCATAGGAAAATCTTTTAAAGAACTTCTTCCCGAACTTGACAATCAATTAGTGTTTGAACAGATTAATACCGTTCTTGAAACTGGAAAGTCTTTTCACACCAAAAATACTCCTCTAGATTTAACTGTTGACGGAAAGCTCCAGACTTTTTATTTTAATTATAGCTTAACGCCTCTTTTTGACATTCATGGAAATGTATATGCCGTAATGAATACCGGTGTTGACTTGACTGACCTTAATTTAGCAAAGAAAAAAATTGAGGAAAACGAGAATAACTTACGCAGTATGGTTTTGGAGTCTCCAATTGGAATATGCGTTCTGGATGCCCAAACATTAATTAGCGAAATTGTAAATGAAAGTTTTATTGAAGTTGCAGGAAAAAAATACGAAGAGATTGCAGGAAAACACTATTGGGATTCATTTGCAGAAGTAAAACCGTATTACGAAGAGGTACTTCAAAAAGTCGTTACTGACGGTGATCCTTTCTATGCCAATGAGGTTGAAATGAAACTCATTAGACATGGCAAAGAAGAAATTATATATGTAACTTTTGTTTATGCTCCTCTAAAAAATATGGAAGGAGAAGTTAAAAAAGTTGCCATTTGGGTTCTCGATAATACCCCGCAAGTAAGTGCCAGACGTAAAATTGAAGAAGCGGATAAACGCTTCAGAAATACTGTTAAGCAAGCTCCCGTTGGTATCACCATATTACGCGGCCCAAATTATATGGTCGAAATGGCAAATGAAGCTTATTTAAGACTGGTAGATCGAGAAGAAAAAACTTTTGTTGGCAGACCTTTATTTGAATCTTTGCCAGAGGTTAAAGAATCTGTAAATTCTTTATTAAAAGGCGTTTTCAAAACCGGAATTCCTTTTCATGGAAATGAATTAGCAATTCCTATAAAACGTTATGGAAAATTAGACAATTCATATTTTGACTTTCTTTACCATCCTCTAAAAGAAGAAGACGGCTCTATTTCTGGCATCATTGTAATTGTTACAGAAGTCAGCGAAAAAGTTGAAGCTAGAAAGAAAACAGAACAAAATGAGGAAAGGCTTAACATTATTGTCGAAGCCAGTGAATTGGGTACGTGGGAACTGCATGTAAAAACAATGTTATTTGACTATTCAGAAAGATATCTTGAGATTGTCACCGGCATTAAAGACCAGCCAAAATTAAAACATGAACAGCTTTTAAGTCATGTTCATCCTGATGATATGCCTGTTAGAGAAAAAGCGTTTAAAGATGCAATGACTTCAGGATATCTTCAATATGAAACCCGATTAATATGGGATGATCAATCTATTCATTGGGTAGAAGCAAAAGGAAAACTTTTTTATGATGAAGAAAACAATCCTGATAAACTATTAGGTACTATTAGAGATATTACCGATGAAAAAAATCATCAGCAGGAGCTTGAAGACAGCGAAAAAAGATTCCGCAGTCTGGTAATGGAATCTCCTGTACCAAAAGCTATTTTGAAGGGAAAAGATATGGTAATCGAAATTGCCAACGCTGCACTTTTAAAAAGTATCTGGAAAAAAAAGCAAAGTGATGTTGCTGGAAAAAAATTATTTGATATTTTCCCAGAACTCAAAAAACAAAAATATGCCCAACTTTTAGAGGAAGTTTATGCCACTGGAAACGTGCATTCTGAATCTGAATCTCTTTTACATATTGGCAAAGACGGCGAACAGCATAAAATTTATATTGATTTTGAATATGCGCCTTTACGGGAAGCAGATAATACCATTTCAGGAATAAAAGCAACTCTGATTGATGTAACTGAAAAAGTTGAAGCCCGAAAAAAAATAGAAGAAAGTGAAAAACGTTTTCGATCGTTGACGGAAAGTATTCCGCAATTGATTTGGGAAACTGATGAAAAAGGCAACGCCTTATTTGCTTCTGGAAAATGGTTTGAATATACCGGAATTCATCCTTCCGGAGAAACAGAGTGGAGAGCCATGATTCATCCTGATGATTATGAGGAAAATGTAAAAATTTGGACTCATAGCTTAAAAACCGGCGATTTATACAGATGCGATGTACGCGTTCGAAGAAAAGATGGCAACTACAGATGGCATGCTGTTATTGGAGAACCTGTTCTAAATAAAGACAATAAAATTATTAAATGGGTTGGAGCATTTACTGATATACATACTGAAAAAGCTTTTACACATGAGCTTGAGCAGCAAGTAACAGCAAGAACCCGAGAATTGAGCCTGATGAATGAATCGCTTCAAAAAAGTGAGGAGCGCTATCATTTAATGGTCGAAGAAGTTCAGGATTACGCGATTTTATATCTCAACCATGAAGGAATTATAGAAAACTGGAATTTAGGTGCCGAAAAGATAAAAGGATATAAAGCAGAAGAAATTGTTGGGAAAAACTTCTCTATATTTTATACAGAAGCAGATAAGAAAAACAATCTTCCTCAAAAACTATTGAACCTGGCGATAGAAAAAGGAAAAGCAAAACATGAAGGGTGGCGTGTTCGCAAAGATGGAACTTTATTGTGGGCAAGCATCGTGATTACTGCCATTCATAATAAGAAGAAACAAGTTATAGGTTTTTCTAAGGTAACACATGACCTGACAGAAAAAAAGAGAGCTGATGACAAACTAAAACTAAATGCTTTAGAACTTGAACAGAAAAATACGGAGCTTGAAAAAATGAATCAGGAACTGCAGTCTTTTGCTTATATTTCAAGTCATGATTTACAGGAACCTTTGCGAAAAATTCAAACTTTTGCAACACAAATTATAGAGCGGGAATCTGATAATTTATCAGATGTTGGAAAAGATAAGTTTCAAAGAATGCAAAATGCCGCACAGCGAATGCAGACTTTGATCAACGATTTATTAGCCTATTCCAGAACTAATATTCAAGAACGAACTTTTGAAAAAACAGATCTTGCTAAAATTGTCGCTGAAGTAGAAGATGATCTAAAAGAAGAAATAGAACAAAAAAATGCTAAGATTGAACGTATAGAAAACTGCGAAGCAACTATTATTCCATTTCAATTTAGACAGCTTTTATATAATTTAGTAAGCAATTCTCTAAAATTCTCTAATCCAGAAAACCCAATTGTAATCAAAATTGATTGCAAAATTGTAAAAGGAAAAGACATTGGCAATAAAAAATTAGATGATGAAACTAACTATTGCCATATTCAAATTGCAGACAACGGAATTGGTTTTGAGCAGCAATACAGTTCAAAAATCTTTGAAGTTTTTCAGCGTTTGCACGGAAAACTAGAATACACCGGAACCGGAATTGGACTTGCTATTGTCAAGAAAATTGTAGACAATCATAACGGCATTATTACCGCAAGCGGAGAACTCAATAAAGGTGCTACATTTGATATATACTTGCCGGTTTAACGATATAAATAAAAATAAAAAAGCAGGATTTCGACATTTGAAATCCTGCTTTTTAAATCTATATTTATTCTATTTAGTGTAAACTTGCTTCAAAAGGAGAGGCTGGCAAATCTTCTTTATTAAATAAATTTGCCTCAATCGGGTTATCTGCCCAAGCATATCTCACTTTAAAAGGCTGTGATACAGCATCACTCCACACTTTAATTTTATTGCCTTCAATTACAGCATTTGCCCAAACAAATTTTCCGTCTTTTTCTGCAATTTCAAAACCTCTTAAAAAAGCATTGTTTTTAGCAATTAACCCGCTTCCAACATCTGTAAAAGATAAAATCAATTGATTCCCTTTTTGTTCCATTTCTTTAAAAAGCGGTCCAGACGAAACAATATTTTTTTCTCCATAAGCGACTTTTCGAGCCTGCAAAGCCAATCTTTTCCCAACATCGTATTTGTTTAAAGGATGAATGTCATTCCACTCTCCTATATCAATTGTAACTGCCATTCCGGTATTTGGAACTGCTAAAATGTTTTTCTGCTGTTGTCTCAACGCAGCCCAATTGCTTTCCCCTGGTTCTGTTTTAGGATCCATAAAATTTGTAAGCTGTACAAATAAAAACGGAAAAGAACCTTGCTTCCATTCTGTTCGCCAATTATTAATTAATGTTTCCATCAAAGCTGCATATTCTGCTGGTTTTTTAGTACTCGATTCTCCCTGATACCAAAGCACGCCTTTTATTCCATAATTTTTTAATGGTGCAATCATCGAATTATATAATCCAACTGGTTTCCATCTAATGAAAGTCTGCGGAGGCAAAGGCAGCATTTTTGTGCCCAATTTATACTTCCAACTTCCTTTCAAATCAATTGAATCATTGTCTATAATTAATTGATAAGGTTTATCAGCAACAAAACCGCCTCTTCCTGTATTATTAATGACTCTTATTGCAATTTCGTTTTTCCCTTCTTTTAAAAACTTCGGATCGAACGCATATTTTCGTGGCGGATACATGTAAGATGTTGTTCCAACAAAATTTCCGTTTACATAAACTGAATCGGCGTCTACAATTCGGCCTAAAATAAGTTTTGCATTAGTTGCTTTTAGATTTGACAAATCAACTTCTTTTCTAAACCAAACTGCTCCATTAGTATTTCCTAATGCATTATCTGCCCAATAACCAGGAATATTCATTGTTGCCCAATCTGAATCTTCTAAATCAGGTTTAGACCAATGATTTTTTAATCCTTCATCTTGCTGGTTTACTGATTTGTACCAATCTGTATTAATTTTTCGGTCGTTTTCTTCAATTTGAGTTCCGAGTTTTCCGTCTTTGAATTTCTGATATTCAGCATCATATTCCGGAAATTTTTTAACAGCTTCAGCACTTATCCAGCACTCAGCAGGTGAACCGCCCAAAGCGCTGTTAATTAATCCAATCGGGATTTTATATTTCGCATAAATTTCACTTGCAAAAAAATAAGCAACGGCAGAAAAATTTAAAATATTCTGCGGATTTACAGAACGCCATTCTCCAGAAGATAAATCGACATTTTCTTTCGCAAAATCATATTGGTCAGGCACCAAAAATTGTCTGATGTTAGGATTATCAGCTTTTGCAATACTATCTTTGTATTTGTCTTTTACGCGTTCCATCGGAAGTTCCATATTAGACTGTCCAGAGCAAAGCCAGACATCTCCAAATAAAATATCTTTTAATGCAATCGTATTGCTTGCAGACAAAATCATTTCGTAAGGTCCGCCGGCTTTTTGAGCAGGCAATACAATCGTCCAGTTTCCATCTTGAGAAGACATAGTTTGAAATTTTTTCTTGTTGAAACTAATTTCGACTTTTTCGTTTGGACCAGCCCAACCCCAAATTTTAACTGGAATATCGCGCTGCAAAATCATTCCATCACTAATTAATCTCGGAAGTTTTATTTGAGAATAACTGCTTGCGCAAATAATCAAAGTGATAAAAATTAGTATTTTTTTCATTTATAAAATGGATTTGTTTTTTTCTTTTAATCTAAACGATATCAATCAGGCATTCTTAAGTTTTACAACAAAAAGCCGAAAGAAATAAACTCTCGGCTTTTATATAGAAACAAATTTATACTAAGTTATAAACTAATCCTGTAAAATAACACTTATAACTACTAACTAACCAAACTTGAATGTCCAGCAAAATTTGTTTCAATTATTTAATTCTTATTAATATCCAGGATTCTGATACGCTGCTTTTTCAGAAGCCGTCATGATCATAGCATCAAATTGTACTTGCGGAATCGGACGCAGATAATGATATGGTTTGATATCTCTAGCTACATTAATTGGTGTGTGGTTTCCGTATGCCGGACCACAAATTTGGTATGCGCTTGAAAGTTCAGTCCATTTTTGAGTACGAATTAAGTCATACCAACGATATCCTTCTCCATAATATTCACGAGAACGTTCTGCCAAAATATAATTAATATCAATAACTGCAGGTGTTGCGGCAGTCATAACAGCACTATTGTCAACCACTTTTGAAACATTTCCATTGTTGTCAAATCTCCATTTTCCGGCACGAGCGCGCAAAACGTTTACTAGTTCTCTAGCACTTTTTCCGCCTTGAGGCGCTGCTCCCATCACTACTGCCTCAGCCGCAATTAAATACAGCTCTGACAATTTTGCAATATTAAAAGGTCTTGTGCTCGCTCCGTTTGGAGAACCTAATCCGGTACCATTATCTGTGCGGTACGTTCCAAGTTTCCACAAACCAGGATATAAAATTCGGCTAATGCCACTTGGTGCAATAACAAAATCAGATCTTCCAGGCAATACTCCTGCTCCAACATTTCCATTTGTGGCATTATAGACAATAGACGGATCTTCATTATTTAAGAATGAAAGTATTGCACCTCCCGGAGCAACAGGCAGACTATTTGCATTATTTAAAGTTGGAGTTGTTATTCCTGCTTTGTTCCAGTTACCGCGATACACAGTTGTAAATGTGCCATCATATCGAGAATCATTCGTTTTGTCAGCAAATGTATTTACGATTGCGCCTATAGTTGGGCACATACGAATAAACGGTCTTCCTAAATGCTGTTCTGCTTCACGCTGCACAGAACTTACACCAGAACTTCTTATTACAGTATAGTTGGGAGTCATCATCCATACAGCAAAATTTTCAGGAGCTGCACCATTCGAAAATGTTAGGCTGCTGGCATTATAAAATTCACTTTTTTCAGTGTGGTCAGCGTATAATACAATTTCGCTGTTGCGGTCGTTGCTTCCTAAATGCACATCATAATAAGTTGGCTGTAGCGCAAATGAACCATGAGTATCAATTGCAGTTGCGGCTACATCATATGCTTTCTGAAAATACCAAGTTGCATCATGCCCGTCTGGGTCAACGCGTGTACTTTCTGGATAAGTTGGAATATTATTTGGGTTTTTTAACCACCATGCATAAGTCAAATAAGCTTTTGCCAAATAAAGCCTTGCTGCAGTTTTAGTTACACCGCCTTTTACTCTCCCAACGTCTGGCAAATCATTTACCGCTGTTATTAGATCAGGAAATATAGCTTTAGTATAAACTTGTGGCACAGTATTTCTAACAGAAAATCTTGATGGACTTGTGTTGAATTTAAGTTCTCCTGCGCCCAAATCTAACGGAACTCCGCCAAATGTTTGAACTAACAAGAAATAATCAAATGCGCGAAAGAATCTCGCTTCAGCAATCATTGCATTAGACACCGTTCCAATAGCTTCAGCATTTTCAATAATACCGCTTGCCGTGTTTATATTTATAAATGCAGGCTGCCACAAAGCATCAGTACGGCTCGAAGATGGCGTAATTGATCCTACTCCTGAAAGATCCATATCCTTAAAGTTCGCATCCGCACTTTGTGCATAGGTTACTTCATCGGTTCCTGTTTCGGTCGTATTGTAGTAGTAACCCTGTCCATAGATATAACGCAAGTGCGCATACATTGACGTTAATCCTCCAATAACTCCCTTTTCAGTTTTAAAATATTCAGGAGTGTAAATACTGCGTGGCTCTTCATCTAAAATATTAGAACATGCTCCCAGGAACAGCGTTATCATTGCTGTTGCCATAAAAGTTTTTATTTTTATAGGTTTCATCATTATCTTTTTTAAAATGTTAAGTTAAGGCCAATCAAGAAGGTACGTGTTGAAGGAGTGTTTGTTCCTAAGGTCAGCAAACGTCTTTTATAGAAATCAGTTGTTGCTGCATTTTCGTTCCCATACGAATTGGTTTCAGGGTCCATACCTGTTTCTTTATGGTAAGGAGAATAAATTACGAATGGATTTTGCACAGTACAATAAAGACGAAATCTGTCTATTCCGGCATCTTTAATAAATTTTTCAGTAATGTTATAACCTAGTGTAATGGTGCGGATTTTAACATAAGAGGCATCAAAGTATCCTAAAGTAGATCCGTATTTTGGATTATCATTACTTGTAATTCCGCCTGGTCTCGGGTATTTTGCATCCGTATTTTCAGGTGTCCAGTAATCTACTTTTACGTTTCCTCTTCTTCCGCTCAACATGTTAAGATAACCTGATGAAGAGTAAAGCGTGCTGATAAGAACTCCTCCGCTCTGAAAGGCTCCTACTACACTTAGATCTAAATTTTTATAGGCTACACGAGTGTTGAAACCTCCTTGAAAATCAGGGTTAACATCTATGATTTGTCTGTCTGCGGGACCTATTTGTCTAGTTGGTGTTCCGTCTGCATTAAAATCTCCGGTATATTTTACTTTAATCATACCAACATTTCCTCCTGGCTCATATTTAGTAAAATTTGCATCTCCTTCTTGCCAAAGTCCTATTTTTTGATAATCGAAAATCACATCAATTGGATGTCCTACGAACCACCAGTTGTTTTCGTCTCTGTCTTGTCCAGAAGAAAGGGCTACCAGCTTATTTTTGTTCGAATAATAGTTTACCCCAACATCCCAAGACCAGCCATTTAGATTGTCTAATATTGATCCGTTAAGTGTAAATTCGTAACCTTTATTTTGAGTTTGTCCTATGTTTGCTGTATAACTGCCCACACCTGCTGTTGGAGGCAGACCTACACTTAAAAGGATATCTTTTGTATCGGTAACATAATACTCCGCTGTTCCGGTTAAACGATTTTTAAAAAAGCCAAAGTCAATTCCGTAGTTCATTGTTGTAGAATATTCCCAACCCAAATCAGGATTAGGCAACGTCGATACATAATATCCAGTTGTATTTACTTCGCCAAAATTGTATGGTCTTGAATTTAAACTGCCCAGTGTAGAGTAAGGTGCAACTGCCTGGTTGGATGTTTCTCCGTAACCAACACGCAATTTTAACTGTTCCAGCCAATTTACATTTTGCATAAAAGATTCATTTTTGATGTTCCATCCAGCAGATACTGCAGGATAAGTATGCCATTGATGTCCTTTGGCAAGTCTTGAAGAGGCATCAGATCGAACAGTTGCTGTAAGCATATAGCGATTGTCATAAGAATACATAGCGCGGGCCATGTACGAAATCAAGCCGCTTTGCTGATAATCCTGATTGTCCGGATTAATCGAAATTTCTCCCGCGGCTCTTCCTAAATTGTAAAATTGGAAAGAATCTGAAGGAATATCTTTCGCAGAAACTTGTGACTTATTGTATGTCGTTTGTTCTGAAGAGTACATTGCAACTGCATTTACCTGATGTTTTCCAAAAGTGCGATCGAAAGTAAGCAAGTTTTGAATTGTCCAGTTTGTATTAAGCGTGTTGGTAATAGATGCTGTTGAAACTGTGGTCGGATTGATACTAAATACACCTTCTCCAGTATATTGACCTCCATTAGTAGAACGGAAATTACCTCCCAGATCTAAATGGTATTTCAAGCCTTCTACACCCGGTATTTTTACCTCCGCATATAAAGTGTTATATGAACTGTATGCTCTTGTCTGGTCTATCCACTTATCTTCTAAATTATTAATCGTTTCTCTTGTATAGACCCAGTTTTCATCTAATGGCATTTTCACAGTTCTTTTCAAAGAGCCGTCTGCATTATACGGATTAGAAATAGAAGTTGTACTTAACGTATTGTACAAACTTAAGTTACCTCCATTTGTAACAGAGTAATTATTATTTGTAGTGAAACCAAATTTAAAATAAGACCCTACTGCCTGATCGACAGCACCTCGCAACGATAAACGGCTGTAGTCTTGTCCCGGTACAACTGCTTCTTCTTTGTAATAACTCGCACCAAAATTATAATTACCATTTTCAGTACCGCTAGAAACGCCTATATCGTGATTTGTTACAACACCCGATCCAAAAAACAAGTCTTGCCAATTGGTATTTACATTATTAGATTCATCTGCACCGTTCGAGTAAAGTGGTGCTGTAGTACCTGGAAGAGTGGCTGCTTTACGCAAGGCAACAAATTCTGGTCCGTTCATCATTGGGAACTCTGCAAAAATATTTTTCAAACCGCTGTAAGTATTGTATGTAAATTTTGCTTTTTGACCTTTCTGACCTTTATTAGTTGATACTAAAATAACACCATTAGCACCACGCGATCCATAAATGGCAGTTGCTGATGCGTCTTTTAAAATGTCAATACTTTTGATATTATCCGGACTAATATCACCAATTGATCCTGCAAATGGAACTCCATCTAACACTACCAGCGGATTGTTGTCTGCCGTTAGCGAACGCGTACCTCTAATACGAATTTGCATTTCAGCACCTGGCTTAGATGATGTCTGAGTCATTTGAACTCCTGCTAAACGCCCTTGCAAAGCCTGTGTTATATTAGCCGATGGCACCTCACGAACTACGTCTCCTTTAATGGAAGATACAGAACCTGTTACTGCTTCTTTTCGCTGTGTACCATAACCAATCACTACAACTTCCTGCAATGCGTTAGAATTTTCTTCTAATACTGCATTTATTTTATTCTTACCTCCTACGGATATCTCTTTTGTTTTTAGACCTAGAAAGCTAAATACTAATACTCCATTAGAAGGAACATTCGAAATAGAATAATTCCCATCAAAACCTGTGGCGACACCCGTTTTAGTGCCCTTGATACTCACATTTGCTCCTGGAATCGGACCATTCGCATCTGAAACAACTCCTGTTACTGTAGTTTGAGCCGTGGCACTCAAAGAAAACAGAAAAATCAGGGATAAAAACCCAAAGCACTTAAAGAGCTTTGGTTTGCTTTTAATTGTAAAGAATTCAGTCATAAAAATTGATTTAGATAATTAATAGTTGGTTTAGTTAGTTTTTAGTGAAATAGAAACTCATATACTTAGCGAAGTGAAAAACAGCACACTTATCTCTTATTTTCAAAACAAATATAGACAAAAATACAAAACACGCAATCGGTTGTGTAATATTTTTTTATCTATATCGAAAAAAAAGTCATAATTAAATATGAGATATATAAATTTAACTAGAAAGGATTAGGTATTACGCAAATCAATACTATTTAGATTTCACAGTATTATTTTAGAAAAATAATAAGCTATTACCCTTAAAAGGTAGTAAAAACAACAACTTTAAAAAATTAAGATCGTTAAATACAGAAAATACAGTAGAAAATAAAAATTTAAAATCTCGTAAAAAAAGATTTTTTAACTGATAAAAAGAGCACATAATTTTTTAATAAATCATTCTTTTTAGGCACGGATTAAAAACACAATCGTTTGCTTTATAATACAAAAAAAACTCCTTTTAAATTAAAAAGGAGTTTTTTTTGAAAATCAAAATTTCGTTGAATTAAATCGAAATTATAAATTCATTTTTTTAGCATCTTCAACAAATTGTTTCAAACCAATATCCGTTAACGGATGTTTTAATAATCCTTTTATTGAGGACAAAGGTCCCGTCATAACATCAGATCCTGCTTTAGCACAATTTACTACATGCATAGTATGTCTGATCGAGGCGGAAAGTATTTGAGTATTGAATGCATAATTGTCGTAAATCTCTCTGATCTCAGCAATTAAATGCATTCCGTCGGTAGAAATATCATCTAGTCTTCCTAAAAAAGGAGATACATAAGTAGCGCCTGCTTTTGCTGCAAGCAATGCTTGCCCTGCTGAAAAAACCAAAGTAACATTGGTTCTTATTCCTTTATCCGAAAAATATTTACAGGCTTTAATTCCGTCAGCAATCATTGGGAGTTTTACAACAATTTGTTTGTGTAAGGCAGCCAACTCTTCTCCTTCTCTGACCATGCCTTCAAAATCTGTAGAAATAACTTCTGCAGAAACATCTCCATCTACAATAGTACAGATATCAAGGTAATGCTTCAAAATATTGGCTTTGCCGGAAATTCCTTCTTTGGCCATTAGCGACGGATTGGTGGTCACTCCATCTAAAACGCCTAAAGCTTGTGCTTCTTTAATGTCTTCTAAATTTGCTGTGTCAATAAAAAATTTCATTGTTTTTTGGTTTAAGGTTAGTTATGAAATATAGTTTTAAGTATCGTTTGTCATTTCGGCTCAAGAGAAAAATCAAACTAGAAATTATGCGAAGTTTTATCTACAATCTTTGCAGATTTCGAGTGTAATTTCTCGTTCACGGAAATGACAAGATTGTGCAAAAAAAATAAAAAAAGACCTAACAGATTTAAACTTGCCAGGCCTTTATAATTAAGTTTTTATCAATTAAATATATTGATTGATAATGTTTTCAAATAATTCTTGCTTACCGCTTTGCAATGATAATTCTCCATTTTGGTTTGCGATATCGTATAAATCTTTAAGGTTTAATTTTCCATCAGCAAAATCTTTACCTTTTCCAGAATCAAACGAGCTGTATCTTTCTTTTCTCAATTTTTCATAAGGAGAAGAAGTGATGATTTTATCTGCAGTCAACAATGCTCTTGCAAAAGTATCAGCACCTCCAATGTGCGCTAAGAAAACATCTTCCAAATCAGTTGAGTTTCTTCTGATTTTGGCATCAAAATTAACTCCTCCGCCTTGCAAGCCGCCCGCTTTTAAGAATACCAACATTGCTTCTGTCGTTTCTTGAATATTGTTTGGAAATTGGTCTGTATCCCAACCGTTTTGGTAGTCACCTCTGTTAGCATCAATACTTCCTAACATTCCAGCTTTTGCAGCCACTTCTAATTCGTGTTGAAAAGTGTGCTGTGCTAAAGTAGCATGGTTCACCTCAATATTGATTTTGAAATCTTTATCTAAACCATATTCACGTAAAAATCCGATAGCAGTCGCCGAGTCAAAATCGTATTGATGTTTAGATGGCTCCATTGGTTTTGGCTCAATAAAGAAAGTTCCTTTAAAACCTTGAGCTCTTGCGTAATCTCTAGACATTGTCAAGAATTTTGCCATATGGTCTAATTCTCTTCCCATATCTGTGTTCAATAAAGACATATAACCTTCTCTACCTCCCCAGAATACGTAGTTTTCTCCATCTAAAGCAATCGTCGCATCCAAAGCTAATTTTACTTGTCCTCCAGCTCTTGCCACTACATTAAAATCAGGATTTGTCGCTGCTCCGTTCATAAATCTTGGATTTGAAAAACAGTTTGAAGTTCCCCAAAGTAATTTAATTCCAGACTCCGCTTTTTTCTGTTTCAAATATTCTGTGATTGTAGCCAAACGTTTTTCAGACTCAGCAAATGTTGGGCCTTCAGCAACTAAATCATAATCGTGAAAACAGAAATAATCAAATCCCATTTTACTGATAAATTCAAATGCAGCATCTGCTTTATCTTTTGCAGCCTGAATCGGATCTGAAGACTGGTCCCAAGCAAAGTTTTGAGTTCCTGGTCCGAATGGATCGCTTCCTTGCCCGCAGAAAGTATGCCAATACGCGATAGCAAATCTAAAGTGCTCACGCATTGTTTTTCCAGCTACAACTTGGTCTGGATTGTAATATTTGAATGCCAAAGGATTATCAGACTCCTTGCCTTCAAATTTAATTTGACCAATACCTTTGTAGTATTCTTTATTTCCTAAAACTATCATTTGTTCTTTTATTTATTTGTTAATATTAGTTCTAATTCTTGTTTCCATTTTTGATAAGCCTTTTTATAAGGGGCTGCGTTGTGAAGTGGTAAAAATGTCATTACATGATCGTTGTCACTAACATTAGCTCCAAATTTACTGTAATCACCATCTTTTAAACCCACCGCTCTTGCCGCTCCTACTGCTCCGGTTGTATTGTAAATTTCGATTTCATGCCCAATTAATGTTGCCACAGTATTCGAAAAAATTTCTGAGCGGAATAAATTATCATTTCCAGCTCGAATCACATTAATTGTCGCATTATCTTCTTTTAAACATTCCATTCCGTATACAAAAGAAAAAGCAATTCCTTCTAAAGAAGCTCTAAACAAATGTGCACTATTGTGAATGTTTAAGTTGAGGTTTAGAAAATGAGTTCCGATGGTTTTGTTGTTGAACATACGCTCAGCGCCATTTCCAAACGGAATGACCACAACGCCTTCTGATCCAACTTCAATATTTGAAGCCTTTTCATTCATTGCTTCATAACTCTCATTTCCCATATTATTACGCAGCCATCTGTATTGTATTCCGGCTCCGTTAATGTTCAATAATTTTCCGATTCTTGGCGTTTCAACTTCATAGTTAACATGAACAAAGTTGTTTACTCTATTGGTTTTATTTCCAGACGCCATTTCGCTTACAGCGTAAAAAACGCCAGAAGTACCGCCTGTTGCTGCTACTTCTCCCGGATTTAATACATTTAACGATAAGGCATTATTTGGCTGGTCGCCAGCGCGGTAAACAATCGGAATTCCGACAGGAAGTCCAGATTCTTTAGAAGCTTTTTCATTTAAAATTCCTTGATTTGTAAAATTCTCTACAATTTCTGGAGTCAAAGATTGATCAATTCCGTAATAATCCAACAGCCAATTGGCTACTTTGTTTTCTTTATAATCCCAAAGCATTCCTTCAGAAAGACCGTTTTTAGTTGTTGTAAATTTTCCGGTAAGTTTATAGGCAATATAATCGCCTGGCAACATGTATTTGTAAACTTTATTATAGATTGCTGGTTCGTTTTCTTTTACCCATTTTAGTTTCGAAGCCGTAAAATTTCCTGGAGAATTCAGCAAATGCTCTGAACATTTTTCTGGACCAATTTCAGCGAAAGCGGTATTTCCAATTTCAACTGCACGGCTGTCGCACCAAATAATAGAATTTCGAAGCGGATTGCCTTCTTTATCTACAATAACCAATCCGTGCATTTGATAGGATATACCAACACCTTGAATTTTAGAAGCATCAATATTTGCTTCACGAATGGCTCTTTTGGTCGCCACACAAATGTGCTGCCACCAAATTTCGGGATCTTGTTCTGCCCAGTCTGGGTGCAAGGACACAATTTCCATTTCGTTTTGAGGCTCATTCAAAACAATTATCTTTTTGCCAGTTTCGGCTTCTACCAAGGCAACCTTGACAGACGAACTTCCGATATCATATCCTATATAATACATAACTTATAATGATTCTCTTAATATTAAATTTGTGGGTACATAACACTGCACAACTTCATCATGTGTAATAAATGCAGCTGCTTTTGTTCCTAATTGATTAAAATCAGTCGAAACAACTGAAATTCCTTTGTATATAAATTTTTTCATTGGCGTTTCATTGTAAGATAAAAAACCAACATCTTCTCCAGGCTCCAAATCTTTATCTTTGCACTGCTCTAAAAAATGACCTAAAATCCTGTCGCTGATACTGATGTAAGCAATGCCTTTTTCGATATTAAACTTTTTAGGATCTGTTATAATTTCATTTTTAAAATTAAAATCAGCACAAAATTTCTTAAAAAACTCCAAGGTTTCCTTTGGATGATTGGTATAATCCGGATACACAAACTGAAGGCTTTTGTATTTCTTAAATAAATCTGCAGCCTCTTTCAATGCATTATAAAATGCTTTTCCGAAATCCTGAAAAACATAATTATTATTATTTTCAGCGTGAATATTCCAATCAATCAAGAGCAATTTTTCATTCGAAATAGTTTCGAGCGTTGGTGCAATTTCATCGTGATCAAAATTCATTACCACGTATTTGTAATATTTCCCGACACTGTTATTGATTATCGTCTTAAAAACATCAATGTTATAATGATGAAACTGAACATCTGTAATTACATTATCCGGCAAATTATTCACAAACGAATGATACAAAACCTCTTTATACGCTTTAAAAGTATCTAATACCAAAAGTACTTTTCTGGTTTCTCCCGAAACATAATACCCTTTATTCGGAACAGAATCGATTATATTTTGATCTTTTAGAATCGAATATGCCTTAAAAACAGTATCTCTCGATAGCTGATTGTTTTTGCAGATCGCATTTACAGACGGCAATAAATCTCCTTTCTGCAAAATATTCTCTGCAATGGCATTATTAATTCCGTTTACCAATTGCTGGTATTTCGGAATATCACTGTCGTGATTAATAACAAATACAAATTTTTCCTGTTCTTCGTTTAGCATACCGTTCCGTTCTGTTCTGGTATGCTAAAGTAAATAATCCCATTTTATAAAAAAAATATTTTTTAAATGAAATTGTTATTTTTAATATACAGTTTTAAAATTCTACTTATTTATTCTTAAAAATTAAATTAATCCCTTTTATCGTAAGGATCTATAGTTACAATCGACCCATCTGCATTGTATTCAATTTTAGTTACTTTGATTGATCTTAAGTGCGTTATGCCTTTTGACAAACTTGAATCGTGGTAAAACAAATACCATTCATTATTGATCTCACAAATAGAATGATGTGAAGTCCAGCCAATAACCGGTTTCAAAATCTTGCCTTGATAAACAAAAGGACCATACGGATTATCTCCAATTCCGTAACAAATAAAATGTGTGTCACCTGTTGAGTACGAGAAATAATATTTATTGTTGTATTTATGCATCCACGAAGCCTCAAAAAAGCGGCGATCGTTGTCTCCAGCCAATAGAATATTTCCGTTTTCATCCAG
This sequence comes from Flavobacterium sp. MR2016-29, assembly GCF_015350695.1. Taxonomy (NCBI): domain Bacteria; kingdom Pseudomonadati; phylum Bacteroidota; class Flavobacteriia; order Flavobacteriales; family Flavobacteriaceae; genus Flavobacterium; species Flavobacterium sp. MR2016-29. Next base: position 45,919 of record NZ_JADKPU010000005.1, read on the forward strand.
AATTTTTATTTCTTTAGGCTCTTCAGCAAACTCTTTCATATCTTCAGAAAGCAAAGCAACAATTGGTCCCAAAGCAGGTTCATTTGCTAAAGGTTCTTCATTCTCTTTATCATATATATTATTTCGATATTTTTGAAGCTGGCCTCCCCAAATTCCTCCAAAATACATATAATACTTGCCATCGTTATCCTCAAAAACTGCAGGATCAATAGTATAACTTCCTTTGATTGCTTCGGGTTCAGGAATAAAAGGCCCAACTGGAGAATCGCTAACAGCAACTCCAATCTGGAAAATTCCGTTTGCTCTCTTTGCTGGAAAATACAAATAATATTTTCCGTTTTTGTGCGCTGCGTCCGGAGCCCACATTTGCCTTTCTGCCCAAGCAACATCCTTTACATGCAGGGCAACACCATTATCTACAGCATTGGCATTTACATTATCCATAGAAATTACATGATAATCCTCCATACCAAAATGATCGCCATTGTCATTAAAAGGAATTCCGGCATCAATATCATGAGACGGATAAATATAAATTTTTCCATTGAAGACATGTGCAGACGGGTCAGCAGTATAAATATGATGTACTAATGGATTTGAAATGGCTTTTTTATCTAACGCTAAAAAGTCAATATTATCAATATTATCTTCAGGCATGCTACTCTTTTTTATAATTTTTAAAATGAACTAGGCTCTTCTTTCTTTTAAATCTGCTTCAATCTGAACTTCCATTTTTTTATTTATTTTGTAGAAGAACAATAATCCAACGCCAACCAGAAAAGGAATAGAAGGAAAAACACTTACCAACAATTTTATTCCGTTTATGGCAATGTTAGATTGAACTGCTGCATTTGGTACGTAATCAAAATGCCCTAATAATGAAGTTGTTAAAGCTCCTCCAATACTCAAACCTGCTTTTAGTCCAACCATCATAGCCGAAAATATAATAGCCGTAGCACGGCGATTATTCAGCCATTCTGAGTAATCTGCAACATCTGCAATCATAGCCCAAAGAATCGGTATTGTTATGCCGTAGAAAAAGCCGTGTAAAATTTGAGAGATAAAAATAAGGGGAATTGATTTTGAAGAAAACAAATAAAAAGCCAATATAAATAAGGTCGACACAAATAAGAAGGAAGCGAAAACATTACGTTTCCCGTATTTATCTGCTAATCTTTTAGAAAGCGTAATTCCGACAATCATGAAAATTATACCGCCAGCATTAAACAAACCAAATCCGGCCGCAATAGGATCATTACCAAACTGGTTTAACCCAATATTGGCCAAAGCATCTAAAATAGGCTGAATAAAAATTGCCAGCTGTTCTTTATCTACATAATTTTCAAAATAATACACATATGCACCTCCTTTCATTGCCAATGTTATAAAAACCAAAGTAGTCAGCGTCAGCATTATGAGCCAAGGTTTATTTTTCATTAAATCGCTTAAATCTTCTTTTATGCTAGATTTCTGTTCTGGTTTTGGAACAATGCGCTCTTTTGTTGTAAAAAATGTAATCAAAAGCATTATTGTTCCGATAATTGCCAAAACCGTCATTACTTTTTCGATCCCAACAGCTTTATCGCCATTTCCCGCACTTTTTATAATGCCAAGCATAAAAACCTGAACAAAAAACTGTGCAAACATAACCGCAACAAATCGATACGACGACAAACTGTTTCGCTCGCCCATATCGCCTGTAATGACACCGCTCAAGGCAGAATATGGCAAATTGTTGCTCGCATAAAAAAGCAAAAGCAATGTATAGGTTACCACTGCGTAAATGACTTTTCCGTGATAGGAGAAATCAGGTGTTGTAAAAGCAAGCAAAGCAATAACGCCAAGCGGTACTGCCGTCCATAAAATCCAAGGTCTGAATTTTCCCCATTTTGTACTCGTTCTGTCCGCCAATACTCCAATAATTGGATTAAAAATAAAGGCCGCAATTAAACCTACAGCCAACATGATTATCGAAGAATGTGTAGGCGATAATCCATAAATATCAGTGTAAAAATACGCCAGATAAGTAATTAAGGTCTGAAAGACTAAATTAGCCGCAAGGTCGCCTAAGCTGTATCCAATTTTTTCTTTTATGGATAATTTTTGGGAGTTGAAATTCATTATTGATCTGTGGTTATTTTGGGTTAGTCTATAATCAAACTCTTTTAAAATTTAATTATTTAGTTAGTTCTCGTACTGGTTTCAAAAGGGTTTTAATTAAGCAATCGGTTGTGTAAAATTAGTAAAAAATACATACTATGCAAATTTACTTTCCTTTATTGCAGTATTTTTCAAAAAACAACCTATTGCATTATTAATTCTATCTTTATCTTTTAACCCTTATTCTTTAATTTCTTTAAGTTCAATAACACTATTATATGCTTTTTTAGGCTTTAGCACTGCATCAAACAATAAAGGATAATTAGTACGTCCTTTTATCGGCCAATCGTTTAGCCAAGACTGACCATCATAAACACCCCAAAAAGTCACTCGGCTGATTTTGTCTTTGTGTTTTAAGAATAATTTAAAAATTGAGGCATAACGCGCTGCCAATTTAGTTTGAACAGAATCAGGCAGTTTTTCTGCGTACGGATTCATTTTCGGATTTTCCTCAAATTTCTGATTGACGTCAGCACCTTTTAAATCCCACGGATTAGGCAAAACTGTGATATCTAATTCTGTAAAAGCTACTTTAACGCCAAGTGCAGAATAAGCCAAAATACTTTTTTCGATTTCTTCTAAAGATGGACTTTCCAAGCGCCAATGTGCCTGAATACCAACACCGTCAATTTTCCCTCCGGCCGCTTTAATTTTTTTGATCAAATTAATTGTGCCTTCCCTTTTCGCTGGCTCTTCATTATTATAATCGTTGTAATACAAATCTGCTTTCGGATCAGCTGCTGCCGCTAATTTAAAAGCATCAACAAGATATTTTTCGCCAAGTGTATTCAAAAAAATTGATTTTCTCAATGTTCCATCGTCGTTTAAAGCTTCATTTACTACATCCCACGAACCAATTCTTCCTTTGTATTTAGAAACAATTGTCGTGATATGATCTTTCATAAAAGCTTTCATTTGTGTGCTGTCTTTTATTTTCTCCATCCAAGGTGCTAATTGACTGTGCCAGATTAAAGTATGTCCGTGAATAAACATTTTATTTTTCTCACCATACGCTACAAATTTATCTGCAAGAGTAAAATCATATTTATTCTTTTCAGGATGAACAAACATCGATTTCATACTATTTTCTGCCGTAATGGCGTTAAATTCTTTGCGTATTAAAGAATCAACTTTAGGATTTTTTTGTTCGATTTGATCTGCGCTTAAAGCAGTTCCGATATAAAAGTCATTTTTATACGAATCCTTTAGTGTAACTGCTTCTTTTTTTGAAGCACAATTCACAAAAAACACTGTAGTAATTGCCAGCAAATAAGGTTTGATTAATTTCATTTTTATGGTTTTTGGTTGATAGTTACTTGGTTTTAAAACTTTCTGGCGGACCTAAATAAGATTTAAGCAATTGTCCTGATTCTGTTTCAATTACAATTTTTTGAAGCACTAAAGAAGGATCTACACCATACATTTTTAAAATATGATGTCCAGAATTTTCAATTGTATGCGAAGAGGTTATTATTTTAATATTATCAGCGACAGAAGCATTCCAGTTTTTATCTGAATTATCCTGATTAAGATTCATAATTTGAGGAACTTCTGAGTCAAATCCGATTCCGTATTTTAAACCGTCATGAATGCTGAAATTAATTGTCGGCGAAAAATAAGCCTGAACTTTTACGTTTCCTTTGCAAAAAAAATGCACTTCATATTCTAATCTTGGTGATTGCTCTGAAACAATAATACTTTGAAAATTAGAAGGTTTTAAAGTTACTCCCGATGCTGTTTTGCCGATATTCGGAATCGTGGTCCATTTAATCAAATTTCCATCGATTGCTTTTGAATAATTTTGAGCGTCAATTGCAATTATTCCGTTACTTTCAACAAAACCTTTTATTCCAGTCAATTCAATATTTTTCGCAATAACATTTACCACAAATTTTTGTTTGTTTGCAGTTATTGTAAATTGAGATTTCAGATCGCCTTTTGGAACTTTTTTCCAATCTATATTTACTAAAATTCTCTTTTCCTGATCGATTTTTCCTTTTAATTTTGAAACTACAACCCAGTCACTTTTAGTTGTAATTTTAAAGTCAAAAGGTTTTGCTCCCCGGTTAAATAAATCAACGTAAAAGGTTTTATTTTCTAAAGAATTAAAAGTCGGCAGAACAATTTCTTCTTTAGAATTTGGCCACCAGCTTTCAGAGCCTTCAATCGCAATTCCGGCTTCTGATTTGTTTGGCAATTCAATTAATTGTGTTTTCGGAATAACATTGTTTTTAGGTTCCTGCCAAGATGTGTAACCAATATGCGTTTGCGACATCATATGATTCCATTTGCCGTTTGCGAGTTTTGTATGATAATAATTGGTCAGCAAACTGTCTTTTTCAAACAGCTCCTTTACCTGTTTTGCATATGAATTTGCAGAAGCTCTTCCTTGACTCGCATAAAGCTGATTTTTTGCCGTTGACACATACAGTTCATTTAAATTTGAACTTGCTAAAACCGGGAACAAAACCAGCTGATAAAAAGCATCTTTATATTCTGGCTGCAATTCATCATTAATTTGATCCGCTTCTTGAACCAACTTTTTATAAGCAGCTACAATGTTTTCTGCTTCCTTATAATTGGTAATACTGTATGTTTTCTCCTGCAGCAATTCAGGTTTTCTTCTTGCATTATATTTAGTGTACAATTTTAAAATTGCTGCAATTTCATCAGCATTTTGACCACCAAAATTTTCCTTAGCCCATTGCACGTAATATTGATCTAAATGTCCCGCATTAAATTTTTCTGGATTCCATGCCATATCAAGAAAAAACTCAATCGGAAACTCCATTGGTTTAATATCGCCGACATTAACAATCCAAATTTTATCAACTCCATATTGATAAGCCAAATCCATTTGTTCCCAAGTACGCTCGATTTGGTTGGTATTGATCCATTTATAATTTCTCGGTCCGCCCACATAATCGTAATGATAATAAATCCCGTAACCGCCTTTTCTTGGTTTCGCATCCAATTCTGGTAATTTCCTGATATTTCCCCAATTATCATCACATAACAAAAGCGTAATATCATCCGGAACGCGCATTCCTTTGTCGTAATACTCTTGAACCTCTTTATAAAGTGCCCACATTTGCGGGGTTTCCTCGATTGGTTTTTTGGTAACTTCTTTTATAATATCACGCTGTGTTTTTACGATATTTTCTAATAATCCAATTGCTGTTCCCTGTGTCATAGGTTCGTCACCGTCGCCTCGCATTCCAACCGTTACAATGGTTTCAGTATTACCTATTCTTTTCATTCCGTCTTTCCAAAACGAAATCAGGTTTTCAGAATTGGTATTAAAATCCCATTTTCCTTTTCCTAATTTAGCCCATTCTGCATGCGCTCGTGTTAAAGGTTCGTGGTGAGAAGTTCCCATTACAATTCCGTATTCGTCTGCCAAAACTGCATTTTGAGGATCATCAACATAAAACATTCTGCCCCACATCGATGGCCACAAATAATTGCCTTTCATTCTCAAAATCAACTCAAAAACTTTATCGTAAAATTTAGCATTAAAACCACCATAATTTTCAAATGCCCAACCAGATAAGGCTGGAGCTTCGTCATTTATAAAGATGCCTCGGTATTTTACTTTTGGTTCTTCTTGTGTATGAACTCCAGGCAAGACATGCAAATCTGATTGTTTTTTAACTGGAACATCTGCCCAAAAATACCAAGGAGAAACTCCTATTTGACTGGATAAATCATATATGCCGTAAATTGTTCCTCTTTTATCTGAACCTGCAATAACCAACGCTTTTTTTATTCCGTTAAAAGGATTCTCAACAATTTGAGTTGTAAATTTTTCCCATTTTCCTTTTAGCTGATTTGCATCAATTTTTCCTTCTTTAGCCAGCTGATCGATAATTTCACTTTTCCCGAGTGTTCCTATGATTATGACAAAATCTGTTGCTTCTGAAATTGAATTTATTCTTTTTGAATGCAAATCGGTTACCTTAAAAAGATCATTTTCGAAATGTCCCGCAACACGCAAAACTCCCGAAAAATCATTTTTACTCACTAAAACCGAAGCAATTTTCCCGTTTGAAGCCAAAGGAAAATTTTCGGCGGAAGCCAAATTAACTACATATTTCTCAGGGTTTATTGCAGAAGATTTTGTGCTTAATCCGATTAGGAAAAGCCATAAAATCAGATGCGATAATTTCATTTTTAAACACATAGGGTCATACGTTTCTTTGTCTGTAAAAGGCATTTCACTTTTTTAAACAAATATAGTTCTCATCAGTTTTGTGATTCGATCCCGAGGCTTCGGGAGAGGAATCACACGAGAAATTCCGCAATCAGAATTAGCAATCTTTGTCAAACCCCGAGTGTGATTCCTCTCCCGAAGCCTCGGGCTCGGAATGACAATAGAACTTTTATTTATACCTAACAGGTTTGGAAACCTGTTAGGATACGTAAACTAATTTCTATAAATTCAATTTATATGCAATTCCCATTTCCAATCCTCTTAATTCGGCTAAACCTTTTAGTCTGCCAACTAAAGAATATCCTGGATATGTTTCTTTGTCTTCATCAACAGCGTGCAAAAATCCGTGATCGGGACGCATAGGCAAACTTAGTTTTCTGGAATTCATCAATAAAAGTATTTTTTCAATAATAACTTCCATTTTTGTGTCGCCATTTAAATGCTCTGATTCCCTAAAAATGGTTTCGCTTTCGCGGAAAGTATTTCGGAGATGCAAAAAGTGAATTCGGTCTCCAAAGTCATCAATAATTTTCGCCAGATTATTTTTCGGATCTGCTCCTAATGAACCCGTGCAGTAACATAATCCATTTGCGTTCAAAGGCACAGCGTCAAAAATCGCTTTAATATCATTTTCTGTAGAAACAATTCTTGGCAAACCTAAAACTGAAAGCGGAGGATCATCAGGATGAATCGCTAATTTCGAATCATTTTCTTCAGCAATTGGGGCTACTTCTGATAAAAAATAAATCAAGTTTTCTCTCAATTTAGCATTGTCAATATTGGCGTAATTATCTAATAGAGACAAAATTTGTTCAGCCGTAAAATTGATTTTGCTTCCCGGTAATCCTAAAAGAACATTTTTAAAAAGCAATGCCTTTTCGTCTTCTGAAAGTGTATTGCCAAATTTTAAAGCATTTTCTTTTTCTGTTTCTGAATAATCGTTTTCAGAATTGGGTCTTTGCAAAAGATAAACATCAAAATAAGTAAAAGCTTCTTGATTATATAACAGCGCTTTACTCCCATCTTCATTACTAAAATTATGATCGGTTCGAACCCAGTCTAAAATTGGCATAAAATTATACGTGATAATTTTAATCCCACAATCTGACAGGTTCTTAATGCTGACTTTATAATTTTCAATGTACTGCAAATAGTTTCCGGCTGCTCTTTTTATTTCTTCATGAACGGGCAAACTTTCCACTACTGTCCATTCTAATCCTGCGTTTCTAATGATTTGCTGTCTTTCTTTAATGTCTTCAATTGTCCAGACTTCTCCCACCGGAATTTGATGCAAAGCCGTTACAATTCCAGTCGCGCCGGCTTGTTTTATGTCAATTAATTTTACACTGTCCTGAGGGCCAAACCAGCGCATGGTTTGCTGCATTTTTATCATACATTGTTCTTTATAACCATTGAGTAAATTATTCTAACACATATAGGTAATGTAAACTTAAAATAGGCGTTTCACTTGTTGTATTAATAGAGTGTATCTATGTGAAGAATGTGTTTCTTTTTTTACAAATAAATCTATGTTGCTATGTGTTTAATCATTTTTCAGCATTAAAAACCAATACTGTTTCCACCGTCAACTGGCAAAATAGTTCCAGTTGTAAATTTAGATTCATTTGATGCAAAATAAAAAACAGCATCTGCAATATCTGACGGTTCTCCTAAAATTCCCATTGGAGTTCTATTTAATACTTTATTTTTTCTTTCAGGATCACTGTCTAAGGCTTTCGCCGACATTTTAGTTTTAATGAAACCCGGTGCCACGCAATTAACGCGAATGCCAAAAGGCGCCAATTCTACCGCCATTGCTCTGGTCATCGATTCGATTGCGCCTTTGCTCGCTGAATATGCAATTACTTTCGGAATACCATATTGAGACGCCATTGAACTGATATTGACGATATTTCCTCCATTATTCTCCTTCATATTTTTTACAACTGCTTTGCTTACAGCGAAAACGCTCAAAAGATTGGTATGAATTATTGATAAAAAATCTTCATCTGTTACGTCTAAAAATTCTTTTTTTAAGTTGATTCCGGCATTGTTTACCAAAACATCAATCGGATTATCCTTAGTTAAGTTCTCGATCATGGCCGGAATTCCTGCAATGTCATTTAGATCATATAAAACCGGAATTGCATTGGCGCCAATTGCTGCACAGGCTTCCTCTGTTTTTTCTTTTGATCTTCCAATTATAAATGTTTTGATACCATTATCACATAGTTTTTGTGCTGTTGCGAAACCTAAACCCGAATTCCCTCCGGTAACAATTGCTGTTTTTATGCTCATATTTTTATTTGTATAATTAATTTCCAGGTGCAAATGGAAATTTTAAGGATTGAAAATAGTCTAAAGATTGTGTTGTTTTTTCAACTCCTTTTGGCAATTCTTTGCCTGAAAACTGCTGAAAATAAAGCAAACAAGCATCGCGCCACCATTTTGCTTCTTTATATTGAATTTCTAATAACATCTGAACTTCTTTAAAGCGTTCGCTGTCAATATATTTTTCAGTTTTGTTCCAAGTATTTTGCATTTCCTGAACCTGATTTACACCTTCTTGATATTTTAAAGCTAAACCATTCCAAAGCGTTTGGCCATTTTTCAATTTATAATCCCAAGAAACGTGATGAAACCACAGTAAATCTTTTTCGGGACAGGTTTCTACATTATCAAAAATATTTCCTGCTTCTGGCGCATACTGTGCTGTGGCATTTGTTCCTGTTTTAGATCTGTCGAAACCAATTCCATTTTTATCGGCTTTATGATAGTAGGTCGGATTCCATTCTGGTCTTGATAAATTCGAAACCCACGGACCCGGCCCGTAATGATGGCCTGTATCCATAATGTGGTGCAAACCTAACGGAGTCATATAATTCACAACCGCTTCTCGAGATTCGATCATCATTTTTTTTACAGGTTTGAGAAAATTTTCATCGTTAGAAAAAGTACATCGCAGCCATTCATCTGCAATAACTTCAGAATCTAAATACGGATTCCACGCCAATCTTCCGAAACCGTACCAATTAGCCTGTGCAAAAGGATGTCCTGTCCAGTTTATATCATTTCCAATATTGGAAACCCCAGCAATTCCCGTAAGTTTGTGCGGATTTAATGAGCCGTCAATTACTTTAGCAACCGTTGAACCTTTACCTTTTTGATAGGTATCTGACTCTAAAACTTCCTGAAATAATTTTGGCAGAAAAACCAAATGCGTGCTAAAGCCTAAATACTCCTGCGTGATTTGAAACTCCATCATTAAAGGCGTTTTTGGCATTGCTCCAAATAAGGGATGAAAAGGTTCTCTAGGCTGAAAATCTATTGCGCCGTTTTTGACCTGTACAATAACATTATCTTTAAATTTTCCGTCATATGGCTGAAATTCGGCGAAAGCCTGTTTTGCTCGATCATTGGCATCATGCTCAGAATAAACAAAAGCGCGCCACATAATTACGCCGCCAAAAGGCGCAACTGCATCGGCGAGCATATTGGCGCCATCAACATGATCTCTTCCGTAATTTTGCGGACCTGGCTGGCCTTCAGAATTTGCTTTTACTAAAAATCCTCCAAAATCTGGAATTCGTTTATAAATTTCTTTAACTTTTTCTTTCCACCAATTCGCGACAGCGATATCTTTCGGATCAGCAGTTTTTAATCCTCCAATTTCTATAGGTGCAGAAAATCGGGCAGTTAAATAGACTTTTATTCCATAAGGTCTAAAAACAGCTGCTAAAGCTTCTACTTTTTCTAAATATTGCGGCGTTAGAATGAGAGCGTTTGCATTTACGTTAGTCAAAACCGTTCCGTTAATTCCGATTGAAGCGTTGGCCCTGGCGTAATCAATATAGCGCTGATCAATAAAATCGGGTAGTTTTTGCCAATTCCATAAAGAGAATCCTGCATAACCGCGCTCGACAGTTCTGTCTAAATTATCCCAATGATTTAAGATTCTGATGTTTGTTTTGGGAGCATCTACAATATTTAAATTTTGGATTGATTTATTGGTTTGAATCAATCTCAAAAAAGTATAGACGCCATATAAAACGCCAATATCTTTCTTGCCTGTAATAATGATGTATTTTTTATTTTTTAGAGCAGCCGATTTTATAATAAATCCTTCCTCGTTTATTTTTTCAAAATCAGCATTTAAAGTATTTTGAATTTCAGCATTTAAAGAAGATTTTGAACCTATAATAATTTTATTGTCTCCTTCTATTTTTGAAATAACATTGATTTTATTCCCTAACATGCCGGTCAAGCCTGTTTCCAATTCTCTTGAAGCAATTTTTGAAGTTTCAGTATTTTCTAAAGAAATAATTCCGTTAATGCTGTTGCTGTATTCAGCAACAAATGCTTGCTTGGTTATTTTATCATATTGAAGCCATAACTTATAATCCTTTTGAGCATAAATGGATAACGAAGCCAAAAGCAAAAAAATATGTAGCAATACAAAATGTCTCTTTTGATGGTTCATTAAGCTTAAAATTAAATGTTATATTTTTTCCATTTACACCTTTAGTTTCTATCAAACTTGCAATCGGTTGCGTAAAAATATAGCATTGTGTTTTAAGAAAAAAATTTTGAAGTGATTTTTTTCATTCAGCCTTTAAATAATAATAAAAAAAACGTGTTTATTTATTTCGGTTTGAAGAGGCTCTTACTACAACTTCTGTGTTTAAAAAAGTAACTTCAGTAATATTATCTTTTTTAGATTCAGAACTCTTTTTAGAAGATTTTAAATGATTTAATATTTTCTTAGCCGATGTCTGCCCCATTCTCACAGCGGGATGTGAAATAGTACTTAAACCTGGATCAATAATGGAAGCAATTGGATCATCGTTAAATCCAATAATAGCAATATCTTTCGGGATTTTTAATCCTCGCTTTTTCGCGACCTGAATGGCACCGACCGCTGCGGTATCATTTGATACAAAAATACCATCTGGGGGATTTGGCATGTCAAATAAGGAATTACTTGCTGACTCGCCATCTTCAAAAGTTAGTGCGGTATCTATTATAAGATCTTCATCAACAGTAAGATTGGCTTCTAACAAAGCATCAACATAACCTCTGCGGCGTTCGCTGTAAGTGTTTCTGTATTGTGAACCTGTAATGTGTGCAATTCGCTTGCATCCTTGTTCTATTAAATGCTTAGTTGCCTTATAGCCAGCCGAATAATTATCAATCATAACACGATACGTGTTAAAATCTTTGGGAACCCTGTCTACAAAAACCAACGGAATACTTTTATCTATAAATTTCTGAAAATGAGAGGTATCACGTGTATCCATCGCGAGTGAGCAAATAATACCGCAGACCCTGCTATCGTAGAGCACTTTCGATAAATTTACCTCATCTGTGTAAGAATCGTGGCTTTGGGTGATCATGACGCTATAGCCTGCCTTTTGTGCGGTTTCTTCAATACCGCTGATCAAGGAAGAAATAAAAGGCCTGTTGATTCTGGAAACTAAGACGCCAATTATTTTAGTTTGATTGCCACGCAGGCCAGCGGCTAAAGTATTTGGGCGGAAACCCATTTCTTCGGCTGCTTTTTTTACTTTTTTTATCGTTTTATCACTTATTGTATGATGATCCTTTAAAGCTCTTGAAATTGTCGAAGTTGCAAGATTTAACCTCTGGGCAATGTCATAAATGGTAACATCTTTACTCTCTTCCATAAAAAATTTAATAAATAAAATAATTCGCAAATATACGTTTTTTAAATCTACACTAAAAGCTGAAGGAGATCAACTGAATGTCATTTCTAAGATTTAAATTCTTACTTTTTTGCGATAAAATTAAATTATTTTTTCTTTCTTTACACAATCGGTTGCAATTAAATTTTATCTCATCATTTGCTTACCGGAATTCTAACTAAATTGACTAAAAATAAGATCCTATGAAAAAATTAGCTACTGCTTCTCGAATCCTTATATTTTTATTTATTTCAATTTACTGCCAAGCACAGGAAAAAAAAGAAAAATTCCTTTCTCAGGATACGAATTTAACCTTCGAAACCAGAGTAAACGATCTTGTTAGCCGATTAACTCTAGAAGAAAAAGTTTCTCAGATGCTGAATTCATCTCCGGCTATTCCGCGTTTAGGAATTCCGGCTTACGACTGGTGGAATGAAACACTGCATGGCGTAGCACGAACTCCTTTTAAAACTACTGTTTACCCGCAGGCCATTGCTATGGCGGCGACATTCGATAAAAACTCACTTTATAAAATGGCCGATTATGCTGCTCTGGAAGGAAGAGCCATTTATAACAAGGCTGTTGCTTTAGGCCGAACTAATGAGCGTTATCTGGGGTTAACCTATTGGACTCCCAACATCAATATTTTTCGTGATCCACGTTGGGGACGCGGGCAGGAAACTTATGGCGAAGATCCTTTTTTGACAGCTGTATTAGGAGATTCATTTGTTGAAGGTTTGCAGGGAGACGATCCAAAATACTTAAAAGCCGCCGCTTGTGCCAAACATTACGCCGTACATAGCGGGCCTGAACCTTTGCGCCACACATTTGATGTAGATGTAACGCCTTATGAACTTTGGGATACGTATTTGCCAGCGTTTAAAAAATTAGTAACCGAATCAAAAGTAGCCGGCGTAATGTGTGCCTACAATGCTTTTAGAACACAGCCTTGTTGTGCTAGCGATCTTTTGATGAATGATATTTTGCGCAAGCAATGGAAATTTGATGGCTACGTAACATCGGATTGCTGGGCGATTGACGATTTCTTTAAAAATCACAAAACACATCCTGATGCTGAAGCTGCTGCTGCAGATGCTGTTTTTCACGGCACTGATATCGATTGTGGTACTGATGCATACAAAGCTTTGGTACAAGCTGTTAAAAATGGCAAAATAAGCGAAGATCAAATTGATATCTCGGTAAGAAGACTTTATATGATCCGATTTCGACTTGGAATGTTTGATCCGGTTTCTATGGTAAAATATGCTCAAACTCCGGAATCTGTTTTAGAAAGTAAAGAACACGCAGCTCATGCATTAAAAATGGCACAGCAATCGATGGTTCTCCTTAAAAATGAAAACAACACACTGCCTTTCAGCAAAAAATTAAAAAAGATAGCCATTCTTGGTCCTAATGCTGATAATTCGATTGCTATTTTAGGAAATTACAACGGAACTCCTTCTCATTTGTCAACTGTTTTGCAAGGTATAAAAGAGAAAGCAGGAAAAGATACGGAAGTGATTTATGAAAAAGCCATCAACTTTACGAGTGATACTCTGCTCGTGTATTCTGATTTTAAAAACCAATATAATTTTGAAGGCAAACAAGGTTTTAAAGCCGAATATTACAATAATAAAAACCTATCTGGAGAACCCGTTTACACCAGAACTGAATCAGCAATTAATAATTTATGGCAGGAAGGCGAAGCTGTTGCAAAAGACATTAAGGCCAATAATTTTGCAGCACGATACACAACTAATTTCACCGCCAATCAAGACGGCAAAATTACATTTGAACTTACTGCAGATGACGGTTACCGCTTTATTATTAATGGAAAAGAAGTTTTAAATGCATGGACAAAAAATCGCTGGGGCGGACAAACTTTTCAATTAAAAACAACAAAAAATACAGTTTACAATTTAGTTGTAGAATATTGGCAGGGAGACGGAAAAGGAAATGTAGCGCTGCATGCAGGAAATTATCAAAAAACCGATTTCAATGCGCTGGTTAATCGCTTAAAAGATGCTGATGCTTTTGTTTTTGTCGGCGGTATTTCACCTCAGCTTGAAGGCGAAGAAATGAAAGTAAATTATCCTGGGTTTTCTGGTGGAGACCGTACTTCGATTTTATTGCCGGCTGTTCAGACTGATTTAATGAAAGCATTAAAAACAACAGGAAAACCAGTTGCTTTTGTAATGATGACAGGAAGTGCCATTGCCATTCCGTGGGAGGCAGAAAATATTCCTGCAATTTTAAATTCATGGTATGGAGGCCAATCTGCAGGAACTGCGGTGGCTGATATTCTCTTTGGAGATTACAATCCTGCCGGAAGACTGCCGATTACTTTTTATAAAGGCGATCAAGATTTACCTGCTTTTGTAGATTATAAAATGGATAATCGTACTTATCGCTATTTTAAAGGAACGCCTCAATACGGATTTGGTTACGGACTCAGTTATACCACTTTTAAATACGACGAATTAAAAATACCTGCTAAAACAGTCAAAGGAAAAACTATTTCGGTTACGGTTCGGTTAACAAATACTGGTAAAATCGCTGGAGAAGAAGTCGCTCAACTTTACATCATAAATCAAGATTTAGCTATAAAAGCACCTTTAAAAACTTTAAAAGGTTTTCAGAGACTTTATCTTAAAGCAGGAGAAAGCAAAACGATACACTTTACACTTTCTCCTGAAGATGTTTCGTATGTTACCGCAGAAGGTAATTATCAACAATATCAAGGCGAATTAAAAATAGCCGTTGGCGGTCACCAGCCGTATGAACCTAATCAAGCAACGAGCAATATTATCAGTAAAACTATTTTAATTCAATAACAAGATTTATTCATCATGCAACGGAATGTCCTCTTCAAGCAAAGGTTCATTTTCCGGCTCCTCATCAAGCCAGGCTATAAATAATTTATAACCTATTGAAAAGACAATTGGTCCAACAAATAATCCTATAAATCCAGACATTATAAAGCCGCCAATAACACCTAAAAAAATAATAAGCATAGGAACCATTGCGCCTTTTCCTAATAAAAGCGGTTTTAAAATATTATCTGAAAGTCCGCTTATAATAAAGTAGGTTGTCCAGAAAATAGCATAGACTGAGTTTCCTGTTGAGAAAAGATAAATTATAATTCCAATATTGATTATAAAAGGGCCAATTTGCAGGATTGAAAATATCAGGCATAAAAGAGTTAATAGTCCTGCATAAGGAATCTCTGCAAAATAAAGGCCGATTGCCTGAATAATAGTTTGAATAATTGCCACTCCAATAATACCTTTTACCACTTGATAGGTTGTCGAAACCAAAATCGCTAAAATTTCTTCGCCTTTATTTCCTGCAATTCTCATAACAAATTTAGTAGCCATTGTTTTGGCGGAAGTAGATACAAGCAAAACTCCCGCAATAACAACCGATAAAAGAAACTGAAGAAACGCCAATCCCGAACTTAATACTCCAGCCATAATTACTTTTGAAACATCTTTGATTTCCTCACCGTATTTTAGAAGACTGTTTTGCAGATCAGAAGATAATGAATCTAAAAAATTGTGCAAAGGTTTTCCGATTACTGGCCAGTTTTTGATATATTCTGACGGCGTGCTAATTTTGAGTGCTCCGTCTTCAAAACCGCGTTTTAATTCTAAGAAATTGGATGTAACTGAGTTTAGGAAATACAATACAGGCAAAATCATCAATATTATAATAGAAACTGTAATTACAATTGAAGCCAAAGTTTTACGTCCTCTAAAAACTCTCTGAAGAAAATTAAAAAACGGATGCAAAATGATCGCCAATATTACCGCCCAAATCATAGGCATTATAAAGGGCAACATTAATTTGAAACAAAAGCCGACAATCAGGAAAATAAAAAAAAGATGCAAAATAGTTTCAAAAAGCTCTTTCCGGTTAGTCATTTTAGAATTTTTCATTTTTATTGTTTTTGAGGGATATTGTTTACATACTTTTTTTTAATTCCGAAATTCTCCACTATCAAATTGGGATTGGCTCCAGTTCTACCCTTTCAATTGGTCTACGCCAAAGCTTAAAAAGCAGAATAATTATAATGGGCAAAAAGCATACTGCTGTCATAACGAGACAAATATCTTTATAAGCCAATAATATTGATGCCTGTGCAGTTTTGTTAGAAAGACTTTTTTGGCGCTGCTGACGCTTCTTAAAAATAAGTCTTTTTATGTTAAATAAACTTCTTTATTTTTCATTTCAAATTACCGTTCTCTTTAGAGTTAACGGCTAAAATTATATTTCCTTGATTTACTCGAAAATCTGAAAGATATTTTTTATAAATTTGATGTAGAAAATTTTTTTCTATAGCATTTACCCCAAGTCATTTTTTTTAAATTTCCCGTTTTTGTATCAATTTTTAAAAGACTTAGTAACGAAAAATATAAAAAATGAAAAATTTTACCCTTACTGCCATTTTTTTAATGAGTACTTTTTTCATCACTACTTTTGCTCATTCAAAAAATAATTTAGAAACAGCGAAAACTATCATAGCAGAACCAACTATAAACAGCGCTTCGATCGTTGCTTTTTTTAAAAAATACACTGAATTAAAGGAATACCAAAACGACGTTGCTGCACTATATACAAAAAAAGCATACAAAGCAATTTGGTATGATGGCAATGATATAAACGAATTTGGGCATTTGTTATATCATAAATTAAATTCGACTTACGAAGAGGGCGTTCAAATAAAGATTCCGTATAAAGATAAAATTGATGAAGTTTTTGATGAAGATTCAACTTCAAAAATTTCAGATTCTGACACTGAACTTCTATTAACTTCGATGTATATTTTATATGCAAAACATGTCTATCAAGGTATGGATGCGGCGGAACAAGATAAAATTCAATGGTATTTGCCAAAGAAAAAAATATCTTATCAAACCTTGCTCGATTCTATTGTTACTAATCCGAATTTATTTCAGAAAAATGATAAGGTACTTTTCAGTCAATATTATAAACTTCAGGAAGTACTGAAAAAATATCGAGCCATCGAAAAAAATGGAACATGGAATAAAATAGCTATGGATACGACTTTTCAAGATTTAAGACCTGATGCCACTTCACAAACCATTGCAGACATAAGACAGCGTTTGGCTGTTGTTGGAGATTTAGCCAAAGATTCTAAAAGCAATTTCTACGACCAAGAGCTAATGGATGGAATCATGAAATACAAAGCACGTTATGCCCTTAAACCAAATTATATCATTACAAAAGATTTTATAGATCAGATGAATGAGCCGATAAGCGACCGTATTAAAACGCTTATGCTAAACATGGAACGTTGCAGATGGATTCCGCCAACGTTAGAAAAGCAGGATGAATTTGTCATGGTTAATATTCCGTCTTTCATGCTTTATTATGTTAGAAACGGAAATTATGATATTGTTTCGAATGTTTTTATCGGAACTCCATTAACTAAAACTGTAATTTTTAGCGGTCAGATCGATCGTATTGTTTTTAGTCCGTATTGGTATGTGCCGAGCAGTATAATTAAGAACGAACTGAAACTAAAAATGGCTGAGGATAAAAATTACCTAGCCGATCATAATATGGAATGGAACGGCGGGAATGTCAGACAAAAACCGGGTCCACAAAATGCTTTAGGTTTGGTGAAATTTATGTTCCCAAATCCGAATGACATTTATATGCATGACACGCCATCTAAAACCTTGTTCGGATTTGAAAAACGCATTTTCAGCCACGGATGTATTAATGTTGAAAAAGCAAAAGAATTGGCTATTTCTATGTTAAGAGATTATCCAGACTGGCCAGTTGAAAAAATTAACGCAGCAATGAGCGGTGAAAAAGAAACACCTTGTATGCTTAAGAAAAAAATTCCGATCTACATTGGTTATTTTACGGCTTGGGTAGATCGAGATGGTCAAATTGGCTTTTTTCCAGATGTTTATGATAGAGATACTCATTTGAATAGTATTTTATTTCCGGAGGATACTGGGTTTAAGAATTAAGAAGTAAAAGAGTTAAGAACAAAGAGAAAAGAGGAAAGAGGAAAGAACAAAGAGGAAAGAACAAAGAGGAAAGAACAAAGAGGAAAGATTAAGATTATATAAAAACCTCCAAAATTAGTTTTGGAGGTTTTTTTTATTCCTGCTTTTTATTATTGATGTATTTATCTAAAATATATTTTGTAACAGGTTTTAGCGGACTATTGTTTTCAGGATGCCTTCCATGACTATTAAAAAAATCTACACCATTTCCTCTTTTCGCATACCAAATAATTGCATTATGATTTTTATCAAAATAAACTGTCGTATCGCAAATCTTTACTTTCTTAAGGCCAACTAAATTTTTATCTAGCACCTCAACAGGATTGGCTGTTATTAATCCTTCTCCTTTAAAATTACAATCTACAATTTCATAGTGATCACCTGACCACTGCATACATTCTTTTTGTCGCAAGGCTAAATAAATAATTAAACATAATCCGAAGAGAATAGTAATAATTACTGCATATCTTACTCTTTTGAATATTGATTTATTGCCTACAGTAACAAAAGTCGATAGTATGTTTGGTATTGGTTCAGCTTCCTGACTTTTAAATAGTTCTGGTTTTTCCCTAACAAAATCTGTTGTTGAATCATTTAAAGTTTCTATTTCTAGTTGATCCCTCAAAATATCAGAAGAAATATCTTTATCAAAATTAGTAAGTCTCAACTCATTTATCAATTCTAAATCTTCCTTATCTATTTTTTTCTTAAACTCATTAAAAGGTCTTGGCTGAAGATCTACAAGTATTGCTGCCAATCGAATAGTATCTTCGGCTGGCTTCTCTGTTTTTCCTAAAAAAAACCTCTTAACGGCTTCTAATTTATTCAGCTCTTCTTCCCCAAATAAATTTTTTTTATCCTTATCAAATGGAAAATCAAAGAAAGATTCAAAAGTAATTAAGTCTTCTTTATTAGTATTTGATGTAAATCTTTTGATACATAAATTTCTAAGATTTGCAGTAGTTGGCGAACTTAAATTATTTGAATAATCCCCTTCAATTTCTTTTTCATATTTAGCTTTTATAGCTTTTCTGTAATCTTCAAAAGTAAAGTTTGACATACACATTTGAACTTTTTAAAACTTTTTCTAAAGCACTTTATTCTACTTTTTACGACTTCTTATGACTTCTTAGAACTTACCTCGACTTTAAAAAAATACATTAGACTTTCCTGACTTTCTGACCAATCCAGCGTTAAACTCCATATAAATTTGCCTTAACAAAATTAGTTAATGTTTTGGTCTGCAGGTCAAAAACAAATGTACAAAACTAGTTCTATTAAAAGTACGGAAAACCGTAAGACGGAATTTATCTGGGAAGTATAAATGAAAATCTTACTGTTCTACGCACTTCACTTCCCAAACAAAACTTGGTATTGCCATTTAACAAATTTCGGAAAAGTTCCGAACGGCCCTACCCATGTCCAATTTTTAAATCTAAAAAAATGAAAACATTATATTTATTGGGAGCGTGCGCGCTATTGTCAACTACATTATTTTCTTGTACAGCTGACGAAGATACGACAGAAAACAAAGCTGCAACTGAGGTAAAAAAAGCGGTAAGTCCTACACTGCCATCTTATGCTGATGGTCCAGATGATGATCCGATTAAGGTACCACCACCGCCAACTAAGGACTAAATAAAATTAGTTTTACTATAAATTTAATTAGTAAATTCGGGGAAAGTAAACTTTATGTTACGATCCCCGTTTTTATATTTATTTATTTTTCTTTTTCTTCTTTCCTGTGAGGAAAAAACGGGATCTATTAGTGGTAAAAACTCTCTAAATAAAGAAGCCAAAGCTTTTCGAGAAAAAGGAATAACAAATCTCGAAAAAGAAAATTTTAATAGCGCCTTTTATAACTTCAATAAATCAAAAATAGCTTTTGAAACGCTAAAAGATAGTGCCAATATCGTTTACAATCTAATTCAGATGGCTTCTATTCAGCAGATCAATGGCGATTATTATGGAAGCAAAGAAACGTTGACTGAAGCATTGCCTTTTGTTACAAAAAAAAATGTTTACAGTGCTTCTATCAATAATTTTTTCGGAATAGCAGATAAAGAACTTGCTATTTATAATGATGCAATCTATTATTATAAAGAGGCAATTAAAGACTGCACTGATTCCATATCAAAACAATCTCCATTAAATAATATCGCAGTTGTTTATATTCAACAGAAAAAATATGATAAAGCGATCCTTATTTTAGAATCTATTTTAAGCAAAAAAATATTAAACGATAATTCGCTAAAAACAACCAAAGCCAGAGTTACAGATAATCTGGGTTATGCTTATTTTAAAAAGGGAATTAACAACAAAGGTTTTTTGTTGATGAATGAAGGTTTTGATTTAAGAAAAGAAATAAACGATTCCTATGGCACTCTTCAAAGTAATCTTCATTTAGCCGAATATTTTATTAATACAGATCCAAAGAAAACAAATCAATACGCATTAGATGCTTATAATGAGGCAACAAAATTAAATACTATTGATGAACGTCTAGATGCATTATCGCTTTTGATTTCAAATAATTATAAAAATCAAAGCACTAAATATGCAAAAAAATACATCACGCTAAGTGACAGCATTATAAAAATCCGCAACAACTTTAAAAACAAATTTGCCAAGATTAAATACGACTCTAAAAAAGAGAAAGATGAAAACCAGAAACTTCGTTTAGAGAAAGCTGAAAATTTATTAGAACTTCAGGAAGCAAAATACCAAAGAATTTTGTTTGCCTCCGGAATCATTATATTATTCTTCGCCTTAATTTATCTGAGAAAATACTATAGAAATAAAAGCAGAGTCGAAAAAATAAAAACGGCGTATGATACTGAAACCAGAATTGCCAAAGATATTCATGACGAATTAGCGAACGACGTTTTTCATGCCATTACGTACACGCAGACACAGCCTTTAACTAACGAAAGTTCTAAAGAAACCTTACTACAAAAACTAGATCATATTTACAATCGAGTCAGAGGGATTTCACGAGAAAACAATGATATAGACACTGGTGCTAATTATCCGAATAATTTAAAAGAAATGCTTTCGACCTATAATAGCAGCAACACAAATGTTATTATTAATAATATAGAAAAAGTAAATTGGGATTTGGTTGAAGACCTAAAAAAAATTGCAATACAGCGCGTATTGCATGAATTGATGGTCAACATGAAAAAACATAGTGAGGCTTCTATCGTGGTTGTAAAGTTTGAAAGCAACTCAAATATTTTATTTATAAACTATACTGATAATGGAAAAGGCCACGAAAAAACACAAATTATAAAAAATGGTCTGCAAAATATGGAAAACCGTATTCTGGCAAATAAAGGAACTATTACTTTTGACACTGAACCAGATAAAGGTTTTAAAGTAAAAATAACGCTGCCTAAATAAAAGCCATATGTTTAAAAAAGTAATAATTGCCGAAGATCTCGACGTGATGAATTTAGGAATTCAACAAGTTTTAAAAGATTTGAATATAGTAGATTTTCAGCATTCAAAATTTTGTGACGAAGCATTTTTAAAAATACGCGCTGCAATTCATCAAAATGAACCTTATGATTTATTGATAAGCGATCTTTCATTCAAAGCTGATCATCGCAAAGCAGAAATTGTTAATGGAGATGAGCTTGTTCAAAAAGCTCGCGAACTGCAGCCTAACATTAAAATTATAGCCTATTCTGTAGAAGACAAAAGCTACCGAATCAAATCTCTTTTTGATAATGCAGGAATTGATGGTTTTGTATTAAAAGGCTTAAATAGTATCGAAGAGCTTAAAAAAGCGATCAATATTATTTCGAGTTCTGATCAAAAATTTATTTCACCTGAAATTGCTTCTGCACTTCATGAAAAAAACAATTATGAAATAGACGATTTTGATATTTTAATTCTAAAACATTTATCATCTGGAACACCACAAGACGATATTATAGTTATTCTTAAAGATTTAGGCTTAAAACCGAGCAGTAAAAGCGCCATGGAAAAAAGACTTTCTAAACTCAAAGACTTTTTTAAGGCAAACAATACTGTGCATTTGGTTTCTATTGTAAAAGATATGGGGATTATTTAGATCTCATTCCTATTATAAATTTTTCAAGCTCCTTCGGGAGCTTTTTTTATTTCTTGAAGATAAAAATTACGGATTATGGATTTCCGTAAAATACTGGTTTTAAATAGGTTTAAGTTTGAATTGTTAAATCAATAAAATTTAAAATTATGAAAAAATTAGTCGTTTTGTTTAGTTTATTCTTCTTAGTTCTAGGAGGCAGTATTGAAGCCCAAAGTGGCCATTACAAAAGTGGAAAAGGTAGTTCTCATAAAGGAGGAAAGTACAAGAATTCAAGTACTAATAACCACTATAAAAAAAGAAAATAATACTCTTGACTTCGATTGACATGAAAAAAGGAAACGTCAAAAGAAGTTTCTAAACAATAAAAAAAACTTTAATTAACTCAACCTAAAAATCATGGGCTTTCGATTTCAAAAAAGAATTAGACTTGGAGGAGGACTTGGATTAAACATTAGCAAATCTGGAATTTCTCCAAGTTTAAAAACAAAAATAGGAACATTTAGCAAAAATGGATATTCAACAAGAACTGGTATTCCTGGAGTACGATATCAAAATAGCGGATGCATGTTAGTTTTTGCATTCATTGGGGCATTAACATCTTTAATTTATATTATAAAATCATGAAAAATAGAATAAAATATACCTTAATATTTTTATCCCTAATAATATTAGGAGTAGTAATCTCATGTTCGGAGTCAGCAGAACCTTTAGGTACTCTACCTAGCTCAAATTGCCCAACAAAAACATGTGGCGATTTTACCTCTCAGGCTCAAGCACAAGCTACTTATAACAGTAATAGATCATGTTACAAAAATCTAGATGGTGACAGTGACGGAATTGCATGTGAAAACTTATCTAAATAAACATCTTAAACCATGATAACAATAGAACTAAAAAGCCATTTTTTGCGATTATATCAAATGGCATTATCTGACGATCAATTTGATGTATTAGAACTGCAAATGATGTATCATTTTGCTGATGAAAGAGGAATTCCGCGTGAAGAACTGGATAAACTTTTTTTAAATCCGATTAATACGGAACTTCTTATTCCTGAAGAATTAAATACAAGAATAGAGTATTTATATGACTTTACGCGTATCATTTGGGCAGATGGAAAAATTACAGATGACGAATTAAATATGCTTAAAAAATACTGCAGAAAATTTAATTTTCTCGACGAAAACATCAACGATTTATCTAATTATCTCATTGACTGTGTTCAGAAAAACATTCAAAAAGAAGAAATTATCAATCAGCTAAACTCTTAAAAATGAAGTCACTTACACAATTATTTAGCTTGAAAAAAGTAGAAGATGCGCCAGCAAATACTTTTGGAGAAGATGAAAATGACAGAGAACAAATAAGAATAACCTATTATCAAAGTGGTTTTGCTGCATCAGTAAAGGCAACGGGAAAACCTATTGTTCTAAAAGCATGCCTTCAAAATTTATATATGAGTTTTGAAGATCAATGCCGAAAACAAAAACTAGAACAAGACAGATTAAAACAGCCTTACAGAGAAGAACAGGAAAAAAGCAGAACTGAACTTAAAAAATCTGAAGCTGCAATTGGTATTTACGAAAAGAAAGAACAAGATATAAACGATGAAATCGATCAAATAAAAAGTGACATTATTGAAGTCAAACGCAATCCTGATAAATTCGGAATTGAGGATGGGAAAGGATTAAAAGCGCAATTTTATATCGGATTATTTTTGCTACTGCCGATAACGCTTTATTTATTAGTATTTTATATCTCAGCATCATATTCAGCTTTTTTCAAAGAATTTTCAAATGATAGTTTAACAGCGGCCATTTTTGACGCAGATGCGCTGACAAATTCTTTTATGGCAAGCTGGCTCGAGGGTGTTTTAGTAATCACGATTCCGTTTGTTTTTATGGGTTTGGGCTATATTATTCATATGGTACAAAAGAGCAAAGGAATTAAAAATGTCTTCAGAATGATTGCCTTGTTTGCAACAACATTTTTGTTTGATGCATTACTGGCTTACATAATAGAAAAGAAAATATATGAATTCAACAAAACAACAGAATCTTCTCCATATGATTTAAATATCGCGCTTGGCGAATCTGAATTCTGGATGATCATATTTGCTGGATTTGTAGTGTATATTATTTGGGGACTTGTGTTCGATTTTGTTATGAAAGAATTTGAAAACATTGATAAAATCAGGGCTTTTATTAGAGGTAAAAAAGAAAATTTATTAAACCTAGAAAAATTTAAAACAGAGTACATTAATAAAATCAATGATTTTAAAGAGCAAATTGTTACTATAAATGGGAAGATTTCAGAACTTCAATTAAAAATCGATGGTTTTGTGTTTCCAGTAAAGGAGTATCTGCATTATCATCATCAATACAAAGAAGGATGGTTTCAAGCCATTAATACTGAAATCGCTTTACCTCATAAAGAAAAAGTAGAATTGCTCGAAGGATGCGAAAATCTATCCGAAGAACATCTTGGAAGACTGAATTTAATCGATCCTGATTTTCAACATTTAGTATATTTTAAAAACTAATATTATGAAAAACACTTTACTAAAAATGGCAATGTCGTTGTTATTGATTTTATTTTTTTCATGCAAGAAAGATTCTGATAAAGAAGAAAAAGAAATTCCAGTTAAAAATTCTGTGGCAGAACATTATAACATCAGTATACTTCTTGATTTATCAGATCGAATAAGTTTAGAAAAAAATGCTAACCCAACGATGGAATATTATCAAAGGGATTTGGGATATATAAAGTCAGTTTCCGAAGCTTTTACAGAGCATTTAAAATCAAAAAGGATAAGACAAATGAATGATAAAATGCAATTATTTTTTAATCCTGAACCAAAAGATCCAGAGATAAATTCAATTGCTGAAAATTTAAAAATTACTATTGATAAAAATAATGCCTCAAAAGAATTTTTGAATTCAATTACCAAAAATTATGCGTCTAGTACATCAAAAATTTACCAGTCGGCTATAAAAGACAACAATTATATTGGTTCAGACATTTGGAGTTTTTTTGACAATAAGATACAAGATCAATGTATCGACAAAAAATACAGAAACATACTTATTATATTAACTGATGGATACATGTTTTACGATAATACTGTCATAAAAGAAGGAAATCGCACATCATACATCACTCCAGAGTTAATTAGAAAAAATGGATTAAATACTGTAGACTGGGAGAAAAAATTACACGACCAGGATTTTGGTTTTATCAAAACGAATGATAACTTATATAATCTTGAAGTTTTAGTTGTCGGAATAAATCCGAGCAAAAGTAATCCTTATGAAGAAAAAGTGATTCGCACATATTGGAGCAAATGGTTTACTGAAATGAAAATAAAACATTTTGAAATCAAAAATGCTGATCTGCCATCTAATATGGATAAAATAATTAAAGATTTTATTTTAGAGAAATAATAAACTCAAAACGATAGGTGTAAAAAGAGGAAATACAATGTCCTCTTTTTTTGTTTTAAATTCATATAATAAAACTTCATTATAAAATATCTCAATTACGGATTTCCATAAAATACTGATTTTGATTGGTTTTACATTTGAATAATTAATTTAAACTAAAAACCAATGGAAATTAATATTCAACTTAAATCATTAGCAGATAAAATTAATCAGCTTAAAAGTAAAATTGAAACTGAAGAATCTACAAAGCATGCTTTTGTACTGCCATTTATACATGTATTGGGATATGATGCTTTTAATCCACTTGAAGTTGTTCCTGAGTTTACTGCTGATCTGGGACTGAAAAAAGGCGAAAAGGTAGATTATGCCATCTTTCAGAATGGAGAACCAATTATAATTGTAGAATGCAAAAGCTGGAAAGAAAAACTGACCATACATAATTCACAATTATTTAGATATTTTCATGTTACTAAAACTCGTTTTGCTCTTTTAACAAATGGTATTCATTATCAGTTTTTCACTGATTTAGATGATCAAAACAAAATGGATCAAAAACCATTTCTGGAATTTGATATTACAAATCTCAAAGAAAATACTATCAATGAAATTGCAAAATTTCATAAAGCAAACTTTAATGTTGATAATATCATAAGCAATGCAAGTTCATTAAAATATATTAAAGAAATTAAAAAACTAATAAGCGCAGAGTTAGAAAATCCTTCAAACGATTTTACAAAACTTTTTGCTAATAAAGTATACGCAGGCAGACTTACTGAAAAAGTGGTTGATGAATTTAAAGACTTAGTTCAAAAATCAGTAAATCAATTTATTAATGATAAAATTAATGATCGATTGAATGCAGCTCTTACTAAAGAAACAATTAAACAGCAGGACGAAGAAGTTACAGCAGTTGAAGATGACAATAAAATTAATACAACTGAAGAAGAATTAGATGCTTATCGTATAGTAGTCGCAATCTTGAGACGAAAATTACCAACAAACAGAATTGTACATCGCGATACACAATCTTATTTCGGAATTTTGTTGGATGATAATAATCGTAAACCTTTATGCCGACTTCATTTAAATGGAGGCAAAAAATACATCAGTCTTTTTAACGATAATAAAAACGAGACAAAGTTAGCTATTTCGACTATCGATGATATTTATCAATTTGAAAAAGAATTGCTAGAAACTGCAGCGCTTTATGAAACAGAATAAAACACATTAATCACGTATAAATACGCTTTCAAACAATACTAGTTCCAACTACTTTTATCGAATACGTACCCTTATACAACGCCTATGCTAAAAAACTACCTGATTTCTCTTATTTTATTCGTTACAATTTCCTGCCAAAAAACAGATGGGCCGCCTTCATCTCAAATTAATACATTTTATAAGGAGGTAATTACTGCTGACGACCGCAAAGTAATTACTGCAGAAGAAGCAAAAACCTATCATGTTGACAAAAAATGCAAGTATGAATACAGAACCGGAAAATGTGGCCATTATGAATATAATTATGATGTAGTAGGCATTAATGTAAAAGGAGATTCGGTTTCTGGAAACATTAATATCGAAGGAAAGTACGGTGCCGGAATTTTGATTTCTGATTCGATAAAAGATCTCGAAATTAAAGCAGAGTGGATTGGATACGGAAAACTCAAAGCAACGGACCAAAAAGGAAATGAATATTATTTGATCGTACATCAATGATCACCAAATCTTATCAAATGAAAAAACTGACAATCGTGTTTTTTATTTTGCTGACATCTTTTAATACTGTTGAAACAAAAGTATATATCTGCGGTCCAACGGGAGCAAAAAAGTATCATTACAGCGAAAACTGCCGAGGTTTAACAGCCTGCCGGCATCAAATAACAAAAGTTTCCGTGGCTCAAGCCCAAGGCTACGGACTCACACTTTGCGGATGGGAAGATTAGTCGTGTTGGTTAAAATTTATATTTAATCATTTGATAATAATCACTTTACAATAAATTCACATTAGTTTTATTAATTTGAGTAAAACTAAATGTTATGAAATTCTTCAATCTAAATTTTTTGGTTTCATTCAAAGAATGGCTTTTTTTAAGAGCTATGCATTCTACTTTCCTTCATTAATAATTACAAGTTTAAAAGGAAAGTACATTTGAATGAATAAAGTTGAAAACTCATTTTTGCATAAAGACCAATTTGGAGACGATTTCTTGTGGGGTGTCTCAACTGCTGCTTTCCAAATTGAAGGGGCACATGATGCTGACGGAAAAGGCGCTTCAATCTGGGATGTTTTTACATCTCAAAAAGGAAAGATTAAAAATGGTCATCATGCTATAACCGCTTGTGATTTTTACAATTCGTATCAAAGCGACATCGATTTAATAAATCAATTAAATATTCCGAATTTTAGGTTTTCCATCAGCTGGACTCGAATCATGCCAACCGGAATTCATCCTGTAAATCAAGCCGGAATTGATTACTACAATAAAATCATCGATTCTTTACTTGCACAAGGCATAGAACCTTGGGTAACGCTTTATCATTGGGATTTGCCTAACGCGCTCGAATTAAAAGGCGGATGGACCAATCGCGAATCGGTTTCTTGGTTTTCAGAATATGTCGAAGTTTGTGCAAAACATTTTGGAGATCGCGTAAAAAATTGGATGGTGATTAACGAGCCATCTGTTTTTACAGGAGCCGGGTATTTTTTAGGCATTCACGCACCAGGAAAAAAAGGAATAACAAATTATCTAAAAGCCATGCATCACGTTACTTTAGCTACTGTTGCCGGCGCAAAAATACTTCGCGAAAAAGTAACTGATGCGAATATCGGAACTACTTTTTCCTGCACTCACATTGAGCCTTTCTCTCAAAACCAAAAAGATATTGAAGCCGCAAAACGTGTCGATACTTTACTAAACAGAACTTTTATAGAACCGCTTTTAGGTCTTGGTTATCCGCAGAAAGATTTGCCTGTTCTTAAAAAACTCAATAATTATATTTTAAAAGATGATCTAAATAATCTTGCGTTCGATTTTGATTTTATTGGTCTGCAATGTTATACACGAGAAGTCGTAAAATCTTCATTATTGATTCCGTACATAGGTGCCGAGTTAATCAGCGCTGAAAAAAGAAACGTCATAGCGACAGATATGGGTTGGGAAGTATATCCTCCTGCCCTATACAATATCTTAAAAAGATTTAACGAATATCAAGGCATCAGGAAAATTATAATTACTGAAAATGGTGCTGCTTTTCCAGACACCGTTACAAACGGAAAAGTATACGATATTAAGCGAACACATTACATTCAGGATCATTTAGAACAAATTCTAAAAGCCAAACAAGACGGTTATAGTGTCGATGGTTATTTTGTATGGAGTTTGACTGATAATTTTGAATGGGCAGAAGGCTACAGCGCCAGATTTGGATTAATTCATGTTGACTTTGAAACGCAAAAAAGAACTATAAAGCAATCTGGATTTTGGTTCAAAGATTTTTTAGCTTAAAACTGATATGAATATCAATTAAATCTAAACGGATATTGCTGTTTTAAAATTCCGATATGAATCTTGCCATTCTGTTTTAAATGAGCTGTTACAAGAACAAATTTTTCTTGGGGATAATTTAAATCATAACTAAAGGTTGTATCTTTTACTTTAACCTGAAGAAGATGTTTTCCCTCATCTGATATTGAAAGTTCTGCTGTTTCATAACTTGGCATTTCATTTGTTGCCTTTAAGTTAATCTCTTGAATTTTCTTTTTATCCAGAAATACTTCCAGTTTTAATTTATCCAGTTTCATATCTGTTGGCTGTTCAAACGAGACAACATATTTTTTACAGCCAAAAGTGCATAAAACAATTAATAGTAGGAGAAGCTTTTTCATAAAATATTTTTTTGAACTGATAGTTACGATCAAAATCTTTTATAATTTTTTATAAATATAAATAATTTTATGATAATTAATGACCTAGAAAAAGGTATGTTTTTTTGTCATTAAAATTAGAAATTGCCCACCAATAAATTCAAGAAAAAAATCTGTTTTTAAAGCAAAATAAACGCTTATTTCATTGATTTTATTAGGTTTATAAATTATTTTTCCTTATCTTTATAGTATAAATAACAGTTAATATATGCCAAAAAACAAACTTTTTAAATGCCTGAATTACTTCTTAAAAAATTATTCTTTTTACCTTCCAAAGCATTCTATATTTCAAAATGCTACCGACTTTCATTTAGAAAGTATTCTGTCTAATCTTTTTTCTGCACAAAGTATAAACACGCAGAAGTCACGAGAGCAATTGCTCCAATTCCAATCGTAATTATTTTTTGCGGATACATTTTCTGAGCCATTATTTTAGAAAATTTAGTTGCAAAATCAAAGAAAAGATTTCCTTTTTCAGGATGTTCTTTCGATTCTTCATTTTTATTTTCCACCAAAACAACTTTTTCTATGCCTTCATTCTCTCTTTCAACAATTACATCTTTGCCTATTTTTTCAATTCGTTTCGGCTCTTCAATTCTATACTTTTCATTAAACTTTTTAAAAGGACGCGGTTGAAAATCGACCATAATTGCGGCAAGGTTTATTGCATCAATATTTGATGGATCTGTTTCACCTTTAAAAAAGGTTTCAATAGGTCTAAACTTATCTTTTTGTTCTTTAAACTTATTCTTTTTGGTGTGATCAAAATCTAAACAAAATAAATTTTTAAAAACATTTAAATCATCCTGTGTTGGGTTATTCTCGAAAATAAGCCAGCACAAATCGCGGAGTTTTCCGCGCGAAGGACTGAACAAATAATCAAAATGTACTCCTTCTTTTTCTGTCTCGTATTTAATCTTAATCTCTTTTTTATATTCTTCTAATATCGTATGCATGGTATTTTTTTTAGGAATTTTTGGGAATTCATGGGAATCTCAGGAAAACGTGGGAATTCTGGGAATCCCTTATCTACAATGGTATAAAAGCGCCTTTACTTTGCCATAGAAATTAGTTCAAGTTTTGTCTGCAGACTAAAACAAAAATATAAAACTAGTTCTAATTAACAGTGTGGAAAACCGTAAGATTGAGTTTATTCGGGAAGTATAAATAACATCTTACAGTCCTACACGCTCTACTTCCCAAAATCAATTTGGTATTGTCTCAATAGACTCTGGATCATTCCGGACAGCAATACCTATGTCTAATTTCTAAATTAAATTAAAATGAAAAAACTATTACTTTTAAGCGCTTTTGCGTTGTTATTTACTATATTTTCTTGTACCGCTGACGAGTATGAAACGCAGCCAAAAAAGAAAACAGAAAAAATTGATCACTTAAAATCAACTCAGGCTGATGATGGTCCTGGTGATACAGGTCCTAAGACACCGCCACCGCCACCGCCAACTGATGAATAATATATATTTTAGTATCAAATTAATTACTATTTTCGGGGAAAGTAAATTTATATGTTACGGTCCCCTTTTTTTTGTTTTATCATGCTGCTTTTTCTTTTTTCCTGTCAAGAAAAAAAGACCGTTAATACTAACACAAAACCCATTCGAAAAGAAGCATTTAGCTTAAGAAATAAGGCGATTTCAAATTATGAAAAACAGAATTTTAACACTGCTTTTTATGAATTTAATAAATCAAAAATACTTTATGAAACTTTAAAAGACAGTGCTAATATTGGCTATATTCTTGTTCAAATGGCAGAAATTCAACAAGTAAATGGAGACTACTATGGCAGCAAGGAAACAGTAACGGAGGCATTACCTTATGTAAAAAAAGACAGAGAATATTTAGGTGTTATAAATAATAGATTAGGTATAGCTGATAAAGAACTTTCTCTTTATAATGACGCTATTCTTTATTATAAGAAATCATCAAATCAAATAACAGATCCCATAGAAAAACAAATTCCATTAAGTAATATTGCGCCAATTTATATCCAACAAAAAAAATACAACAAGGCGATTATACTTCTAGAATTAATTTTAAACAAGAATTCTTTTGAAGATAAAGCGAGAGCGTCTATCAAAGCTAGCATAAAAGACAATTTAGGTTACGCATATTTTAAAAACGGAATGGATGAAAAAGGCTTCAATTTAATGAAGGAAGCTCTTAAAATAAAAAATAAAATTAAGGATACCTACGGAAGTATTGAAAGCTATCTGCACTTGGCCGATTACTATGCTAAAAAAGACATTCAAAAATCAGATGAAAATGCTTTTGCTGCTTACAATATTGCTACAAAACTAAATAGTGTTGATGAAAGATTAGAATCGCTTCAAATTATAATTTCAAATAATCACAGCGAGAATCACAGCAAATATGTACAAAAGTATTTTACTTTAAACGACAGTATTATTAAGATTAGAAATAACTTTAAAAATAAGTTTGCGAAGATTAAATACGATGCTAAAATAGAAAAAGATGAAAACGCAAAACTTCGTCTAGAAAAAGCAGAAAACCTATTATCGCTTCAAAGAGCCAAATACATGCGGATTGTATTTGTAATTGTTTTTGTTTTTTTAGTCATTTTAATAGCGATTTTGATCCGTTATTATAAAAATAAAAACAAAGTCATTGAATTTAAGACTTCTTATAATACTGAAACCCGAATTGCTAAAAAAATCCATGATGAGTTGGCAAACGATGTATTTCAAGTGATTGCTTTTGCAGAATCTCAGCCCTTATCTAAGGAAAGCACTAAAGAGAATCTACTCCAAAAATTAGACGACATTTACGGACGTGTAAGAGGAATTTCGAGAGAAAATAATAGAATTGAAACTGGTATAGATTTCACCAATAGCATAAAAGAAATGCTTTTGGCTTATAATACAAGCGAAAGAAATATCATTGCTACTAATTTAGAAAATATAAACTGGGAAGTTATTGATGATACAAAAAAGATTACCATTAGTCGAATTTTACAGGAATTAATGGTAAATATGAAGAAACACAGTACAGCAAGTTTAGTTCTTATAAAATTTGAAGGTGATCAAAAATCAATTTTAATAAACTATACTGATAATGGTAAAGGAGCCGAAAAAAGTAAGATGATAAAAAATGGTCTCCAAAACATGGAAAGCCGTATTCAGGCTGTTAAAGGAACCATTGATTTTGATACAGAACCTGGAAAAGGGTTTAAAGCAAAAATAGCCATACCTAAGTAAAGATAATTCAAGTTTAATCTTCTCTAATAACTACTTATTTCCAAAAAAAACCTCCCAGAATTTTACTTCTGAGAGGTATCCTACTAATAACTATTAAAATGGTATTCTACTTCCAACCGCCGCCTAGGGACCTGTAAACATGAACCGCCGCATTCAGTTGTTCTTTTTTAGTATCGATCAATTCTAATTTCGATTCTAATGCATCACGCTGTGTCATTAAAACTTCAAAATAATCTACTCTAGCCGATTTAAATAAATCATTAGAGACATCAATTGAGGTGTTTAATGCATCAACCTGCTGTGATTTTAGATCATAGCTTTTTTGCAGATTATCGATCTTAGAAAGCTGATTAGACACTTCTAAATAAGCGTTTAAAATAGTTTTATCATAATTATATAAAGCTTGAAGCTGTCTTGCATTTGCACTAGAAAACTCAGCTTTGATTGCATTTCTGTTGATAAGCGGCGCCGCTAAATCTCCAGCTAAAGAATATAAAATCGATTCTGGAAACGTAAACAAGTAAGATGGCTTAAAGGCTTGTACTCCAAAAGCTGCAGAAATATCCAGTGAAGGGTAAAATTCAGCTTTGGCTACTTTTACATCTAGTTTTGCAGCGATCAATTCTAATTCTGCCTGTTTTACATCAGGACGATTCATTAATAATTGAGATGGAATTCCAGCGCTCACTGAAGCTGGCAGCAACGTTAAGAAGTTGGTGTTTGTTCTCTTAATTTCCTGCGGATAACGGCCTAACAAGAAATTGATTTTATTCTCCGTTTCTTTTATCTGCTGTAAAATATCAAACTCTAAACTTTTTGAAGTCAGAACTTCTGCTTCAAACTTTTTAACACCTAATTCTGTTGCTCTTGCAGCCTGCTTTTGAATTTTCACGATTTCTAAAGCGTTTGACTGCAAAGTAATTGTTTGTTTTACAATATCTAATTGGCTGTCTAAAGCTAATAATTCATAATAATTATCAGCGATCTCAGAGATAAGATTTGTAACCACAAAGTTTTTACCTTCAACTGATGCTAAATATCTGCTTACCGCTGCTTTTTTAGAATTGCGCAGTTTTCTCCAAATATCTACTTCCCAGTTTGCATACGCTGCAATTGTAAAATCGCCAAGCGGATCCGGAGTTTCTATACCTGGTTTAATTTCAGTAGTGGCATCACCAGCACCTTGGCTGGTATACCTTCCTACTTTTTCAACTCCAGCTCCGGCACGAATACCAGCAGATGGCAATAAAAGTCCTTTACGAACTCTAACATCATTCTTTGCTATTTCTATTTCCTGCAGCGTCATGTTTAATTCCTGATTGTTTTTCAGGGCTACATCAATCAAATCAACAAGGTTTTGATCTTTGAAAAATTCATTCCACTTTACAGCTGCTGTAGTAATTGTATCCTGAGCTTTAGCAGTACCAAATGCTTCAGGAACTGGTGTACTGGTCGTTGCAGTTTCTGCTACAGGAGCTTTACAGCTCGCTACAGCAAGGCAAAGACCTAATGCTACACTATATTGATATATTTTTAATTTAGACATGATTGTTATCAATTTCTTCAGTTAATGGATTCTCTTCTTCATGTTTCACCAGTTTGTGTTTCTCTGCAATTTTGGCAAAAATGTAATACAATCCTGGAATTACAAATACTCCACAAATAGTTCCGATAAGCATACCTCCGGCAGCTGCAGTACCAATTGTTCTGTTACCAATTTTACCAGGACCGGTAGCAAATGCAAGCGGTAATAATCCTGCAATAAAGGCAAATGAAGTCATCAAAATAGGACGGAACCTCGCTTTAGCTCCTTCCATTGCTGACTCAAGTACAGATTTTCCTGCTGCATGTCTCTGTATGGCAAACTCTACAATCAGAACGGCATTTTTACCCAATAAACCAATAAGCATTACCATGGCAACCTGAGCGTAAATATTATTTTCTAGTCCAGCAACCTTCAATAAAAGGAAAGCTCCAAAAATACCCGCTGGCAATGATAAGATAACTGATAAAGGCAGAATAAAACTTTCGTATTGAGCTGCTAAAACCAAGTACACAAATCCCAAACAAATCAAAAATACCCAAATTGCCTGATTACCTTGTGCAACCTCATCGGCAGAAATACCTGCCCAGTCAATGTCATATCCTCTAGGTAATTTTTTTGCCGCAACTTCCTGAATTACTTTAATTGCAGTTCCTGAACTATATCCTGGAGCTGCACCACCACTAATCTCAGTAGAAGTATACATATTGTGTCTTGTAATTTCAGAAAGACCATATACTTTTTCTAATCTCATAAAAGCTGAAAAAGGAACCATTTCATCACGATCATTTTTCACATAAAGCTTTAAGATATCATCTGGCTGTGCACGGTATTCTGGTGCTGCCTGAACGATTACTTTATAGTTAATTCCGTATTTGATAAAACTAATTTCATAGTTACTACCCACAAGAGTTGACAAAGTGTTCATCGCATTTTCGATAGAAACCCCTTTTTGCTGTGCCAAATCATTATCAACTTTCATCATGTACTGAGGGAAACTCGCACTGAAGAAACTAAATACGTTTGAAAGCTCTGGACGTTTGTTCAATTCTTCAACAAACTCTTTATTTACAGCTTCCAATTTTTTAAAATCACTAGTTCCTGTTTTATCTAACAGACGAAGCTCAAATCCTCCAGCTGCTCCATATCCTGGTACCGCCGGCGGTTGAAAAAATTCAATATTAGCTCCTGGAATATCTTTTGATTTTTCTTCCAGTTCTGTCATAATCTCCTGTACAGATTGTTTACGATCGTTCCAATCTTTTAAGTTGATCAAACAAGTACCTGCGTTAGATCCAGTACCTTCAGTCAAAATTTCATAACCTGCTAATGAAGAAACTGATTTTACTCCTTCCACACCTTCAGCAATTTTTTGCAGTTTCTCAGCAATATTATTTGTTCTTTCTAATGATGAACCTGGAGGTGTTTGAATAATAGCGTAAAACATACCCTGATCCTCATTCGGAATAAAACCTGATGGAACTGTGCTGCTGATCAACCATGTTCCTGCGCAAAAACCTAGAAGCGCAATAATAGTAACAGCTCTTCTGTTTACAATTTTACCTAATAAATTTTGGTATTTGCCTTGTGCAAGGTTAAACTTGTTATTGAAACCATCTATAAATCTATTTACTGGTGTTTTCTTTTTAGGCTGATCGTGATTGTTTTTTAACATCATCGCACAAAGTGCCGGTGTTAGAGTTAAAGCCACAATACCTGAAAGTATAATTGCAGTTGCCATTGTGATAGAAAACTGTCTGTAGAATACTCCAACAGGTCCTGACATAAATGCAACCGGTACAAACACCGCAGCCATCAAGAAAGTAATCGCAATAATTGCCCCTGCAATTTCGTGCATCGCTTTTTTAGTCGCTTTAAATGGCGAGAGATGTTCTTCCTCCATCTTGGCGTGAACGGCCTCGATAACTACGATCGCATCATCGACGACGACCCCAATTGCTAAAACCAAAGCAAATAATGTAATTAAGTTTAATGAAATATCAAAAAACGTCATGAACACAAAAGTTCCTACTAATGAAACGGGAACAGCAATTGCTGGAATAACCGTAGAACGCCAGTCTCCTAAGAAAAGGAAAACTACTAATCCTACCAATATAAACGCTTCAATCAAAGTGTGAATTACTTTTTCGATAGAGGCATCTAAGAATTTAGAAACGTCATATGAAATTTCATAATCCATTCCTTTTGGAAATTTCTGCTTAATTTTTTCCAGTTTAGCTTTTACGTCTTCAATAACCTGGTTTGCATTACTTCCAAAAGATTGTTTCAATACAATCGCTGCAGAAGGTTTTCCATTTAAGTTCGAATAAATATCATACATCGAACTTCCAAACTCTACTTTAGCAATATCTTTCAAACGTAAAAGTTCACCATTGCTAGTTGATCTTACAACGATATTCTCATATTGTTCTTTGGTTGTAAAACGTCCAGAATATTTCAATACATATTCAAATGCTTGAGAACGTTTACCAGAACTCTCACCAGTTTTACCAGGCGAAGCTTCTAAACTCTGGCTTGATAATGCTTCCATTACCTCATCAGCAGATATTTTATAAGCTAGCATACGATCTGGTTTTAACCAAATACGCATTGCATATTCACGTGTTCCTAAGATATCTCCAGATCCAACTCCATTTACCCTTTTCAATTCTGACAATACATTAATATCGGCATAGTTGTATAAGAACTTCATGTCGGTATTTTTATCAGTACTGTAAAGATTCACATACATCAACATACTTGGTACCTCGCGCGTAATCTTAACCCCTTCTCTTACTACTAATGGAGGTAATTTATTTGTAACCGAAGCCACACGATTCTGAACGTTAATTGCAGCCTGATTCGGATCTGTACCTAAGTTAAAAACGATCTGAATACTTGCTTCACCATCATTTCCTGCATCAGAAGTCATATATTTCATTCCAGGAACTCCGTTTAAGGCTCTTTCTAGAGGAATAACTACAGATTTGATCATCAGCTCACCATTAGATCCAGGATAATCCGCCGTAACGTTTACCATTGGAGGAGAGATGGACGGAAACTGGGTAATCGGCAAACTCATAACCGATAATACCCCTAAAAAGACAATTATAAGCGATATTACTATCGACAGAACTGGTCTTTGTATAAATTTATTAAACATCTATTTATTTTTTAATGATTAAACTAATTGGAATTTGCAATTGTCTTAAGTTTAAGATTTTAAGTTTTAAGTTTGAGATTCAGCGCGAAACTTGAAACCTAAAACTTGAAACCTGAAACACCTAAAACAAAACTTTACTCCGCTTTTAATCGTAAATTATTGATAACCTTTGAAGGAGCGATGTAAGTGAAGTTGATCTTATCATTCTCTTTTACTTTCTGAACTCCTTCCAGCAAGATTTTATCATTTTCAGTAAGACCGCTGCTTACAACGTATAAATCTGGAATTTCGCCTGTAATAGTAATTTCTTTAGAACTTACTTTATTGTTTTTGTCAACGATAAAAACATATTTTTTATCCTGAATTTCGTAAGTCGCTTTTTGCGGAATTACAATAGCGTTTTTCAACGGAACAAGCATTTGTACTTTTCCAGTTTCACCGTTTCTTAATAGTTTATTTGAATTAGGGAATCTTGCTCTAAAAGCAATATTTCCTGTTTCATTATTAAATTCACTTTCGATCACTTCTACATTTCCTTTTTCTTTAAAAATGTCGCCATTCGCTAAAAGCAAACTCACATTATTACCAGCGCGGTCTTTTACATCAGTTTGATATTGAAGATATTCTGGCTCAGAAACGTTGAAGTATGCAAACATTTGACTGTTGTCTGAAAGGCTTGTCAATAATTCACCTTCATCGATAAGACTTCCTAATTTTAATGGAATTCTATCAATAGTTCCGTCAAACGGTGCTCTGATTTCAGTAAATGATAAATGAAGTTTTGCCAAAGCAACTTCAGCTTTTGCTGATTGCAATTTTGCTTGAGCCACACTCAATTCGTTTTTAGAAACGATGTTTTTATCGGCAAGCAATTTAGAGTTTTGCAATTCAATTTCTACTGATTTTTGTTCAGCCTGAGCTTTAAGTAATTCAGCCTGATACATGTTTGGCATAATTTTGAACAACAGCTGGCCTTTTTTTACAAACTGTCCTTCATCGACAAAAATGTTTTGTAAAAACCCTTTTTCCTGGGCACGGAGTTCGATATTTCGAACAGATTTTATCTGCGAAACATATTCTTTTGTAAACGAAGTATCAATTCTTACCGGATTTGTAACGGTAAATTTTTCAGCTTCTTCTTTTTCTTCTTTTTTAGTTGTACAACTAGTAAGGCACACAAGGGCAAATAAGCCTGTGAACAAGATAATTCTTTTCATGATTTTATTGGAAATTAAGCGATTGAATGCTTGGAATACAGTGATTCCTTTAGATGAAAAAATGCATCGGGCAACCTTTGTTATAACTTAACTTTCATACAAGAAGAAGTAGAAAAAATATACATCAACAAGATATGCAGGATTACAACTTAAGTAACCGATGTATATTGGTAAATCAAATTCTTAAAACGCGTTGCGTAATATATATAGGATTTGATTGGCCACAAAATGGCACGAAGATTTTAAAACGATTGTAATCATTTGCTGCATTCTGACTTGAGAACGTCAGATACCAGCTGTCAAGCAGGCTGTAGTTTGCTGCATAAAACTTATTCGTAAGTCCATCATTAAGATCACCTCCAAGATATTCTTCCTCAAGATCAATATCTGCAGCATCTTCAATAACGGAACTGCCTTGATCTTGATTGGTGAATTTCACTCGGTGCTTTTTCTCAAAAGTATGAAGATGAGAATTGTGTAAAGTACCGGCATTAAGATATTGACCTCCGCCAAACAGAAGCAAATTCATGAATACTAAAAATACTATTAACTTTCTCATTTGGGTGCGAAAGTAATAAAAGATTGCAACAAAAAAAATAAAATAAGAAAGTCTTAACATGAAGAAATTAGCGAAAACGTTTTCTTTTTTTTAGCGTCCTCTATTTCATAATTAAATTGATGTTTTTATGTTAAAATCGCATAAAAATATAATTTGAAAGTGGAATTTCATCCTTGCTTTAAATTAGTCACAAAGAAATGAAGCAAAATCATAAATATCTAAGGCTGTACATTTTATTATGTAATTTTCAGCCTATTTTCTAGAGCAAAATTTCCATTATAGTAAATTCTTGTCCTTTTTTAATAAACGTTCTAGAGGTATCAACCATTCCAAATTTCTCATAAAATGATTTTTTATTGGTTCGAGCGTTGCACCAAACTTTTTTCATTTTTCTTTCTTTAGCATACTCAAAAATAAATTTTAGCAATTCTGCTGCGATTCCTTTTCCTTGAAATTTTTCTAGTGTAGCTAATTTTCTAAACTGCATTTCTTCATCAGTAAAAAAACAAGAAACTATAGAAACTAGTTTTTCATGATCAAATACTCCAAAGTGAAATCCTACATTGTCTTCTTCCAGCTGAACAAAATTAAAAGGCTGATCAGGCCACATTACTTCATGCCGTATTTGCCAAGTTTGTGAAGCTTCAATTTTTCTAATTTCCATTAAATACCTTTTTTTTAAAAACAAATTTAATCATTTTACAGTTTTGAAAATTTTCAACACTCAACATCACAGTTGTCTAATTATCAAAAACATATACTAAATAAATAAGATAAATCTTTCGAATCTAATTTTTAATATTTAATTTTATGGAATTAACTGCCAATAAATTCATTATGAAAAAATTCATTTTAGCCCTTTTATTAGGTATTAGTGTAAATGGTTTTGCACAATTAATACAGTTTGGACCACAAGTTTCATACAATATAACCTCGCCAATTACAGATGATTTTAACTCAAAAAGTTCAGGAACAGGAATGGGAGTTGCCGGATTTGCAAGAGTGAATTTATTGCTGTTTTATGGTCAAGGTGAATTTGGTTATGCGAAATCTAAATTTAGTGTTTCGCAAACCGGAATTGGCGAAACTGAATATGAAGTTTCTGGAACCGATGCGACTTTAATTGTAGGTTTTAAAGTGGTTCCTTTAGGAAAGCTGGGCAATATTCGCATTTTTGCAGGATACAATTGGAAAAATTACTCGGATATAAATGCAAATAACAGCCTTAATTATATTGCGCTAGAACGCAATAACAGCAGTATTCTAGGCGGTATTGGGGTTGACTTATGGAAACTCACTATCGATTACAGATACCTAGCCGGAATTACTGATCTTGATCCGTCAGGGAGAGATGTTAAAACCGGAATCTCAAATATTTCATTGGGATTTAAGTTTTTATAAATTAAAAAAGGGAATCACCATTGATTCCCTTTTAATTATTTTACTCTAGTATAAAAGTGTTCCAGATTGTCACTGGTTATTTTTTGAACTCCAGTATCATCTTTTTTGGCAATATTAATTACATGCAATGTATTTGAATCCTCACTCAGCAAACAACTCCAAATAGTTCCGTCAGAAAGAATGACATCTGAAAAAATAGCATCTGAAGCATCCTTATTGTAATAAACTAACGCTTCTGAATGTAGTAACTTTTTCGTTTTTGTCTCTTTATCCACTTCATAAAATGAAATCTGATTTTGAGTAATTTCGACAAATTCATCAATTTCTTTAGTAGAATTATCCGTCGCTGTAGAAGACCAAACGGGTTTATCTCCAGCCATTTTCCAAGTTCCGATGGCTTTATCCAAAATGTTTTTCCTTAAAATAATTTTTAAGGAATCTACTTTTTTGATGGACTCTCTGCCTACTTCGTTTTCGGGTTTAATTCTAGATGCTACAGAGAACAAATCAAGTGCTTTTTTAAAGTCTGCTTTTTTATAACAGGATAAAGCAAGATCATATCTGCTTTTCTGAAATGCGATTTTCGGATCGTTTTGAGCAAAACTTTTAAAACAAAGCAATAAAATAATGAGAATTAGGGGCTTTTTCATTAATTGCGAGTTTTTAAATTTCTGCAAACATAACTTTTAAATTCCATACTATTTTACGGAATTCCATATTTTCTTACTAAAATAAAAAATTATAAAAAAAACCATCTTATTCTATTGAAAAAGACGGTTTTATATATATTAAATAAAAAAAATTACTTTACTGACCAAGAATTATTTGCTGGAGTTGCATCCATAAAAATACCTCCGTCAACTGTAATTTGTTTGATTTGTTTTTTGCTTTTTACTTCAATTGTTGCCAACTTTTGATTGGCTTGCCAAACAGCCGGT
Source organism: Flavobacterium sp. MR2016-29 (assembly GCF_015350695.1). Classification (NCBI taxonomy): domain Bacteria; kingdom Pseudomonadati; phylum Bacteroidota; class Flavobacteriia; order Flavobacteriales; family Flavobacteriaceae; genus Flavobacterium; species Flavobacterium sp. MR2016-29. The sequence goes on from NZ_JADKPU010000005.1 coordinate 87,544, forward strand.
GTCTGGTGAATTGTTTCTGTTGAATTATCTGCGTAAACGATATTTACGTCAAATGGAATGGCGAAACCACCAACATTTTCAATTGAAACCGTATTTTTTGCAACACTTTTTACTGAAACATCAATATAGTTGTTGGTAAAAAACCAGTTATTGAAAAACCAGTTCAGATTTTTTCCTGATGCCGAATTAATAGAATTAAAATAATCCCACGGAATTGGGTGCTTCCCATTCCAATTTTCCATGTATGCGTGTAATGCTTTTTTGAATAAATCGTCTCCTAGCAAATCTTTTAAAGCGATATACGAAAGAGATGCTTTACCATATGAATTATTTCCATAACCTGCATCTGAAACTTGAGATGACATTGAGATTATCGGCTGATCTTCTTCTGTTGAAGCATCGTTGATATATTGTTTAACACGAAATTCTTTGTAGAATTTATCTGCTGCTTCTTTACCGTGTTCAGCAATTCCAATTAAATATTCAAAAGTAGTAGCCCATCCTTCATCCATAAAAGCATAACGCGATTCATTAATTCCCATATAAAAAGGAAAATAAGTATGCGCTACTTCATGATCCTGAACCAATTGTGCAAAAACAGGATCTCCCATTTGAGAGTCGTTACACATCATTGGATATTCCATATCAGCAAAACCTTGAAACGCTGTCATTTTAGAAAACGGATACGGAACTCCCGGCCAATTGTTCGAAAACCAATCTAGTGCATATTGATTGTTTTTTACTGAATTAACAAAATCAGTTCCTTTTACATCATATGCAGCCTGAACACTCGCCCGACGATTTGCTTTTTTGTCTACTACAACACTGCTTGCATCCCATAAATAATGATCGCTAAGTCCGAAACAAACATCTGAAATATTTTTAGCTTCAAATTTCCAAACATTCCAATCGTTTTGTTTGGTTACTGCACCGCTTTTCATTTCCTGCTCGTTGGCAATATGCAAAACTTCATCCGTTGTGTATGATTTTTTTAAACGCGCTGCAAACTCTGGATTTAAAACCTCATCTGGATTTAATAAATCTCCCGTTGCGTACACCACATAATTTTTAGGTGCTTTTACAGAGTAGCTATAATCATTAAAATCATTATAAAACTCCTGGCGATCTGTATGAGGCAATCTGTCCCATTTGTTGTAATCATCAAAAACAGAAACACGCGGATAACTGTACGCTACAAAAAATGTAGTTTCATCAATTTGTCCTTCTCTTCCGCTCTCTTTTGATAAAGGATAATTCCAATCGATATTTATAGTTACTTTAGAATGCGGAGGAACTGGTTTTTTCATTTTTATATTCCCTACTGTTGCCCATTTTCTTCCGTCTTCTTTATAAACTTCATCTGCAATTTTAAGTGAAGTAATAGTTAATCCGTCACTTAAAAAATCTGGATTTACATTCCCGCTTCTTGGTGAGGAGGGTTTATGAAGATTATTTACAAAACGAATAGGCAGATTTTTTAAGGTATCACTGCTGTTGTTTTCATAAACAATAGTTTCTGTTCCGCTTACAATTTTTGTTTTGGCATCTACGGTAATTTCCATAGTGTATTTTCCATGATTCTGCCAATAATTTTTCCCTGGTTTTCCGTCCATAGAACGGGTTCCTTTTTCGTAAGCATTTTTTATATTTCTAGGCATATATAGCTCTTGAGCAAAGCTATTTTGTGCTAAAAACAAAAATGCAATTAACAATAATTGAACTGTTTTTTTTTTCATAACTGGTTTTAAGATTTTGATGATTTATAGTGATTACAATATTAGAAGAGTTTTTTAACTTTTTGTTACATCTGTTTAAAAAATAAATTCCAAATTTAAAATTCCAAAGTATAATTTTGAACGAAATCTTAGAACCTTATTATCTGAGTGACTCAGCAACTTTAAAAAGAAAAACCGTCTTACTCTAAAAAGAAAAGACGGCTTCTACAATTAATATATAACCTTGATAACTACAAAATATAATCGGTATTAATGAAATTAGATTCTTTGCTGTTTAGCAATTCCTGCAAAATTTCATTATTGTAAGCGATATCTTTTGAGGCTACGAACGTACGAATTGAGAAAGAGCGCAATGCATCAGGAATACTTAAAGTTCCTACGGCAGAATCTTTACGCCCTGTAAATGGGAAAGCATCAGGACCTCTCTGGCAAGAACTGTTGAGGTTTACTCTGCAAACTAAATTTACTAATGAATCGATAAGCGGTGCCAAAGTTTTAATGTCTTTTCCGAATAAACTCACTTGCTGACCATAGTTTGACTCGGCCATATCTTCTAGAGGTTCATCAATATCTTTAAAAGAAATAATAGGTACTACTGGACCAAATTGTTCTTCATGATACACTCTCATTTGCTTATTTACTGGATATAAAACCGCCGGAAAAATATAATTATCGGTATGTTTTCCTCCTTTTTCGTTTAATATTTTTGCTCCTTTTGAAGTTGCGTCGTCAATTAAACCTTGAATATAGGCTGGTTTATCAGTCTCTGGAAGCGGTGTCAATGAAACGCCGTTTTCCCACGGATTTCCAAATAATAATCCGTCTACTTTTTCAGAAAAACGTCTGTTGAATTCTTCTATAATTGATTCGTGAACATATAACACTTTTAAAGCTGTACAGCGCTGTCCGTTGAAAGACAAACTTCCTGCAATACATTCCTGAATCGCCAAATCTAAATCGGCGTCTGGTAAAATAATCGCCGGATTTTTAGCTTCTAAACCTAAAATCAAACGCAGCCTGTTTTTATTTGGATGCTGATCCTGCAAAGCAATCGCCGATTTACTGTTACCGATTAATGCCAAAACATCAATTTTTCCAGATTTCATAATCGGAGAAGCCACTTCACGGCCACGTCCGTAAACGATATTAATAACTCCTTTAGGAAAACTGCTTCTAAAAGCTTCTAATAAAGGCGAAATACATAAAACACCATGTTTTGCTGGCTTAAAAATAACCGCATTCCCCATAATTAAAGCAGGAATCAGCAAAGAGAAAGTTTCATTAAGCGGATAATTATAGGGCCCGAGGCACAAAACAACGCCAAGCGGTCCGCGGCGAATCATTGCATTTACACCCTGCACTTTTTCAAAATGCGAACTGCGTCCGTTTAATTCCTTATAGCTGGCAATAGTATCATAAATATATTCAACCGTTCTGTCAAATTCTTTTTGAGAATCGCCAAGGTTTTTTCCAATTTCCCACATCAAAAGTTTTACCACTTCTTCGCGGGTTTCTTTCATTTGCTTAACGAAATTTTCCATGCATTTAATGCGGTCAGCTACTTTCATAGTAGGCCATAAACCTTGGCCTTTATTGTAAGCAGTGTTTGCGGCATCAACCACTTCAGCGGCTTCTTTTTCTGCCATGAACGGAATCGATCCTAATAAAGTCGGCGTGTATTTTTCTGTAGAAGAAATAGTCGAAAAAACAGGTGTGGTTTGCCCTGTCCATTTTTTTAATTCTCCATTTACAAGATAAGTATCTTGATTTATAAGCGTACTAATTTGAAATTCTTCGGGTATTAAACTCATAATCTGGTAATTTATATTTGGTTATTAATAGCATATTAAACGAAAAAAGAGGCTTTTTTATGCCTCTTTTTCTTTTTATGGATTCACGGTTTCCCCTTCCCAGTCCAGAATTCCACCAAGCAGATTATAGGCATTGTTAATCCCTAATTCATTCATAATCTGACATGCTTTAGCACTTCTAGCTCCAGAACGGCAATACACATAGTAATTTTTATTTTTATCTAATTCTTCGATTTCATAAATAAAACCTTGACCTTTATTGATATCAATGTTTAAAGCATTTTCAATATAGCCGTCATTAAATTCGTCTTCAGTTCTTACGTCAAGTATAACTGCATTTTCGTCAGCGTTTAACTGAGCAACCCAATCTTCTTGTGATAAATTCATAATATGTGTTTTTTGTAAAATTACGACGTTTCTATTAATTAAAAACGTGCCAAATGCGATTTCGATTATTATTCTCAGAAAACGTTTTAGAGAAAGGATTATAATCAGTGAAATACAAATTTACTTACTATTTTTAAAAATATAGTCTATAAACTCGATCGAAAATAGGATTTTTTCATTTTCATAAAAAGGATCTTAAAATAGTTTTCTGATAATTAATGCCAATTCAATCTACTATCTTTGTAATAAATTATATGCTTTAATATTATTTTGACAAAAGTGCTGCAAATAATCAATTTGCAAAAATTAAATTAAATGGTGACAAAATAAAAACCTGCGATAATCTGTTCAATACGTAAATCTGTGCTTCATAATACTATAAATCAATGCAAAATTCATTAAAAAACATATTTCCTACTTTCTCTACAGAACTTATTTCGACTATCGAAGAAAACGGAAGTGCGCAAGATTTTGAAGCCGGAACGATTTTAATGCGCACGGGACAGTACATCAAAAACACGGTTTTGATCACCAAAGGAAAAATCAAAATTTATCGCGAAGGCGAAGATGGCGGCGAATTTTTAATGTATTATTTACAACCTGGTCAAGCCTGTGCAATTTCGATGATTTGTACTGCCAAAAGCGAAAAAAGCCAAATCATGGCAAAGGTCGTAGAAGATGTCTCCGTCATGATGATTCCCTTGCAAATGATGGACAAATGGATGATGGAACACAGATCTTGGTACGAATTTGTTATAGAAACTTACAGAAGCCGTTTTGAAGAAGTACTGGAAGTTGTCGATAATATTGCTTTCCGCTCTATGGATGAACGTTTAGAATTTTATTTAAAAAGACATTCTGATGCCTGTGGCTGTTCTGAAGTAAAACTTTCGCACCAAGAAATCGCAACCGAATTAAACACTTCACGGGAAGTCGTGTCAAGATTACTCAAAAAAATGGAACAGCGAGGTTTGGTCAAATTAAACCGAAACCAAATTGAGTTATTAAACACGAATTACACGGATTAACACTAATTTTTTTTGATTAAACCATTAAGATATTAAGATAATTAAGCTTACTTTTTTACCTCTTAATTTACTCAGGAAAAATTAAGCGCTGCATCTTCATTAACTTAATATCTTAATGGTAAAATTATTTTTTATCAATATTCTCTTCTGTGATAAATGTTACTGTAGATTCATAATTTCCGAATCACCTTTGTAAAAAATAAATACAATGGAATATTTAGGATATTTTGCTTCAATCATTATCGGAATCTCGCTTGGCTTAATTGGCGGTGGCGGTTCTATATTGACGATTCCTATTTTAGTGTATTTATTTAAAGTAAATCCGGAACAGGCAACATCTTACTCTTTATTTATTGTGGGTTTAACCGCTTTGTTTGGCAGTTACAGTCATTATAAAATGGGAAATCTTAAATTAAAATCGGCATTGTATTTTGCGATTCCATCTGTAATTTCCATTTTGATTATACGTGAAGTTATTTTTCCACAAATTGCTTCGACCTTATTTTCAATAGCTTCTTATTCTGTTTCAAAAGATTTTTTGATCATGATTATCTTTTCTGTTTTGATGATTACCGCAGCAATTTCGATGATTAGAAAAAGCCAGCCCAAAATTAAAGCAGAAACCAATTATATTCAATTAAGCATAATAGGTTTTGTTGTCGGAATTATAACAGGATTTCTTGGCGCCGGAGGTGGATTTTTAATTATTCCTGCTCTTTTATTTTTCGCTAATTTACCTATGAAACAAGCAGTAGGAACTTCGTTATTAATCATCACAATCAATTCTTCTATAGGTTTTGGGGGTGATTTATACATCGGAACTCCAATAAATTATCCTTTTTTATTAGGTGTTTCTGTAATGGCGCTTTCCGGAATGATTATCGGAAGCCAGCTTTCTAAAAAAATTGACGGAACTAAATTGAAGCCTATCTTTGGCTGGTTTGTTTTGGTTATGGGATTTTATATTATTACAAAAGAAGTTTTGTTTTAAGATTATTCCTCTCGCAGATCTGGCAGATTCAGAAGATTTTTTTTTATTAGAAATAGAATCTTAATATTTTGGGCGTTTCCTCCGGCCGGGCTATCCGCTATATCTTTTCCTTGCTAAAGAAGCAAGAAAAAGGATACCGCTTCTATCCCTAACGCAAACATTGGGTTACAAGTATTTTAATTTCAAAACCGTATCTGTTTTCATTTCTTTACTTATGAATTGCCTCCTGCTTTAGCTGGAGATAATCAAATATATACAAAAAAGGCTTTAGCCGAATTATAAAGTTCGGCTAAAGCCTGCTTCATTTTAAACAAAAAACCTCCAGTTAAAACTGGAGGCTATTGATTTTATACTTAGCTAAATTCTCATTAATGAAAAACATTGAATTGTTTCAAACGTTGGGTATTGTAGTGATTATGGTAAGAAAAAAATCAATGCTCCCCATACCCAACCTCATCCATTTTACCGCTAAAAACACGATATTGAATTATAAAATAAATAATCACCAAAAACAAGGCAATAAAAAACCAGCTCAATCCGGCATTTAAACCGTATTCTCCGGCGGCAGTGTTGTAAATCGTTAAGGACGGATTTACTTTATTCGTCGATGGCAAAACATTCGGGAAAATAGAAACTGCTGTTGAAGCAAAACCTCCCACTAAAAATAAGGTTGAAAATAAAAATCCGTGACCGTCTTTTTGAAACGAACGCACTTTGAATAAACCTGCAATTCCAACAAAAGTCATAATTGGGAAAAACCATAGAATAGGGTTTTCTACAAAATTATGAAACGGTTCCGGCTCGATAAAGTGCCAAATTCCCAAGGAAATAAAAACCAAAAGCAGTAAAACAATGTTCAGTTTAAACACCACATTTTTAAGTTGTGTATTTAAAGACGAATTGGTTTTAAAAATAATCCAGTTTGCACCGTGAATCGTTAAGGCAACGACACTTACGATTCCGAGGAAAAGCGTAAACCAATCTATAATTCCCAATTCATTCGCCTGCGGACTAAAAGTTGGATTCCATAAAGGCAAAAAGAAAAAATGCGGTTCTTGTGTAGAAACGCCATTTTGCACCATTCCGAGATTTACACCGCGTACGATATTCCCTAAAGCAATTCCGAAGAAAAGCGCTAAAAGCAAACTTGCGATTCCAAAAGCTTTATCCCAGATACTTTCCCACATCGGGTGATGTACTTGACCGCGCATTTCAAGTCCGATCGCACGGAAAATCAAAAGCCATAAAATCATAATCAAAGGCAGATAAAAGCCACTGAAAGAAGAAGCGTATAAAGTTGGGAACGCAAAAAACAAAACACCCCCGGCAGCGATAATCCAAACTTCGTTGGCATCCCAAAACGGACCGATAGCGCTGGTAATGGCTTTTTTATCTTTTTCTGTATCAGCAAAAAATAAATGAATAATTCCTGCTCCAAAATCGTAACCGTCTAAAACAATATAAACAGCTAAAATTCCCATTAAAACTACGTACCAAAAAAATTCCATACTTATATTTTTTCTGTTGAAAGTTCCACGTGATGAGGTCCTTTATTGATAATTTTTCCAATTAAAAGCAAAAACAGCATTCCGAGTAAAAGGTACAATCCTATAAAACCCAGCAAAGTAAACAAGGTGTTTCCGGATGAAACCGTTGGCGATGCTCCAGCTGCAGTTCGCATTAAATTGTAGACCAGCCAAGGCTGTCTTCCTAACTCAGCCGTGTACCAGCCTGTTGTATTAGCGATATACGGAAATGGCATCATGAACATTAGTGACCATAAAATCCATTTAGTTTCGTATAATTTTCTTCTTATTAATTGAAAAAGCGCCAAAATCATTAATCCGATAAATACCGTTCCGAGTCCGACCATAATGTGATACGCATAATACAATCCAGAAATATTAGTAGGATGAAGATCTTCTTCAAACTGATCTAAACCTTTAATTTCCTGATCCCAATTTCCGTAAGTAAGGAAACTCAAAATATTAGGAACGGCAATTTTATTATCGAGTTTTTTATCTTTTACATCGGGCTGACCAATTAAGACAATCTCAGAGCCTTTTTTCTCGGTATGAAAAATTCCTTCCATTCCGGCAAAAGTTACAGGTTGATATTTAACCACATTTTTTGCCAGTAAATCTCCAGTAGGAACGGCTACAACAATGCTAGAAATCAATCCGAAAATAACACCCGTTTTTAAGAACAATCTTCCGAAAGAAACATTCTTTTGGCTCAAAATATAAAAGGCTCCGATTCCCGCCACAACAAAAGAACTTGTAACTAAAGAAGCGGCCTGATTATGCAAATAAGAAGGCCAAAGCCAAGGATTTAGAAATAAGGCCTGAAAATTATTCAAAACAAATTTTCCGTTCTCGAGAATTTCATAACCTACTGGATTTTGCATCCACGAATGTGTAGCAATAATTAAAAAACCGCTGGCCCAAGAACCAATCATAATTAATAATCCCGTTACAAAATGCCATTTATGTCCGAGGATTTTTTCTCCAAATAAAAATATTCCCAGAAATGACGATTCGAGAAAGAAAGAAAACATTCCCTCCATTGCCAAAGTCTGACCAATAATACCGCCTGTTAACTCAGAGAATTTTGCCCAGTTTGTTCCAAACTGAAACTCCATCGGAATTCCGGTTACAACGCCCATCGCAAAATTGAGTGCGAAAATTTTCATCCAGAAATGAGTGGCGTGATTGTATTGTTCGTCTTTAGTTTTTAAGTATTTCCATTTGAAGTACACAATAATGAGCGAAAGACCCATTGTAAGCTGCGGAAAAAGATAGTGAAAGGTAATTGTGAAGGCGAATTGCATTCGGTCATAAAAAAGCATTTCTTCCATAGTGGTAATTTGTTTATGAAGTCTCACAAATTTACCCATTAAAACCCGAATTGTTAGCCTTAAAAAAAAGTTTATCGTCTTATATTTGTTAAACTTTTCAACAATTTAAAAGAGTACGTTACAATTTTATTTGGCTGTACTCCTCCAAGTTTGTCATTTCGACCAAAGGGAGAAATCGCACTAGAAGCTCCACAAGCAAAGTTTCCAATCTTTGTCGAATACCGCGTGTGATTTCTCCCTTTGGTCGAAATGACAAATTACGCCGTATATTCTTTGCGCTCCAATGGTTGAAACAATGGACTATGTTCTGACATCTCTATGTTTAAAATAGCCTAAGGTTCAAACTTGGGGACCATCGTCAATTTAATCTTTTTTCAAGATCCCTTTTTCGACACTTTCATGAATCAAACCTTCAGCGTAATTCCACAACGATTTTGAACCATTTTTTATAACACTCTTTTTTTCGTAAACCTTATCGTAAGCCACTCCAAACTCTCTCCAAGTGCCTCCGTTGTTAGAAGTGTTTTGCAGTAAAGGTTCTAATCGGTCCATCGATTTTGCAAATTTAGCTTCGTTGGTTTCTCCGGCTTCAAATTCTTCCCAAATCGAAATAAAATCTTCAGCTTGTTTTTTTGGAAGTAACCCAAAAATTCGATTCGCCGCCAAACGTTCTTCATCAGTATTTGAATGATTTTTTACTTCATCATAAATAAAAATATCTCCAGCGTCGATTTCTACAATATCGTGTATCAAAACCATTTTTACGACTTTTAATATATCAATCGGTTCATCTGAATGTTCTGCCAAAACAATTGCCATTAAAGCCAAATGCCAGCTGTGTTCTGCATCATTTTCATTACGGTCACTGTTAAACAATTTTGTTTTTCGCTGAATATATTTTACTTTATCAATTTCTTTTATAAAAGCAATTTGATTCAATAAATCTTCTGTCTTCATATCAATAATTTTCGTCAGTTGTAAAATTACATAGATTTTTTTTTGCACCATATAAGTGCTATAAGTAATCTAAAACAATCTGCAATCTGCGTGAAGCTAAAATAAAGGTATATCATTTATATGGTGAAATTGTTTTTTAATTAAAAATCAAATTTCTGTAACATTAGTCACTTATTTTCTAGAAAAACAAAGTTATCTTTGTAACCCATCATTCTTCAATTCATATCATGAAAATAGAACAAATTTACACCGGATGCCTGGCACAAGGTGCTTATTATATAACTTCAAACGGAGAAGCTGCGATTATTGATCCTTTACGAGAAATCCAGCCTTACTTAGATCGTTTAGAACGCGATAACGTTACATTAAAATATATTTTCGAAACGCATTTTCACGCTGATTTTGTTTCTGGACATATTGATTTAAGCAAAGAAACTAAGGCTCCAATTGTTTACGGACCAAATGCGGCTTGTGAGTTTGACTGCATTTCTGCAAAAGACGGACAAGAATTTAAAATCGGAAAAATTACTATAAAAGCATTGCATACTCCAGGTCATACAATGGAAAGCACAACGTATTTATTGATTGACGAAAATGGAAAAGACTATGCTATTTTTTCTGGTGATACTTTGTTCATTGGAGATGTTGGCCGACCAGATTTAGCTCAAAAAGCTGCTGGAATGACACAAGATGAATTGGCTGGGATTTTATTTCATTCCTTAAGAAATAAAATTATGACTTTGGCCGATGATGTAATCGTTTATCCGGCGCATGGTGCGGGAAGCGCGTGCGGAAAAAACATGAGTAAAGAAACTGTTTCGACAATTGGGAATCAAAAAGCGACGAATTACGCTTTGCGTGCGAATATGACAGAAGCTGAGTTTGTTGAAGAAGTAACCGACGGTCTATTGCCTCCTCCAGCCTATTTCAGCATGAATGTGGCAATGAACAAGCAAGGTTACGAAAGTTTCGAATCGGTTTTGCATAATGGAATGAAAACTATTAAAGCAACAGATTTTGAGGCTGTCGCCGAAGAAACTGGAGCTTTAGTTTTAGATACTCGCAAAAGCGGTGATTTTGCAAAAGGATTTATTCCGCAGTCAATTAATATCGGGATCAATGGTGATTTTGCGCCGTGGGTTGGAACTTTGATTGCGAATGTAAAACAGCCTATTATATTAGTTACTGAAAATGGCTTAGAAGAAGAAACCGTAACACGTTTAAGCCGTGTAGGTTTTGATTCGATTATCGGACATTTAGAAGGCGGATTTGAAGCTTGGCAAAAAGCTGGTTTTGAAGTTGATACCGTTAATCGAATTACCGCAGAACAATTCGCAAGCGAATTTAAGATTGAAGACGATAAAGTAATCGATATTCGAAAAGAAACAGAATATGAAGCGGAACATATTGATAATGCTTACAGCAAACCTCTTGCCTATATAAATGACTGGGTAAAAGATATTAACCCAAACGAGCATTTTTATCTGCATTGTGCGGGCGGATATCGAAGTATGATTGCAGCTTCTATTTTGCAGGCACGCGGTTTTAGAAACTTCAGCGAAGTTGACGGCGGTTTTGGAGCGATTGCAAAAACCGAAATACCAAAATCAGATTTTGTTTGTCAGAGTAAAGTATTAAAATAAATTTTTAAGGTACAGAGAGACAAAGGTTCAAAGCTGCAAAGTTTTTCCCTTTGAACCTCTGTTCCTTTGAACCTTTGAACCTAAAAAAATGTTAGAAATTATAAAAGAACCTTGGCCTTGGTATGTTGCGGGTCCGTTGATCGGGTTGACTGTGCCTGTATTGTTGATTATCGGAAATAAATCTTTTGGGATCAGCTCTTCATTGCGCCATATTTGCGCCATGTGTATTCCGGCGAATATTTCGTTTTTTAAATACGATTGGAAAAAAGAAAGCTGGAATTTATTTTTTGTTTTCGGAATTTTTCTTGGCGGAATCATTGCTGCTTATTTGTTAGCAAATCCAAATCCAGTTGAAATTACGCCACAGCTTTCTGAACAATTAGCTTCTTACGGAATTACAGATCATTCTGGATTATTGCCAAAAGAACTTTTTTCTTGGGAAAGTTTATTGACACTTCGTGGTTTTATCATGATTGTAGTTGGCAGCTTCTTAGTCGGTTTTGGAACACGTTACGCAGGCGGATGCACGAGCGGGCATGCTATTATGGGAATTTCAAATTTGCAATGGCCTTCATTAGTTGCCACAATCTGTTTTATGATTGGCGGTTTTGTTATGGCTAATTTGATTCTGCCTTATATTCTTTCACTTTAAAATTTCAAAAATGAATAATTTAGAAAATAAAAATACAGATACAGAAGGAATCAACGGAAGTCAATTGAAAGATTCTGGATTAGGAAATTTAAAATATCTTCTGGTTGGAATCTTTTTTGGAATTGTATTCGTAAAAGCCGAAATCATCAGCTGGTTTCGTATTCAAGAAATGTTTCAATTGCAATCGTTCTTTATGTACGGCGTAATTGGAAGTGCTGTTGTGGTTGGAATCATTTCAGTACAAGTGATTAAAAAATTCAACATTAAAACCATTCAAGGAGAAAAAATAGAAATTCAGCCTAAAGTTTTCAGTAAAGGACAAATCTATGGCGGATTACTGTTTGGTTTTGGATGGGCCATTACTGGCGCTTGTCCGGGACCGCTATTTGCACAAATTGGAACTGGAGTTACTGTAATTGTAGTTACTTTATTGAGCGCAATTGCCGGAACTTGGTTTTATGGGTTGATAAAAGATAAATTGCCTCATTAAGATTCCTAATTATTATTTATATACTATACCAAACCTAACAGGTTTTTAAAACCTGTTAGGTTTATTCTTATCAAACCCGGCATCTTTTCTAAACATGCCGGGTTTTTCATGTCGTGTGCTCGCGTGAGGGATAGAAGCTAACTGCCGAAGCAGTGCGGATAGCCCGACAGCATCGCGATAAAAGGGCGTATATGCGCATAGTTCTTTTGCCCTTTTATCGCGATGGTGGCACGCCCCTATCTGTAAAATTTAGATTAATTTCTTTACTATTAGAACTTTAAGATTTAGTTAAATATCAAAAAATCAATATTTTACATTTTTAAATTAATTATTTTTATTCTCATTTTTATTCTTATTTTTAGTTAGTTTTCATATGTGTTATGCCCTATGAAATTTGAATTAACAAAAAATTAACATCACATTTGTATATACAACTATTAAAACCTGTACATTTGTATATACAAATTATACACTTACGACTATGACAATTGAAGAGGTTATAAAAAGTACAGTTAAGATGGATAATGCGAAAAAAGTTATTCTGAATATCATGTACACGCAAAATGTGATTCAGGATCATTTCAACGAGTTGATAAAACCGTATGATTTATCTGGAGAACAATATAATGTGTTGCGTATATTAAGAGGACAAAAAGGAAAACCTGCTAATATGTGCGTCATTCAGGAACGTATGCTTGCAAAAACAAGCAACACAACCCGATTAGTCGACAAACTGTTATTGAAGGATTTTGTGACACGAAATGTTTGCCCTGGCAATCGACGTAAAATTGAAGTTTCGATAACCCAAAAAGGTTTGGATGTATTAAAGGAATTAGACCCCAAAGTAGATGAGCACGAACGCATATTTGCTGAGAACATAACCCAAAAGGAATTAGAATTATTAAATCAATTATTAGAAAAATACCGAACCCAACAAAATTAATATTTATGAGCACATTATTAGAAAATCTAAATTGGAGATATGCAACTAAAAAGTATGATGCAACTAAAAAAATCTCTGCTGCTGATTTAAATACAATAAAAGAAGCTGTTAGACTAAGCGCCTCTTCTTATGGATTGCAATTATACAAAGTAATAATTGTTGAAAATCCAGAAATTAGAGCAAAATTAAAAGAAGCTGCCTATGGTCAGACTCAAATTACAGATGCTTCTCAAATATTTGTTTTTGCAAGTCAAACTGCAGTAGATGATTCACATATTAATGGATATATTCAAAACATTTCTAAAACAAGAAATATTCCTGAAGAAGCATTAGCTGGATTTAGCGACTATATGAAAGGTGCTATTAGTCCAATGTCTGATGATCTTAAAAAAATCTGGACAGCTAAACAAACTTATATCGCTTTAGGAAACTTATTAAGTGCTGCAGCAGAATTAAAAATTGACGCAACACCAATGGAAGGTTTTAATCCGACAGCTTTCAATGAAATCTTAGGTTTAGACAAACTAGGCTTAAACGCTTCTGTAATTGCCGCTGTAGGTTACAGACATGAAGAAGATGACACACAGCATTACAAAAAAGTTAGAAAATCTCAAGAAGAATTATTTATCACTATATAATTAATATTAATCCAAAATCAATTTTAAACAACATGAAAAATTTAAAAACAATTGCAATAGCATTATTCGTAGCAGCGGCTAGTATTTCAATAAATGCTCAAACTAAAAAAATCGACGTAAAAGCATCTACTATTAAATGGGTAGGAAAAAAAGTAACTGGAGAGCACTCTGGAACTGTAAACTTTAAAGATGGAGCTTTAGTTTTCAAAGGAAAAAAATTAACTGGAGGAAGCTTTACTGTTGATATGACTTCATTAACTTCTACAGATTTAACTGGAGAATACCAAGGGAAATTGAATGGTCACTTAAAAGCTGACGATTTCTTTGGAACTGATAAATATCCAACTGCAAAATTAGTTTTCAAAACTATCGGAGCTAAATCTACTGATGTTTACACTGTTACTGCTGACTTAACTATCAAAGGAATCACTAAACCTGTAACTTTTGACATCACTGTGGCTGGAAACACTGCTACAACTGCTTTCAAAGTTGACAGAACTAAATACGATATCAAATACAACTCTGGTAACTTCTTCGAAAACTTAGGAGACAAAACTATCAATGACGATTTCGAATTAGCTGTAACTTTAAAATTCTAATATTTTAAACGAAGTAATTCTTACATAAACAAACCCCAATAGCCCAGTGTTATTGGGGTTTGTTATTTTATTTACTTTTCAAAAAGATAACGTTCTTAATACTGCACTAACACTTTCATAACAACAGACCGTGTTTTGATTAACATTCGGCCTCTAATTTTGGGCTAACAAAAAAAATCAAAAACTAGAAATCAAAATCATAGTTATGAAAACAAAAATGCAATTTGCAATTCTTACTCTTTTAAGCTCTTTTTTTCTTCAAGCCCAGCAACAGCCCAAAGGAATTATAGGCAATAACAACTGGATGAGCAACTGGACCAATTTTAAACCTGCCAATACCGAATATAACGAAGCAACCAATATTATCGCCGGAACTATAGATAAAGACACTAAATTATTAAAACGCAATACCTACCAGCTTGTTGGCGTAGTATACGTAACCAATAATGCCGTTTTAACCATAGAACCTGGAACAGTAATTCGTGGCGACGATAAAACTTGCGGTACTCTTGTTATTGCAAACGGATCTAAAATTATGGCCGAAGGTTTAGAAACTGATCCCATTGTTTTTACTTCAAATAAAGAAAAAGCAGATAGAAAACCTGGTGATTGGGGCGGTATCATTGTTCTTGGAAAAGCACCCATAAATACCCTTGGCGGATTACATACATTGCCTTTTGACTTGGAGCCTGGACTAAATCATTACGGAGGACAGGATGCTGAAGACAATTCTGGAATTTTAAAATATGTTCGTATTGAGTACTCTGGAAGAAAATTAAGTGCTTTAAAAGAACTTAATGGGCTTTCTTTAGCAGGAGTTGGAAGAAAAACAGTTTTAAGCAACATACAAATCAGCTATTCTAATGATGATTCTTTTGAATGTTATGGAGGCGATCTGAACCTGAATAATTTAATTTCTTACCGAACTACAGATGATGATTTTGATTTTACACAAGGCGCTCAAATCAATATAAATAACAGTATTGCTATTCGTCATCCGTTTTCATCTGATGTCTCAGGTTCAAGGTGTTTTGAAGTTGATTCCTACGATAAAATTGGAAATACAGATATGACCAAAAAAATGACTAAAATTAATGCCAGCAATATCACTTTAGTAAATCTAGAAGAAAACAATCAAGGACTAGTAAGAGAGTCGGTTTATGTTAGAGAAGATACTTTCTTTAATTTATCAAACAGCATTATTTCTGGTTTTACACCTTTTGTTTTATTAGAAGGAAACATTGGAAATGGTGAAGTAAATTTAGCTAAACTTACTTTTAAAAACCTAGTTGTTAACAATTGCAATGGCGGTATTACAAGTGAAGCCGGAAGCGGAAACAAAGAAATTCAAAGCTTTTATAACAAGCCAGAAGCAGATATACAATACACAAATATTAAAAATAGTGAGTTGTTTACTATGCCAAGCATCAAAGGAAATCCGGATTTTAGGATGAATGTAAACAACACGCTGGCAATTGGAAATTAAGGTCCTGACTAAGCTTTAATTTTAAAATTTAACAAAATTCAAAAATTAGAAAAGATTTTTTTGAAATTTTATGTATTCTAATCCAAATTACATTTATATCTTTGTGAAATCAAAATAAGATATGAGAACAATAATGAACAATACTTGGTGGTGGAAGAATTTACGTCAAACGTCGTGAACTAAGCTTCCTATGGTATTTTCAAAACTATAAATATAAAAGGCTTGTCATCACGACAAGCCTTTTTTTTTGGTCATAACTCAAACGAAAAAATAAATAGAAATTAAAAACAACATACTTTGAAACCTTTTATACTCAACACACATTACAAACAAATTCTGGCAGACACGATTACGCCGGTAAGTATTTATTTTAAAATTAGAGATAGATTCCCAAATAGTTTATTGCTGGAAAGTAGTGATTATCATGGAAATGACAATAGTTTTTCTTACATCTGCTGCAACCCGATCGCAACAATTAAAATTGAAAACGAAACTATTTCAAAGACTTTTCCAGATGGAACTTCAGAAAAAATTTCAATTGATGCTTCGACCAATATTCCAGAAGTAATTCAGGAATTTTCAAGTCAGTTTAAGTCGGAGAAAAATGACTTTAAATTCATCAATAACGGTCTATTCGGATACATTTCTTATGATGCTGTTCGTTATTTCGAAAAAGTTTCTATTGCCAAAAAAGACAATGCTACATCAATTCCGGATGTTTTTTATGCGGTTTATCAAAACATTATAGCCATCAATCACTTTAAAAACGAAGCCTACATTTTTTGCCACAGTGTAGATGGAAGAAACAACATATCTGAAATTGAACAATTATTGCAATCACGAAATATTGCATCCTATAAATTCACAAAAGAAGGCGAAGGATTCTCAAATTTAACTGATGATGAATTCAAACATAATGTAGCTTTGGCTAAGAAGCATTGTTTTAGAGGAGACGTTTTTCAATTGGTTTTATCCCGTCGTTTTACACAAGGTTTTAAAGGTGACGAATTCAATGTTTACAGAGCTTTAAGAAGCATTAATCCATCTCCTTACTTATTCTTTTTTGATTATGGAGATTTCAAAATATTTGGGTCTTCGCCCGAAGCACAGATTATCGTAAAAAATAGAAAAGCCGAAATTCACCCCATCGCAGGAACTTTTAAAAGAACCGGAAATGATGAACGCGACGCACTTTTAGCCAAAGAACTTTCTGAAGATAAAAAAGAAAACAGCGAACACGTTATGTTGGTTGACTTGGCAAGAAATGATTTAAGCCGAAATGGTCATGATGTAAACGTAGAAAAATACAGAGAAGTTCAGTTTTTCTCTCACGTTATTCACTTAGTTTCTAAAGTTACAGGACATTTACATGAAAAAGCAACGACGATGCAAGTTGTTGCCGATACTTTCCCAGCCGGAACATTAAGCGGTGCTCCAAAACACAGAGCAATGCAATTGATTGAAGATTATGAAAAAACAAATCGTAATTTTTACGGCGGAGCAATTGGTTTCATGGATTTTGAAGGCAACTTTAATCACGCCATTATGATTCGAACTTTCCTGAGTAAAAATCACCAACTACATTGTCAAGCCGGAGCGGGAATTGTTGCCAGTTCTGATGAAGAAAGTGAAATGCAGGAAGTGTATAATAAATTGAGAGCTTTGAATACAGCGCTGGAAATGGCAGAGAAAATTTAATTTTTGTTTCAAGTTTCAGGTTTCAAGTTATTGGAACGTGAAACTTGAAGCTAAAAAAACCTGAAACCTGAAACAAAATTTAAACTTATGAAAAATATAATTCCGTTTGTAATTGCTGTTTTATTGTTCGCTTCATGCGAGACGAAGAAAGAATCAAATACAATTCCGATAACCGGAACCTGGCGTCTGATATCGGCACAAACGACTGAAAAAGATTCGACTTTTTCGACTTTTAATCCAAAAACAAAAATGATTAAAATTATAAATGATACTCATTTTGCTTTTTTTAATCATGATTTGAATAATGGAAAAGACAGTTCAGCAGTTTTCTTTGGCGGAGGAGGAAAATATACTTTGAAAGATAGTATTTATACAGAAAATCTGGAATTTTTCAATAACCGTCAATGGGAAAACGGCAAATTTGAGTTTGTAGTAAAAATTAAAAACGACACCTTAATTCAAAAAGGAATCGAAAAAGTAGAAAAATTAGGAATCAACCGTATTATCACTGAAAAGTACGTTCGAGAGTAAAAAATAGTTTCAGGTTTAAAGTTTCAGGTTTCACGTTGTTGGAACTTGAAACCAAAAAAACCTGAAACATGAAACAAAAAACAACATGAAAAAAATATTAGTTATAGACAATTACGATAGTTTCACTTATAATTTGGTGCACTATTTAGAAGATTTAAACTGCGAAGTAACGGTTTACAGAAATGACGAATTCGAAATTGACGAAATCGCTTCTTTCGATAAAATATTACTTTCTCCAGGACCTGGAATTCCGGATGAAGCGGGTTTACTAAAAGCAGTAATCCAGAAATACGCGCCAACAAAAAGCATTTTAGGTGTTTGTTTAGGACAACAAGCGATTGGAGAAGTTTTTGGCGGAACACTTTCAAATCTTGATAAAGTATACCACGGCGTTGCTACAAATGTAAAAACGGTAGTTTCTGATGAAATTTTGTTTGAAGGTTTAGGAAACGAATTCGAAGTGGGAAGATATCATTCATGGGTTGTTGATGCTAATTTGCCAGATGTTTTAGAAGCAACTTCAATCGACGAAAATGGACAAATTATGTCGCTAAGACACAAAATTTTTGATGTAAGAGGTGTTCAGTTTCATCCTGAAAGTGTGCTTACCCCAAAAGGAAAAAGAATTTTAGAGAATTGGATTAGAAGCTAGTTTTTTTGTTTCAGGTTTCACGTTTCAAGTTGTTTGAACGTGAAACCTGAAACCTGAAACTTGAAACTTAGAACCTCAGAACCTTAGCAACTTAAAAAAAATGAAAACTATATTAAACAAACTAATCAATCACGAAGTGCTTTCTAAAGAAGAGGCAAAAAATGTGTTGATTAATATTTCAAGCGGTCAGTACAATCCAAGTCAGATTTCGGCATTTTTGACCGTATTTATGATGCGAAGCATTACGATCGATGAACTTTCGGGTTTCCGTGAAGCTTTATTAGAATTGTGTGTTCGCGTTGATTTATCAGCCTATAACACAATCGATTTATGCGGAACCGGTGGTGACGGAAAAGATACTTTCAATATTTCGACTTTAGCTTCTTTCATTTCAGCCGGAGCGGGAATAAAAGTAGCAAAACACGGAAATTACGGTGTTTCATCTATTTCCGGATCAAGCAACGTGATGGAAAAAATGGGAATTAAATTCAGCAATGATCCTTCGTTTTTAGAAAAATGTATTGATAAAGCCGGAATTTGCGTTTTGCACGCTCCCCTATTTCACCCAGCTATGAAAAATGTTGGACCAATTCGTAAAGAATTAGCCGTAAAAACGTTCTTTAACATGTTGGGACCAATGGTAAATCCGTCATTTCCACAAAATCAATTGGTTGGCGTTTTCAACTTAGAATTGGCGAGAATGTATGCCTATTTATATCAAAATACGGATATCAATTTCACCATTTTACATTCGCTTGACGGTTATGACGAAATCTCGTTAACAGGTCCAACCAAAACGATCACATCACACATGGAAGGAATGTTGAAGCCCGAAGATTTTGGCGTGAGACTTTTATCACAAACAGAAATTGAAGGCGGAAAAACTATCGAAGAATCGGCTAAAATTTTCACCAACATCATTTCAGGAAAAGGAACCGAAGCGCAAAACAATGTGGTTTTAGCCAATGCCGCAATGGCAATTGCAACGGTTACAAAATGTTCTCCTTTAGAAGGATTTGAATTAGCAAAAGAAAGTCTATTCTCCGGAAAAGGACATCAAGCTCTAAAAAAGTTACAAGAATTAAGTAAATAAAAATTTAGTTTCAAGTTTTCTTTGTTTCAGGTTTCAAGTTATTGGAGCGAACCTGAAACTTGAAACCTGAAACCTGAAACAAATAAAAAAATGAACATACTCGATAAAATCATATTTGACAAACAAAGAGAAGTCGTTCTTAAAAAATCGATTATTCCAGTCTCGCAATTGGAAGCTTCGGTATTTTTTGGAAGAGAAACAATTTCATTAAGTCAGAAACTAAAAACAAGTTCAACCGGAATTATCGCCGAACACAAACGCCGTTCTCCTTCAAAATCAGTAATCAACCATAGTTTTACGGTTGAAGAAGTCGTAAAGGGTTATAAAAACGCAGGTGCTTGTGGAATCTCGGTTTTAACGGACGGTAAATATTTTGGAGGTTCTCTTGACGATTTACTTTTAGCCAGAGCGAGTGTAAATATTCCGCTTTTGCGAAAAGAATTTATAGTCGATGAATACCAAATTTTAGAAGCCAAAGCTTTTGGAGCCGATTTAATTTTGTTAATCGCAGCAGTTTTAACCCGCGAAGAAATAAAATCTTTATCTGAATTTGCAAAGAAATTAGGTTTAGAAGTTTTACTAGAAGTTCACAATCAGGAAGAACTGGAAAAATCGATTATGCCAACTTTAGACATGATTGGAGTAAACAACAGAAACTTAAAAACGTTTGAAGTAAGTTTAGATTTCAGTAAAGAATTAGCATCACAAATCCCAAATGAATTTGTAAAAGTTTCAGAAAGCGGTATTTCATCAATCGAAGCCATTCAGGAACTAAAACCTTACGGATACAAAGGTTTCTTAATTGGAGAAAACTTCATGAAAACCGACAATGCCGGACAAGCCGCAACAGAATTTATAAATAATCTAAAGGCGTAAAAGTTTACCACGAATTTAATAATGAAATTCGTGAAATTCGTGGAAAAAAAATAAAAAAACTTAGTGTCTTAGCGCCTTCGTGGCAAAAACAAAAATAAAATGAAACTCAAAATATGCGGCATGAAATATCCCGAAAACATTCTCGAAGTAGGCGCACTCCTACCCGATTATATGGGATTTATTTTCTGGGAGAAATCCGCGCGATACTTTAACGGAGAAATTCCGGAACTTATACAAACAATCAAAAAAGTGGGTGTTTTTGTCAATCAGAGTCAGGAAGAAATTCTCGAAAAAGTTTCAAAATACAATCTGCAAGCCGTTCAGCTTCATGGAAATGAATCTGTAGCATTTTTATCAGAACTAAAAAAACAATTACCAAAGAAAACCGAAATCATAAAAGTATTTTCGGCCGATGAAAATTTCGATTTTGAAGTTATAAAGCCTTTTGAAGCTGTCTGCAATTATTTTATGTTTGACACCAAAGGAAAATTACCTGGCGGAAACGGAACCACTTTTGACTGGACGATATTAAAAAAATACAAGTCTGATAAACCCTTCTTTTTGAGCGGTGGCATCGGAATAAACGAATTAAAAGCGATCGAAGAAATTTCAAAAACCAATCTTCCTATTTATGCAGTCGATATAAATAGTAAATTTGAAATCGAACCGGGACTTAAAAACAGAAACTTATTTAGCAATTTCAAACGAAAATTTGATGTTGCCAACTTTTAAAATTGGAATAAAATGAATTTTAACGTTAACGAAAAAGGATATTACGGTGAATTTGGCGGAGCATATATTCCTGAAATGCTGTATCCAAATGTAGAAGAATTACGCCAGAATTATTTAAAAATAACCAGCGAACCTGATTTTAAGGCCGAGTTTGATCAATTGCTGAAAGATTACGTTGGGCGCCCAAGTCCATTGTATTTTGCCAAGCGTTTGTCTGAAAAATACAATACGAAAGTTTACTTAAAAAGAGAAGACTTAAATCATACTGGAGCACATAAAGTAAACAATACGATCGGCCAGATATTGGTTGCCAGACGTTTAGGCAAAAAAAGAATTATTGCCGAAACCGGAGCTGGTCAGCACGGAGTTGCAACTGCAACAGTTTGTGCCTTAATGGGTATGGAGTGCATCGTGTACATGGGAGAAATAGACATTGCGCGTCAGGCTCCAAACGTTGCCCGTATGAAAATGTTAGGTGCAGAAGTTCGTCCGGCACTTTCGGGTTCAAGAACATTGAAAGATGCTACAAATGAAGCGATTC
The DNA here is from genome assembly GCF_015350695.1 of Flavobacterium sp. MR2016-29. Lineage (NCBI taxonomy): Bacteria > Pseudomonadati > Bacteroidota > Flavobacteriia > Flavobacteriales > Flavobacteriaceae > Flavobacterium > Flavobacterium sp. MR2016-29. The sequence goes on from NZ_JADKPU010000005.1 coordinate 109,885, forward strand.
GAGATTGGATTAATAATCCGGTTGACACACATTATATTATAGGATCTGCTATTGGCCCGCATCCTTATCCGGATATGGTTACGCGTTTTCAAAGTGTAATTTCCGAAGAAATTAAATGGCAGTTAAAGGAAAAAGAAGGACGTGAAAACCCTGATTATGTTGTAGCTTGCATTGGCGGAGGAAGTAATGCTGCCGGAACTTATTATCACTTTTTGCACGAGCCAGAAGTTGGAATTATTGCGGTTGAAGCTGCCGGAAAAGGTGTTGACAGTGGTCACAGCGCAGCAACGAGCAAATTAGGAAAAGTGGGCGTTATTCACGGCTGTAAAACGCTTTTGATGCAAACTTCAGACGGACAAATTACAGAACCGTATTCTATTTCTGCAGGTTTAGATTATCCTGGTGTTGGCCCAATGCATGCACATTTGGCACAAACGGGCCGTGGTGAATTTTTCTCTGTAACAGATGATGATGCTATGAACGCAGGGTTGCAATTAACTAAACTAGAAGGAATTATTCCGGCTATTGAAAGTGCGCACGCTTTTGCAGTTTTAGATCAGAAAAAATTTAAACCGACAGATATTGTGGTTATTAGTCTTTCCGGAAGAGGTGATAAAGATTTAGACAATTATATCGATTATTTTAAATTATAACAGAATAGCAATTTAGGCGTTACCTTCGGCCGGGCTATCCGCTATATCTTTTTTATGGCAGAAAAAGCCATAAAAAAGGATACCGCTCCTATCCCTAACGCAAAAACAAATAACGAGGAAAATAACAAATAGCAATTATGGAAAAATTATTCTCTTACGGAACATTAAGATCAAAAGAAATTCAAAGGCGGGTTTTTAATAAATTATTAACCGGAACTCCAGATCAGCTTCTTGGCTATAAACTAAAAAGCCTGCAGATCGAAGAAGAATTTGGAATGGCAGACTATGTTGTGGTAGTACCAAGTGAAAATCCATCAGAAATTATACATGGTGTTGCTTTCTCTATTTCTAAAGCTGATTTAGCTAAAGCAGATCAATTTGAATCTAATTCTTACAAAAGAGTTCAGGTTACCTTAAATTCGGGAACAACTGCTTGGGTATATATCGAAAATTAATAATTGTAAACAGAAAATGATTCTAGCTGCCGCACAGACAAAACCAACTCGAGGAAATATTGAGGCTAATTTATTAGATCATTATCGCCTTATCGAATTGGCTGTAAAAAATGGAGCACAATTAATTGCATTTCCTGAATTGTCAATTTCAGGTTATGAAAGAGAAAATGCACAGAAATTAGCCTTCAAAAAAGACGATGCACGTTTGGATCATCTGAAAAAGTTAGCTGTCAAAAATAATATTGTAATTATTGCCGGGGCGCCAATTCAAATTGAACATCAATTGTTTATTGGCGAATTTGTAATTTCTCCCGATAATTCGGTTGCAATTTACACGAAACAATTTCTGCATGAAGGCGAAGATGATTTTTTTCAATCTTCATTTGATTACAATCCGATGCTGGAAATTGAAAATCAAAAGATCTCCTTTGCCATTTGTGCCGATATTGATAATCCGTTGCATCCAGAAAATGCGTGCAAAAAAGAAACTGATATTTACATTGCGAGTATTTTCTTTTCCCCAAACGGAATTCCGAATGCATATCGAGATTTGCAAAGTTATGCTCAAAAACACAAAATGAATGTTTTGATGTCCAACTTCAGCGGTGAATCGTGGGGTTATCCGTCGGGCGGAAAAAGTGCTTTTTGGAATAATAAGGGTGAATTAATTGCACAAATGAATGATTCGGATTCGGGATTATTATTGGTAGAAAAGAACAATGATAATTGGATAAGCAGGATAGTGAAAATTTAAAATTAATACCAAAGATTAAAGATTAAAAAAAATTGGTTTCATGCAGATTAAGCAGATTAGAGCAGATTTAAATTAATTAAAAGATCTGCGCAAATTGGCTTAAATAGATTTTAATCTCAGTGAAATAAAGTTGCAGTTAATCCGTAAAATCCTTTATCCCGAGAACTTCGGGAGTGGCAAAAATAAAAACTAATACCTAACAGGTTTTGAAAACCTGCTAGGAGAAAAAATAAAAAAAACGAAATGAACAGAATAACTCAAAAATTACAAGAAGATAAAAAGATCCTTTCTATTTATTTTTCTGCGGGATATCCTAACTTAAATGATACATTTCAGATTATTCAGGATTTAGAAAAAAACGGTGTTGATTTAATCGAAATTGGTTTGCCATTTAGCGATCCTTTGGCAGACGGACCAACGATTCAGGCCAGTTCTACAGCGGCACTTCATAACGGAATGACAACCCAAGTTCTTTTCGATCAGCTGAAAGACATCCGCGAAAGCGTAAAAATTCCGTTGATTATTATGGGATATTTTAATCCGATGTTGCAATATGGAGTTGAGGCTTTTTGCAAAAAATGTGCAGAGATTGGCATCGACGGACTTATTATTCCTGATTTACCAGTTGATGTTTATGCAGATGAATACAAAGCGATTTTCGAAAAATACGGATTAATAAATGTGTTTTTGATTACGCCACAAACTTCAGACGAACGTATTCGTTTTATTGACAGCGTTTCAAACGGATTTATTTATATGGTAAGTTCTGCAAGTGTTACGGGATCTCAATCTGGTTTTGGAAATGTTCAGGAAGATTATTTCGAAAGAATATCAAATATGAATTTGAAAAATCCACAAATTATTGGTTTCGGAATTTCAAATAAAGAAACTTTTACTCAAGCAACTAAATTTGCAAAAGGGGCTATTATCGGAAGTGCTTTTATTAAGCATTTGAGTGAAAGCGGTTCTGGAAAAATCAAAGAGTTTGTTGGGGAGATTCGTTAATTATCGAAACTAAACATCCTGTTTGTCATTCCGACGAAGGAGGAATCTCACTAGAAATTCTGCTTGCAAAGTCGCCAATCTTTGTCGAATTATTAGTGTGATTCCTCCTTCGTCGGAATGACAAAATAAAGTAATACAGCTGAAACACTTAGTGTTTCAGCTTTTTTTTTGCTTTAAATAATCGAAACCGTTTTATGTTAATATTTTGTTAAATAAAAATTAAACACCTGTTTAAATTAAACGCTTGTTTAATTTTGTACTTAATTAGAAAAAATACCATGTTAAACATCGAATTAAACGATAAAAAAATCCAGATTCTAGATGTTGCTGAAAAGCTATTTTCAGAAAAAGGATTTGAAGGTACATCGATACGGGATATTTCCAAAGAGGCAAAAATTAACATTGCCATGGTTTCGTATTATTTTGGTTCAAAAGAAAGACTTCTTGAAGCTTTAATTCTTTACAAAACTTCTGATTTAAAATTACAATTAGAAAATTTATTGCAGGAAAATCTAGAACCTTTAGATAAAGTCAATAAATTAATCGAAATTTACATTAACAGAATAAATTGTAACAGAGGAATTTTCAGAATCTTACACTTTGAATTTACCTCAAAAAAAAGAGAACAGAATTTAATGGCGTTTACAGAACTGAAAAAAGGAAATTTAAAATCGCTGGAAAGCATTATCCGAGAAGGTCAGACAAAAGGCGTTTTCAGAAAAGATATTATTATCCCGCTGATTACCCCAACTATAATGGGGACATTTTTTCATTTTCACATGAACAAATTATTCTTTCAGGATTTGCTTCATTTAAATACCGAAGCATTGTACAATGATTATATTAATACCAGTCTTACAAAGCACATTCAACAAACTATAAAAGCTCTACTTGTTTATGAAAATTAATCAATTAATGCTCTTTGGGATTTTCTTTATCGGAATATCATCAATAGAAGCACAAGAAAAAACAAGTTTAACCTTAGATGAAGCCGTGAAAATGGCTTGGGAAAAAAGTAACGAAGTTACGCTTGCCAATACTAAGGTAAACACAAAAAAATACGAATTACAAGAGGTTAAAAACAATCAATATCCTGATCTAAAAATTTCAGGGCAATACCAAAGATTGACAAAAGCTTCTATTGATCTTCATAATAATGGTGGTGATCAAGCAAGTGCTGAACCTATGGCATCTCCAGATCAGGCGATGCTTGGAATGGCTAATCTTAGCTTGCCTATATTTTCAGGTTTTAAAATTAAAAACAGCATCATCGCTTCTGATAATTTATACGAAGCGGAAAGTTCTTATGCTGCAAAAACCAAAGAAGATGTTGCTTTACGCGTAATCACCTATTACACTGCATTATACAAAGCACAAAAAACATTAGATCTTTTAAACGAAAATCAAAAACAAGCAAAACAGCGTGTAACTGATTTTACGGAATTGGAGAAAAACGGAATCATTCCGAGAAATGATTTATTGAAATCACAGTTATTAGTTTCAAAAACGCAATTATCAATTGATGAAGCAAATAACAACATCAATAACATCAACTTTTACCTGACAACGCTATTAAAATTAGATCCGAGTGTAAAACTTCAGATTAATGAAGCTGACTTCTTTAATTTAAAAACAAGCAATGCGCCAACATCTGATGCATTGGCACTTGAGAACAGAAAAGATTTAGAAGCAATTCGTTTCCAGCAAAAAGCCAGCGAAGCCAACATTAAGATTGCAAAATCAGGATATTATCCTTCGCTTGCATTATTAGGCGGTTATACAGCTTTGGATCTTAAAGATTTTATCACTGTTAAATATGCAATGAATTTTGGAATTGGTTTATCTTATGATTTATCAGGAATTCTAAAAAACAGCGCCAATGTAAAAGCTGCTGAAAGCAGAGCTTTAGAAGTAAAAAGCACAGAAGCTGTAATGACAGATCGTATTAAAGTGGAAGTTCAGAAATCTATAGAAGATTATGACTTGGCTATTAATCAAAGTGTTGTTTATGATGAAGCACTTCTTCAAGCTGCAGAAAACTACAGACTTGTAAAAGATAAATTTGACAATGGCTTATCAGATACAAATGACCTAGTTGAAGCGGATGTAGAACATCTGAATGCCAAAATAAATACAGCTTTGTCTAAAGCAACTATTATTCAAAAATATTACGAATTACTTTCAGTATCAGGACAATTATCTCAATCATTCAATCTTTCTAAAATATAATCGATAGCTCTCATGGAAAAGAAAAAAACAAATACTAAATTCATCATTATACTAACCGTATTGATTTTGGTGGGCGGAACTTACGGAATAACAAAATACATGCACTCGTTAGCACACGAAGAAACTGATGATGCTCAAATTGAGAAAAAAATGAATCCAATTATTCCTAGAGTATCTGGATACATCAGCAAAGTGTATGTAAAAGATAATGATTTTGTAAAAAAAGGAGATACTTTATTTACTATCGACAAGAGAGATTATCAATTGAAAATTGATGAAGCTAATGCTGCATTACTAGGTGCTGAAGGTCAATACGAAGCTGCAAAAGCTGATATTGGAAGTGCTTATGCAAGCATCTCCGTTTCTGATGCGAATATGAAATCTGCCGGTGGTTCTATCGAAAGTGCAAAAATTAGATTGAGACAGCTTACGAATGATTTCAACCGTTACAATAATTTGTATAAAACTCATACCATTACAAAACAACAATTTGAACAAGCTCAGACTGCAAAAGACGAAGCAGAAAACCAAGTACGTGTTTTAGAACAACAGCAAAGAGCAAGTTCGTACCAAAAATCTGTAATTCAGTCAAAATCTAAAGTTTCTGACAAACAAACTGAGGTTGCTGCAGCAAACATTAAAAGAGCTAAAACGATGTTGGATGTTGCAAAATTAAACCTTACTTATACTGTTGTAACTGCTGCAATTGACGGACAGGTTTCTAAAGTTGACATTCAGCCAGGACAATTGGTACAGCCAGGACAATCTTTATTTTATATTATTAATAATAATGAAGCTTGGGTTGTAGCTAACTTCAAAGAAACACAATTAAACAAAATGATTGTGGGACAAAAAGTTAGTTTAAAAGTTGATGCTTATCCTAATTATGAGTTTAAAGGAATTGTAACTTCATTCTCACCTGCTACAGGATCTCGTTTTTCTTTATTGCCTCCTGATAATGCAACAGGTAACTTCGTAAAAACAATTCAAAGATTGCCAGTAAAAATTAGTTTAGACCCAACAAATGATCCTGAGAAAGTAAAATTATTGAGACCAGGAATGAATGTTGATGTAGACGTACATTTAAAATAAAATGACAGCAGTACAAGGAGAAGACGATTTAGTAGAATACGGTTACAGACGTGTCATTATTACGATTACCGCAGTACTTTGTGCACTGCTGGAAATCGTTGATACCACGATCGTAAACGTAGCGCTAACAGACATGCGAGGAAGCCTTGGTGCTACCTTGACTGATGTGGCTTGGGTAATTACAGCATACGCAATTGCGAATGTTATCGTAATTCCGATGACGAGCTGGCTGTCACAGCAATTTGGGAGACGTAATTATTTTGTGGCTTCTATCATAATTTTTACCGTCTGTTCTTTTCTGTGTGGAAATGCCAGTAATATATGGGAACTAGTAGCTTTTAGGTTCGTACAAGGTATGGGAGGGGGAGCTTTGCTGGTTACTGCCCAGACTATTATTACCGAAAGTTATCCTGTAGCAAAACGTGGTATGGCGCAAGCTATTTACGGTATGGGAGTAATTGTTGGTCCTACACTTGGTCCGCCTTTGGGAGGATATTTAGTAGATCATTACTCTTGGCCTTATATATTTTATATTAATATTCCATTAGGAATTATCGCTACTATTTTGGCAATTACTTTCGTTAGAAGTCCAAAATATGGAGAAAAATTAAAAGCAAATCAGGTTGACTGGTGGGGAATTATTTTATTGGCCTCATTTATTGGATCTTTGCAATTCGTATTAGAACACGGTCAGCAAGACGATTGGTTTAACGACACAACCATCATAACTTTGAGTGTTGTTACTATACTAGGATTGATATTGTTTATCTGGCGAGAGCTCACTTATAAACATCCAATTGTAAATTTAAGTGTTTTAAAAGATGGAAACTTAAGAATCGGAACTGTCATGTGTTTTATACTTGGTTTCGGTTTATACGGATCAACATTAATTATCCCGATTTATACGCAGTCTATTTTAGGATGGACAGCAACTGACGCAGGTTTACTGTTGATTCCAGGTTCGATTACAACAGCTTTTATGATGCCAATTGTTGGTAATATGATTCAAAAAGGTGTGCCTCAAGCTTATATGGTAGGAATTGGATTTTTAATTTTCTTCTTCTTTACTTTCATGATGCACAACAGGCTTACACCTGACACTGGAGTTGAACATTTATTCTGGCCTTTAATTTTAAGAGGGATTGGTTTAGGATTACTTTTTGTACCTATTACAACTCTTTCTCTTTCAACATTAAAAGGAAAACATATTGGTGAAGGAGCTGCGTTTACAGGTATGATGAGACAATTAGGAGGATCATTTGGTATTGCGATCATTACCACTTTTATCACTCGTTTAAGTCAAGAACACCGAGTAAATTTATTAACGAATTTAGATCCTGCAAAATATGATGTTCAACAACGTCTTGCAGGAATGCAGCGCGCTTTTATGGCAAAAGGATACAGCGCCGATATTGCGCTTAAAAAAGCCTATCAAGCTATAGATTATGCCGTTCTAAAACAAAGTACCGTAATGTCATACATGGATATTTTCATGTATTTAGGAATAATGTTCTTATGTTGTATTCCAATTATCCTTTTTATTAAAAGAGGCAAAAACAAGATTAATCCTGCTGATGCAATGCATTAATAATAATTGATTTATAATACGAAAGCCGAGTTAATAATTTAACTCGGCTTTTTATTATGATATCTTCAAATTGGAAAAGATTAAACCCTTTCTAAAATATTTCCCGAGTCTAGCTCTTAAACCTTTGCAGCTTTTGAACCTTTGTTACTCTGAACCTTTGCAGTTCTAACGTGTAAAAACCAAATGATTTCCCTTAGAAAGATTCGAATCAAACTGATAACCTTCATAATTAAAACCTTTTAAGTCTTCAACTGTTTCGGCATTTGTATCGATAATATAACGCACCATCATACCTCTCGCCTTCTTGGCAAAGAAACTGATCATTTTTAGTTTTCCGTCTTTATAGTCTTTAAAATCTGGAGTAATAATCGGAACTTTTAATGCTTTTGCATCAACAGCTGAAAAATATTCGTTACTTGCCAAATTCACAAATAATTCTCCTTTTTTCAATTCTTTATTTAGAGCTTTTGTCACAATAGGTTTCCAAAACTCATGCAGATTTTTGTATTCTCCAACGGGCAATTTCGTTCCCATTTCTAAACGGTAGGCCTGCATTAGATCTAACGGTTTTAAAACACCGTAAAGTCCAGATAAAATTCGGAGTTTGCTTTGTAGCGCATCTAATTTTTCTAACGGAATTGAATACGCATCTAATCCTGTATAAACATCTCCATCAAAAGTATAAACTGCCGGTCGTGCATTTTCTGCTGAAAAAGGAGTTTTCCATTTTTGATTTCGATCCCAATTTAAATCAGCTAATTTGTCTGAAATTGACATTAATTCAGACAATTCACCCGGTTTTTTAGGTTTTAAAACTTTATGAACAAGACGCGCTTCTTTTAAAAAAGAAGGTTCAGTATATTGAGTTGTTGGTAATTCTTTTTCAAAATTTAAAGACTTCGCGGGAGATATAACAATTTTCATTTGTGCGTTTTTATAGAATTCAAAAATACAAATTGAATTTCTAAAAATATATCATTGCAATTGATTTGTTTTATAGATGTATAAATGTTTTTTTCGCCACAAATTATACTAATTTTTACTCTGTAATATAAATTTCAATTCGTGTTAATTCATGAAATTAATGGCAACCTTTTCTCATTTTATAAAATTTGACTGCTTAAACTATGAATTTAGTCAAAAAAGTGAACGATACATTATAAAAGGCATTTTCTATGTTGTAAATTTGCACACGTTTTATTCTCTTCAAGAATAGAACTGTCATTTAAAAATTAGTAAATTCGTGGCTATACAAACAAACTACAAAACAGCTTTACAACATAAAATCTTCGGAGTAATTTCGAAAGCATCTCAAGAACTAAACGTTGACAGTTACGTTATTGGCGGATTTGTTCGTGATTTACTTTTAAATCGAGGGTCTAAAAAAGACATTGATGTTGTTGCAGTTGGAAGCGGAATTGAATTAGCACTTAAAGTATCAGAATTCCTTCCAAAAAAGCCAAAAGTACAGGTTTTTAAAACGTACGGAACAGCAATGCTGCGCTTTGAAGATACTGATATTGAATTTGTTGGAGCTCGAAAAGAATCGTATCATTTTGACAGCCGAAATCCAGTTGTGGAGAACGGAACTTTAGAAGATGACCAAAACCGTCGTGATTTTACCATTAATGCATTGGCTTTATCATTAAATGAAAAAACTTTTGGAGATCTTTCTGATCCTTTTAATGGTTTGACAGATTTAGAAAATAAAACAATAAAAACGCCTTTGGATCCGGATATTACTTATTCTGATGATCCATTGCGAATGCTTCGTGCAATTCGTTTTGCTAATCAATTGGGTTTTGAAATCGAAAAAAAATCCCTTGATGCGATTACTAAGAACGCGGAGAGAATCAAAATTATTTCTGGAGAGCGTATTGTCGATGAATTAAATAAAATTCTTTCGACAGCTAAACCCTCTATCGGATTTTTGCTTTTATATCAAACTGGACTTTTAGATATTATTCTTCCTGAATTAACTGCCTTAAATCAGGTTGAAGAAATTGAAGGCCATACCCATAAAAATAACTTTTATCACACTTTAGAAGTTGTCGATAATATTTGTCCAAATACAGATGATGTTTGGTTGCGATGGTCTGCTTTATTGCACGATATTGGGAAAGCGCCAACAAAACGTTTCAACAAAAAACAAGGCTGGACTTTTCACGGACATGAATTTTTAGGCGGTAAAATGGCTAAAAAAATATTCGAGCGTCTGCATATGCCGTTGAATCACAAAATGAAATTTGTGCAAAAGATGGTAATTATGAGTTCACGCCCAATTGTTTTAGCACAAGATATCGTAACAGACAGCGCGGTTCGCCGTTTGGTTTTTGATGCTGGTGAAGATGTAGAAGATTTAATGACATTGTGCGAAGCTGATATTACGACCAAAAATCCATCAAAATTTAAAAAATACCATAAAAATTTTGAAATCGTCCGCAAGAAAATTGTTGAAGTTGAAGAAAGAGATCATGTTCGTAATTTTCAACCGCCAATATCTGGAGAAGAAATTATGGAAATGTTCGATTTAAAGCCTTCGCGAGAGATTGGGGTTTTAAAAGAAGCGGTAAAAGAAGCTATTTTAGAAGGCGATATTCCTAACGAATATCAAGCGGCTTACGATTTTATTCTAAAAAGAGCAGAAAAATTAGGTTTAAAAAAAGTTTCAAAGTAATAAACTCATAAAACAGCAAAGATTTTTTTATTATTAAAATATTAATGTTTCAAATCAAGTTCAAAACTCTGAACCTCTGCAACTTTGAAACTTTGCAACTAAAAAAAAGAATGAAAAAGCACTTCCCTACAATCGCAAAAACAGCATTGGTTTTAGTTTATTTAGTAATTGTTGCCGGGGCGTTAGTCCGTATGACCGGCTCTGGAATGGGTTGTCCGGATTGGCCAAAATGTTTTGGCTATTATATTCCGCCAACTGATTTACAAGAATTAACCTGGACACCAAATCGTGCATTTGAAAAAGGTCAGGTAATTATTAAAGATGAAACTTTATTAGTTGCAAAAGATAATTTTACAACACAAACTACTTTTGATGCTTCACACTGGGAAAAATATACCAAACACGACTACGCACTTTTTAATCCGATTCATACTTGGATTGAATACATCAACAGATTGTTTGGAGCCTTAGCCGGAATAGCGTGCTTTTTTATGGCAGTTGCTTCCTTTAGATTTTGGAAACAAAACAAAAAAATTACCTTACTGTCTTGGCTGGTTGTTTTTATGATGGGATTTCAGGCTTGGCTAGGAGCAAAAGTGGTTTATTCTGTGTTAAATCCAATTAAAATAACGGTTCACATGGTTATGGCTTTGGTAATTGTTGCAGTAATTCTGTACATCATTCAATTGGCTCGACCAAAATTAGCTGTGGTAAAATATAATTCTAACTTCAGAAATGTACTTTTATTTGCCTTGCTATTAACGTTAATTCAAGTAGCAATAGGAACGCAAGTGCGTCAGTTTGTAGATGAGCAAGTAAAAAATGGATTAACAGCAAGCATACTTTGGCTGCAAAACCCTTCTATTACATTTTATGTTCATCGCTCTTTCTCCATATTAATCTTATTTGTGAATTTGTATTTGTATGTAAGAAATACCAAATTAGGCTTGGGTTTCTCTAAACAAAAATGGGTACTCTCTATAATCGCGATTGAAATTGCAACCGGAATAGCAATGGCTTATTTTGATTTTCCAATAGGAAGTCAGGCTATACATTTAGTTTTGGCTTCGATCCTATTCGGAATTCAGTTTTATATGATTTTGGAGGCTAGAAAAACTAGCCCAGCCAACTCTTAAAATCTTGTACTTTTTCGCGGCTTACAATTACCTCATCTTCTTTATAAGTAGGTAAAATTACTTTAAGGCGAGAATTGGTGTATACCTGAATTTCTTTTATGGCCGGAAGCGGTACAATAAATTTTCTGCTTACGCGAAAGAAATTTTTCATATCTAATTCTTGCTCTAAAATCTCCAAAGTCGAGTCGATCAAGTAATTTCGATTATCGAAAGTATGAATATACGTTCCTTTGTTTTCACTAAAAAAACATTCGATTTCGTCAGTAGTAATTACTTTTAAATGCTGCCCGATTTTAACCGTGAATCGCTTTTTGTAATTCTTCTCAAAAGGATTAGACAGCATTCTGCGTATCTGTTCAAAATCAAGCTGCAGGTTTTGCGTTTCTGATTCTGCTTTTGGCAAACGTGTTTTGAATTTAGCGACAGCAATTTCTAAATCATCTTCGTCAATTGGTTTTAGGAGATAATCTATACTATTCAATTTAAAAGCTTTTAACGCATATTCATCATATGCAGTTGTAAAAATGATTGCGCTTTTAATATCTATTTTTTCAAAAATTTCAAACGACAAACCGTCAGACAGCTGAATATCTAAAAAAATCAAATCTGGATGTTGGTTGTTGGTAAACCATTCTACAGATTCTTCTACAGAATGCAGCATGGTTTCTACGGCAATATCTAACTTCTCGAGCTTTCGCTGTAATAATCTTGCTGCCGGTTTTTCGTCTTCTATAATTAATGTGGTCATTGATTTGGCTGAAAAATTTAAAAAATTTAATTTAAAATTACTCCCATTTATTGTTATTTGATGACTGTTTGTTCATGTATTCCTGAATTTTCTTTTGCTCCCAATCTCTATTAAAAAAGATATCAGGTCCAAACACTGAAAAGGCATGAATAAGCAACGCAATCCCCCAATAAAAAGCAGTAGAATAGGTATTCCAATCAAATAATCCATTATCATTAAATTTTATCATAGAAAAATCTCTGCTTAAATTTGACACAATAATGATCAAATTAACGATAATATATACTTTTAAATGCGAGTAAAAACCTTTTATTTTTTTTACTTTTCTGTAAGCTATATTAAAGCTTTCGTCGTTGGTAAATTCTTGTCCGTACTCTTCGTACATGCGTCTTCTATAACGTCCCATTTTTTATGATTTAAATTATTGCCATTTGTTTTTGTTCTCTTCTTCTTTCTCCATCAGCTCTTTGATTTTTCTTTCCTCCCAGCCTTTTCCAAGAACCGGAAATATTTCAAAAACCTTCAATCCGTGAAAAACTACTCCTACTCCCCACCACATTAATGGCCAATAAAACCATAAATGATTAGGTGTTGTGTATAAATTGATAAAAATCAATAAGATATTTACGCAAATAAATGATGTTAGATTTCCGTAAAATCCTTTTATATTCTCGACTTTCTTTTTTGCCAAGTAATATCTATCTTCTTCGTTATAATTTATTTCCATTATTACTCCCATTTTTGTGTTTTTGTTTTTTTATCTAAAAGACTTTTCATTTTTCGTTCTTCCCATTCTTCGTCGAAGATTTTATAAGAAGCAAATAAATCAATTGCGGACACTAAAAATACACTTGTCCAAATTACCATTACTACAGAATTTATACATCGTATTGGAAAAAAATTAAACGGAACTCCATAATAGTCTTTCAGTACATAAATTAGTAATCCAATGACGTAAATAAATGCATGTACATAAAAGGATTTAAGCTTAAACATCTTTTTGCTAAAAATCTCTTGAAACTCAAATTTTTCTCGATCAATATTACAATTTGTTTCCATGATTATTTCCAAGTTTTCTTATTCTTTTCTTTTTCTATAATCTCTCTGATTTTACGTTCTTCCCATTCTTTGCTAAAAGATGGTGAAATTCTAAAAGCTTTCAATCCGTGAAAAACCACCCCAATTCCCCAACCCAGCAAGCACCAGACAAACCAAAAATATTCTGGCGAAGTGATAAGATTTATACCAATTAGAATAATACTTACAAGAATAAAAACCATTAAATGTTCATAAAATCCTTTAATTTCTTTTACTCTTTTCTGGGCCTGATAATAACGTTCTCTTTCAGTATAATCGGGTTCCATGATTATTTCCAAGTTTGCTTGTTATTTTCTTTTTCGAGAATCTCTCTGATTTTTCGTTCTTCCCAATCTGAGCTGTAACCAAAAACTTTAAAAGCATGCATTACTACTCCAAATCCCCATCCTAAAGCCGAGAACCAAAACCATTGAAATCCAGGAGAATATCTCAAATTTATAAAAATCAGAAACGGAATCACACAACAATATGAAATTACATTTCCATAAAATCCTTTTAGTTCTTCTACTCTTTTTTTAGCTCTGAAATAGGCTTTATTCTCATCGCTGTAATCTGCATTTGTTTCCATAACTGTAATTTGTTTTGTTAAAATCGGAATCTTAACCGTAAAATTTTCTTCGTTTTGTTCGATTATCACCTTCCTGTTGGTTATAATTCCGTATCGGTTTATGATATTTTGAAGCCCAACTCCTTGCCTGTCCTGCAATACTTCTTTCTTTTGAAAATCGTTTTGAATTGCTAAATAATCTCCATCAATAAAAATCCGAATATGCAATGGTTTCTGCTCGCTTACCACATTATGCTTTACTGTGTTTTCGAGCAAAAGCTGTAATGACAACGGAACTACTTTTGCGTCTGGATTTATATCTGCTGTAGGCAATTCGTAAAACAAACTGTTTTCAAATCGCATTTTCAGCAAATTCATATAAGTTTTTGCAAATGACAATTCATCTTCGACAGAAACCAATTCTTTGTCTTTTTGCTCTAAAACGTAACGATAAATTTTAGATAAAGAAGTTGTAAATCGCTGCGCATTATCTGGATTTTCTTCGATTAGAGAACTTAAAACATTTAAGCTGTTAAAAAGAAAATGCGGATCGATCTGATTTTTTAAACTTTCGAATTTTGCACTCGCTGTTCCTGCGATAATCTTTTGCTGCGTTATTTCAAATTTTGATGCCTGTTTCCATTTAATCATGAAACTTCTGGCTTGCATAAAAATCGAAACTCCTAATGAGAGAATAATATAAAAAAGATGTACCCAAAGCATTCTTTCTCCAAAAAACTCCTTTAAAGTCATGTCTTGCAGAACCATAAAAATATAGTAGTTTATTCCTAAAACTACCGGAACTGTGTACAAAATAGTTACCAGAATTCCGTAATATACCCTGAGGTTTGTCTGCTCAAGCCAATCCCATTTTCGATCTAAAAGAAGGTTTAAAAAACCATTACCAAAACCTAATCCGAAAGAATAAAGACAACTTATAAAGAAAGTAATAAGAACGTTTCGAACATTTAAATCTTCTCCCAAAAAAGTTATAAATATTACTGTAAAGACCATAGAAATCTTTAATGAAACGATTGTTCCGCTTTTTAAGTTTCTATAAGATGTTCTATGATCCTTCATAATATTGATATACTTATTAATTAATTTTTACAATTTTTTTGAGTTTCCAAGGCTCTGTCTAATCCCCATTTTGGAGAAAAAGGTGTTGCCGGTTTAAAAGTAGCAAAAAGTTCAACAGCTTTATCAACTTGTACACATAATGGTTTTGTGTCAACACCTGACCATTTTGCTCCTCCAATCTGATAATCAGCTTCGCCAAAAACGATTCTTGGATTATTTGGATCTATTGCTTTTCCTTTTGCGTAAGCTTCCATCACTTTAGCCGAATATTTCATTCCGTTTGTCATCGGATCAGCTACTACCCAAGCTGTGTAAATTAAAGCTTGAAGAGCATAAAGTTCAGCATTGTTTTGGTCTTTTATAAATTCGATATCCAATGCGTCTTGTGCTTTTGTCAGCAATAAATCGATTTTTGTTTTATCTTTTTCACTAAACGCAGATGTAGTATTAATTAAAGCTACATAATAATTTGGCAAATAACTTGTTTTTTCTGCTGCTGCAATTCTTTCGAACATTGCAGATGCTTCAGCATTTTTTCCTTCTTTCCAAAGCCCAAAAGCTTTTCCCATTCCTTGTTCAAATTGTGTTTGTGCAGATAATAAACTGCAGATAAATAACGTGATTACTGTAATAATTTTGGTCATGATTTCTTGTTTTTTAAGTTATTAAGGTTTTAAGATTCTAAGTTTTTTTTTGATGATTAAAACTCTTTGTTATTGTTATTGTTATTGTTATTGTTATTGTTATTTCTAATTATACTTCAAAAGTATGTTGGATTTTACTGTTTTAAAATTAAATGATACTGAGTTGTCGAATTTGGTTACTGAATTGTTTTTTCTCAGGTTCAAAGATTCACAGTGGAAAAGAGGCAAAGGTTTTTTGTAATATTAATTTTTGATTTTCTTTATTAAAACATAAAATCTTTGAACTTTCGAGAAGATTCGCTGCAGTGCAACTCTACAGAAAACCTTTGCCTCTTTTCCACTCTGAACCTTTGCCCCTTTTTTAAAGATTTTTCAACTGATTATCATTCTTATTCTTGCTGATCGTCCAGAAGAACCCTACGAAGAAGAATCGGTCTGCTGTTGGGGTCACGGCTTGTCTTTGATAAACTCCGTTCGGATCTGGTAATTTTGCGTAATCATAACCAAAAACGTTTTGGCTTCCTAATACATTTGAAACTGAGAAATACAAGATTTTTTGTGTTGTCAGTAAATATGCCCAGTTAAAACTCAAACTGTTGTACGATTTTGTTTTTCCGTTCATGAATTGTGTCTGGTTCGGATCATTGTATGGACGGCCTGAACTGTAACTGTTCGTGAAGCCAATTTGCGATTTCCAATCTGTGATGAAATATTTAGTTACAATTGACAAACTGTGATTGGCAATAAAACTTGGTGTTGCCATGTTTGGAAAATTCTTGTATTGTCTTTCAGAATCGATATAAGAATATGAAATCCAATATTCTAAGTTTTTATACAAATTGCTGTCTCTCCAAAATAAATCTAAACCTTTTGCATATCCCGAACCGTTATTATTGAAAACCGAGTTATACCCAATATCTTTTGTGTCATACTGCACTAAATTGCTGTAATCTTTGTAATAAGCTTCGGCTCTAAAAGTTTGTCCTGGTTTTGAAAATTGATAGTTTAAAATATAATGCTGTGCTTTTTCGCTTTCAAATTGATGGTATTTTGAATATTTAATATAATCAACAACAGGCGTTTGTGTAAAATCTCCATAAGCAAATGAAAATTGACTGCTTTTTGAAACTTTGTAAGCAATTGAAGCTCTTGGCGCAATATTAGTTTCATCTAACAAACTATTATTAGAAAGTCGCAAACCTACTTTTAACGCTAGATTTTTCGAAAATAAAATATCTCCTTCTGTATAAAATGCAGCAATATTAGAGTTGTAGCCATTTGAAACTTGAATTGAGGCATTATCATCAAAATTTTCATTGAATTTGGTAATGAAATAGTCCCCTCCAAAAGATAATTTAAAATGGTTTGAGAAGCTTTTTCTCAACTTCAATTTTAACTGTGCAGCATTTTCATTGCTGTCCACATCGTTTATATCGTATGTGATTTTGTTTTTGCTGTAACCATAACTTATTCCTGATGTTAGCTGCCATCCAGTTCCAAAATCTCCTTTGTAAGAGGCATTCAAATAAAAGTTATTATTGTTTAAGTCCGTTCTTACCGGATCAGCAAAATTTATATTTTTTTGATTTAAATCAAATTTCTCAGAATCAAATGCCGCGTACAATTTAAAAATTCCTCTTTCAAAATGATAACGGTAAACCGCTTCACCACCTAAAGATTGATAAGGATTATTCCAATCTACATTTTGTGGAATAACTGCCTGATAAGGGGCAAGATTAATATAATTTGTATTAATACTAAAAGAGCTTTTTTCCCATTTTTGAGTATTTCCAACTCCTAAACCAACCGTCATTAAGGCAATATCTGTTTTATTTTGATCTGGCTCATCTTGCGTATTCAACAACAAAACACTAGATAAAGCTTCGCCATATTCTGCTGAATATCCTCCAGTAGAAAAGGCAATTCCGCTAAATAAGAAAGGTGAAAATCTGCTTCGGGTTGGCAAATTATTAGTTGTCGCTCCGTATGGCTGTGCAACGCGAAGTCCGTCAACAAAAGTTTGCGTTTCGCTGGCTTCTCCTCCACGAACAAACAAACGCCCATCTTCTCCAACAGTTTGAGTTCCCGGTAAAGTCTGCAGTGCGGCTATAATATTTCCTGCAGAACCAGCTGTTGTTACAATATCTAAAGGTTTTAAAACTGAAACACGTGCTTTGTCTCCAGATTCTAATGTTCCGGCAGTAATGACAACGGCATCAAGCGCATTTACATTTTCTCTCAGCTTAACGGTTTGATCTTTAAAATTAGTAACATCAATTTCTTTTTTGAATGTTTCATAAAGTAAAAAACTCACTATTATAAACTGATTCCCAGTCGCAGTTGTTTCAAATGAAAAATCTCCCGTTTCAGAACTTGTTGCTCCGTCGTAAGTTCCATCAATATAAATATTTGCTCCAGGAACTGGTTTACCCTTCTCGTCGAGCACTTTTCCTGAAATAGTGTTTTGAGCGAAAAAAAATGTTGTTATAAATAAAAAGGCGATTGTAAAAAATAATTTGGTTTTCATGGTTTGTTATTTTGATGAAGCAAATGTATTTTAAGAGACTAAGTTAAAAAATATTAAATAACCCAATTGTAGAAATTCAAGGATGAGTTGTAAAATACTTATTTGTATCTTAGCTTTTAAGTTTCTAAAACTATCAATTATGTCAGAAAGCAAAAGAATTTCGAATTTATATCAATCCATTTATAATGGGAATCCGTGGCTGGAAGTTACTTTGGCCCACACTTTAGAAAATGTAACTGCGGCGCAGGCTTACAGAAAAGTAAATCCTAACTTAAATACGATTTGGGAAATTGTCAACCATTTAATACAATGGAGAAGGAATATTTTGAGGCGTGTTCAAGGAGAAACAGTCCTAACTCCTGACCATAATTATTTTGTACCTGTTTTAGATTCTTCTGAAGCTGCATGGGAGCAATCGATTCAAAATCTGGCAAAGTCGCAAGAATTATGGAATGCCTTTTTTGAGGATTTTGATGACGCCGATTTAGACAAAATATATGTTAATAATGGCCACACGTTCTACGAACATATCCACGGAATTATTCAGCATGATGTTTATCATTTAGGTCAAATTGTAATTTTGAAAAAATTCATTTAAAAAAACATTTCAAATTTATGAAAACTGAAAAGGAGAAAATGATTTCGGGTGAATATTACAATGCATTAGATCCTATTCTGGCAAAAGAACGCCGAAAAGCGAAAAACTTGCTGCATAGATTAAACGTAACCGAATATCGTTTAACAAAAAAAGCCAAAGAAATTTTAGCCGAATTAATTCCGAATACTGGTGCGGGTTTCTATATTGAACCGCCTTTTCACTGTGATTATGGTTACAATATTACTTGTGGTGACAATGTTTATTTTAATGTCAATTGCGTAGTTTTAGACTGCGCTCCGGTAAATATTGGATCGAATGTGTTTTTTGCCCCAAATGTTCAAATCTATACTGCAACTCATCCGCTTAACGCTGAATTGAGAAAATCTCTAGAAAATGCATTGCCAATTTCTATTGGAGACGATTGCTGGATTGGCGGAAATTCTGTAATTTGCCCAGGCATAACTATCGGAAAAGGCTGCGTTATTGGTGCCGGATCTGTAGTTACAAAAGATATTCCAGACAATTCATTAGCCGTTGGAAATCCGGCCAAAATAATTAGAAAATTAAATCAAGAATCTGAACCAAATACATAATGCTTACCTTAAATAAAGTTCATCATATTGCCATTTTATGCTCTGATTATCAAAAATCTAAAACATTTTATACAGAAGTTTTAGGATTAACTGTTATTAGAGAAATTTATCGTGAAGAACGACAATCCTATAAATTAGATTTGGCTTTAAACGGCACATATGTTGTTGAATTATTCTCATTCCCAAATCCGCCAAAACGACCTTCTCGACCAGAAGCGGTTGGCTTAAGACATCTGGCTTTTGAAGTAATTAATTTAGAAGAAACTATCGCTTTTTTAAATACAAAAAACATAGAATCAGAACCAATTCGAATTGATGAAACGACTGAAAAACGTTTTACATTTATTGCTGATCCGGATGAGCTGCCAATTGAGTTTTATGAGAGGTAAATAATGAGAGGTTCAAAGGCTCAAAGCTACAAAGGTTCATAGGTTTTATTTTTTCATTTTTTCATTTATGAATAACACGTTCAATTTGTCATTTCGACGAAAGAGAAATCACCTGCGAAATTCCGCAAGGTATATTACCAATCTTTTTCGATTAACTAGTGTGATTTCTCCTTCGTCGCAATGACAGAAATGAGAAAAACTTTACCCCTTTGCAGCTTTAAACCTTTGAACCTAATTAAAAGCTATTCAAGCAAAACATACTGAACGAATTTTCTTATTGACATCGGTTTTAACACACTAAAAGAATTATTTACTACATAAAATCAATTTTGATGCTTAATTTTGTAATCCGCATATAAAATGCGAATTCAAATTTACTTCTGATGAACAAAACGGCGCAAATCAAAAAAAATCACCAATTTATTAAGTTCAGAAAATTAGTTATTGTTTCCATTTTAATTGGTTTTTTATCTGCTTTTTTAGGAATTTCACTTAAAAAAATAACCGAATATTATGAAGAAATCTTCTATAATGAAGTGACAATTCATCCGCTTTATTATGTTATTTTTCCAGTTTTTGGATTATCTGTAATTTACTTTCTGAGACAATATCTCTTTAAGAAAAAAGAAAACAAAGGAATCAAAGAAGTATTTGAAAGCACACAATCAAAAACGAAAAATCTTCCATCTTATAAGATTCCATCTCACTTTATAAACGGATTATTAACCGTTATTTTTGGAGGGTCAACAGGAATAGAAGTTTCTACGGTTGTTGCCACAGCTACAATTGGATCAGTTGCACAGCAAAAAGAAAATGTATTTCGTCAGTACAAAACAGAACTAATCTGTGCAGGAGTTGCGGCGGGTGTTACAGCACTTTTCAGCAGCCCAATTGCCGGAATTTTATTTGCTCTAGAAGTTATTTCACGAAAAGTGACTCGAGCTTTTATTACATCTAATATCATTGCAGTTTCAATTGCTTTTGGATTGCTTTCTATTTTAAAAGAAGAACCCCTATTCGTAGTTTCGATTACCACTTGGCATTTAAAAGCGATTCCCTATTTTATTCTTTTAGGAATTTTGGCAGGAATGAATTCAGTTTACTTAACGAGATGTGTATTATTTTTTAAATCTCAATTCGGAAAAATAAATACGCATTATTATAAAATCATAATAGGATCTGCAGTTTTAAGTATTTCACTTTTTATTTTTCCGCAACTTTACGGAGAAGGTTATCACGCTATAAAAGGGATTTTTGAAAATGCGGCTGAAATTCCATTAACGATAACTTTAGCATTCACTTTTATTGGAATTTTGATTTTAAAACCAATTGTAACTTCAATAACTTTAGCTTCTGGAGGTGATGGCGGTGTTTTTGCTCCCAGTCTTTTTATCGGTGCTTTTTTAGGATTATTATTGGCTTCATTTTTAAATTCGGTTTTTCATGTAAATGTAATTCCGGTTAACTTTATGATCATCGGAATGGCTGCCGTTTTGAGTGCCAGTATCCATGCACCATTTACAGCTATATTTTTAGTTTGTGGCTTAACAAACGATTATACTTTGTTTTTACCAATACTTGTGGTTTGCTTAATTTCTAAATATACTGCAAAAACAATTTATCCTTATACTGTATATAGTTACGCTCCAAGCTTGACAAAATAAATTATACAGCCACAAATTCAGCTATTCACACAGATTTCCAATTATTTTTTAATCTGTAAAATCTCTGGCAAAAAAATTCATATTACTATTATGCCCACTCAAAAAATCAGACGAAGCTATCGAAAAACACGTTACATTCTTTACAAGGAAACCTTAATCGATTTTAAAGAACATTTTTGGTCTTTTATTGGCTCATTTGTGGGAATCGGAATATTGGCTTATCTTGAATCTATACATTTCTCAGGAAATGATATGGTTTATTTAATTGGATCATTTGGAGCATCAAGTGTATTAATTTATGGCATAATTCAAAGTCCGTTTTCACAGCCACGAAATTTAATTGGCGGTCATTTGATCTCCGCATTTATTGGTGTAAGCGTAAATAAATTGGTTCCTGATATTGTTTGGATAGCCGCTCCATTGGCAGTTTCTCTTTCTATTGTATTCATGCAAATCACCAAAACACTTCATCCGCCTGGAGGTGCGACTGCCCTTATTGCTGTTACCGCTTCAAGTCAAATAAAAAATTTGGGTTATATGTATGTTATATCGCCCGTTTTAGTCGGCGTCTTGATTTTATTTATAACTGCTTTAATCTTTAATAATATAACTTCAAGCAGGAGTTATCCTAGTCATTGTACTTACCACAAGCATTATCATAAAATTCGAAAAAGATTGACTGTAAGGTAAAGTTTGTCATTTCGAGGAACGAGAAATCATACTAGAAACTCCACGTAGCGTTGATAATCTTTGTGGATCAGCATGTGTGATTTCTCGTTCCTCGAAATGACAAGCTACTCAAAGCTTAAAACAAAAAAATCTTTTCAACAAATCGTAATTCCTAATTCGTATTTCGTTTTTTATATTTTACCTTTGACCTTTCATTAAAACAAAGATTATGGTTTATAAATTTAGAGTAATTCTAGACGCCGAAGAAGATATTTTTAGAGACATTGCAATTCTTGAAGACGATACTCTTGAAGATTTACACAATGCGATCTTCAACGCTTTTGGTTTTGACGGGATGGAAGTAGCTTCGTTTTATACCTGCGATGAAACTTGGAATCAAGAAGATGAAATTCCGCTTTTTGATACTGGAGACGTTCCTGGCGAACAAAAAACTATGGCTGATTATCCGTTATCTTCTATCTTAGATGAGCAAAATACTAAAATAATCTATGTATACGATTTCATTAATATGTGGACTTTCTTAGTTGAATTGGCTGCTATTGAAGATCAAATTGCTGGAGCACCTTATCCTGAAACTCTATTTTCTCATGGAGAAATGCCAGACGAAGCCATTGAAAAAAACTTTGAAGCCGATATGCATGATGATATTTACGGCGAATTTGAAGATGACTTAGACGAAGAAGATCTTGACATGTTCGAAGGCGACGACAGCTTCGAAGATTACGGATTTGAGGAGAATTGGAATTAAGCTAAGTTACTAAGTTTCTGAGACGCTAAGTTTCTAAGTTTTTCTAATTGAAAGATTTTTCTTATTTTTGAAGTTAATTTAAAAATAAATAATGAGTCATTTTAGAAAAATCTTAGTTTGGCAGAAATCCATTACCTTAGTTACCAAAATTTACAAAGCAACAAGCACTTTTCCAAAAGAAGAAACGTTTGGATTAACTTCTCAAATACGGCGGAGTTCAGTTTCTATTCCAAGTAATATTGCAGAAGGATCTGGTAGAGAAAGTAATAAAGATTTTTTGCGGTTTTTATATATTTCTCTAGGTTCTATATTTGAAATGCAGACTCAGCTTGAAATTGCAAAAAACATTATATACATAAAAGAAGAAGAATTTAACCTTTTATATGAGGACAGTCGAGAGATCGAAAGAATGTTAGCGTCATTAATAAGAAAATTAAAAGACCCTATTTAAAAAACTTAGAATCTTAGAAACTTAGAATCTCAGCAACTCAAAAAAATGATCAACTTATTCAACACCCACATCGAGACGCTTGCGATACACCGCGTAGGGAACAAAAGCAGAAACGAAGCGATTTTTTTATCGGAACAGCCTTTTAACTTAAATGACGAAATTGTGCCTCTGATAAAAGAGTACTTTTTTAAACCTTTTAGAGAGAAAGAAGAAAACTATTATCAGTTTGCACACGAAGTTGATTTGGATTATAATGACATGTTTAAATATGCTACTGAGATTTTTGATAATCCGAGCAGATTACAAGAAGTTTCTAAAAATATTACTACGCATTTATTCGAGCAATCAAACCATCCGCATATTAAAAACGGAGAAGTCTATGTAACGTATTTAACAAATTTGAGCATTGACAATAATGTTGTTGACGCTATCGGAATTTTTAAAAGCGAATTGCAAGCAGACTTTTTACAGTTTGAAGAAAAAGACAGCAATCTTGAAATGATTTTGCAACAGGGAATTAACCTTAGCAAATTAGATAAAGGATGTTTGATTTTTAATTATAAAAAAGACGAAGGATATAAAATTTTAACTGTAGACAGTAATCGTTACGACGCGCGTTACTGGTTAGAGCACTTTTTATCTGTCGATGCCTTTGAAGATGAAAACTTCATCACCAAAAAATACTTGAAATTTTGTCAAAACTTCGCAAAAGATGTTGTTTTGCCAGCAGAAGACAAAAAAGAAGAAGTTATGTTTATGAACCGATCTGTGAACTATTTCGCTAAAAATGATCAGTTTGAAGAACAAAATTTCTTGAACGAAGTATTAGATAATCCAGACTTGATTCCTGAATTCAAAAATTATAAAGTTGATAAAGGAGAAAAATACAGCATCGAAGATGTAACCTCATTTCCAATTGCAAACGCAGCAGTTTCTGACGCTAGAAAATCGATTAAAAACGTAATTAATCTGGATACTCACATTCAGATTAAAATGGATTTTATCAATCCTGAAAGTGCAGAAAAATTTGTTGAAAAAGGCTGGGATGAAGAAAAACAAATGTATTATTATTTAGTTTATTTCAATAAGGAAGAAAAAAGCTAATCATTATTCATTTTCTATTACTTACTTAAACACAAAAAACGGCAACTACATTATTGTAATTGCCGTTTTTTATTTTACATGTCTTCTAATCTTAAAATAAGGAAAACATTGCTTTTAAAATATCATCGTAAACCTGTTTGTCTTTTTCACCGGCACGAGCCAAAACTCTAATTCCAGAATAGGTATTGAAAATAAATCTAGCAAGTACACGGGCATCGTTTTTGGTTGAAATTTGTCCTCCATCCTGCCCTTTTTTAACAGCAGTGTAAAACACATCTTCCATAATTTTCTGATTACCGCTAACTATTTTAGCAATTTCTTCATCGTGCATGGCAAGTTCTACTGCAGAATTAACCATAAAACATCCTTTCGTAATGCGATCTTCCAGACTTTCAACAACTGCCAATTTAAAAATAACAGTCAGTGTTTCTTTAATGTTTGTCGACGTGTCAAGCATTTCTTTAACCTTGACATAATTATCGTTTTGATACTTATTTAAAGCTTTTACAAAAAGTTTTTGCTTATCACCAAAAGTATCATATAAACTAGAACGGCTCAAACCTAAATGCGTTACCAAATCCTGAGCCGAAGTGCCATTATAACCTTTGTGCCAAAAAATTTCGACAGCCTTGTCTAAAGCTTGTTCTTCGTTAAATTCTTTTGTTCTAGCCATAACCTTAAATTTAAATTCCTTTACAAAAGTATAAAAAATATGGAACAATCGTTCCTAAATTTTTGCAAAAAATTAAACCACAGCGTTTACAGTAAGTCCGCCATCGACAACAATTTCAGAACCTGTAATAAATGATGCATCGTCTGAAGCAAGAAATCCAACAGTTTTAGCAATTTCTGAAGACTGAGCAAAACGCTTCAATAAAATTTTCTCTCCTAAAAGTGCTCCAAAACCTTCTACTTCTGCTTTTTCTAAACCTAATTTGCCATAAAGCGGTGTTTCAACTGGGCCAGGAGAAACGGCATTTACTCTAATTTTTCTTGGCGCTAATTCTGTAGCAAAAACTTTGTTTAAAGATAAAACTGCCGCCTTGCTTGCTGCATAAACACTTGAATTTGGCATACCTAAATGCGCATTAACAGAAGTATTAAAAATAATAGAAGCTCCATCATTTAAAATTGGCAATAATTTTTGAACTGTAAAATAAACTCCTTTTACATTGACATTCATAATACTGTCATAATGCTCTTCTGAAGCTGAATCTACTGGAGCGAAAGATGCGATTCCGGCATTTAAAAATACAATATCAATTTTTCCATATTGAGCTGCAACTTTTTCTACTAAGGCCTCAATAGATTTTAAATCAGATTGATCTGCTACAATTCCAGTTACATTTAATTCTGCTTCAGCTTTTGCCAACGCTTCTTTATTTCTTCCTGTTACAATTACGTTTGCGCCTTTTGCTTTTAATTCAGCTGCAGCTGCGTACCCGATTCCGCTATTTCCTCCAGTTACGATAGCTACCTTGTTTTCTAAATTTTTCATTTTATTTGTTTTTAAGTTATTGATTATTCAATTATTATGGTACAAAGATACAATAACGGAACGATCGTTCCGTTATTGTTGATGTTAATATTTAGTTAAAATAATTAATGCCTTTCAAAAGCCCTTATTTTTCTAAGAAAAAATCTATCCTGCCATAAGCGAAACAAATAAGAAAACGTGAAAGATTCTTAATTTATGCTTAATTTTGTAGCCTAAAAACAAAAATCTGATGGATATTCAATTACACAACGAAAGTCCTTTCCAAACCATCATCTCCTTTCATAAGCTGATTGAATCTTTTGAGGAAATTGCTTCATCAAACGTTGACTACCGTGCCAATTATGCCAAAGCCCTATTAAAAGAAATAGAACATTTACCAGAATTTAGAACAGGTATTCTGGATTATTCTGTCATTAAAAACAATGAGGCTTTAATTAAAAATCTTTTAGCCGATTTATTTCCAACCGCTTTAAGTCAGAATGAGATAAAAGCAGTTACGATTCCTTTTCAAAATATATCTTTTAATTATACAGACCGTTTCAAAAAAATTCTGCGCAACGCCGGAGATGAATTCTATATGGAAATTCGTGATTTTGATGATCACCAATTTTATGTAAATAACTGCTGCTTGATTTTAAGCAGTTATTACAAACAGCATATCGATTTTAACAAACCCTTTTTCTATGACATTCCGGACGAAAGCGGTATAGAAAAGCATTATCGTATTTTGTACAATGCTGATTTTATGGAAATTATCCCAACAGAAAATGCAGTTCATTTGACTCAAGATGACATTGATTTACTGCTTGATAATTATAGTGACATTGAACTATGGAAATCTAAATTTCCTAAAGGAAGCTGGATTTTAAAAGGTTTTGGAATTGTTTCATTGTTTGATGCTACTACAGAAAGCGCAATTTCGATACTAAAAAGTAACTTATTAAAGCCTAATACAAAAACAGTTGCAAAAGATGAAGTTGTTGCAAATATCTTTAGATCAATATTTAAAATACCAAATTTAAAAGTTGGTTTCATTATCTATAATCCTGAAGAAGAGAAATTTATCAGGCCTGTTAAATTTGATAATCAATTACAAAGTTTTTTGCTTTCAAAAGAACAGGAAGTAGACTGTAAAAATGCCTTTTTTGGATGTTCATTTGAAAACTTATTAGACAAAAACGAACCTTTTGTTATTTCGAATGTCAAAAAATTCATTGAAGAATCGCCAAACAAAAGAATGGGCGAACACTTATTACGACAAGGAATTCAAAGCTGTGTTTTTGCACCTGTTGTAAAAGACGGCCATTTACTAGGCGTAGTTGAATTGGTTTCAGAAAATCCTAGAGAATTGAATAGCGTTAATGCAACAAAACTAGAATTGGTTTTGCCGTATTTGACAGACACAATCGACCGCTATAATACTGATATGCAACACCAGATTGAGGCAATTATTCAGCGAGAATATACCACAATTCACCCAAGTGTATATTGGAAATTCAGAAAAGAATCTCAAAACTATTTTCAAAATATCAATCATACAAAAGATTATATTTTTAAAGAAATTGTTTTTAAAAATGTATATCCGTTATACGGTCAAATTGATATCAAAGGTTCTTCTGAGCATAGAAATGAAACCGTTAAAAGAGATTTGAAAAATCAGCTTACAACGCTTTTAGAAATTTTTGATAATCAAAAACCAAATGCAAATCTGGTACTTTTAGAACAACGAAAGTTTGAACTAGAATCGCTTAGAAATGAATTAGAATTTCCATTAAAAGCAGATACAGAACAACATATTCAGCGTTATATAGAAGAAGAAATTCATCCGATTTTAAAAAACACTAAAGGTTCTGCGAAAAACGAGAAATTAGAAGAATTGTATTTTGAAAGCCTTGATGAAAAAACAGGTTTATTTTATCAGGAAAGAAAGAAATTTGATAATGCAATGTCGATTATCAACAAGAAATTAGCTTCGGTTTTAGACAGAAAACAACTGGAAGCGCAACAAATTTATCCGCATTATTACGAGCGTTTTAAAACGGATGGTGTTGAACATAATTTATATATTGGAGCTTCAATTTCGCCAACAAAACCTTTTGATATAATGTACCTGCATAACTTACGCTTGTGGCAATTGCAGACTTTATGCGAAATGGAGCTAGAACATCATCAGCTTAAAGAATCGCTTCCTTATGAACTAGACGTGACTTCATTGATTTTAGTTTTCAGTGCACCGCTTTCCATTCGTTTTAGAATGGATGAAAAACGTTTTGATGTTGACGGAACTTACAATGCGAGATACGAAGTCGTAAAAAAACGTATTGACAAATCGAACATTAAAGGAACTAAAGAGCGAATTACAGAAAAGGAAAAAATTACGATCGTATACTCGCAAAATAATGAAGAAACTGAATATTTGAAATACATCAAATATCTGCAGCATAAAAAAATATTAGAACCTGCAATTGAACAATTTGAAGTTGAAGATCTTCAAGGCGTTTCTGGTTTGCGAGCGATTCGCGTAAAAGTGATTAACAATACCGCTAATCTGGCAGCGAAAAAAATTACTTATCAGGATTTATTAGATGAGCTCAATTAATTGAGCTCATTTTTTTATTTTTTTAAATGGATTTAAATGCAATAACAAACGCGATAACGGTAATGACAATTCCGACCATGAAAAAATTGTAGGCAATACGAAGCAAATTGTATTTTCGCTGCAGGACTAATCCAAGAAAATATAAATCTTTGATCATATTTGAATATAAATAATCGCGGTCTTTCATCATTTCGTTCATTGCCCAATCGTATTCTTCTAGAGGCATTTTATAGAAATTTCCAAAAAACAGTAAGTTTATTTTTTTATTCTCGATGTCTTCTCTTGTAAAAACACCAGAAGTAACTTTTGGACGTGTCGAAAGAATCGCAAAAATAATCGTAATAACGCTAGACATCAGCATAATAAATGTCGGAATAACCAAATGTGCATTTTTCGGGCTGTCTAATTTTGGAATAATCGAAGAAAGTGCAATTGAAATAATAATCGCATTAACAGACAGCAAGATATTAGCTTTACTATCAGCAATACCGCTTAATCGGGTATGATTTCCTAGAGTAACACGAAACAAAGTATCTACGCCACGATCTGGTTTTTCAACTTTATCTTTCTTTTTATTTTCAGCTTCAATTAAGGCTGCAGCTTTCTTTTCTTGCTTGTTTATTTTCTTCTGTATCAAAAGCAAGTTTTTTTCTTTTAGAGGCTGCCATTTTTTTTGAGCATAATCAGTATAAAAACGGTGTTTGTTCAGCAAAAATCCCATGTTTTCTTTCGCCCACTCGGCATTAGAAAAATTGAGATTCCAAGTGTTTTTTAATTCAATACGCAACAGTTCACAAGTAGTTTCATATTCCGTACCCATCAAATGAGCAAAATCTGCATCTTTAATTATCTTTTCTAAATGTGTTTTCGGAACGTATTCCTTGATTGTAGCCAAAATCAAACTCGATACTTTTTCTATATACTCATCTGATTGTCCCTTCTCTTTCAAGAAATTGGATGCAATTTTGACACTTTCTTTTTCATGGTTTTCATAACCTACAGTATATCCTGTGTCATGAAACCAAGCTGCCACTAGAAGCATTTCTTTTTCATCTCCCCCTACATCTTCTTTCTTACAAAGCTCTTTTACTGCATTTACTACGGTTAAAGTATGGTTAAAATTATGGTAAGAATATAAATTAGAAAGTTTATCTTTGAGTAAAATACTGACGAAATCTTCGGATTGTTCTATTAGATTCATAAAGAATATTTTTATACCACTAAATTATGAAATTGTTTTTGGATAACCATTTTATTGCAAAGATTAAAAAATATTCTTTGGCAATTGTTGTCATAATACTTGTTAATTCGTGTGCAACGCATAAAGCGCAGTACGGAAAAAATGTAAGTGCCAACGAAACAGAAAACGCGACTGACACTATAAAAATTGCACATACTTTTTATTTAGTTGGAGATGCAGGAAATGCCGATGAAGAACAAGCGCAGCAAACGTTGGAACTTCTTCATAAAAAACTTAAGAAGTCTAATAAAAAGGCTACTTTATTATTTCTGGGAGACAACATATATCCGAAAGGATTTCCTAGTGACGGCAATGCTGCAGAAAAAGCTGCTGCAGAAACAAAGCTTAAAAACCAATTGGATTTGGCTAAAGGATTTAGAGGAAAAACAATTGTGATTCCCGGAAATCATGATTGGTATAACGGCATCAAAGGCTTAGAACTTCAGGCTGAATTTGTTACCAAATATCTAAATGATAAAAAGGCCTTTATGCCAAGAAAATCATGCCCTATCGAAGATGTAAAAATTGATAGCACTACTACATTAGTTACTGTTGACAGCGAATGGTTTCTAGAAGACTGGGACAATCACCCAACAATCAACGATAATTGCGACATTAAAACCAGAGAAGATTTTTTTAAGGAATTAGAAAATATCCTAAATAAAAATCAAGAAAAAACAGTTGTTCTTGCTATCCATCATCCTCTGATGAGCAACGGATCGCATGGCGGACAATATTCTTGGGAAAAACAATTGTTCCCTTTAGAGAAAAAAATTCCGCTTCCGGTAATTGGTTCTTTTATCAATTTACTGCGAAAAACATCTGGCGTAAGTCCACAAGACCTTCAAAACAAACAATATACTATTTATGCCAAGAGGATTAAAACACTATTGCAGGGCCAGAAAAATGTAATTGTTGTTTCCGGACATGATCATAATCTCCAATATGTCAACAAAGAAAATATAAACCAGATCATTAGTGGTGCAGGCTCAAAATCTGAAGCTGCGAGAGCAATAAATTCAACTGAATTTTCATACGGAGGAAATGGCTATGCAACCCTTACTTTATTTAAAAGCGGTGACGCAAAAGTCTCTTTCTTTGGAAATGAAAACAATAAGGAAAAGCTTCTTTTTGAGCATGAAATTATAAAAGCGAAAGAAATTAATTGGGCTTCAAAAGTTGACAATAAATTTCCTGCAACCATTATGACTTCGATCTATACGCCAGAAATGACACAAAAGAGCTTAGTACATAGGTTCTTGTTTGGAAATCATTATCGAAAATATTACAGCGTGCCAATTGAAGCTAAGATAGCAACTTTAGACACTTTAAAGGGCGGTCTAAAACCAATTCGCGAAGGCGGGGGACATCAATCTATTTCGCTTCGAATGTCAGATCCAAAAGGGCGCGAATATGTCATGCGTGCGATGAAAAAAAGCGCGACAGTATTTTTGCAGTCTGTTGCTTTTAAAGACCAATATATTGTAAACGATTTTCAAAAAACATATACAGAAAATTTCCTTTTAGATTTTTATACTACTTCTCACCCTTATGCTTCCTATGTAACATCCAGTATGTCTGACAAATTGGGAATTTTGCATACTAATCCGATTTTATATTATATTCCAAAACAAGATGGTTTAGAAGAGTTTAACTCGAATTTTGGAGATGAATTATACATGATTGAGGAAAGACCAGCTGATAATCATTTAGATGGTAAAAACTTTGGAAACCCAACTAATATTATCAGTACTGATGATATGATGCAAAATCTGCACAAAGACGAAAAATACTCGGTAGACGAAAAAGAATATATAAAGGCACGTTTGTTTGATATGCTGATTGGCGACTGGGACAGACACAGCGACCAATGGCGCTGGGGAGAACATAAAAAAGGAGACAAAGTAGTTTACACGCCAATTCCTCGTGATCGCGACCAAGCTTTTGCTAAATACGACGGAACATTGCTTTCGATTTTAATGAATATTCCTGCGCTTCGTCATATGCGCACTTTTAAAAGCAAAATTGACAATGTAAAATGGCTTAATAGAGAACCTTATCCGATGGATTTAGCTTTCTTGCGAACTGCTGAAGAAAAAGACTGGATTGCGCAAGCAAAATTTATTCAGCAAAATTTAACAGACAAAGATATCGATGAGGCTTTTAAAAATATGCCAAAAGAAGTTCAAGATCAAACTGTTGAAGAAATAAAACAAAAATTAAAAATTAGAAAAAAAGATCTTCAAAAATACGCTTCTGAATATTTTGATATTTTGAGCCATACTGTAATGATTGCAGGAACTGACAAAAAAGACAAATTTGTTATCAATCATAATGCTAAAAAAAGCATTGAAATTAAAGTTTATAGAGTTAAAAAAGAAGGTGATGATTTAGTTTATACTAAAACAGTAACAGATTCAAAAACTTCAAATTTGTGGATTTATGGTTTAGATGACAGTGATGAATTCCAAGTAATTGGAGATCAAAAATCGAGTATAAAAATTCGTTTGATCGGTGGTCAAAACAATGACACTTACAACATTGAAAACGGAAAAAAAGTTATTGTATATGATTTTAAATCAAAAGAAAACACTTACAACCTCGACTCAAAAACAAAAACACAGCTTACAGATGACTATGATGTAAATTTATATAATTTTCAAAAACCAAAGTATAATGTAATTTCTGGACTTCCAAATATTGGCTACAATCCAGATGATGGCGTAAAAGTGGGTATTAATTTAAATTATACAGTTAACAATTTTAAACAAAATCCGTACACACAAAGGCATGTTTTTAATGCTTTCTATTATTTTGCAACTGGAGGTTTAGAATTTAATTATGCTGCACATTTTCCTGGATTACTTGGTAAATGGGTTATTGACGTTGAATCGCAATACACTACTCCAAATTTTGCGATGAATTATTTTGGATACGGAAATGAAACACAAAATAACGATGATGATTATGGAATGGATTATAACAGGGTTCGTATCCGAAAATTTAATGCATCTGGAGCTATCAGACATGTTGGAAGATATGGGAGTGAGTTTAGCGTTCAGCCAATTTTTGAGAGAATGACAGTTGAAGAAACTGAAAACAGATATATTGATATACCTAATATTGTAAACCCTACTGTTTTTGATAGTCAGAATTATGGCGGTTTGAAGGTAAAATATCAATTCAAAAATGCTGATTTTGTCTCAAAACCAACATTAGGAATTGGTTTTATGGTAGCCGCAACTTGGACAACAAATTTGAATGAAACCAAACAAAATTTTCCAACTATTGAAAGTTTATTAGGTTTCACCCACAAAATTGATCACAACGGAAAATTAGTTTTAGCCACAATAATAAAAGGAAAAGCGATCTTAAACAACAACTACGAATTCTATCAAGGTGCTGCTTTAGGAGGCGATAAAGATCTGCGCGGTTATAGAAACGAACGCTTTTTAGGAAGTTCGTATTTTTCTCAGAGTAGTGATTTGCGTTTTAGTCTTGGAAAAATTCATCGTACAGTTGCGCCATTAACCTACGGTATTTTAGGCGGATTTGACTACGGAAGAATTTGGCTTGATGGAGAAAATTCTAAAAAATGGCATCAAGATTATGGCGGTGGACTTTGGTTAAATGCAATTAATGTTTTAACGGCCAGAATCTCTTATTTCAAATCTCCGGATGAAGTGGGAAGAGTTATTTTTGGAGCAGCGTATAGTTTTTAAGATTTTAAGCCACTAAGTTGCTAAGATTCTAAGTTTTTTAGCCACGAATTCACGAATTACTTTAATTACATTCTTGAATTTGTGGCTTTTTTTAGTCTTATTTTACCTCACGCCAGCTTATGATTTGTAGTTTACTGCTTTTTTAAACTTAGTGCTTAGAAACTTAGTAGCTTAGAATCTTAAATTCATAAACATTCCCTCCTACTTTATTTGTTTTTTCATCGGCGATAAGCAAAGTGTTATTGTCTTTAAAAACTATAGCTTCTTTTTGAGAAAAGTGGTTTAGTTTTATTTCGGTTTGAGAACCTTTGTGAAATAAGTCGCCTTTAAAACCTTGAAATAAAACAATTTTATCATGGCTTAATAAAACTACTTTTTTACCATCTGGACTAATAGTTGCACTGGTCAAAACACAATGGTTGTAATTATTGCAAGTTTTAAATTCGCCAATTTTTACTGCTTTTTGAGTTCCTGGTGCATTTAATATTTTGTATATAAAAGCTGTACCGTCAAAACCTTTGCTTCTATTTTTTGTAAATAAGTAAAAATAATTTCCATGTTCGAAGAAACCTTCAACATCATAAAATAATTCTTTTTTCTTTGGAGGAAATTCAGTTTGTTCCGGATACGAGAATGAAACTTTATATTCGGCGGAAGCCTGATCTCTATTCAGCTGATTTTTATTTACTTTATAAATACAAAGATCTTTGCGTTCGTTGTCGTTGTTGCCAAAATCTCCTATATAAATATTTCCCTTCTTATCTTTTGTAATATCTTCCCAATCAACATTTTTAGCATTCGCAATGGTAATCGTTTTGGTTAATTTTCCATCCGAATTTATCGCATAAATTGCATTTTTATTCCCGCTGTCTTCTAAAGTATAAATTAATTTATTTTCTGGAAAATATGTAATTCCAGATACTTCTTTTAGTTTTTTAGGAATAGAATAAAGCGTTTTTAAATCATTATCTGATTGCTGCTGACAAGCTAGTAAAGCAATTGTAATTGCCAGTAAAAAAAACTTTTTCATAAGATTGTTTTTTAAAATGTAAAGTCAATTTTAAAACATATATGTTTTAAAAAAACTCTAAATTAAATTTGTATTTTTAAAGTTCCGCGTTATAAACTCAAATGCTGCAAACATTACGTGTCCCATCGATTTTGCATTTTTGAATTTCATATCATTAGTATAACGGTACAATTCCATTTTTAGCTGATTTAGATGTTCCTCTGTCGAAATGGTATCATGACACATAATGTTCAATAATTTTTTAATTCTGTTTTCTGCAGAATGAATACGCTTAGCCAGAATCGCCCTTTCTTCATCTTTATATTGAATAATAGAACGTTCTTCTAATTTATCTTTAATAAGTTTTATCATCGGATAATTTTCTTTGAAAAACTGCGGGCGATAAACCTTAAAATTTCCTTCGTAACATTGCTGATCAAAATCGATTGGACGAATTTTATAGACAACTTGATCAAAATCATGAATTGGGACAATCACATAATTGTAAGCGCGCATATCGCCCAAAAGCCTGATCATGCAACGTTCGTTAAACTTCACAAACTCTTTTGCAATTTGTGATTTTTCCATTTCCGTACAATTATCCAATAAGGTTTCCATAAAAACATCACCCGGAATTCCGATAATATGTTCCTCAATTAAAGTGTCTTTATAAACCAAAAAGTTGATTTTATCTGGCGAAAGAATATCTTCTAATTCTAAACCGTAAATTCTTGAAGCATCTGCTTTTTTAATGTAAAAATGAACATAGTTGTCATTGAGAATATTTCTGACTTTAATCCGGAAAGGTTTCGAATTTCCGAAAGTACAATAATCAATCGCGTCGATATTTAGAAACTGAATAATTTCACTGTTTCCATCAGAATGCAGCAGTGAATAGATTTTTTTTAGATTCAAATCGATTTCGTTTCTTTCGAATTCACCGTAATAAACGCGAATCCATAAAGTATCTGTTTCATTTTTATCGTAGACATTTACAGAGCCAGAAAATCGCAATAAGTCATCATAGAACACAGATACTTTCGAAATGCGTTCGTATCTGTCTAAATAACTTAATAGAGATTGTGTTAAAGGGTAAGTAGGTTTTTTTAACACCATTAAAGGTTCGCTCATTTTGAATATCTTTAATGCAAATTTACATTAAATTACATTTAGCCGTAACAATTAACAAGTTGATTCGTCATACTTAAAACTAAAACCGAAATAAATTTGGAAACCATTCTTACCATTGAAAATCTACACAAAAGATACGGCCGTATTCAGGCGCTAAAAAATGTATCTTTTGAAATACAAAAAGGCCGTGTTTACGGCATTTTAGGTCCCAACGGAAGCGGCAAATCGACCACTTTAGGAATCGTATTAAATGTTGTTAACCGTACATCAGGCAGTTACAGCTGGTTTGACGGAAAAATAGAAACGCATGAAGCGCTAAAAAAAGTAGGCGCAATTATCGAAAGACCAAACTTTTATCCGTACATGACGGCTGAAGAAAATTTAAAATTGGTTTGTAAAATAAAAAACATCAACTATTCTAAAGTCAATGAAAAACTGGATTTAGTAGGTTTATCTGAAAGAAAAGACAGCAAATTCAGCACTTTTTCGTTAGGAATGAAACAGCGTTTAGCAATTGCTTCGGCACTTTTAAACGATCCTGAAATTTTGATTTTAGACGAACCAACGAATGGTTTAGATCCGCAGGGAATTCATCAGATTCGAGATATTATTAAAAAAATTGCATCGCAGGGAACAACTATTTTATTGGCTTCGCATTTATTAGATGAAGTCGAAAAAGTTTGTACGCATGTGGTAGTTTTAAGAAAAGGCGAAATTTTATATTCAGGGTCTGTTGACGGAATGTCTGCAAACGAAGGCTTTTTTGAAATTTCTTCGAATGATAATACGGCATTAAAATCAATTTTGAATGAGCATCAGGCAGTTAATCAGATTAAAGAGGAAGACGGAAAAGTTTTAGTCTATTTAAAATCTGAATTATCTGCTTCAGAATTAAATCAGTATTTATTCTCAAAAAATATTGTTTTGAGTCATTTGGTAAAACGAAAAAATAGTCTGGAAGCACAATTTTTAGAATTAACAAAAAATACAAATCCAAAAATCTAATTAAGCCATGAACAGACTTATCTCTATAGAATTACAAAAAATCTGGATGAATAAAGCCAGCCGTATTCTCACTTTAACTTATTTTATTCTGCTTTCCTTTATAGCTTTAATTGCCTCTATTAAATTTGATATTGGTCCTTTTAAATTCCATTTGGCAGAAATGGGAATTTTTAATTTTCCATTTATATGGCACTTCAATACTTATGTCGCTGCTATTTTAAAATTATTTCTTGCTATTGTAATTGTTTCCATGATGGCTAATGAATACAGCTACGGAACACTGAAACAAAATTTAATTGACGGCTTGAGCAAAAAAGAATTTATTCTGTCAAAGTTCCTTACAGTTGTTTTATTCTCATTTGTTTCAACTGTCTTCATTTTTGTTATGAGTTTGATTTTAGGTTTGATTTTTTCTTCTTACACTGAGATTGATATCATCTTTAGCGACTTAGATTATCTACTTGCCTTTTTCGTAAAATTAACCGGATTCTTTTCATTCTGTTTATTTCTTGGAATTTTGGTAAAAAGATCTGCCTTTGCATTAGGTTTTCTTTTAGTTTGGAATATAATCGAAGGAATAATCAGAGGTTTATTAGCCTTTAAAATTTTCCCTGACAGCAATATCGATGAGAAAATCACACAGTTTCTGCCTTTAGAATCAATGTCTAATTTAATTGCTAATCCTGGCCCAAGATTGTCTGTAGTAAAGAGTATTGGCTCACAAATAGGAATTGACACAGATATGGATTATAGCGTAAGTTATTTTGCAATTTTAATTGTTTTAATCTGGACATTTTTATTTATATACTTTTCTTACAAATTATTAAAAAATAGAGATTTATAGTATATTTGTTTTACTATGAATTATTTTAAAAGTTTTATTGTCATTTTATCCATTTGCCTTCTCTCTTCAAAGATGAATGCGCAGTTTATAAATATTGATGATCAGAAAACACCACAGCAGCTTATACAAGATATTTTAGTAAATAGTTCTTGTGCTTCTGCAACAAATACAACAGGAAAAGGAGATACGTTTACACCCGGAAAAAATAGCTTTGCCTATTTCAACGCCGGCACAAGCGGATTTCCTTTTTCTGAAGGTATTGTTTTAACCACTTCTACAAGCACAGAAGGAGTTGGTCCTTATGTTAGTAATGATGGCGGGGGAAGTCCAAATTGGCTCGGAGATTCAGATTTGAATCAGATATTAGGAATCAACTCGATAAATGCAACCGTGCTTGAATTTGATTTTGTTCCTTTATCAGATTTAATAAGTTTTAATTATATTTTTGCTTCTAACGAATATCAATATTCTTATCCTTGTGAATATTCAGATGGTTTTGCCTTCCTAATTAAAGAAGCAGGATCAGCAGATCCTTATAAAAATCTAGCTGTAATACCCAATACTGCTATACCTGTTTCATCAGTAAATGTACGTCCGCAAATTGGACCCGGCACGCGTCCAAACGGAAGCCCATATACCGGATGTCCTGCATCTAATGAAAATTATTTTAATGGATTAAATAACAATACAAGTCCAATTAATTATGCTGGTCAAACCGTTGTATTAA
Organism: Flavobacterium sp. MR2016-29; assembly: GCF_015350695.1. Lineage (NCBI taxonomy): Bacteria > Pseudomonadati > Bacteroidota > Flavobacteriia > Flavobacteriales > Flavobacteriaceae > Flavobacterium > Flavobacterium sp. MR2016-29. Next base: position 148,130 of record NZ_JADKPU010000005.1, read on the forward strand.
ATGCACAAACTTCTGTAACTAAAGGAAAAACCTATCATATCAAACTTGTAATTGCTGATGCCTCACAGCGCTATTATGATTCAGCAGTATTTTTACAAGCGGGCAGTTTTGCTTCAAAAATTGACTTTGGTCCTAATAGAACTTCTACAAGCAATAATCCTTTATGCTATGGAGAAACTTTTTTATTAGATCCAAAATTATCAACAGCATACTCTTATAAATGGTTTAAAAACAATGTGCAAGTAGCAACAACACCAACTTATAATGTCACTGATGCGGGCGATTATAGAGTTGAAGTTGTATTAAGTCCTTCTACTTGCAGCTTAGTCGGACAAATTAAAATTGATTATGCGCCAGAAGTTTTATCGAGCAATACAGCTTTAGTGCAATGTGATGACAATACAGATGGAATTGCAATTTTTAATTTGACTAAAGCAGATAAAATCGTAAAAAATAATGTTTCAGAAATTTTAAACAAAGGATATTATGAATCATTAGCAGATGCTCAAACTAAAATAAATCCTATTTTAAATCCTGAAAAATATACTAATAAAAGTGCCAATCAAGTTATTTTTGCCAGACTCGAAAACACTTATGGCTGTTATAAAATTGCCGAGGTAACACTTCAAATTTCAAACAACCAGATTGTTAATCAAAATCCAGTATCAACTTGTGATGGAGATGACAAGCAAGATGGCTTATATCAATTTGATCTTAATGCACAAGTTACGCCTCAAATTGTTTCAGGATTACCTAACGGATTAAATGTTACTTATTATTTGAATTCAAATGATGCTTTGACAGAAACAAATTCTTTACCAAATATTTTTAAAAACACAACTGCTTTTTCACAAACCATTTTTGCAAGAGTAGTAAACGGACCTGATTGTTATGATATTACACCAATAACACTTGTTGTAAATACTTTTTCTCCGCCTAATTTTGAAGATGAAACCAAAGTAGTATGCAAGGGAGGAGAAACTACATTAAGTGTCGCTACAGGCTTTTCAAGCTATTTATGGAATACCGGAAGCACAACTAATTTTATCACCGTAAATTCACCAGGAGACTATTCAGTTGTAGTTCAAGATGCGAACGGCTGTGAGAAAACTAAAAAATTCAAAGTAAATTTATCTGAAATTGCCGTACTAACGGATGCTGTTGTAAAAGATTTTTCTGGGGTCGATAATTCAGTATTATTGCAATATACTGGAACCGGTAATTACGAATTTTCATTAGACGGAATTGTTTATCAAGATAATCCGTTATTTACAGGAATAAATCCTGGAATTTATTATGCCGTAGCACGAGATAAAAACGGCTGTGGAATATCAAATACTTTTTTAGTGTATGTTTTAGATTATCCAAAATTCTTTACACCAAACGGTGATGGTTACAATGATTTATGGACAATTAATTCTTTTGACCAGCTTCCTGATTATAATATTTTCATTTACGATCGTTATGGGAAATTTTTGAAACAGATGAATCAAAACAGTGTTGGCTGGAACGGACAATTTAATGGTCAGCAATTAGCAGCAGATGATTATTGGTTTAATTTAATATTTGACAACGGTAAAAATGTTAAAGGTCATTTTAGTTTGAAAAGATAAAAATAATTTCTATTTAAAATATAAGTTCCATAAATCTTAATTTCAAATATTTAGAAAGAAAAACACTATATTTTTCAAAGAAATTAAAATAAAACTTATTTTTGGTTTGGGAGAATCAATTCATGATATCTCCATTACTAAAGCTAATGAAAAAAACATTACATTTCTTGCTATTCCTGTTTTGCACAATAAACTGTTTTTCACAATTTAGCAAGACACATTACATACCACCATTAATTTCTACTAAAGGAGGCGCGGAAGATCAATATTTATACATTTCTACTCCAAGTCTTTCCAATGTAAATTTTAAAATCATAGCCAATGGAGGGAATGTAATTAACGGAACCGTAAACAGTACTACTCCCTATCAATATTTTATCGGAAAAGGAACTGACACTCAATTATTTACTCCTTTAGAAAATATTGGAATTGTAGCGAACCGAGGCTATATTATTGAAGCTGAAGATCTTATTTACGTAAGTGCAAGAGTCAATGCGGTTGCTAATCAGCAGGGAGGCTATAATCATGCAGGAGGTTTAGTTTCTAAAGGAAACAGTGCCCTGGGTACAACTTTTAGATTAGGCGCAATGTTAAATCCGCTTTATGATGAAACATTATTGAACTTTACTTCTATAATGGCTACTGAAAACGGAACTAAAGTTAGCATTTCAAATATTCAAAATGGCACTCAGCTTTTAGACGGAACAATTATTTCGGGACCAATAAATGTTACCCTAAACAAAAACGAAAGCTATGTACTTGCACTAAAAAATTATAATGCTGTTAATACTGCATCAAATAGTTCTAAAATAATTGGTGCATTGGTTACTTCAGATAAACCAGTGGCAGTAAATTCAGGTTCATTTGGAGGAAGCAACAGTACAGTACTAGTACCAAATGAAAGTGGCAATTTTGTTCCGTGGGGAAGAGATGTTGGTTTCGATCAAATTGTTTCATTAGAAAAAACAGGAAATGAATATATATTTATTAAAGGTCTAGGGTCAGATGAATTAGAACGCGTTTTATTAGTAGCACATTACGATAATACAGAAATATTTCTTAATGGCTCTCCTGTTTCTTATAAGACACTTAATAGTGGAGAATACATAGCAATTGATGGAAGCCAATTTAATAACGGAAGTTTGTATGTAAAAACATCTGCTAAAGTATTTGCTTATCAAAGCATTGGAGGAACAACAAATCCTGCCAATCAAAACTTATTTTTTGTCCCTCCTATAAATTGTGCGACTCCTAATACGGTTGATAATATTCCTCAAATACAATCAATTGGAACTAATACTTTTAACGGATTTCTAAATATTGTCACAGAAACGGGTGCCGCAATTTTGTTAAACAATAATCCGATTTCAGCTCTTCCGCTTGCAATTGAAGGAACACCGGCATTTGTGCGTTACAACGTGCCCAATTTATCTGGAAATATAGTTGTCAAATCCTCTAAGCAAGTATATGTTTCTTATTTTGGAACAAATGGAGCTGCTACCTATGGGGGTTACTATTCCGGTTTTGATTTGAAACCTGAAATTGTCAGCAGCAAAATTGCATTAACCAGTTCATCTTGTATTCCAAATGTATCTTTAAAAATCAATTCTTTGTCGTCTTACGATACTTTTCAATGGTACAAAGATGATGTCGTTATTCCGGGTGAAATTAAAAATAACTTCAGTCCAAGTCAGCCTGGTTTTTACCAAGTAAGAGGAAGTATCTCAGGTTGCGTAAGCAATGTTTTTTCAGATAAAATTCCAGTAAGTGAATGCCCCATTAATCTAGATAATGATTTAGCAAATGACAATATCGACATTGATTATGACAATGACGGATTAACAAACTGTACTGAATCTTATGGAGATTTAAGTTTGAATATTTCAAATTCCAATTCAGGTTTGGTAACAACAGGAACGTATTCTAATTCATTTTCAGGTACAGTTACCAATTCAACGCCTTCTGCAGCAGTTCCTTTTACCGGAAATACAGATGGAAGTTTTGTTACCGAAGTGATGGCTGGAAAAGGTTTTTCTGTAAGTTATAATTTGAATTTTGCAAAACCAATAAATCTTAGTTTAGAATATGTCACCACTGGAGATACGGCTGATTTACTAAATTCGGATTCCGAATACATTATTAATGTAGACATTGATAAAACTGTTACCGTCCTAAATCCGACCGATCAATTATTAATCGACACAAATTATGACGGAATTTACGAAAGTGGCGTTACACAATTTTCATCTTTCGAAATTCGCTTCCGATTAAATGGTAATATTCCGTTACAGCCTGGAACTGGAACATTTAAATTCCAATCTTTTCAAAATAAAACATTTAAAGTCACACACAAAAATCTGCTTGACAGCGCTAGCAATAAATCAACATTCAGGTTAATTGCTACTTGTGTTCCAAAAGATTCTGATGGTGACGGAATTCCCGATCAATTAGATTTAGATTCTGATAATGATGGCATTCCAGATGTTATTGAATCACAAACAAAACCAGTAGCTTTATCTAATATTGACTCTAACTTAAATGGATTAGATGAAATTTTTGAATTCTCACAAACACCAATAGATTCCGACAATGATGGCATTCCAAATTATCTTGATTTGGATAGTGACAATGACGGGATTTATGATTTGGTTGAATCAGGAAGCAATGCGCCAGATCTTAACAAAGATGGAATCATTGATACTTTGACTTTTGGAACCAATGGATTATCAGATTCTTTAGAAACAGATCCTGATAATGGCATCTTAAAATATACAGTTTCAGATTCTGATAATGATGGCATAAAAAACTATACAGAAATTGACAGCGACAACGATGGCTGCAATGATGTTACTGAAGCTGGCTTTACAGATCAAGATTTTGACGGACAACTGGGCAACGCACCTGTAAGTGTAAACGCTAAAGGAATTGTAATCAGCAAAATTGATGGTTACACGGTGCCTAATGGCAATTATATTATTGCAACTCCTATTTTAATTAGCAAACAACCTGAAAACCAAACTGTTTGCGAATTACAAAAAGCAACTTTCAGTATTGAGTCTAATGCTGATAGCTTTCAATGGCAACTTTCCATTGATAATGGCAATACATGGAATAATTTGAATGATAATACAACATATTCCGGAACTAAAACTGCGTCTGTAACGATCCAAAAAGCAAATTCGCAAATGAATGAATACTATTATCGTGTTTTATTAAATAGAAATAACAATGCCTGTGGATTAACTTCGGCTAACTCGGTAAAGCTAATTCTTTTTGCCTTGCCTATTTTAAACTCTCCAATTACTCTAGTTCAGTGTGATGATGATACCGACGGAATTTCGAACTTTAATATAACCGAGAAAAACAGTTTTATTTCATCTAATTTCGCCAATGAAACATTTTCTTATTATACTACTTTGGCAGGAGCAAACACGAAAGATCCCGTTGCCTTAATTTCAAATTCTCTTGCATTTTCTAGCAGTAATAATACTATTTGGGCACGCGTTGATAATTCAAACGGATGCTTTTCAATTGCTCAATTAAATCTAGTGGTTTCAACAACACAAATTAATTCTGGTTTTAAAAGATCATTTAACATCTGTGATGATTTTATCGACGATTCCAATAATGACAAAGACGGGATTGCATCTTTTGATTTCAGCAGTGTAACAAATGATATTCAGGCAATGCTTCCTTCAAACACAAATTATTCCATAAAATATTACTCGAATGAAGCTGATGCCTTAGCAGAAATGAATACAATTGCAGACCCTTCTAATTACAGAAATACAATACCAAACCAGCAAGAAATTTGGGTACGTGTAGACAGCAATCTAGACAATGCCTGTTTTGGATTAGGATCCTACATTACGCTTATAGTAAATCCTAAACCTGAAATTGATAGTAATAGCAACCTGAGTGGCGACCAATTGGTTTGCTCTAATTTACCATCTTTTTTTGTCAAACTCGATGCAGGAATTATTGGCAATATACCTTCTAGCAGTTACACGTATGTCTGGTCAAAAGATGGAAGCGTAATTCCCGAAGAAACTAATGAAACTTTAGATGTAAATGAAGAAGGAAAATATACTGTTGAAGTTTTCACTAAAAGCGAAAATAGATGCAGCAGAATGCGAACTATTAACGTAACTGCCTCTGACATTGCGCATCTTGATTCTGTTTCAATCTCAGACTTATCTGATTTAAATACTGTTCAAGCAAATGTTTCGGGGTCTGGAAATTATGAGTATAGTATTGATGATCCTAACGGTTCTTTTCAAGAATCTAATTTCTTTGAAGATATTCCTTCAGGAATACATGAACTATATATTAAGGATAAAAATGGTTGCGGAACAATTTCTAAAACTATAGCAGTTCTTGGAGTTCCTAAATTTTTTACACCGAATAATGATGGCTATAATGACTACTGGAATATAAAAGGAGCAAATGACGCTTTTAATTCAAATACAAAAATTCTTATTTTCGATCGATACGGCAAGCTAATCAAGCAAATTACACCGTCATCAGTCAACGGCTGGGACGGAACCTATTCAGGCAGCCCTTTGCCAGCAGATGATTATTGGTATACCATTAAACTTGAGGATGGACGGGAAACAAAAGGACATTTCAGTTTAAAAAGATAAAAGAAATTTTAAAATTCCTGCACTAAGCTTGGGAGACTGAAACCTGAAACTTCGTATAAAATAAAAACCCAAACTCCTATCCGATTTCGGGAGGAATTTGGGTTTTTTATATTAAAAATTTAAATGTATTAGATTTTAAATCTTTTTCTATCAGTTTCTGTCAAATAGATTTTTCTCAAACGAATAGATTTTGGAGTTACCTCTACATATTCATCTTTTTGAATGTACTCCAAAGCTTCTTCAAGAGAGAAAATAATTGGAGGAATGATTCTTGCTTTTTCATCATTTCCAGATGAACGAACGTTAGATTGTTTTTTCTCTTTAGTTACGTTTACGCACATATCATCACCACGAGAGTTTTCTCCAATTACCTGACCTTCGTAAATTTCAGCATTTGGTTCAACAAAAAACTTACCACGATCTTGCAATTTATCAATAGAATAAGGAATAGCTTTTCCTTTTTCCATAGAAATCAATGACCCTTTATTACGTCCGGCAATTTCTCCTTTGTAAGGCTCGTATCCTATAAAACGGTGTGCCATAATAGCCTCACCCGCTGTTGCAGTAAGTAATTGGTTACGCAATCCAATAATTCCACGTGATGGAATATTAAATTTTACAATCATACGCTCCCCTTTAGTTTCCATACTTAGCATTTCACCTTTACGCATAGTAACGAACTCAACTGCTCTACCTGAAAGATTTTCTGGTAAGTCGATAGTTAATTCCTCAATTGGCTCACATTTTTTACCATCAATTTCTTTGATGATAACTTGTGGCTGACCAATTTGCAACTCATACCCTTCTCTTCTCATTGTTTCAATAAGAACAGATAAGTGAAGTACTCCACGACCAAAAACCATGAATTTATCAGCAGAATCAGTTTCACCCAATTTCATTGCTAAGTTTTTCTCTAACTCTTTTGTAAGTCTTTCTCTAATATGGCGAGAAGTTACAAATTTACCTTCTTTACCAAAGAAAGGTGAGTCGTTGATAGTAAACAACATACTCATAGTAGGCTCGTCAATATCAATTGTTTTTAGACCTTCCGGATTTTCAAAATCAGCAATAGTATCACCAATTTCAAAACCTTCAACTCCAATGATTGCACAAATATCTCCAGCAATAACCTCTTGTACTTTTTTACGACCAAGTCCTTCAAAAGTATGAAGTTCTTTGATACGAGATTTAGATACAGTACCATCTCTTTTTACTAATGAGATTGGCATACCTTCTTTAAGAACTCCTCTTTCAAGACGACCAATAGCGATACGACCTGTAAATGCAGAGAAATCTAAAGAAGTAATCAACATTTGTGGTGTTCCTTCAGAAACTTTAGGAGCAGGTACATTTTCAACAACCATATCTAATAATGCTTCAACATTATCAGTTACGTTTTCCCAATGATCAGACATCCAATTATTTTTAGCAGAACCATAAACTGTTGGAAAATCCAACTGCCATTCTTCAGCACCTAATTCAAACATTAAGTCAAAAACTTTTTCATGAACTTCTTCAGGAGTACAGTTTTCTTTATCAACTTTATTGATAACAACACAAGGCTTAAGACCTAAGTCAATAGCTTTTTGTAATACAAAACGAGTTTGTGGCATTGGACCCTCAAAAGCATCCACTAGCAAACATACACCATCGGCCATGTTCAATACACGTTCTACTTCACCTCCAAAATCCGCGTGGCCAGGAGTGTCAATAATATTGATTTTTGTTCCTTTATATTGAACTGATACGTTCTTAGAAGTAATAGTAATACCTCTCTCACGCTCTAAATCGTTATTATCAAGAATTAAATCACCTGTGTTTTCGTTGTCACGAAATAATTGACAGTGATACATAATTTTATCAACCAAAGTGGTTTTACCGTGATCGACGTGGGCAATAATTGCAATGTTTCTAATAGATTCCATCTGTGATTTTTAATGGGTGCAAAGGTACACTTTATTTTGATATAAAAAACGTTTCTGCGATAGTTTGCGTATTAACAAGTAATTAGTTCATCTAAATGAGCATTAATTTAAGTGTAAAATGAACTTTTCTTATTGTTTATTTATACTTAATTTAACTATATTTGAAGTAATGAAAAGTAAAACTCTCCAAATTACTCTAGTTTATATTATCATATCGTTATTTATGGCAATCGTCTGTCATAAAATACTTATTACTTACTTTTCTGACACTAAATACTTTTATGTTTTTTTCTTAAAGGATATTTTTTTTATTCTAACCACTGCTCTCTTTTTCAAGTACATAGTTTCTAAAAATGAAAAAAGGAACATTACTGTTTTTAAAAAATTAAAAGAAACTAACGAAGAAATTAAGGAATCTAACGAAAAATATGACATAGTAGCAAAAGCAACAAGCGACACGATTTGGGATTGGAAAATACAAGAAGACAGCATTAATTGGAACAAAGGCATAGAAAGTGTATTTGGTTATAATCAAACCGAAGTTGGAAAAACTTCAAAATGGTGGTTTGACAAAATTCACCCCGAAGACAGCATCAGAATGTCTATTAAATTATATTCTTTTATTGAGCAAAAAACCGAAAAATGGCAGGATCAATATCGTTTTAGATGTGCCGACGGAACTTATAAATATGTTTTAGACAGAGGTTTTTTATTGAAAGATGAAAACGGAAGGGCCATCAGGATGATTGGAGCGATTCAAGATATTACCAAGCAAAAAGAGGAAGAACAGCGATTAAAACTTTTAGAAACTGTAATTACGCAATCTAAAGATTCTATTTTAATTACAGAAGCAAATTCAGCAGATCGAAAAATTCCTAAAATCGTATATGTAAATCCAGCATTTTCGCAGATGTCAGGTTATTTATCAAATGAAATAATCGGTAAATCCCCAACAATTTTTAAAGGAACAAATTCAGATTCAGAAGCACTTAAAAAACTATTAAGAGCAATAAAAAATGAAGAAGAATGTTTAATAGAAACAATCAGCTACACCAAACAAAATGAAGAATATTGGGTGCGCTTTTCCATGATTCCAATTTTCAATAATGAAGGAGTAATTTCACACTGGATATCAATACAAAGAGACATAACAGATGAAAAGAAATTAGAAACAGAAAAAGAGCATCTTATTCGAGAATTAACCCAGAACAATAAGGATTTAAAGCAATTTTCATACATTACATCTCATAATTTAAGAGCACCACTATCTAATTTAATTGGACTTTTAAATCTAATTGAAGATATTCCAATAGAAAATCCAGAGCTTGAAGAAATCTTAACCGGTTTTACCAAATCAACACATCTATTAAATGAAACGATAAATGATCTAGTAAAAGTTATTATTATTAAAGACAACCCTTCGATGCAAAAAGAAGAAGTTTCTTTAGAAGAAGTTTTCGAAAATGTCTTTAGCCAGCTCTCCTTTCAAATTGAATTGCACAAACCAATTATTAAATTAAAATTTGACCGCGTACCAATATTAAACACAAACAAAGCCTATATCGAAAGCATTTTACTCAATTTACTGACGAATTCAATAAAATACAAATCTGAAAATCGAAAATTAAAAATATCAATTATCGCCGAACAGATAGATCACAAAGCGATATTAACCTTTAAAGACAACGGAATTGGTATTGATTTAGAAAGAAATCGTGACAAAGTTTTTGGTCTTTATCAAAGATTTCATAATTACCCAGATAGCAAAGGATTAGGTCTATATCTTGTAAAATCTCAAGTTGAAACGATGGGAGGAACAATCAGTATAGACAGCGAAGTAAACAAAGGCACAACATTTACAATAACATTTAAAAATTAATACCTATGCTAGAGCAAATTCTATGCATTGACGACGATCCAATCACGTTAATGTTATGTAAAAAAGTAATTTCAAAATCCGAATTTTCGAATGAAATTATTACGGCTCAAAATGGCGAAGAAGCACTGCATCATTTCAATACCCTAAAATACACTAATAACAAAAATAAAGTAAACAAAAAACCACAGCTGATTTTTCTCGACCTAAACATGCCTGTTATGGGAGGCTGGGAGTTTTTAGATCATTTTACTTCTCCAGATTACGCTGAATTTAATACTGTAAATGTTATTGTATTATCCTCAACAATTGATCCCGAAGATTTAGCAAAAGCAAAAAAATACCCAATAATAATTGACTTCCTTTCAAAGCCAATTACACAGCCTATGCTGGAATATCTTAAAAAGAAAATCAACCAATAAATTACAATAATAAAATTCCAAATTCCAATCTCTGCTTGATATTAAACCAACATACATTAGAATTTGAAATTTTTCTGTAGTTTTTTCTAAAACAAAAAAATCCTCTAAAAGAGGATTTTTTATATATTTAGGAAATTGTAATTAATTACAATTTAGCAACATGTTTCGTTAATTTAGACTTCAAGTTAGAAGCTTTGTTATCGTGAATGATGTTCTTTTTAGCTAATTTATCAATCATAGAGATTACAGTTGATAATTTAGATGATGCATCAGATTTATCAGTAGCTAATCTTAATGCTTTAATAGCGTTACGAGTAGTTTTATGTTGATATCTGTTAAGAACTCTTCTTTTTTCGTTACTTCTGATTCTTTTTAATGCTGACTTATGATTTGCCATTTTGTTTTAATTTTAGATGTAATAATTATTATAGAATACTAGTTAAAAAAGAAAAACCTCCCACAATTGCAAAAACAATCACTTTGGTTTTAACTAATAAAACAAAAATCGAGACACCAATTTTTATTTTATAAAACTTATTCACAACTAATTTTAGTAGTCTGTAAGGGAATCGAACCCCTGTTACCAGGACGAAAGCCTGGAGTCCTAACCCCTAGACGAACAGACCATTATCGTTCTAAGTTTTTCTATATTAAATATAGAGGTATTATTGTAGCCCGTAGCGGAATCGAACCGCTCTTACATGGATGAAAACCATGCGTCCTAACCGATAGACGAACGGGCCATTTTAATTCTCAGTATTTCAAGAACAATTCGCAGTAAAAGTAGTAGCCCGTAGCGGAATCGAACCGCTCTTACATGGATGAAAACCATGCGTCCTAACCGATAGACGAACGGGCCTGCTTCTCTAATGCGGATGCAAAAATACAACTATTTTTAAGATGTACAATACCTGATGCAAAAAAAATTAAAATTTTTTAATATGCCTTAGCAAACAGCACTCTTTTTGAAGAAGGATTCCCAGTAAATACACAGGTTCCCGCCTCTTCTTTAGCATCTAAAGGAATACAACGAATTGTTGCTTTTGTCAAGTCTTTTATTTTCTCTTCAGTAGCGGCAGTGCCATCCCAATGAGCCGAAACAAAACCAGTTTTTCCTTCCAAAACTTCCTTAAACTCCTCAAAATTATTTACTTCCGTAATATGAGTATTACGATAGTCTAATGCCTTATTAAATAAATCCGTTTGAATCTGTTCTAACAAGTCATTTATATAAGTTACGATTCCTTCTCCAGAAACTACTTCTTTTGTCAACGTATCGCGTCTTGCAACTTCAAAAGTTCCGTTTTCTAAATCTTTTGGACCAACAGCAATTCTGACCGGCACACCTTTCAATTCCCATTCAGCAAATTTGAATCCTGGTTTTTGAGTTGTTCTGTCATCATACTTAACTGAAATCTTCAGCTTTTTAAGTTTAGCCGTTAAATCATTTACAGCTGCAGTAATGTCAGCCAATTGTTCATCTGTTTTATATATAGGAACTACAACAACTTGTATAGGCGCTAAATTTGGAGGCAACACTAATCCTTGATCATCTGAATGCGTCATTACGAGAGCACCCATTAAACGAGTAGAAACCCCCCAAGAAGTTCCCCAAACATGCTCTTGTTTTCCTTCAGCATTAGCAAACTTCACATCAAATGCTTTTGCAAAATTTTGTCCTAAAAAGTGCGACGTTCCTGCCTGTAATGCTTTTCCGTCCTGCATTAGAGCTTCAATACAATAAGTCTCATCTGCTCCAGCAAAACGCTCTGTTTCAGTCTTAATACCTTTTACAACCGGAATTGCCATAAAATTCTCTGCAAAATTAGCATAAACGTTCATCATTTTTACAGATTCTTCTAAAGCTTCAGTCTTTGTAGCATGAGCCGTATGTCCTTCCTGCCATAAAAACTCAGCAGTTCTTAAAAACAAACGCGTACGCATTTCCCATCGTACAACATTTGCCCATTGATTAATCAATAATGGCAAATCTCTATAAGATTGTACCCATCCTTTATATGTAGACCAAATAATTGCCTCACTAGTAGGACGAACAATTAGTTCCTCTTCTAATTTAGCATTCGGATCAACCATTAGCTTTCCGGGCTTATCTGGATCATTTTTTAATCTATAATGCGTTACAATAGCACATTCTTTTGCAAATCCTTCTGCATTTTTCTCTTCTGCCTCAAACATGCTTTTAGGCACAAATAAAGGAAAATAAGCATTTTGATGTCCTGTTTCTTTAAACATTCTATCTAACTCCGCCTGCATTTTTTCCCAAATGGCATATCCGTAAGGTTTAATAACCATACATCCTCTAACTCCCGAGTTTTCAGCTAAATCTGCCTTAACAACCAGCTCGTTATACCATTTCGAATAATCTTCTGATCTTGTAGTGAGGTTCTTACTCATATTGAATAGTTTGGCACAAATTTTGTTTTAATAATTTTAACTAAATAGTTTGACAAAACTAACTATTTTTGTAATGTGCAACAATAAAAAACACCACAGATATGAAAACTTCTACATCTCTTCGCCAAAACTCAAGTCATTTTTACTTAATTGGAATACTGAGTTTTCTATTAGCATCGTGTGGTTCTTATCAAAACTCATCTTATCATGATAATGATGGAGTATATAGTAATTCATCAAACACGTATGCACAAACAAATACCACAAGCGCAAACAATCAATATAAGGATTACTTTAAATCACTGCAGGATGACGGTCAGCCAACTGAAATTTTCACAGATGTAGACAGCTATGGAAATTATTCTGACACCGACAGCACACAGACTGCACAAGCAACAGCTTACCCAGCTTGGGGAAGCGCTAATTCTGAAGTAGCCGTAAACGTTTACTCTAACCCATCTTGGTCATGGGGAGTTGGATTCGGATTCGGATACCCATATTATGGATATGGTTACGGATACGGATGGGGATACCCATATTATGGATGGGGATATCCTGGTTATTGGGGCCCTGGATATGGATATCCTGGATATTGGGGACCTGGATACTACAACAACTACTCTTATACTTATGGAAGAAGAGGCTCTGCTGCTTATTATGGATCGAGAGGCTATGCTTCAAGAAACTCATACTACTCAGGCAGAAACTATGCTGGCAGAAACAGCTATTCTACAAACAGAAACAGCTATTACAACAATACCAATAGAAGAAGCGCAAGCTACTCAGATTACAGAAGAAGCTCTAATGTAAACGGAAGAAGCTATTCTAGCCCAACTTTTAGCAACAGAAGAAGTACAGCTCAAGGACAAAACAGCTATGATTATTCTAACAGAAGATCAAGCGGTACTACAACAACAAATAGAAGCTACAACAATACCAACAGCAATTCTTCTAGAACATACTCTCCTAGCCCTTCTCGCTCAATGAACAGTGGCGGCGGCGGCGGAAGCATGAGAAGCTCTGGCGGTGGCGGAGGCGGTGGAAGATCTGGTGGCGGAGGCGGTGGAAGAAGATAATATCTTTCACACATCGTTAAATCACATTAAAAAATTAACCAAATGAAAAAAATATTTTTCCTACTTATAACAGGACTGTCTTTTAGCGTCTCACATTCTCAAGAAGTATCAGATGCTGTTCGATATTCGCAAGACAATTTAACTGGAACTGCAAGATTCAGAGCCTTAAGCGGTGCATTTGGAGCCGTTGGTGGAGATTTATCTGCCATAACTGTCAATCCTGCCGGATCTGCCATTTTCAACAACAATCAGGTTGGAATTACTTTTAGCAATGAGTCGATTAAAAATAATTCTAATTATTTTGGAACTCAAACCAGCGATAAAGAAAATTCTTTTATCCTGAATCAAGCTGGCGGTGTATTTGTTTTTCACGATCATAACCCAAACAATAAATGGAAAAAAATTGTTTTAGGCGCCAGCTATGAAAACACTAATAATTTCAATAATGACGTTTTTTCAGCAGGAACAAATCCGACAAACTCTGTTGACAAATACTTTTTAGCCTATGCTAACGGAATTCCTTTAGCAGATATCACAGGTATTCCTTATAGAGATCAGTTTTACAATGAGCAACAAGCTTATTTTGGCTACAAAGGATACGTAATAAATCCTGTTTCAGATACAGGAAATAATACTCAGTATATAACAAATGTACCTGCTGGCGGAAATTATTATCATGAAAATGAAATTTATTCTAGAGGATATAATAGCAAATTGAGTTTTAACATCGCTACTTCTTATGATGACAGAATTTATTTCGGAGCAAACTTAAATGCGCATATTACTGATTATAGAAGATCTACAAGTTTCTACGAAGATAACAGCAATCCGTTACAGCCAGAAGAAACAATTTCAAGTTTGCGTTTTAATAATGATTTATACACTTACGGAAATGGGTTTTCTTTTCAGTTAGGAGCAATTGCTAAAGTTACAGAAGCTTTCAGACTTGGTATTGCTTATGAATCTAATACTTGGTACGAACTTTATGATGAAGTTTCACAAAGTTTAGCGACAACAAGACAAGCGGACGGCGGACAGCCAATTAATGAATTTATAAATCCAGATGTTGTAAATGTTTACGAATCTTACACTTTACAAACTCCAGGAAAATTCACTTTTAGCGGCGCTTACGTTTTTGGAAAATCAGGATTAATCAGTGTCGATTACTCTATTAAAGATTATGCAAACACAAAATACAAACCAACCAGTGATCTTGGTTTTAATGGGTTAAACAATGACATCAGTAATCAATTAACATCAAACGGTGAATTGAGAATTGGAGCTGAATACAAAATTCAGCAATTAAGCTTGCGCGGTGGATACCGTTTTGAAGGAAGCCCATACAAAAACGGAACTACAATTGGAGATTTAAACAGTTATTCTGCAGGTTTAGGATATAGCTTTGGAGCTACAAAAATAGATTTAGCCTATTCATATTTAGAAAGAAAATCAAATCAAGGATTTTTTGCCACTGGATTTACTGACGGAGCTAATATTTCATCCAAATTAAACAATGTTACGTTGTCTTTATTATTTGAATTGTAATTAGAAATAAAATAGAAGAATGAAAATTTCCGTCAGGTCAACACTTGACGGATTTTTTTTTAGCTCTTTTCACCAGAAGACGCAACACATTATCTTCATAAAAAACAGCTAAAAGAATGACAAACAGGCGGTGTTTGAATAAAAAAGTGTAATTTTGCACTCCAATTTATAAAAGTATGAGAACCAAGTCTTTAAAAAAGAACAAAATTAACGTAATCACTCTTGGGTGTTCGAAAAATGTATATGACAGTGAAGTGTTGATGGGCCAGCTTCGTGCAAACGGAAAAGAAGTTGAACATGAAGCACCAGCAGAAAGAGAAGGAAACATTATCGTAATAAACACTTGTGGTTTTATTGATAACGCGAAAGCAGAATCAGTAAACATGATTTTGGAATATGCAGATAAAAAAGACAGAGGATTAGTTGATAAGGTTTTCGTTACCGGATGTTTGTCTGAACGTTACAGACCTGATTTAGAAAAAGAGATCCCAAATGTTGATCAATATTTTGGTACAACTGAGTTACCTCAACTATTGAAAGCGTTAGGGGCTGATTATAAACATGAATTATTAGGAGAACGTTTAACTACAACTCCAAAAAATTACGCCTATTTAAAAATTGCCGAAGGTTGCGACAGACCTTGCAGTTTTTGTGCTATTCCGCTTATGCGCGGCAAACACGTTTCTCAGCCTATTGAGAAACTGGTTAAAGAAGCACAAGGTCTTGCCAAAAACGGCGTAAAAGAATTAATCTTAATTGCCCAAGACTTAACTTATTATGGTCTTGATATTTATAAAAAAAGAAACCTTGCTGAACTTTTAGAAGAATTAGCAAAAGTAGAAGGCATCGAATGGATTCGTTTGCACTATGCATACCCTACAGGTTTCCCTATGGACGTTTTAGAATTAATGAAACGCGAACCTAAGATTTGCAATTATATTGACATTCCTCTACAGCATATTTCAGATTCTATTTTAAAATCGATGCGTCGTGGAACAACTCAAGCTAAGACTACTCAATTATTAAAAGATTTTCGTGCAGCAGTTCCCGGAATGGCAATTAGAACAACTTTAATTGTTGGATATCCTGGTGAAACACAAGAAGATTTTGAAATTTTGAAAGATTTTGTTCAAGAAATGAAATTTGACAGAATGGGATGTTTCGCTTATTCTCATGAAGAAAACACTCACGCTTATTTATTAGAAGACGATGTTCCAGACGATGTTAAGCAAGCAAGAGCAAATGAAATAATGGAATTGCAATCTCAGATTTCTTGGGATATGAATCAAGAAAAAATCGGGCAAGTTTACAAATGTATCATCGACAGAAAAGAAGGTGCTCATTTTGTGGGAAGAACTGAATTTGACAGTCCAGATGTCGACAATGAAGTTTTAATTGACGCATCTAAACATTATGTAAAAACAGGTGAATTTGTTAATATCCGAATAATAGAGGCAACAGAATTTGATTTATACGGAGAACCTGCTTAAATTTACGCTAAACAATTATCAATTTAGATAAATACTATTATGAAACCTACACACACACTTTTTCTATTGGTTTTCACTTTATTCTGTTTTAATTCAGCTTCAGCACAATATGGAGGCGGATACAATAATGGCTACGGAGGAGGAGGTTACGGAAGAGGCGGCGGAATGGGTATGGATAGAAGTATGATGGCTGGACAACAAGGTACTCCAAGCAAACCTAAAGAAATACCTGCTGAAGAAACTGCTGCAAAAATTGTAGAACAAATGAAACCAGAGGTAAATCTTGATGAACTTCAAGCAATTGCGATTGCAAATGTTTTAGCAGACAGCATGAAAGAACAAGGAATTCTTTTGAAAAACGAAGGCAGTTCTCAAGATCAAAAATTAGAGCAAATAAATGCATTAAGAGAAAGTACAAATAAAAAGATCATTGCTTTTTTGAACAAGGATCAAGTAGAAAAATTCAACACTTTTATGGCGAATTTTAAAGAAATGAAAAAGCCTAAATCAAAAAAGAAAAAAGATTCTAAAGACCAAAAAGAAGTTAAAGAAGAAGAACAAACAATAAAAACTGAAGAATAGTGTTTTAAACTTCATCTTAAAATGTAAATGACCATGGTAAAAAAACACCTTTGTTATGTGATTTTAGCAATCATTATAACTTCTTGCTCTACAAATCCATATAAAGCTACTGAAAAAGCTTACGATCAACAGCTTAAAACTTTAGAAAACCAAATTACAAGCAAAGATCCGCAGCCAATTCCTGCTGTTAGTCCGGTAGTTATTGACACTACTTATGCCCAACAGCTGGGTATCGTAAAAGATACTTTATCAAAAACAGGATCTACACTTTTATTAAATGGAATAAATACAGAATGGATTGGAACTGTAAATTTCAATTTAAGAAAACCTAGTTTTATTATTATTCATCATACTGCTCAGGATTCTCTAAAACAAACAATCAACACGTTTACTAAAGTCAAAACTCAGGTAAGCGCTCATTATGTGATTTCTGAAAATGGAAAAGTAGTTCAAATGCTGAATGACTATTTAAGAGCTTGGCATGCAGGCGCATCTACGTGGGGTAAAAATACAGATATTAATTCAAGCTCTATTGGCATCGAATTAGACAATAACGGTTTTAAACCTTTTACAGAAACACAAATCAGCAGTTTAGTAGCACTTTTGACTAAATTAAAAAAAGATTATAACATTCCGACTCAAAATATATTAGGCCATTCAGATATCGCTCCAGGCAGAAAACAAGACCCAAGCTCTTTATTTCCATGGAAAACATTAGCAGAAAAAGGATTTGGAATCTGGCCGGACGAAGTTTTAGAAGAAGCTCCATTTGATTTTAAAATTGAACCCGCTTTAAGAATTATTGGCTACAATACAAAAAATCTTTCGGCTGCAATTATGGCTTTTAAATTACATTATATTCAAACTGACTTAACAGCTACTTTAGACAGAAAAACAATAGATACTATTTATTCTATTTATAAAAAACAAATTCAATAGTATTTCATAAATATAAAAAAGCGCGTTTCTGATTCTTTAGAAACGCGCTTTTTTATTGACTAATTTGATTATTTGGAACTGTAAAGACCGAAATAATTATTAAGACAGTATTTAATTAACTGCAAAGTTTTGCCACACATTGAAGGATTATAAAGATTATATTATCTAAACTATTTTCAGAAATTTTAGTCATCTTGCTCTTTCACTCTTAAAGAAAATAAAAAAGCTGCCAAAACATTAGTATGTTTCGACAGCTCCAAAAAAAAAAAAAAATATCAATCTTTATCTCTAGAAAGAGTATGTTGTAGCAATTAATCCGTAGAATGATCCTCCTGTTGGAAGCGCGTCACTATCTAAAAAGATATCTTCAGAAGCAGCGTCGTATCTTAACTCTGGTATAATTGTTAGTTTTCCAACTTTATAATTTAACGAAACAGTGTTAGCAAAAACACTAGATCCAGTTAATGTCCCTAAACTAGGAGCTGCATCTTTAGCATCAAAATACTCCACTCTGTATGCTAAAAGCAATGATGGGCTAAATGAATAATTAGCATAACCTACTAATGAAAACCACTCACCGTCTAAAGTGCTGTCAAAATCATTTTTAGTTTTAGCATAAGTAGCATTCAATCCAAGTCCGAAACTATCACTAATTGTTTTTGAAGCAACTAAATCTATTTGAGATTTATTTTCATCAGATGCTGGATTACTGCTTCCTGATGTAAAATTCAAATATGCACTTCCTGTTTCACCAATGTACCCAACTTGTCCTATATACGTTTTTTGTGTTGATCCAGCATCCATAGCCGATTTAAAATCAGTAGGATTTGTTATACCAAACATCGCCGTAAACTTTCCAGACGTGTATTGCGCTTTTACCCCAGTGTTAAAAAATGGCCCGTATGAAAACGCATATGACATACTGTAGTTTTTATTATCTACAGCATCTAACACTTCATATCCTATATGTGTACCAAAACTACCTGCAACAACTTTAAATTCATCTGTAATCTGGTAGGTAAAAAATAATTGTTTAATTAAAAATTTTGCTGTTATATCCTTATCTGTTGTTTCATTATATGAAAATTCTCCCGCTCTTTTTCCAAATCCTAAGTCTACAAAAACTGAGGCTTTTCCGAATGTATGACCTGCTTCTATCGAAGCCATTCCTAATTCAAATGAATCTTGAGAGTTGGTAAAGCTCGTTAATCCATTCATTTGTTTTGAAAAATCATATTTATAGTACGCATCTGCTGATCCTCCCCAAGTAGTTGCTGGTACAACTGCAGTAGTTTCAGTATCATCTTGAGCAAAAGCAAAAGAACTTGTTAACATAGCGGCTACAACGTGTAATACTTTTTTCATGTGTAAATTGGTTTTTAGTTATTAATTGATTCTGGTTAGTTAATCTTTATATATCTGTAGTTACCTAGTATATGACACTTCTAAAACCTAATAATCTCCCCCTAAAACCTCTTCATTTTCATTAGCGAATTTATTAACTTTTGTATGAGTAAAAGAATTGAAAAGTAATTTTTTGATGTTTTTCGGAAAGAATTATGGATTACAAAAATTAAATTAACAATAATCAGGATTTGACATTAATACCGATTTATTTTTGAAAATTCAACAACCAGATTTTACCAATTACCAATAAAATAAAAGGGTTTTAACTAAATTTGTTTACTAAAATGGATAAAAAATAATTATAAAACGTCTAAAAAAATAAACACCCCTATAAAAATTAGGGGTAATTTAAAATTTAAAAATAAAATACAAATTTAAAGACACTGTCTTTATTATAAAATACTCATTAACTCAAACAATCAAAATTCTTACAAAAAACAATTCAATACTTATACATAAACAGAAGACGGATAAGTCAAAAATTAGCTTAAAAAAAATCCTATTCAATTTTGAATAAGATTTTATAACTATTAATATATATAAATTATTTTTGAGTATTATATCTTCTTAAGTACTCACGAACCTTTAATCCCGCTTCCTTTAAATCTTCATCTTTCCATTTTCCTTCTGATTTTGCTGATTTTTTCAGAATAGAACAAGTTTCATCTTTATCAGAAACAGACCAAGTAATCCAGCTTAATTTTCTAGCTTCCATCCAATCGATATATTCTTGCCATGCTTTACTATTTAAAGGTCCATCTCCAGAAGCTTCCATTCCAGCAGATTCAGAAATAAAAACAGGCAAACCGCTTTTGATTGCTGCATCTGTTCTATCCCTCAGTTCTTTGCCGTGTGTTGCCGCATAAAAATGCATTGTATACATTATATTAGAATAGCCCATAATAGGATCAGCTGCTGGAAGATTAATATCTTGATCCCAATGAGGGCAACCTACTAAAATTACATTATTAGGATCGTTATCCCGAATTACTTTGATTATTTCTTCGGAGTAAGCTTTTACTTCTTGCCAACTTTCTTGATCAGGCTCATTAAATACCTCATATATAATATTGGGATGTTTGGCATATTTTTTAGACATCTCTGCAAAAAATTCCTTTGCTTCTTTTAGATTTATGTTATGACTGTGCCAATCAATAATAACATATATATCTGATTTTATGGCTCCGTCTATAACAGCTTCAATTTTTTCTTTTGAAAACTTCGGTTCTTTCTTGTAAGACATTGTTCCGAGTTCGATGCCCATTGCCGCACGAACAACATTGCAATTAAAATCTTTCTTTAACCAGTCCACGGCTTTTTCATTATAAAATCTCGGCCACATACTATGCCATCCAAAACTCATACCGCGCAATACAATCGGTTCATTATTTTGATCTGTTAACTGCGTTCCTTTAACACTAAGCTGTCCGTGGTGTTTTACAAATTGAGCTTTTGAATAAGCAAACACAAGTAACAATATAAGAGTAAAAAACAGTGCTTTTGATTTCATAAATTCAGGTTTAAGGAATTAATCGTAACGTAATCACATCATGAGAAGCCAGATCTGAAACAAAATTCTTTTTAGTATTTCCGATTTCTTTATTTCTCCAAAGATCTTTTATTTTATAAGTCATCTTTTTAAAATCAGCTTCGTAACCAAAATCAGCATCTTTAATACTATTCTTTTTAAAGTCAAAATTGATTTTCTTCGTCACCTCGCTTCTATTCAAAAAAGTAATCGCCCAGTTTCCATCAGATAAGGGTTTCGCCCAAACTTCTATTCCATCTTCTGTCAAATATTTAAACCCTTGAATTCCTAATTTATCTTGATTAACTGCAATTAACTCTTTATTGGTTAAAATGACTAATGTTTCTTTTGACATTTTTCTAAAATCATTTCCCGCAATTAATGGAGATGCCATCATCGACCACATTGTAAAGTGTGCTTTATCTTCGGTATTTGTCATTCCGTCCCCAACTTCCATCATATCAAAATCGTTCCAATGATCCGGACCAGAATATTTACGGATATCTTTTCTCATTTCGATAATTTTCATAAATCCCCAAGAAGACCAATTTCCTTCTTCATGTTTAAATTCACAATCAAAACAAGGATAAATATCTCCAGAAATTCGCCAAAGATTTCCAACTGGTTTTCCCCATTCCCAAGGCTGGTTATCACCCCATTCACAAAGACTGAAGACAATTGGTTTTCCAGCCGTTTTAAGTGCGTTGCTCATTGTCGTATAAGCTTCTTTAGCTGTAATTCCCTGCGTATTACACCAATCGTATTTTAAGAAATCGATTCCTAGTTTAGCATAAAAACGAGCATCTTGATATTCGTAACCACGTGTTCCAGGATAACCGGCACAAGTTTGCGTTCCTGCACAATTGTACAAACCAAATTTCAAACCTTTGCTGTGGACATAATCAATTAAAGCTTTCATGCCAGTTGGAAATTTTGCAGGATCTGGAACTAAATCTCCATTAGCATCACGTTCCTTTGTCATCCAGCCGTCATCTAAAACTATATAATTGTATCCCGCGGCTGCCATTCCAGATGAAACCATAATATCTGCGGTTTCCTTTATTAATTTCTCATCTATAGTTGTTTCGAAAGTATTCCACGAATTCCATCCCATTGGCGGTGTCATCGCTAAACCTTCAAATTTTCCTGCTTTCTGAGTATGTGTATTTCCTTGGCTAAAGCCAAAACCAGAAACACTCAATACAAGCGCTAAAATGATTTTTTTCATTATTAAAAATTCAATAATTAATTATATTAAAAAAGTATTCCCTAATGGATAGATTAGGGAATACTTGAACAAAACTCAAAATAAATAGATACTTTCTATTTTAATACAAAGCCTATGTCATCAAACAATACGGTATTACCGCCATCATTATTAGATTCTTGAAACGTAAGCATAGTAACGCTAGAAGGATTTCCTAGCTTGCTCAATGGAATTTCCATATAAACCCAAGTCGTAGTAACCGGAATTACATAATTTGAGCCGCCATTTACACTAAAGTTAACCTGACCGTTTTTAGCACCTTTGACAGCGATTCTCATGGCTTTATAACGTGTCATATCAACGTTAAAGCCCCAGTTTCCGCCATCCCAGCCACCAAAAACCCATTGCCAAGATTTACCGCCTTGATACGAATCTCCGTCAAAATCGAAATTAACTCCTTTTCCTGACCAAGGTCCGCCCCATTCCATTCCGTATAACTTATCATCATATAAAGCTGTTCCTATAGCTTCAAGTGAAGTTGCAGTTCCAGATATATTAGTAACAGCAAGATTTCGATAATTTGCATTAGCAGGTATTTTAACCACAATCTCTTCAAGAGTTGATGATATTACAGTAACCGGAACTTCTGGCTCTGTGGCTGTTTTTGCAAGCGTAACAATAGGATTTAAGAAATATTTACCTTTAATAGTTACCTGATCACCTTCTGCACAATTTATATAATTAAAGCTTGTAAATGTTGGTACTGGAGGCGCTACTTTAAAATCAAAAACTGCAGTTCCGCTATTTGTGACAACTTTTAATTGATTGGAAGCATTTGCATATGGTGTATTTTCATCAATCAATACAATGATATCGGTATCTGTTACAAAAGTTGGCCTGAAATAAGTGTCAAAATCATTAAAATAGATTTTTTGTGTTGACAACAATCCTTTTCCGTGAATGACATAATAGTTTTTTGGATCGCCAATAGTAACCGGTGTTAATGGTTTCAGGCTTCCATCCGCATTATAACCTGAAGGCGATACTGATTCTATAACCGGCGCGCCAGTATAAACTGATGCGCTGCTATCATCATTTGAGCATGAAGTAAAAACCAGCAAGGTTAATACCCATGCTATACATGCTGTAAACGAAACAATTTTTATATTTTTCATCTTTTTATTTTTAAAAATTATTTAAAAGTATACGGTGCTACTTCTGTCAATTTTGGATTTTTAATCAAATCATCAGCTGGATAAGGCAATAAAAGGTTTGTTGCAGAAATCGAAATGTGTTTCTCTGTTTCTTTATCACCTCTATTTTGAGCCTCTAATATCGCTTTCGCTTTTGCAAATGGCAAACGCCCTAAGTCAAAATAATAATCGCCTTCACAAGCTAATTCGGCACGTCTTTCTTTAAAAATATCATCGAAAGTAATAGATGCTTTTATAGGAAGACCAGCTCTTTTTCGAACTGCATTGAACGATTTTAGTGCCATTGCATCTGAAGTACTTCCTGATTGTCCGCCTAAAATAGCTTCTGCATGAATTAATAATAATTCGGCATAACGCATCATATAACTGTTCATACTGCTTTCTCCATTAAATGGAGCATTGAAAGGCCCTGTGATTGGCAGGTTTTCTTTTCCGATTACATATTTTTTCAATCCGGCACCTGAGTTTTGAGCTTCGTTTTCTAATGCAAATGTGTATCCTAAAATAAGCGGTGAATCAACATCAAGTGTTTTAGCATACGTCAGATTTGGATAAAAATCTCCAGGAAGCATAAAAGTTTCAATTCTTCTTTTATCTCCATTTTCAAAAACATTATGGATTAAATCTTGCGATGGCGCTATCTGACCTGAATAAGTAGTTTCAACCAATCTGTTTTCTGGAGCAAATAATGTATTCGAGAAATTCCCTTCAAAGTAAGTTCCAGATCCTGTCCATTGCCATGAAAAAATCGACTCTTCATTGTTATTATTTTTTTGCAAAAATAAATCAGCAAAAGATTTTGTTGGCAACTCATCGCCGCCTAACAATTTAAACTCGCCGCTGTTTATTACTTCTTGCGCCATAGCTCTTGCTAAATCATATTTTTTCTCATATAAATACACTTTTGCTAAAAAAGCTTTCGCTGATCCGCTTGACACGTGTGCGTTTGCAGCATAATCGCCACCTCTGTTTTTAACCCTTAAATTAGCAATAGCAAATTTTAAGTCATTTTCTATAAACTTATAAACATCTTCAGTAGGATTACTTGGAATAACAAAGTTTTTAGAATAATCAGCATTGTTTTCGATGATTGGCACATTTCCCCATAATCTTACCAAAAAGAAATATGAAAAAGCTCTAATGAAATGCGATTCTCCCAAAGCATTATTCAAAGCTTCCTTGCTAACATTTGGACCAACACTTTGCGGCAAATTATTAATATAAGCATTAGAATTTGCAATAGCTCCAAAACAAGATCTCCAAGCGTCAGAAATAAAAGCTTGTGAATTAGTAAAACTTAAATCGGTAAATTTCCCGAAATCATTGTATTGACTGGCATACATATTACCAGAAATTACATCTGTAATACCATAAAAAGCCGATTTATTCATATTAAACCATACAATACCGTATAATCCGTTACTGGCGTTATCCAATTTTGTATCTGAATCGTAATAATTACCAATGGTAGGCGCTCCTTCCGCAGGCACTTCGATAAAATCCTGAGAACAAGATGATGAGATTAACAGCAGCATTGCCATAGCAACAACACCGTTTATTTTTAGTATATTTTTCATATTAATTCGTATTAAAATTCAACATTAAAACCAAACGTTATTTGTCTAGGCGTTGGGTAACGTCCGTTATCGACACCAGACAGTAATGCGTCTTGGTTAAAAGAACCTACTTCAGGATCATAACCTGTGTATTTTGTAAACGTAAATAGGTTTTGTCCAGAAGCATAAAGTCTCAATCTTGATAATTTTAGTTTTGAAATCATATCAGATGGCAATGAATACCCTAAAGTGACATTTTGAATTCTCAAATAAGATCCGTCCTCAATATTGCGTGTTGATATCGCATTGTTGATATTATCATAAGTTGATGGTCTTGGCAAAGATGCATCTAGATTTGAAGGCGAATAAAAATCTGCTGCTTCTGTCAGATAGTTTGTTCCCAAGTTGCTGTTCATTGTTCCAGACAAACGAGTTAAATTCATTAACTTATTTCCAGCTGTTCCTTGAATAAAAATAGACAAATCGACATTTTTATATTTGAAATTATTTGTAAATCCATAAGTAAATTTAGGGTTTGGATTTCCAATGGCAACTAAATCTTTTAAGTCGATAATACCATCATTATTTTGATCTTTATAAATAACATCTCCTTTTTGAAAGCTTGGCAATAATGAATTGGTTCCGTTTTTCAAAACTACTTTAGTGCCTGTAGCATCTGAATGCCCATAAGTTAACAAATCATCATCTGTTCTATAAATTCCTAAAGCTTGATAACCTATAAAAGAACCAATTGGCAAACCTTCTTGGGTTCTTGAAACTGTTACTGTATTATAAGCAAGTGTATTCATTGTTTTTACAATGTTTAATCCTGCCATATTAGTAACTTCATTTTCGTATTTCGTAAAGTTTAAATTAGCATTCCAAGAAAAATTTTCTGTGAATTTCTCTGTGTATCCAAGTGTAATCTCAATACCTTTATTTTGCATGCTTCCAAGGTTAAAGTACGGCGGATTTACTCCTCCCTCGTAATCGCCACCACCAGAAAGGTAGTTTGGCAATGGCACTTGGTACAAGAAATTTTTTGAAACTTTTTTATACAAATCTACAGAAGCAGAAAGTTTAGATTTAAATAATGTAAAATCCAATCCAATGTTGGTTTGATCCTGAGTTTCCCATTTCAGATCTTTATTTGGCGTGTTCGATGGCAAATAAGAAGTTCCCATTGTACTGTTAACCAAATGCAGATTAGAATCATATAAATTATTACCAATTTGATTGTTTCCTGTTTGTCCCCAGCCAAATCTAAGTTTAATACCATCAACATATTTTTTAGTGTCTTCCATAAAACTCTCATTCGAAAGTTTCCAAGAACCGCCAACTGAACTAAAAACGCCCCATTTATTTCCAACAAAGAATTTTGAAGATCCATCTGTTCTTACGGCAGCTGAAACGGAATATTTATCAGCATAATCGTAAACAACCCTTCCTAAATAAGAAGCTAAGGTTTGAGTTCCAGAATATACACCGCTGGTAACTGCTTTAGACAAATCTGAAGCGGCAAGTGATTTATCATTATTATCTTTATATCCGTAACCTGTTATAGAATAACCTTCCCAATGTGCTCTGTTAGATTCTTGCACAGCCAAAACTGTAAAATTATGTTTACCGATAGTATTTCTATAGGTAAGCATGTTTTTTAAGTTCCAAGAGTTACCGCTAGATGGTCTGTAATATAAATTCGCATAACTTTTTACTGCATTTCCTAAAGAATACATAGGATCAAATTGCTGTCCTAAATTGTCATATATATAACCGCCAGCCTCAAAACGATAATCTAAACCTTTAAATAAATCAATTTGAGTATAGAAATTTCCAGAATAGTTTTTTCTGACTAATGTATTTGAACCTAGTAAAGAAGTAGCAACCGGATTTACAAATGAAGTCGCACCACCAGCAGGAGGTCCGGCGAAAGCACCTGATAATTCTCTAACTGCAACATCTGGTGTCGCTAATAATGAAGTAGCAACAACTCCGTTAAACTGGCCGTTTAATGTTAATTTTTCATCTGTAATAGCGCCACTGATATTAACACCTACTTTGATGAAGTTATTAACCTTTGCATCAATATTTGTTCTAAAATTATATCTCTTAAAACCAGATTCTATCACAATACCTTCTTGATTTAAGACACCGCCAGATACGTAATAATTTACACCTTCTTTACCTCCAGAAAAAGACAATTGGTTTGAAGTCATAATTCCTGTTTCATAAATAGCATCTTGCCAGTCTGTTCCCTCTCCTAAAAGTTCAGGATGAGCAAATTCAGGACGTTTAGATGTAGGATCATAAACATCTGATAAAGCATTTTGATGTATTGCATATTGTTGCAAATTCATAGAATGCAATTTTTTAGGCAGATTACTTATTGAGTAAGAATTTTCGAAAGATAATTTCCCTGTACCTTTTTTACCAGATTTTGTAGTTACTATTACAACACCATTTGCACCGCGAGAACCATAAATTGCTGTTGCAGAGGCATCTTTTAAAATGTCAATCGATTCAATATCACTTGGGTTAATTAGTGATAAAGGGCTTTGTGTAATATTACCAGCATTAGAAAAATTAGAATTTCCTGATGCATTTCGTCCAGATGTAGATGAATTTCTTGCATCACCAGAAATTGGCACACCATCAATTACATACAAAGGTTCATTTGTTCCTGTTAAAGAAGAAACACCTCTAATTTTTACAGAAACGTTACTTCCTGGCTCACCAGAATTACTGCTTACGACAACTCCCGCAGCTTTACCCTGCATCATTTGGTCAAAAGAAACTACTTTTAAATTTTCAATATCTTTTGAGCTGATACTAGAAATCGCGCTGTTTACATCTTTTCTTTTTTGAGTTCCGTAACCAATTACAACTACATCTTTTAAGTCTTCAGCATTTGTTTTTAAAACTACATTTATAGTTTTTTTTCCTCCCACAGGTATTTTCTCTGTAATAAATCCAATAAATGTGAACACTAGAGTAGCATTTGCAGGAGCGTCAATTGTATATTTTCCGTCAAAATCAGTCGAAACAGTTGTTTTTGAACCTTCAATCGAAATATTCGCACCCGGAATAGAGAGTCCTCTTTCATCAGAGACTACTCCTGATACTTTTACTTGAGCAGCAATAAAATTACTAGTCAGCAACAAGAATAAGATCAAAGGAATTGCTCTGTGGTTAGCATTCCAATGAATAAAGTTAGTCATTAGTTTTTTCATAATAAATGTTTGGTTGGTTTAAATTTGTTTACTTATAATCAAGTAATAAAGGGTATTATTTATTTTCTAAATTATTTAACAAATCTATAACAGAACAAAACATTAAATCGATAGTATTATATCATTTAATGATAATATTTTTACTATATCATCTTAAAAAAACACATATGAAAATAAAATACATGAAAAATTACACATTTCGCAATAGCACTCCCCTAAATCATCAAGAATTATAAATAAAAATTAATGAATTCACTAAAAATCAAACGATTTCGTTAAAAATAATATTTGTTTATGCAAAAAAAGTATCACTATAAGATCCTCTTTAATCCAGAAAAATCTTCTCTATATTGACTCGGAGTACAATTTTTAATAGCTTTAAAACTACGATTGAAGTTTGCAATATTATTAAAGCCTGATTTAAATGCAACTTCAGAAACACTCATATCTTTTTCTACAAGCCAGCGCGCCGCATATCCAATTCGGATGTCATTTATATAATTGACAAAAGTTTTACCGGTTCGTTTTTTAATAAATCTGTTAAATGAAATTATTGACATACTCGCCACATTCGCGACATCTTCTAAAGTGATTTTTTCTGCAAAATGTTTTTGCACATATTCATATACTAATTTCATTTTATCATAATCATCAAACGTATCATAATCTACTGTATAAGTCGAAAGCAATCGCTGATTTCTCGAATTTGCAAGATCATACAATAAGGAAGTGATTTCTAAAAAATAATCCATACCATCTAATTTAGAAAGCCTTACAAGTCTTGGAGTTAATTCTTCGGCTACTTTTTTAGAAAATAAAATTCCGTGAATAGAGCGATTAAACATATCTCGAATTGGGTTCATAATTCGTCTCGAAAGAAGAGATTCATGAAATAAATCATTATGAAACTGAATGGTAATTTCATGAATTTTTTTGCTTGTACATTTATTCAATTCCCAGCCATGGTATAAATTTGGTCCAATTAAAACCAATTCAACATTATCGATTTCTTCAATATTATCTCCAACAACACGCTTTACTCCTTTTCCATTTAAAATAAAATTAATTTCAAATTCTGGATGATAATGAACCGGAAAATCAAAACTATCTTTAACCCTGTCGAAAACCAAAAAACTGTCTCCAGCTGCAAGCGGTGCGATTTCTCTATAAAAATTTTTAGAACTGCTCATCTTATAAAAGTGTATTATGAAAGTGATATTTAGATTTTTTATTTGCAATAATATGATATATAATTGATAAAATAATATTAAATACACGATAAACATCCGATTATCTTTGAAAAATAGAATTATCATTTTTACAAAAAGAATATTAATAATAAACATTAATCATTTTTAATACAATATCTTTTTAGAGTTTTAATAATTTTAGCGTAAAAACAGTACTGAATTACAGATCAGAAATTTTACATCAAAACACTGGCTTCTAACTTTGTGAATTTGCAGTTATGTGACTTAAAAACAATAAAAATCCTAATGAAAAAAAACATACTATCCCTCTTCATAACAGTATTTATAGGAACTTCATGTTCCTCTCAAGGTATTGTTGCTAATACTAATTTGTCATTATCAGATAAAAAAGCAACAGCTGAAACCGTTTCTCTTTATAAAAAACTAAACCAATTAACGCAAAAAGGATATTTATTTGGTCATCAGGATGATCTTGCATACGGCGTAAACTGGAAATATGAAAACGGCCGAAGCGATATAAAAGATGTTGTTGGCGATTATCCTGCAGTTTATGGCTGGGATATCGCAGGTTTAGAAAAAGATGACAAAAAAAATATCGATGGGATTCCGTTTGACAAAATGAAACAATATATCGAAGAAGCCAATGAGAGAGGCGGAATATGCACAATAAGCTGGCATTTTGATAATCCTGCAACCGGAAAAAATGCATGGGACAACACGCCAAATGCCATAAAAACGGTTTTGCTAGGCGGTCAAAATCACGCAAAATTCATTTCTTGGCTCGATAAAGCCTCAAATTATCTTCTTTCTTTAAAAGATAAAAAAGGAAAAAACATTCCGATTCTTTTCAGGCCTTATCACGAACTTACCGGAGGCTGGTTTTGGTGGGGAAAAGGAAATGCTACGCCAGAAGACTTTAAAGCTTTATGGAAATTTACTTTTGAATACCTTCAGAAAAAAGGTGTCCATAATTTAATATACATTTACAACACCAGCAGTTTCAACTCAAAAGAAGATTTTTTAGCCAATTATCCGGGTGATAATTTTGCCGATATTTTAAGTTTTGATTCGTATCAGAACAATGACGACAAAGAAGGCAAAAAATTTATTAATGAAGTGCAGAATCAACTTAAAATTTTAAACGAAATTGCCATAGAAAAACACAAGTTATTTGCTGTTGCAGAAGCAGGTTATGAGGCTGTTCCCGACCCAAAATGGTGGACAGGAACTTTGACCCAAGCAATTGGTGATTATAAAATATCTTATGTTCTGCTATGGAGAAACCATGGATGGCAGGAAAAAGAACAAAAAATGCATTATTACGCTCCGTTTTCAGGCCAAGTGAGTGAAAAAGATTTTGTTGATTTTTATAATCTCGACAAAACATTATTTGAAAAAGACATTAAAAAAGTATTAAAATAATAAGCAAACTAAATTAAAACCTTAAAAAAAACCCAATGCACGACAAAATTAGTTTAAAAGAAAAAATAGGTTATGGTCTTGGAGATGCTGCATCTTCGATGTTCTGGAAAATTTTCAGCATGTACCTTTTATTTTTCTATACCGATGTTTTCGGATTGGCACCTGCTGTTGTAGGAACCATGTTTTTAATTACTAGAATCTGGGATTCCTGCTTTGATCCGATCGTTGGAATTATTGCTGACCGAACAAAAAGCAAATGGGGAAAATTTAGACCTTATTTACTTTGGGTTGCCGTGCCTTTTGCCGTAATTGGAGTTTTAACTTTCTATACACCTGACTTTGACGAAAAAGGAAAAATAATTTATGCGTATGTAACCTATTCCGCCATGATGATGATTTATTCCTTAATCAATGTGCCGTATGCATCGCTTTTGGGCGTCATGTCATCTGACAGAAAAGAAAGAAATACGTTGTCATCATACCGAATGGTTTTCGCCTTCGGAGGAAGTTTATTGGCACTTTGGCTTATTGAACCTTTGGTAAATTACTTCGGCGGAAGCCTAAATTCTAAATCGGGCTGGTTAACCACAATTGCGGTTTTTGGAGTTATTACTACTGCTTTTTTCTGGGGCTGTTTTTTCTTTACAAAAGAAAGAGTAAAACCAATCTCTGATGAACAGTCAAATTTAAAAGAAGATTTAAGAGACTTATTAAAAAATAAACCTTGGTGGATTTTACTGGGTGCTGGAATTGGCGCTTTGGTATTTAACTCGATCCGTGATGGTGCTGCAGTTTATTATTTTAAATATTTTGTAAGCAGCAGTATAAACTTTGATTTTTCGCTTTTCGGAACTGATTTTCACATGACGCCAACTTCAATTTATTTGGTTTTAGGCCAGGCCGCAAACATCATCGGGGTTATTATTGCCACGCCAATTGCAAATAAAATTGGCAAAAAGAAAACCTTTTTTGGTGCGATGGCATTAGCCGCAATTTTGAGCTTAATTTTCTATTTTTTCGGAAAAGAAGATATTTTCTTAATTCTGAGTTTTCAGGTTTTAATCAGCATTTGCGCGGGTTGTATTTTCCCTTTAATCTGGTCGATGTACGCTGACAGCGCGGATTATTCAGAATGGAAACAAGGTAGAAGAGCTACTGGATTAGTTTTCTCCGCTTCTTCTATGTCACAAAAATTTGGATGGACTATCGGAGGAGCTGGAGCCGGATGGCTTTTAGGATATTATGGTTTTCAAGCCAATGTCGAACAGACTGCTGTTGCGCAAAACGGAATTCAATTAATGCTAAGTATTCTCCCGGCCGCAGCCGCTTTAATATCAGTAATTTTTATCCTATTTTATCCCTTATCTGAAGAAAAACTTCAAATAATTGAACAGGATTTAAATGAAAAAAGAGACCAGACAAATTAAAAAATATACAGATACAGAAATCGATGAATATGACAACAATAGCCACTTCAACTACATTTCAGGATAGAAAAGTAGCATTAGAGAAAGAACATAAAACACTGATAGAGCAAAAAAATGCTCCAGAAGAAAATGCTGGAAACGGTATCTATCAACGCTATAAAAACCCCGTAGTTACAGCATCTCATATCCCCTTAAACTGGCGTTTTGATTTGAACGAAAAAACAAATCCGTTTTTGCAGGAAAGAATTGGCATGAACGCCGCATTTAACGCTGGCGCAATGAAATGGAACGGAAAATACCTTCTTGCTGTACGTGTTGAAGGAATTGACAGAAAGTCTTTTTTCGCTATTGCGGAAAGTCCAAACGGAGTTGACAACTTTAAGTTTTGGGAAAAGCCATGCGTAATTCCTCAAACCGAAGAACCGGACACAAACGTGTACGACATGCGTTTGATTAACCACGAAGATGGCTGGGTTTACGGAATTTTTTGTACAGAAAGAAAAGATCCAAAAGCTCCAAAAGGAGACACAAGTTCTGCTGTAGCCAATGCAGGAATTGTGCGTTCTAAAGATTTAGTAAACTGGGAAAGACTTCCTGATTTAATTTCGAATACCGGACAACAGCGAAATGTCGTTTTGCATCCAGAATTTGTAAATGGCAAATATGCATTATACACACGTCCGCAAGATGGCTTTATCGATGTTGGTGCGGGCGGTGGTATTGGTTTAGGTTATGTTGAAGATATGACAAACCCAGTTGTAAAAGAGGAGAAAATCATTTTTGGCAAACAATATCATACGATTTACGAATTGAAAAATGGTCTTGGCCCTGCTCCTATTAAAACAGAGAAAGGCTGGTTGCACTTGGCACACGGAGTTCGTAATACTGCAGCAGGCTTACGCTATACTTTATATATGTTTATGACCGATTTGCATGACATTACAAAAGTAACTCACGTTCCTGCCGGACATTTTATGGGTCCAGAAGGCATTGAAAGAGTTGGCGATGTGTCAAACGTTTTATTTTCTAATGGATGGATTGAAGATACTGACGGAACAGTTTACGTATACTACGCATCATCAGATACTCGAATGCATGTTGCCGTTTCATCTGTAGAAAAACTAATTGATTATGTTACAAATGCTCCTTCAGATACTTTTATTTCTGCAGGTTCTGTAAAAACAATCATCAGCCAGATTGAAAAAAATAACGCAATATAAATATCGTGTCAAAACTAAAGCAACTTAAATCTGAACTGTCAGCAGAACTTGATTCTATTTTAAAATATTGGTCAAAACATACTATTGACAATCAAAATGGAGGATTTATTGGCCAAATCGATTTCAATGAACATCTTATTGCAAATGCCGAAAAAGGTTCTGTTTTAAATGCACGAATTCTATGGTCTTTTTCAGCCAGTTATCAGATTACCAAAAATGAGGAACATAAAAAATTAGCAGAAAGAGCTTTTGACTTTCTTTCAAAATATTTTTACGATTCTGAATTGGGCGGTTTATTTTGGAGTATTAATGTTGACAAAACACCAAAAGACACTAAAAATCAAATTTATGCTTTAGCTTTTGCTATTTATGGATTATCTGAATATTATGCCATTTCTAAAGAGGAAAAAGCTTTAGACATAGCTATAAATTTGTATTTACAAATACAAAGACACAGTTACGATCCAGCAAATAAAGGATATCTCGAAGCTTTTTCTCGTGATTGGAAACTAATTAAAGATTTACGCTTAAGCGATAAAGACGCCAACGAAAAAAAAACCATGAACACGCATTTGCATATTGTAGAAGCATATGCAAATTTGTTTAAGGTTTGGAGAGATAACAAACTGCAAAGTGATATTATTGAGTTGCTTGAAACAATTGAAGAGCATTTCATTAATACTGAAAACGGACATTTACGTTTGTTTTTTGATGAAGAATGGAACGAAAAACCAGACGTTATTTCATACGGACATGATATTGAAGCAGCTTGGCTTTTATTGCAATGCGCCGAAATTTCTGAAGATGAAAAACTGATTGCCAATTATAAAAAACACGCCATTCACATGGCAGAAGCTACACAAGAAGGTTTGGACAAAGACGGGGGGTTATGGTACGAATTAGATCCTAAAAACAATGAATTAATTGCCGAAAAACATTGGTGGGTTCAGGCCGAAGCTTTAATTGGTTTTTACAATGCTTATCAATTAACGAATGATGAAAAAATTTTAGACATTGTTTACAAAAATTGGAAATTTATAAAAAAACACATTCTCGACAAACAAAACGGAGAATGGTTTTGGGGAATTTACAGTGATAATTCAATCATAAAAAAAGACAAAGCCGGTTTTTGGAAATGCCCATATCATAACAGCCGCGCTTGTTTAGAGCTTATTCAGAGAATTGAAATAGAGAGTAAATAGCTCCTAAAAAAATAAACCATGACAAAATATTTTCTAAAAACACTCTCATTAGCTTTAATTTTCACTGCGATTTCTTGTCAAGCGCAGGAAAGAATTACAGTAAAAGGAACACAATTTTACAAAGGCGCCAAACCCTATTCGTACATTGGAACCAACTACTGGTACGGAAGTTTGCTGGCTTCTAAAAAAGTGGGCGACAGAAAAAGACTTTTGCGTGAACTAGATTTGATGCAGAAAAACGGAATCGATAATTTACGAATTTTAGTTGGCGGTGATGGCGGAAAATATGATTTTACGGTGCGCCCTGCACTGCAGTACGAACAAGGAAAATACGATGAAGATTTACTCGACGGATTGGATTTCCTGATCAATGAAATGCGCAAACGAAAAATGTACGCTGTTTTGTACTTAACAAACAACTGGGAATGGTCTGGAGGAATGTCGCAATATCTAGAATGGAACGGCAAAGGAGCAATTCCAGTTCCGAATATTCCGCCGAATACTTGGCCCCAATTTATGTCGTATACAGCACAATTTCATAGCTGTGATCCTTGTATGAAAGCTTTAGAAAATCATGTAAAGTTTATTATGACCCGTACAAATGCTTATTCTAAAAAGAAATATACAGAAGACAATACGATTATGGCGTGGCAAGTTGGGAACGAGCCGAGAACATTTACACCAGAAAACGAAGCTAAATTTACAGCTTGGCTAAATAATATTGTAAATTTAATGAACAGTTTAGACAAAAATCATTTGATTTCGACAGGTTCTGAAGGAAAAAACAGTTCAAACGACAGCATGGAAATCTTTGAAAGAACGCATCTGAATCCGAATATCGATTATCTTACGATGCACATCTGGCCAAAAAACTGGAATTGGTTCAAAGCAGATAATGCCGAAAAAATGCTACCTACAACCTTAGAAAACGCCGGAAAATATATTGATGATCATATTAAAGTGGCAAACAATTTAAAGCGACCAATTATTATTGAAGAATTTGGTCTTCCGAGGGAAAATGAAAATTTAAACGCAGGTGCTTCTTCAATCTACAGAGATAAATTTTACAGTTATATTTTTGAAAGAGTTCTCGAAAGTCATAAAAATGGAGGTCCGTTGCAGGCAGCGAATTTCTGGGGATACGGCGGTGAAGGAAAAGCCGTTAATGAAACTGGAAAATGGAATCCAGGCGAACCACTTACAACAGATCCTCCGCAAGAACCACAAGGTTTGAATTCTGTTTTTAACGGCGACAAGTCTACTCTTGAAATCGTTAAGAAATACAATCTAGAATTGAAGAATTAAAAAATTATTCAACCGTATTTTCTGTAGAGACGCACAGTTGTGCGTCTTATGCGTAAAGAACAAACCAAAAATTGATGAAAAAATCTGTAACAATATTGCTGCTTTTATTTTTCGTAAACCTATCTTTTTCGCAGAAGAAGCAGGATTTTATTTTGAAATCCCCAAACGGAAAAATTGAAGTTAAAATTAATGTTGATGATAAAATCAGCTGGACAATTTTGCATGAAAACGATGTGATTTTGGCTCCATCGGAAATGTCTATGACTTTGGAAGGAAATATTGTTTTAGGGAAAAATGCTGTTGTTTTAAATTCAAAAAAGGAAACTGTAAACACTTCTTTTGAAACACCTTTGTACAAAAAGAAATCAGTTCAAAACAATTACAATCAATTGACTTTAAACTTCAAAAATGATTTCAGCATTGAATATCGCGTTTTTGATGACGGCGCCGCGTATCGTTTTATAACTAAAAAGAAAAAAGATATTACCGTTAAATCTGAAGAAGTGGTTTTAAACTTTGATCAGGATTACAATACTTTGATGCCTTACGTCCGCGATTTACGAAATCCGAAAGATCCATTTATTTCATCGTTTGAATCGCATTATGAAAACAAAAAAATCAGCGAGTTCAAAAAAGATACTTTAGCCTTTTTACCTTTTTTAATTGATTATAAAAATCATAAAAAAGCCGTTTTTTTAGAAGCGAATTTGGAAGATTACGCTGGATTGTTTGTAACCAATAATAAAAACAATTCTGGTTTTGAATCTCGATTTTCTAAATATCCGTTAAAGGAAACCAACGGCGGATTTAATTACCTCAACAAATTAATTACAGAAAGAGCCGATTATTTGGTAAAAACCAAAGGAACAAGAACTTTTCCGTGGAGAGCAATTGTGATTTCTGAAAATGATGCGGATTTAGCCAATAATGATATGGTTCAGAAATTGGCCGAGCCATCCAAAATAAAAGATGTTTCGTGGATAAAACCCGGAAAAGTAGCGTGGGACTGGTGGAACGACTGGAACATTTATAATGTTGATTTTAAAGCCGGAATTAACACACAGACTTATAAATATTATATTGATTTCGCTTCTAAAAATAAAGTGGAATATGTGGTTTTAGACGAAGGCTGGAGTGTAGAAACCGATATTATGAAACATAATCCGAATGTTGATCTCGAAGCTTTAATCGTCTACGCGAAAGAGAGAAACGTTGGAATTATTTTGTGGGCTTCATGGATGGCTTTGCATGAAAATATTGATGACGTTTTTGACAATTATGCAAAGCTGGGCGTAAAAGGTTTTAAAGTTGATTTTATAGACCGCGACGATGCTAAAATGGTCAGTTCCGTTTACGATATTGCTCAAAGAGCATCGAATCATAAATTAATTATTGATTTTCATGGAATGTACAAACCAACCGGGATTCAGCGAACTTATCCAAACATTCTAAATTTTGAAGGTGTAAAAGGTTTAGAAAATAATAAATGGACACCAAATGACGATGTTCCTTTATATGATTGTACGATTCCATTTATCAGAATGATGGCCGGCCCAATGGATTATACGCCTGGCGCAATGCGAAATGCCACAAAAAGCGAATTCAAACCAAGTCACTCCAACCCAATGAGTCAGGGAACAAGATGTCATCAACTGGCACTTTACACCATTTTTGAAGCGCCTCTTCAAATGATGGCCGACAGTCCAACGGCTTACATGAAAGAGCAGGAAAGCACTGATTTTATTGCTAAAGTTCCCACCACTTTTGATGAAACCGTTTCATTAAATGGTGAAGTTGGTAACTACATTTCCATTGCCAGAAGAAAAGACAATACTTGGTATTTAGGCGTCATCACAAATTGGGATTCCAGAGATATTACTATCGATTTTTCTTTCCTTGAAAAAGGCAAAAAATTCCAAGCCGAGATTTTCTCAGACGGTTTAAATGGAGATAAAGCTGCAACTGATTATAAAAGAGAAATCATTACCGTCGATTCCACAACGAAATTAACGTATCGATTAGCAAGCGGTGGCGGATTGGCGATGATTATAAAATAAAAAATGGGACAAATTGTCCCATTTTTTATTTTATAATATATTTATTCTAATTCTATTTTTTTATCTATAATCTGATTTTCATTTTTTCTATCTAATTTTCTTTTCTCAGATTTGACCTTTTTATTCCATTTAGATTTATCCGAATAAAAATGCATTTCCATTTCTAAAAAAGAAGAACCTTGCTTTAACATTAGTCCGTTATAAATACAATCTTCCTGACCACAATTATGCTTCGAGTAGACACCAAAATTTCGATGTTTTATCTTTTTGTCTGCTAATATTTTTTCTTGTTGTACAATTATCTTTTTCCATAATTGTTCAACATCTCCACTAGTTAATTCTTGTCCAATTGTTGTCACATTAAAAAAGGTCTTAGGATCTTTGATTTGTAAAAATTCAAATGTTTTTAGAAAAATCTTATTAGCATAATCTCTAATTCTAATTTTATCTTGGACATCCAATTTATCATTTTCAATAATTGAACGGTAAAGCCCCAGAGTATTAAAATTAGTATACTTTTTGTAATTATCTATATAAAAGAAATATTCTTCTACATTAAGTAAATTAAATTGTTTTCCTATTTCCATCATATTAAAGTTTACGCTAAAATACCTTCAATCGCATTCAATTCATCATTCGAAAACTCCGTATTCTGCAAACAATCAATATTATTACACAATTGTTTCACAGAACTAGCTCCAATTAAAACTGAAGTAATTCGTTTATCTTTCTGCAGCCAGGCCAAGGCCATTTGTGCTAAAGACTGATTTCTATTTTGAGCAATTTCATTCAGCTGAATTAATTTCTGAATACGTTCTGCCGTAACCTCATCTTCCCTCAAATGCCCGTTTGGGTTATGCGCTCTTGAATTTTCTGGAATTCCGTTTAAATATTTATCTGTTAGAAGTCCTTGTGCTAAAGGCGAAAATGCGATACAGCCTACTCCTTTTTCTTCTAAAACATCTAATAAACCATCTTCTACCCAACGCTGCAGCATCGAATATTTAGCTTGATGAATCAAGCACGGCGTTCCTAATTGTCTTAAAACATCAACCGCAACTCGAGTTTGTTCTGCTGAATAATTACTGATTCCAACATACAAAGCTTTACCGCTTCTAACAGCGTGATCCAAAGCCATCATCGTTTCTTCAATCGGAGTTTCTGGATCTGGACGGTGCGAATAGAAAATATCAACATAATCAACTTTCATTCTCTTTAAACTCTGATCTAAACTTGAAAGTAAATACTTACGAGAGCCCCAATCGCCATAAGGTCCGTCCCACATGGTGTAACCGGCTTTTGTCGAAATAATGATTTCATCACGCAGGTTTCCCTGAAAATTATGCCACAATATTTTACCAAAATTAGTTTCAGCAGAACCTGGCACTGGTCCGTAATTATTTGCTAAGTCAAAATGAGTAATTCCTTTGTCAAAAGCTTCTACGGCAATACTTTCCGCATTATCAAAATTATCTACTGAACCAAAGTTGTGCCATAATCCTAAAGAAATTTCAGGTAATAATAACCCGCTTCTTCCACATCTGTTATATTTCATTATTTTAATTTAAGGGTTGGAGTTTTTATAGGTTTTAAAGGTAGAAAAAAATACTAAGTTTTGCCACAAAGACACTAAGACAGAAAGATTTTTATCCAAAAATGAAATCGCCACGAATTCACGAATTTTAACAATTAATTCGTGAATTCGTGGCGAAATAAAACTTAGTGCCTTAGTGTCTTTGTGGCAAAACCTTTTAGTCTTTAATTTCAAAACCACCAAGTAAACCTTTATCAGAGCTTCCTCCAACCATAATTTTAAAAGTTCCCGGTTCAACTAAATAATTTCCTTCGTTATCGTAAAAACCTAATTCTTTATTGGTTAAAGTAAAAGTAACTGTTTTAGTTTCCCCTTTTCTAAGACTTATCAATTCAAAACCTTTTAACTCTTTAATAGGGCGAATGATACTTGCAAATTCATCATGAATATACAATTGCACTACTTCTTTTCCATCATAATTTCCTGAGTTGGTTACTTCAACACTAACTTGGACATTTTCTCCTTTTGCAAAAGCAGTTTTGTTCAATTTCAAGTTTTTATAATCGAATTTCGTGTAACTCAATCCAAAACCAAACGGAAATTGAGGCGTTTTTTCCACATCCATATAATGCGACCAGAAAACGTTTTTATCACTGTCTATTGGTCTTCCTGTGCTGTATTTGTTATAATAAATTGGCACTTGCCCTACATTTCTAGGAAACGACATTGGCAGTTTTCCACTTGGGTTATAATCGCCGTATAAAACCTGCGCAACTGCATTTCCGGTCTGAGTTCCCAAATGCCAGGCTTCTACAATTGCGGGAACATTTTCTGCTGCCCAAGGAATACTCAACGGACGACCATTATTCAGAACCAAAACCACATTTGGATTTACTTTGTAGATTTCTTCTAACAATTCCTGCTGTAAACCTGGAAGATTCAAATCTGTTCTACTTCTTCCCTCACCGCTCTGGAAACCGTATTCGCCCAAAACCATTACGACAACATCAGCATTTTTTGCTGCAGTTTTGGCCGCTTCGAATCCGCTTTTATCTGTGGTGTTGAAAACTGTTTCTGTCAAGAAAGTCGCTTTTTGTTTTAATAAATCAACTCCTTTCTCAAAAACCAGTTGATTGTCTTTATATTGCTGCATTCCTTCTAAAACTGAAACTGCAGTATTATCATCAGCCGCAATTCTCCAGCTTCCCAACGGACTGTTTTTATCATTTGCTAAAGCGCCAATCAAAGCGATTTTCTGTCCAGATTTTTTCAGCGGAAGCAAGTTCTTATCATTCTTTAACAAAACGATTGATTTTTTAGCTATATCCAAAACGCCTTCGTTGTTGGCTTTACTCCCCACAACTTCTTTTTCGCGTTTTTCATCACAATATCTGTACGGATCATCAAATAATCCTAACTCAAATTTTACTCGTAGAATTCTGCGAACAGCATCATCAACCAAAGCTTCTTTCACTTTTCCAGATTTGACCAAATCAACCAGTTTTGCCACATATAAATACGATTCCATATCCATATCAGAACCCGCAATTACAGCTTTTGCAGTTGCATCTGCTTCGTCTTTTGCGTAGCCATGCGCGATCATTTCACGAATCGAAGCATAATCAGAAATTACAAATCCGTCAAACTTCCATTTTCCTTTTAAAATATCTCTTTGCAGAAAAGCATTTCCAGTTGCTGGAACACCATTCAGGGTATTAAACGAGTTCATAAACGTACGAACTCCCGCTTGAACCGTAGCTTCAAAAGGAGGCAAAACGGAGTTGTACAATTTAGAATTGCTGATATCCACAATATTATATTCCAATCCAGCTTCAACATAACCGTAGGCTGCAAAATGTTTCGCACAAGCCGCAATTGTATTTACTTTTTGAAGATCTGCAACAGTTTCTCCCTGAAAACCTTTTACTCTTGCATACCCTACTTTACTTCCTAAATAAGGATCTTCTCCTGCACCTTCCATCACGCGTCCCCAACGCGCATCATTTGCAACATCTACGTTTGGTCCAAAAGTCCAGTTAATTCCAGATGCCGAAGCTTCATCCGCCGCAATTGCTGCCGATTTTTTTATGGCTTCCAAATCCCAGCTTGCCGCTTCTGCCAACGGAATCGGACTTAACGTTTTATAACCATGTATAACATCAAATCCAATTATTAACGGAATTCCCAATCTCGTTTCTTCTACCGCAATTTTCTGTACGGCACGAACTTCTTTCACGCCACGAACCGTCAGCATCGATCCGACTAATCCTTTTCGTAAATGTTCGTATTTTAATTCGGCCGTTCCGCCTTTTGGTGCTGGTCCCGTTACATCCCAAAAACCGTTGTATTGGTTCATCT
This sequence comes from Flavobacterium sp. MR2016-29, assembly GCF_015350695.1. Lineage (NCBI taxonomy): Bacteria > Pseudomonadati > Bacteroidota > Flavobacteriia > Flavobacteriales > Flavobacteriaceae > Flavobacterium > Flavobacterium sp. MR2016-29. Next base: position 190,534 of record NZ_JADKPU010000005.1, read on the forward strand.
GCCCCACTTTTTCCTCCAGCGTCATTAACGGCAAAAGCAAATCTATGCGCTGCTCAACAGTTTTATTTTTATCCAGATACGGCTTTTTTTGTGCATTCATATTTCCAATCGTAAAAAGGGCAAAAAACCCAATAGTTATTATTTTTTTATTTTTCATATGTGTGGTTTAGTTAGTTTTTTTTTAAAAGATGCTATCCCGTCCCGAAGTTTCGGGATCGGGACGGAGATGCTGAGATTCTAAGGTTTCTTTGGGCGTGTCCCGCCGAAAAAGGCGGGCCGGGCTATTCGTTTCAAGTCCTCGCACTTCCTTCGTCAGGCTGTGGGCTTTCCACTGCTATCCCTCACGCGAACGTTCTTAAAAGAACTTTTTTGGTTTTAAACATAATCTTGTCATCCTGAGGAACGAAGGATCACACTAGTAATTCCGCACAGAACTTCTCCAATCTTTGTCGAGCCTCTAGTGTGATCCTTCGTTCCTCAGGATGACAAACTTTGCGCAAAAAATCTAAAATCTATCCCGTCCCGAGGTTTCGGGATCGGGACTAAAATCTAAAATTCTGACGTAAAACAAGAAGCCGGTAAATTCGCTTTATTAAACAAATCAGACTGTATTGTATTTCCCCAAGCAAATCTCACTTTTGCCGGACTTACAACTTTTTTACTTGTCACAATCACTTCATTATTTTTGATTGAAGCCTCGGCTGGATAAAAGACTCCATCTGCTCCCGCTACTTCAAATTGATTTGAAATTTTATTTTTGAAATACAAGCCATCAGCATAATCAAAAGAAACTATCGCTTTGTTTTTTTCAATTTTGACTTCTTTAAAAAGCGGGCCATTTACTAAATTTGAATTGACTTTATATGTTTCCGCCAAAGCCAGATTTGCCAAACGAATTCCGACTGATTTTTTATTTTTTGGATGAATATCAATTGTATCCGAAATATCAGAAGTCAGAACCATTCCGGTTTTTGAGACTTCTTTTAAAATTTTTCTTTGAGAATTTCTTACAGCAACATTAGAGAAATTATTACTGCCTGTTTTAAAAGGCGCAATTTGAACGAAGTAAAAAGGAAATTCATCATTCCAAACTTTTCTCCACGAAGTAATTAAAGCTGACAATGTTTTATCATAAACCACAGATCCAACGTTCGACTCTCCCTGATACCATAAAGTTCCCGCAATTTTAAATCCTACAATTGGATAAATCATAGCGTTGTAGGCACGTCCAGGCTGACGCGGTCCGTATTCCTGTTCGTTTAGTTTTTTAGCATTTTCCAATAAAACAGGATCATTATTTACCACTTCTTCCGGCATCCAGATTTCGGCAGGAGTTCCGCCCCAGTTTGAAGATATTAATCCGATTGGAACATTTTTTAAATCTTCACGCAAACGCTTGGCAAAGAAATAACCAATAGCGCTAAAGTATTTCATAGTTTCTGGAGTCGATTCTGTCCAGTTTCCTAAAAGATTATTTTGTGGTGTTGTTGCAGTTAATTTCGGAACTGTAAAAAAACGAATATTAGGATCCGTTGCCTTTTTCATTTCTTCTTCACCATTATCAATTCCCCAGCTTGCCGACATTTCCATGTTCGATTGTCCCGCGCAGACCCAGACTTCGCCAATTAAAATATTTTTAAGAATGATTTCGTTATATCCTTTTATTGAAATAGTAAAAGGTCCACCCGCTTCTTGAGTTTTTATATTTAGTTCCCATTGCGCCTGATTATTCGCGACAATCTTATATTCTTGATTGTTCCAACTTGAAACCAATTTGATTTCTTCTTTTGGATTTGCCCAACCCCAAATTTTCACTTCGGAATTGCGTTGTAAAACCATATTATCGCCAAAAATATTCGGAAGAGAAACGTTTGCCATCATAGTAGTGGAAATCATCAGAAAGAAAACAAACTTAAATATATTATTTTTCATTTAGCAGCTTTTTTAAAAACGGAGCATATTGGTCAGCCATAACCTTTTGATCTTCCACATCAGGATGTTCCAAACAGCCTTTTGGTGTCATAGGCTTAAATTTGAAAATCTGAATTTCTTTGTGTGATTTATCAGAAGAAAATGCTGCTTTTACCTTGTTCAAACAATCTTCAAAAACTATTGCTCTTTCTCCATTTACCATCGGGCTGTTTGTGATAACAATCTGTGCTTTTGGATTATGCGTGTACAACATTTTAATAAAGTTGATGTAGTTTGAGACATACTTTTCTGGATTAAAAGGCAAGCGTTCTTTTTTGCCGTCTCCGCCCGAAAAATCATTAGTTCCTAAAGCGATACTGATAATATTTGGCTGAAAAGCAAAATCATATTTAGGTTTTGATGCGTCTTTTGTCAAGTATAAATTCTCATAAACTTGCGGCATTATGGCTTCGTCTTTGTTCTCGTCATTCCAATTTCTGTACATTCCGATTCCAGACACAGAACTGGTCAAATAATCTGCGCCAATTGCTCTCGAAAGCGTTGGCCCGTATGCATAATAACCATTATGATGGTCGTAATATTCGCCTTTGTCACAAGGAACTTCTGAGGGATCGCTTGCAGCACCGCACGTAATAGAATCTCCAATAAATTCGATTTTCTTTTTCTTTTTTGATGAAATTGAAGTCAGTTTTGCGGTTGTTCCAGCAAATAAAACACCTCCTGTGTGTGCTTCTGTATCCTTATAAATTTGAAGATTATGAACTTTTTTAGCTACAGTTGATTTTATTGGAAACGATTGTACTTCACCTTTTTCGATTCTTATTTTTCCAATATATTTTCCGTCTAAAACTAAAGAAACATAATTATGATGTGCATAAGAATCAACACTTTGAAGAAAAATATCACATTGATTTCCGGTAAAATTAAATGAAACCGAAGAAGCTGTTCCGATGAGCATAACTTTATTATTCTCAAGTTTGTCAACTCGGCCAGCATATAAAAAAGTATTGCTTTTGTTTTGAGAAACAGAAAATGCTGAAATCATCAAAAACAAAATTAAAATGGTTATTTTTTTGATAAACATAATTTATTTGTTAAAATATAAATGTGATTCACAAATATATCCGAAATAAACTATTCAAAAAGATACTAAAACATCAAAAAGTAATAAAAAAACACCACATAAATACATCAATTTTTAGGTTTTTATTCCTAATTCTTACAAAACACAAGAAACCATTCCTTTGATATTCAAAAACAACGGCCTATCTTTATAAAATTAAACCCCATTATTACTTACAAAAAATGAAATCAACCCTTTACATATTATTTTTCTCAGCTATATTATGTTCTTCTTTCACTTGCAAAAAAGAAACCAAAACAGAGGTCTACGCCATTAACAAAACGAAAGGGCAAATTGAAAGAGATTCAATTGCTGCATATGCTAAAAACTTTTTAGGAACACCTTATGTATATGCTGGAAGCGATCCTGAAAAAGGATTTGACTGTTCTGGATTTGTCAGCTATGTTTTTCATCATTTTGATGTAAACTTGCCTAGAAGTTCAGGCGAATATAAAAATATTGGCAAAAAATTAAATCCAGAAGATTTTAAAGTTGGAGATATTTTAGTTTTTTACGGATACAAAGACAAAACAATTATTGGCCATCTCGGCATTATTTGCGAGGCCAACGGCATGCAGTCTAAATTTATTCATGCTTCTTCTGGAAAAGTAAATAGCGTAACGATTACCTCACTTGATACAGAACATTATACTAATCGTTTTTATAAATGTATTGATGTTTTGAGTAAATAGTTTTTTTACGCAGATTTAAAAAGATTTAAGCAGAAAGTACGCAGATTTATTTATTGTGAGAAACTTAATAAAATCTAATTAAATCTGCTTTAATCTGTCAAATCTGCGTGAAAATTACTGTAAGTTTTTTACTCTTCCGTCAATAATTTTATCAGGCTTTCATCTCTTTTATAAATGTCATTGTAGAAATTTATTTGTCCTTTTCTGTCTACCCAAGCCGTAAAATATCCAATATACACTGGAACTTTCTTTTTTAGTGTGTACCAGCTTTCTTTGCCGGCGTGCATCGCTTTATCAATTCGCGCTGGTGTCCAATTAGGATCTTGTTTTAATAATTCGATAGCCAATTCTCTTGGTTTTTCGACACGTACACAACCGTGGCTAAAAGCTCTGCTTTCTCTTCCAAATAAACTTTTCGCTGGCGTATCGTGCAGATAAATATTATTCGAATTCGGAAATAAAAACTTCACCAAACCAAGCGAGTTGTTTTTTCCCGGTAATTGTCGCACGGCGCCATTATTCCATTCAAGATTTTTTTGAGCCAGATAGTTTTTATTTTTTGCCATTCCGGGTTTTATCTCTTTATTGATAATACTTGTAGGAACATTCCAGTATGGACTAAAGACAATATTATTCATCATACCACTGAAAATAACTGTTTTCGTCATTGCTTTTCCAACAACAACTGGCGAAACAAAGGCGATTTCTCGATTTCGAATCAAGTATAATTTAAATTCCGGAATATTTACTTCAATAAATTCTTTTCCTTTTTCAAGTTCAGGATCAATCCATCGGCATCGTTCCATGTTTGCAATAATAGTTTTAATTCTGTCTGAAACCGGAATATTCATTTCAGCAATATGTTCTGGCAGGATTTTTTCGTTTACAATATTCCCGTTGTGCAATTTAAAATCCTTAACAGCATCAATCAAAGCATCATCATAAATAGAACTTTTATTGTTTTCCTTAATTTCGCCTGTTAAAAAAAGTCTTTCTCTGATTTGTGCAATTGCAGCAGCAGAACCTCCTTTTTTAAAGCTTTTAAAATCTTCTGCTGTTTCAATATTTTTCCAGCCTCCTTTTTTCTCGATTTGTCTGTATTCATGAAGTGCATCGCGAAGTTTGTAATACTGGCTGAACATTTTGCTTTTTTTATCATCACTGATCGTTGATTTTTTATGAATCGAATCTGAAAAAACCTGATAATTTACTTTTTTTCGAGGTAAAAGCCATTCTAATGATTTAGTTGTTTTTTCATCCACTCCAGAAACTTTTTGAACATAGTAAAAGTATAAATTGGTAATCATCAAATCAGTATCCTTTTGAGATAATTTGTTTTCGGCAATTTGCTCAAAGACAGGACTAATTTTTTCATTGTAAGGAAAATTAGCTTTAAGACCTTCTTCTTCTAAATTTTTATATTTATTAAATAATGTATTGGCAAATTCGACTACGCCTTTATTGTCCAGCCATAATTGAGTCGAATTATTTTTCTTGTATAAAGCTAAAACCTCGTTTTGAAATTTATTCAGTTTTGGATAAGTAGCATAAAAATTAGAAATCTGAGTACTATCAATAAAGATTTTAAGTTCCGGCACTACTTTTTCTGCAGTTTGCTTTGCATCTTCTTTTTTTTCTGATTTAGAATTACATGAAAAAGCCAAAAAAAGAACGATAAAAGCTACGAGCGAATAGAAAATTTTCATAATAATATTTTTAATAAAAATAGAAAAGTTTTACTGAAAACAAATCTTTTACATGAAAATTAATACTGCCTTTACAATACCATTTTTAAACTGAATTTACTTTCAGTTTAACGTATAAAAAAACTCCAAATACATCACATATTTGGAGTTTTTCGCTTTATAACCAACCTTTTATTTTTAGATTACAGTTCCTTTTAAAGTAAGGATTTTTGGAGCAGTTTCAGCGCTTGTTGTAACTGTTACTGTTTTTGTAAAAGCTCCTTTATTTGCCGCATTATATGTTGCTGTTACTTTAGCAGTTTTGCCAGGCAAAATTGGCTCCTTAGTATAATCTGTTGCAGTACAACCACAAGATCCTTGAACGTTTGTAATTACAACAGCTGTTTTTCCAGTATTTTTAAATTCGTAAACAATTGCTTTTGGAGTTCCTTGTGGAATTTCTCCAACATCAACAGTTTCTACTTTCCAAACAATTGTTGAAGCTGTTGCTTCAATTTTAGAAACTAGTGTTTTTACAGGAACAATTGCTGAAAAAGACATTAAGCCTAGAGCTAAAGCTAACATCGAGATTTTAATAATTTTCATAGTTATATGTATTAATGGTTTATAGTTCGAAATTTGTATTTCAAAAGTACCTCAGATAAAATCGAATCGCTGTTAACCGCTATCAAATCTTTGTTAACGACTTGTTAATAGCTGTTTTTAAGTCTAAATTTGATTAATATTACATTTTAAAAAAGACATTTTTCTTGAAAATAAACAAACTCAACAGCATCATCCTTTTAGGATTAATCGCCATTATCAGCATATTGGTGGCGCAATTGCTGTGGACAAAAGAGGCGTTTACTTTAGAGCAAAAAAAACTGAGTCAAAAGGCGCATATTGCACTGCTTGAAGTTGCTAAAAAATTGTACGAGGGCACTAATCACGAATTGCCGGCTCAAAATCCTGTTCAGAAAATTGCCAACGATTATTATATCGTAAACATTGACAATGATTTTGAACCGGATATTTTAGAATTCTATTTGAAAACAGAATTCAAAAAAATGAATATTACGACCGATTTTGAGTACGCCATGTACAATTGTCAAAGCGACGAAATGGTTTATGGAAATTACATTTCTTTATCTGAAAAAGGAAAAGCAAAAAAGACAGTTTATTTTCCAAAACATAAAAATCTGGTTTATTACTTTGCCGTTCGTTTTCCTAACGAAACCACATATTTATTCAGTTCGATGCGCTTTTGGTTCGTACTTTCGATCGCTTTAATTTTGATTTTACTGATTTACGTTTATTCCATTTTCACACTTTTGCAGCAAAAGAAATATTCTGAATTACAGCGCGATTTTATTAATAATATGACCCATGAATTTAAAACACCTCTGTCTTCTATTTTGATTGCATCAAAATATTTAAGCGAACAAAACCCGATTAAGGAAGACAAAAAACTACATACGTATACCAATATTATTATAAATCAAAGTCACAAACTGAACAATCATATTGAAAAGATTCTAAATATTGCCAAATCAGATTATGCTCCTTTAGAACTAAAAAAAGAAACAGTTTTAATCGTCCCTATTATTGGAGAAACGATTGAAAATATTCAATTGAAATATCCTGAAGCCATTATTAATATTGAAACTTTATCAGCTGATTATCAAATCGAAACAGATGTTTTTCACTTTAATAATCTAGTCTATAATTTATTAGATAACGCTGTAAAATATTGTAATGAAAAACCTGAAATTCTAATTCGCATAACAGTAGAAAATCAAATTTTAAAATTAGCTTTTGTTGATAACGGAATTGGTATTTCTCCTAAAAATATTTCTTTTATATTTGATAAGTTTTACCGTGCGCAAAACGAAAAAAGCAACGAAGTAAACGGTTTTGGACTCGGCTTATATTATGTAAAAGAAATTTGCAACCTTCAGAATTGGAAAATAAAAGCCGAAAATAACCCAGAAAACGGCATAACTATAACTTTGTCAATTCCTTATAAAAAATGAAACACTTCAAAATACTTTATGCCGAAGACGATGAAACTTTAGCATTTTTAACCAAAGATAATTTGGAGCAAAACCATTATGAAGTTGTGCATTGCTGTGATGGAAAACTGGGTTTAGAAACTTTTAAAAAAGACAATTTTGACATTTGTATTTTCGATATCATGATGCCAAAAATGGATGGATTTGAATTGGCTACTGAAATCAGAAAAGTGAATACTGATATTCCTATAATTTTTCTTTCTGCCAAAACTTTAAAAGAAGATAGAATTAAAGGTTTGCGATTGGGTGCCGATGATTATTTGGTAAAGCCTTTCAGTATTGAAGAATTGCTGCTGAAAATTGAAATTTTCTTAAAACGTTCGCAGAAAAATATTCCGATCGAAAAATCAGTTTACGAAATTGGAAAGTATCAATTTGATACCAACAATTTTATTCTTTTTAATGAAAACGAAAAAATAAGTCTTACGCAGCGTGAGGCCGAATTGCTGAAATTGTTTCTTGATAATAAAAATTCTGTTTTAAAAAGAGAACAAATTTTAACTTCGCTTTGGGGTACCGACGATTATTTTATGGGAAGAAGCTTAGACGTTTTTATTTCACGTTTGCGTAAAATTTTAGTCAATGAAAAAGGAATTTCTATAGAAAATCTGCACGGCATCGGGTTTCGGTTCTCGATTGAATAAACAGCTTAAAATTTCATATCACAATCAACATCGATTCTGTTAAAAATAAAGAAAAATCTGTAAATTAAATTTGAAAAATCTTCGTATTTTTAAGTTCTAATTTTCCCCGATATGAAATTACATCATTTACGTAACGCGACTTTAGTTATTGAAACGGAGCAACATGTGATTTTAGTTGATCCGATGTTAGGAAAAAGAAAAACGATTCCGCCCTTTACCATTTTTAGATATAATCCTCACAGAAATCCATTGGTTTCTTTGCCAAAAAACAGCAGAGAAATATTGAGCAGAGTGACGCATTGCATTATAACCCATCTGCATCCGGATCATATTGACAAAGCTGGTGAAGTTTTTTTAAGACGAAAAAGCATTCCGGTAACCTGCAGTGTACAAATTGAAAAAGAATTAACAAAAAGAGGATTAAATATTACTCAAACTCTAAATTATTGGGAACCTCAGTCTTTTCTAGACGGTAAAATAACAGGAATTCCTGCCATTCACGGCTATGGATTTATAGCAAAATTAATGGGAAATGTTATGGGATTTTTTATTGAGCTAGCCAACGAAAAATCTATTTATATAAGTTCAGATACCGTTTTCACGGAACATGTACAAAAAGTTTTGGTTGAATTTAAACCCGATATTGCAACTGTCGCCTGCGGAACTGCGAGATTAGATATTGGCCAGCCTTTATTAATGCGAATGAATGATATTTTAAAATTTACTGCACTTGCGCCGGGAAAAGTCTTTGCAAATCATTTAGAAGCTTTAAACCATTGCCCCACAACAAGAAAGCAATTAAAAAATGCATTAGCAGAAAATAATCTTTTATCAAAAACTGCGATTCCTGCTGATGGAACATTTGTGGAATATTGATTTTTCTACTTTTAATTAATTATTATGGCTTATTTGTTATTTCACTAATAATATTATATTTGGTCTTCAAATCAATAAAAAGACATGAATAATTTTTTAAGAAAAATACATCTAATCAAGGATCTTACTATACAGTTGCCTGTTTCAAAAACAGATTTCATTCAAAAATTCAGAATGCATGTAGATGAATCTAATTTAGGGTATGTGCCTTTTGAAGTTTTTCAATCTAGTACAAATGAATACAAAGGCAATATTGAAAACAATTTTTTTGAATTAAAAAAGAGAAAAAAATTGTTTGACACTAATTATTCGTTTGCAAAAGTAACCGGGCATTTCGCTGAAGATAATAGCCAGTTAAATATAAATGCTGAAATTAATGGCTTTAAGAAAAGAATGATTCTATTTTTAGGAATAATGCTTATTTTCTATTCATTTTTTATTTTTGGTTCTCTTTTTTTTGTTGACAACAATCCTAGTCCTGCACCTTTTTTCTTCTTTCCTTTTATTTTAATTCACATGTCAGTAATGTTAGGAATTCCTTATTTTATTATTAGAAGAAGTGTAAAAAGAATGGCTTATGATTTAGAAAGAGATTTTCATTATTGGGTAACTAAAAACTAGAAAGTCTTAAAAATCTACAATACCAATAACCCAAACTCACGCAAAGTATTAATTGGTTTTGAATACCAAAACAATTCAAAATCATTTAATTCCGTTTCGAAATCTGCTTTTACTTCTTGAAAAGTATAGTTTTTTGTATTTGAAATTGTGATTTTCTTTAAAATCTCGACCAGCCATTCGCCTTCATTTTTATTGGTCTGGATGTTGAAACTTTCCTTTTTATCATGAAAAGTAAAAGTCATCATTTCCCAAGTTTGGCCTTTTTTAGATTTTGTAAAATGCTCTACAGAAGGTTTTCCTCCAAGCCAAACTACTTTTGCATTTGGTTTGGTAGTAAAATCATTTTCTTCTTCGAGTGCATTAAAAATAAAATCGGGGTCAATTGTAGTCTTTGGAATCTTAAAATCGAACCAATCTTGAAGGTCATAATCGAAACAAATTCCGTGCATGAAATTAAAGAGCGATTTCTTTAATCCAAAACTAAATTTATCATGATTGATTCCGGTTGAATCTGTATAATCGATGTCGTTATTGGCGAAATTTCCTATTGTTTCTGTTGTTTTTGTTACTCCAAATTTCTCTGGATACAAACCAACCGGACTGTGAGCCGTCATCGCAAATTGATGCCAAAAACCAGATTGCAGAATTCCGGCCTCAAACAATTGACGTACCATTTCGAGACTGTCAACCGTTTCCTGAATGGTCTGCGTTGGATATCCGTACATTAAATAGGCGTGCACCATGATTCCGGCTTCGGTAAAATTTCGGGTGACTTTTGCTACTTGTTCAACCGTTACACCTTTGTCTATTAATTTTAATAATCGATCTGAAGCTACTTCTAAACCGCCAGAAACGGCAATGCATCCAGAGGCTTTTAAAAGCAGGCATAAATCTTTAGAAAAACTCTTTTCAAATCGAATGTTAGTCCACCATGTTACCGCTAATTTTCGGCGTAAAATTTCTAAAGCTAAAGCACGCATCAGTGCCGGCGGTGCTGCTTCATCAACAAAATGAAAACCATTCTGCCCAGTTTGCAGCATCATTTCTTCCATTCGGTCGCAAAGTAAATTCGCCGCAACTGGTTCATAAACCTTTATGTAATCTAATGAAATATCGCAGAAAGTACATTTTCCCCAATAACAGCCGTGCGCCATTGTCAGTTTGTTCCAACGTCCATCGCTCCACATTCTGTGCATAGGATTTACGATTTCGATAACCGAAATATATTTATCCAAAGGCAAACCAGAATAATCTGGCGTTCCGACATAAGCTTGTTTGTAATCGTGTTTTAGGGAATTATTTTTATAGACAACTTCTCCGTTTTGTAATAAAAAAGTTCTTTTATAAGAATTGTAATTTGGATTTTCTAAATTGAAAATTAATTCTTCTATTGGAACTTCGCCGTCATCTAAAGTAATAAAATCAAAGAATTCAAAAACACGCTTATCAGAAAGAGAACGCAATTCGGTATTCGGGAAACCGCCACCCATCGAAATTTTAATTTCAGGATGATTTTGTTTTAACCATTGTGCACATCTAAAAGCGCTGTACAAATTTCCTGGAAAGGGAACAGAGATTAAAAAGAATGTAGGTTTTACAGCTTCAATTTTTTCTTTTAATATCGAAATTAAAATCAAATCGATATAAGTTGGTTTTTGCTGTAAAGCATCATATAATTCATCAAAAGAATTTGCACTTCGGCCAAGACGCTCTGCATATCTGCTGAAGCCAAAATTTTCATCAACACATTCTACTATAAAATCTGAAATATCTTCAAGATATAAAGTGGCCAAATGCTTGGCTTTGTCTTGCGTTCCCATTGTTCCAAAAGCCCAATCCAATTCTTCTAATTGAGCAAAACGAGATGCTTCTGGCAGAAAATCTTCCTGACAAATCTGCAATGCCAATGTTGGATTTTTTCCCTGCAAAAACTGAATTACAGCATCAATAGTTTTGATGTATTCGTCTTGTAAAGCAAAAATACGTTTAGAATTATCAGAAACTTCAGCGTTTGCAACTTCAAACCTGAAACTTGAAACTTGAAACAAATCAACTAATCCTTTTTTTGAAAACAATTCCAAAATCACATCAATACCTAAATCAGCCTGAGATGATTCGATATTTTTAGTATTTAAAAATCCCTTTATATAAGCTGTTGCCGGATAAGGCGTATTGAGCTGTGTAAAAGGAGGCGTGACTATGAATAGTTTAGTTTTCAAGGATGCATTATTTTTTGCAAAAATACGGGATATTTAGTGACTTTTTATGAAAAGATTTTATTGGTTGGGGTTTTGGTTTTAATTAAAAATAAAGGCTGACCAAATAATTTTGGCCAGCCTTTATTTAAGCTATAAATTTCATTGGGTTTGTTTTTTTATCTTCAATAAAAGTCAGTTAAAAAAAAAGCAGTAATTTTTCAATTACTGCTTTTTATATATCTGTAAAATATTTAAAATTTATGTTCTTTTTTGCTAATTACCAATAAAGAAAACAAGGAAATACAAGCTGCAATAGTCAAATAAAAACCTACATAAGTTAAACCATACGTGCTTGCCAGCCAAATTGCAATCATTGGCGCAAAAGCCGCACCTAGAATTCCTGCCAGGTTAAAAGTTAAAGATGCTCCTGAATAACGAATGGTTGTTGGAAACAATTCTGATAAAAAAGTACCTAGAGGCCCATAAGTAAATCCCATTAAAGCCATTCCTAAACACAAAAAGAAAGTTACCATGACAGAATTACCAGAATTTAAAAAATAGGAAAAGAAAAATCCAAACACAGCGATAACAGTTGTTGTAATAATTAACACTTTGCGTCTTCCAATTCTATCCGCCACAACAGCCGAAATTGGAATAAACAAGGCGAAAAACAATACTGAAAACAATTGAATCAATAAGAAATCTCTTTTCGCATAACCTAAATCTGAAGTAGCCCAGCTTAACGTAAAGACAGTCATTAAATAAAATACCAAAAATGTTGTAATGGCAGCGAACGTACCGAAAATTAATTGATTTTTATAAGATTTAACCAAAGTTAAAAACGGAACTTTTACTTCTTCGTGTGCATTTTTAGAATTTTCAAATGACGGTGTTTCTGTAATTTTAGTTCGGATATAAAAACCCACAACAACTAAAAGTGAACTTGCAATAAAAGGAATTCTCCAGCCGTAATTCATAAAATCTTCATTATTCATTGAATCAGTCAGGAATAAAAAAGTACCTCCTGAAAGTAAAAGTCCAATTGGAGCACCCAATTGCGGAAACATACCATACCATGCACGTTTGTTTGGAGGTGCATTTTCTATAGCCAATAAAACTGCTCCGCCCCACTCGCCTCCTAAACCAACGCCTTGCCCAAATCGGCATAACATCAATAATAATGGAGCGGCAATGCCAATACTGGCATAACTTGGCAAAAATCCAATGGCCACTGTCGAAATACCCATTGTCAATAAAGCTGCAACTAAGGTAAATTTACGTCCAATTTTATCTCCATAATGTCCAAAAAAAGCAGAACCCAAAGGACGAGACAGAAAAGCGATAGAAAAAGTAGCTAAAGATTCTAAAGTTGCCATAGTGGAATCAGCACTAGGAAAAAATAATTGCGGAAAAACTAAAACGGCCGCATTAGCATAAATATAAAAATCAAAAAATTCAATTGTGGTTCCAATCAAAGAACCAAAAAGAACATGTCGTAGGGAATTCTTCTGGTTTGGGTTATTTTTCATGTAAAATGGATATATCTTTTTTTGGTTACAAAAATATAATTTCGTTATTAATAATTCACATTTCAAGCAATTACTTTCAGAACTGACGTGTATTTTTAACAAATTTAATGTGTTTTGTATTTCAAAAAACATTCTTCCAATTCAATATTAAAAACTTGATTATATGAACTTTAAAATAAAAATAAAAAATCAGGTAATAAGCAATTGTTAAAACCGCTTTTAACTGTATATTTTCATTAAATTTACTGCTGTCAAAAATAAATTTAAAATTATGCCTACCGACTGTATCAGCTATCAAACTTCTGGATATTTTTCTAAATTGATAAACGATTATTTAGATCAAAAATCAGAATTAAAACCGCTGTACAATCATTTTCCTACTTTGGAGAACTTTGAAAAACAAATCATTGAAAAGCAATCTAATTTTGATAACGCCAACCGAATTCCTTTGGTTGAAACTTTAAAGAAACAATATCAAAACATAGAAATTTCAGATGCTACAAAACAAAACATCGAGCTTTTATCACACGAATGTACTTTTACAATTACAACTGGGCATCAATTAAATTTGTTCAGTGGTCCTTTATATTTTCTTTATAAAATCATTTCGACAATAAATTTGACTAAGGAATTAAAATCGAAGTATCCGACATATAATTTTGTGCCAATTTATTGGATGGCAACGGAAGATCATGATTTTGAAGAGATTAATTATTTTAATTTTAAAGGAAAAAAATTCAGATGGAATAAAGAAAGTACCGGTCCGGTTGGAAGACTTTCTACAGAAGGTTTAGCGGAATTTTTCGAAATATATTCAAAAGAACTCGGTTCAAGCACAAATGCTAATGTTCTTAAAAAACTGTTTGAAGAAGCATATCTAAAACATGAAAATCTTGCCGACGCTACACGATTTTTAGCAAATAGTTTATTCGCTAATTATGGTTTAGTCATTTTAGATGCAGATGATGCCGATTTAAAACGTGCTTTTATTCCTTTTGTTAAAGAAGAATTAGAACAGCAAACTTCTTTTAAAACCGTTCAGCAAACCATTGAACACTTAAAAGACTACACAATTCAAGTAACCCCGCGCGAAATTAATTTATTTTATATTGAAGATGATTTGCGTGAACGAATTATTTTCGAAAACAATAAATACTTCGTAAACAATACTAAAATCTCGTTTTCTAAAGAAGAAATTTTAAAATTATTAGAAAGCAATCCAGAGAAATTTAGCCCAAATGTAATTATGCGTCCGCTTTATCAGGAAATCATTTTGCCTAATTTGTGCTACATTGGCGGAGGTGGAGAAATTGCGTATTGGTTAGAATTAAAATCATTTTTTGATGCTGTAAATATTACTTTTCCAATGCTTTTGGTTCGTAATTCTGTGCTTTTAAATACTGAAAAACAAACTCATAAAGCAGACAAATTAGGTTTAAACTGGAAAGATCTGTTTACAAAATCATCTGATTTAGTAAATACAATTACCCATAAATTATCTCCGTTTCCGATCGACTTAACACCTCAGAAAGAAACTCTCGAAAAACAATTTGAATATCTTTACGAGCTTGCACAGCAAACCGACAAATCATTTAGTGGAGCAGTAAAAGCGCAGGAAACCAAACAGAAAAAAGGCTTAGAAAATCTTGAAAAAAGATTATTAAAAGCACAAAAACGCAAATTAGAAAATGAATTACAGCGTGTAATTGATTTGCAGTTAGAATTATTCCCTAACAGAAGCTTACAGGAACGCCAAACTAATTTTTCTGAATTTTATTTAGAAAAAGGCGAGCAGTTAATTCCGATTTTGATTCAAAAATTAAAACCATTAGAAACTAATTTTAATATAATTACAATATAAAAAGATAGCCACGAATTTGCGAATTATTCAAATAATAATTCGTGAATTCGTGGCTAAAAACAATTAATAATTCTTGAGAAACAAATAACCACATATCTCTCAAATTTATTATTCTCCAAACCAAATAGCGATTTTTTAAATTATTAATTAACCAATTTACCCAAAACCAATGGTAAAAGAACGCTTAATTTCGCTAGATGTCTTTCGTGGACTGACTATTTTATTGATGACTATTGTAAACAACCCTGGAGACTGGGGAAATGTTTATCCTCCCTTATTACATGCTGAATGGCACGGATGTACATTAACCGACTTAGTTTTTCCATTTTTTATCTTTATTATGGGAGTTGCTGTTCCGCTTGCAATGCCTGAAAAATTTTATGACAGTACGACTTTTAATAAAATTTTAGTGCGTTCACTGCGAATGCTTTGTCTGGGGATTTTCTTTAACTTTTTTGGCAAAATTCAATTGTTTGGTCTTGACGGCATTCCACTTCTTGTTGGCCGATTAGTGATAACAATAGCTGTTGGTTATGCCTTAATGGGAAATTTCAGTTCTAAAATTAAAAATATTTTGGCTTTTTCTATTTTAGTTATTTATCTATTTCTTGCTTACAGTGGCTTAGAAGCCTATCATGATGTACGTCTTCCGGGAGTTTTACAGCGAATTGCAATAGTATATTTTGTAGTTTCTCTATTGTATCTAAAAACCTCCCAAAAAACTCAAATTATAACTGGAGTAATCTTATTATTAGGATATTGGGCAATAATGACTTTAATTCCAGTTCCGGGAATTGGAGCTGCAAATCTGGAGAAAGGAACTAATTTAGCATCATGGCTTGACAGCATTTTATTGAAAGATCACATGTACCGTGAAACTATAACTTGGGATCCAGAAGGAATTTTAAGTACCGTTCCATCAATCGTAAATGGAATTATTGGTTTGCTGATTGGACAGTTATTACAGCGTGAAATTGCTAAAACTCAAAAAGTGCAAAAAATGATTATTGCCGGTGTGGCGCTTATTATTGCCGGTTTGCTTTGGAGTATTGTTTTTCCACTAAATAAATCGATTTGGACTAGTAGTTATGTTTTATACACTACTGGATTAGCAACAACTTTTCTGGCCATATTATATTATGTGATTGATATAGCAGATTACAAAAAAGGTTTTAAACCATTGTTAATTTGGGGAGTTAATCCAATGATTGTGTTTTTTACTTCGCAGATTATTCCACAAGTTTTGGTAATGATTGAGTTTGAAAACCCACATAATCCTGAAGAACAAATTAATCTTTTAAGCTACTTATACAGTTTTTGTATTGCGCCATTTTTTAATAATCCAATGACAGCTTCTTTGGCTGGAGCGTTAGTTTATGTCGCAATCTGGACTTTCATTTTATGGATTTTCTATAGAAATAGATTAATATTCAAAGTTTAAAAAATATTTTCCAACATTAGTAATATAAGTTTATTTTAGGATGTTTCATAATTCTGGAATATGTTCTACAAACAATTAAATGAACTTATATTACTGATATGATTTTAATAAAAAGCTTTTCTTATCCAAAACGCCATTCTATCGTGTTTTAATTATGAATTTATTAAAATCAATTCATAAAAAAAGTCTACTTTTGCACAAAATTTAATAAAATATAAAATGGCAACAAATAGAACTTTTACAATGATTAAACCAGATGCTGTTGCAAACGGACACATCGGGAATATCTTAGCAATGATCACTAATGGTGGTTTCAAAATCGTTTCATTAAAATTAACTCAATTAACTGTAGCTGATGCTCAAGCATTTTATGCTGTTCACGCTGCAAGACCTTTTTACGGAGAATTAGTTGAATTCATGTCTCGCGGACCAATTGTTGCTGCAATTTTAGAAAAAGACAACGCGGTAGAAGATTTCAGAACTTTAATTGGAGCTACAAATCCAGCTGAAGCTGCTGAAGGAACTATTCGTAAAGCATACGCAACTTCTATCGGAGAAAATGCAGTTCACGGTTCAGACAGCGACGAAAATGCTGCAATCGAAGGTGCATTTCACTTTGCTGGAAGAGAGCAGTTTTAAATTTTAGACTTCTTAGATTTCTTAAAATAGTATAAAAAAACCCGTTTCAAATGAAGCGGGTTTTCTTTTATAAGTTAGATGCTATTGTATATGAGTGTAAGCTATCTAAAAATCTAAGAAGTCTATCTTAAAATAACATCCTTCACAACCTCACGGCCTAATTCTTCATTTATCATTTTTACGATTTTAGACTTTCCGTGGCTTAATTCTTCTCGTAAAACCGCAGATCCAAGTTCAACATACAGTGTACTTCCTTTCAACACAACATTTTTGGTGTAAGTATTAACTCCATTTCCCATTAATTGTCTCCACGCTTCTTTCACATCAATCTGATCCATTCCAGGCTGTAATTTATTTACCTGAATAATCTGTTGCAAAACATCCCCAATACTACTTTGATTATTTAGTCTTTTTGCCATCGTTTAATATATTTACTGGTCCAGCTTTTTTATAATGATATTCTTTTTTCTGTTCATTTCTCACAACAAATTCTTTGTCCGAAATCGAAATTAATTCTTCACTCCATTTTGCGTAATCTGTTTTGTAATCCAAAAAAGTTCCTTTATCTGTAAATCTAATCGAAACATTTTCAAAAGTATTCGTCGTTAAAAACGTTCCGTCAAGCTGCGCCATAACTTTCGTTCGCGTCCCTTTATTCCCTTTAATTTGAAAAAAATCAAAATTCTCATTCATTGCATATGCCTTCTCTTCCCCCTTATCAAAAACCACTTTTTCGATTTCCCAGTAACCATTTAATTTTGCAACATCTGCCGGTTTTATTTCTTGCTTGCAACTTACTAACAAAAGGGATAAAACCAAAATCATAAAAGTTTTTTTCATAAGTATAAAAATAATTAAAAGGAATAATTTCCTGTTGTTCGCTATATTTTATGCCTTCCCAAGTTTCGAGACTGCCATAAAAAAATTCGTTTCCATCAGGGCTAGACTTCCGTTTTCAAAAGAATATTTAGTAAAGTACAAAGTTAACTTTATATCATTCAAAAGAAATATTTTTATAATAATATTAAAATCTAAATTTAATAAAATCCCTTAACTATACTTTTATGTCTTATTAAGGCAACTACTCAAATTTCTATTAAACATTTTTGCAATTTAACTCTTCATTATATTATAATTCAAAAATAAATAATCAAAAATGAGAAGAATATTAATTTCGTTTATAATAATGATTATCAGCGGATGTGGCAAAACAAATAAAAAAGAACCGCAAAATAACGTAGAAATAATACCTAAAACAGAAACAAGTGTTGAAACAGAAACGACAGATAGTTTAAATTTAAAAGAGAAGTTTTTAGACACAACAAACATCAAAACCTCACCCGTTAAAATTCTTTCTTCTAAACTTTTTAAAAATGAATATTCTGATCATAAAGACATACAGCTGATTTACAAAAATGTCAGCAAAACAGATATTAAAGCTATAAAATTTGAATGGTATTGCGAAAATTCCTTTGACAAACCTGCATCTGGAAGATCCTTTTTTATAAAAGGAGAATACACAGGCGAAACAACTTTTTTATTAAAAAAGCAAAATACAGCATTTAAAATCTGGGAAGATTTCTCTACGGATGCCAATACAATTATTGCTGCCAGAGCCTATGAAGTAATATTTACTAACGGAACTAAATGGAAACTAAGACAATAAAACATTAATACTAAAATCTTTTTTTATAAACTCATTAAACTATTTTGCATATTTTTGGTCAAACCCCAAACCAAAACCAAAAAACCATGTTTAAAAATATTTGTAAAATCTTGATTATTGTATTGTGCATTAGCTGCAGTAAAGAAGACAATAATACCCCGACTCCAACAGAAAGTATGTATTTCCCACCATTAACTGGAAATACTTGGGAAACAAAATCCATAGCCGATCTAAAATGGAATCAAAATGCTGTACAGCCTCTTTTAGATTACTTAGAATTAAAACACTCTAAATCTTTTATTATTTTAGTAAATGGCCGAATTGTTTTAGAAAACTATTTTAACGGGCACAATGCCGCTACAAATTGGTATTGGGCAAGTGCGGGAAAAACATTAACCTCAACCACAACAGGGATCGCACAACAGGAAAACCTATTAAATATTAATAATAAAGTTTCTCAATATTTAGGAACAGGATGGACCAGCGAAACTCTTACACAGGAAAGCCTAATTACCTGCAAACATTTACTAACCATGACATCTGGATTAGATGATTCAACAGATGATGTAAAACCAGCAAATTTACTTTACAAAGCAGATGCAGGAACTCGCTGGGCCTATCATAATGTATATGTAAAACTGCAAGATGTTGTTGCTAAAGCTAGCGGACAAACGTGGGAAAACTATTTCAATGCCAAATTAAGGGACAAAATTGGTATGGATGGAAATTGGGTACAGCTTGGCGTAAATAGTGTTTACACCAGCACATCAAGAAGTATGGCTCGTTTTGGACTCTTAATGCTGAATAAAGGAAAATGGGAAAACAACATTATTCTTAATGAAGCATATTTCAACGAAGCAACAGCTACTTCACAAAACATCAATTTAGGATATGGATATTTATGGTGGTTAAATGGTAAAACTTCTTATCATTTACCTCAATCACAATTAACTTTTCAAGGAAGCATCATTCCAACTGGGCCTAGTGATATGTTTATGGCTTTAGGAAAAAATGATCAGAAGATATATGTAGTTCCCAGCAAAAACATGGTCATTATCAGAATGGGCGACGCAGCCGACGATGTCAACTTAGCTTTATCAGATTTTGATAAAACTTTATGGCAAAAGATTAGTGCTTTGTATCAATAAATTAAATAGTTGCCAGCTTTTAGTTTTAAAAAGCTTACAGCTATTAAAAGTTCTAGTGGGTTTCGTACTTGATCATCTCGTATTAAACATGTTTTGACAGCAAATGTGCCAAACCCGCTGAATTAATTATCTAACTTCTGCAAAACCAACTCATAACATGCTGTTTTTAGCATAAATGCATTAGCATAGCTATCTCTTAGTTCTAGTTCTTTTTGCCATGCCAGCAAAAAATAAACCAAGACCCAAAATCAATAAAACATAATAGAAAGGTAAACTCTTATCTTTTATTACACTTGCAGCAACAAAAGATACCACACTTGCAAAATAAAATGCAACTGGTGAAATGTTTTTAAAGGAAGAAAAACTCATTGTAATTTATTTAAAGAAACTGTCTACGAATTCATATTTATTAAAGACTTGCAAATCTTCAATTCCTTCACCAACTCCAATATATTTAACCGGAATTTGAAACTGATCTGAAATACCTATTACAACACCCCCTTTTGCAGTTCCGTCTAATTTTGTTACCGCTAATGAAGTTACTTCAGTTGCTGCAGTAAATTGTTTAGCCTGCTCAAAAGCATTTTGTCCTGTAGAACCATCTAAAACCAAAAGTACATCATGAGGCGCATCGGCAACAACCTTTTGCATTACACGTTTTACTTTTGTAAGTTCGTTCATTAAGTTGATTTTATTATGAAGACGTCCAGCAGTATCAATAATGACAACATCTGCATTTTGAGCGACAGCTGATTGTAAAGTATCGAAAGCTACTGAAGCAGGATCACTTCCCATATTTTGTCTTACTATTGGCACATCAACGCGATCTGCCCAAACTTGCAATTGATCAATCGCTGCGGCGCGAAAAGTATCTGCGGCACCTAAAACAACTTTGTAACCTGCTTTTTTAAACTGATAAGCCAGTTTACCAATTGTAGTTGTTTTTCCAACTCCGTTTACTCCAACGACCATTAAAACGTATGGCTTTTTGTCTTTTGGAATTTCAAATTCAGTTGCCTCACCTGTATTGGTCTCAGACAATAAAGAACCTATTTCTTCGCGAAGGATTTGGTTTAATTCTTCTGTGCCTAAATATTTATCTTCTGCAACACGTTTTTCGATTCTTGAAATTATTTTCAGGGTTGTATTTACACCAACATCTGAAGCTACAAGGATTTCTTCCAGATCATCTAAAACATCATCATCGACTTTAGATTTTCCGGCAACGGCTTTACTTAACTTTGAAAAAAAAGTAGTTTTTGATTTTTCAAGACTTTTGTCTAAAGTCTCTTTTTTATCAGTAGAGAATAATTTTTTAAAAAAACTCATTTTTATAGGTTGTTAGTTTTTAGATTATACGATTTTTTGACAATCTAAATAATCCCAATGTTTAAAGAAGGCCAATTGCTTTTATCTAGTCCCGACAGAAGTGATATCCTTTGCTTTCCTTCTTTAGGAAAGTAAAGATATAGTGCATGGCGGGAACTATTGCTTAAAAAAAAGCCAATTGTTATGCTTCTATAAAATTTTAGACAAATATAAAAAATAAAAAAGCTACTTCCGAATGAAAGTAGCTTTTCTATATACTGTAATTTGTAATTATTTCTTTTTCAAGAAATTATCAACTTCTTCAGGAGCCATAATAGATTCTACGAATGTATATGCACCAGTTTTAGGAGATTTTACCATTTTGATGGCTTTTGATAATCTCTTAGAAGATGTTTGTAACGATGCTACGGTTTTCTTTGCCATGATTCAAATGTTATTTGAAGCTTTTATAAAACTCTAATGGCAAAACCATTGAGATTTACAAAAATCTCTAATTATTACTTAATTTCTTTGTGAACAGTTACACGTTTCAAGATTGGATTAAATTTTTTAATCTCTAATCTATCTGGTGTATTTTTTTTGTTCTTAGTTGTAATGTATCTAGAAGTTCCTGGAACACCAGAAGTCTTGTGCTCAGTACATTCTAAAATTACTTGGATTCTATTACCTTTCTTTGCCATCTTGCTATATATTTATTTAGGAAAAGATTATTTGATAAATCCTTCTGACTGTGCTTTTTTCAAAACAGCAGTGATTCCATTTTTATTAATTGTTTTTATCGTAGATGCTGCTACTCTAAGAGTAATCCATCTATCTTCTTCTGGAAGATAAAAACGCTTTTTAACTAAGTTTACAGAAAACTTTCTCTTAGTTTTGTTCATAGCGTGAGAAACGTTATTTCCTACCATCGCTCTTTTACCTGTAAGGTCACAAACTCTTGACATTATACTTATCTTTTATCGTTATTCAAAATCAGGGTGCAAAGAAAAGAAAAATAAACGATTGAAACAAAAAATTATAGCACATTTTTTAAAATTTCTTTCTGTAATATTTCTAAACTCTTAATCGTGGCTCTATCTATCACTTTTTCACGTGGTTGACCAAAATTAAATTCTTCAACAATTATATCATTTGGAGTTGCTAAAGCGATAAAAACAGTACCAATTTCAGCATCTGAATCTCCTTTAGACGGTCCGGCGTTCCCAGTTGTTGCAATCGCATAGTCTGTTTTGAGTATCTCTTTCACATTCAAAGCCATAGCCGATGCAACTTCTCCACTAACTACTGAATATTGATCTATTAAATCTTGCGAGACACCGAGAACATTCACTTTCACCGCTGTTGCGTACGAAACTACACTGCCCCTAAAGTAGTTAGATGCTCCTGGAATGGCAGACAAAATTGAAGCAATTTTTCCACCTGTAAAACTTTCAGCAGTTGAAATGGTTTTATTTTGCTTTGTCAATATCTTCCCTACTACAGATTCGATTGTTTCATTTTCTTCGTAACCTACAATAATATCATGAATTATAGCATCGAGAGATTTTACATTTTCTTCGATTGCTGTTTCTAGCTCTTCTTTATTTGTCCCTCTTGCAGTTAAGCGCAAACGCACTCTTCCCGGATTTGGCAAATAAGCTAATTTTATAAAATCTGGAAGATTATTTTCCCAATCCTCAATGCGTTCTGCTACTAAACTTTCTCCTTGACCATATGTCAAAATAGTTTTATGAATAATATAAGGACGTTTGTATTCGCGAACAATCTTTGGAATTATTTCGTTTTCTACCAAATATTTCATTTCGTAAGGAACTCCCGGAAGCGAAATAAAAACTGTGTTTTCTTTTTTCATCCACATTCCTGGTGCTGTGCCTACTTGATTGTGAAGCACAGTACATTTTGACGGCACTAGGGCTTGATCTTTATTTAACTGTGAAATGGGTCTTTTATAAAAACCTTCAATCAATTCAGTTACATGCGCTAAGACTTCTTGATTTACAACCAGCTCATCGTCAAAATATTCGCAGAACGTTTTTTTGGTTACGTCATCTTTTGTCGGTCCTAAACCTCCCGTTACAATTACAACATCAACCTTGTTTTGTAATTGTGCAAAAGTATCTAAAATATGTTTTTTATCGTCGCTTATCGAGATCATTTCTGTGATTTCGACTCCAATTCGATCAAGCGATTTGGCAATAAAACCAGAGTTTGTGTCAACTATTTGACCTATTAAAATTTCATCTCCAATTGTAATGATTGTTGCTTTCATGCAAATGTTAGTTTTTACTTACTGTTAATGTAAGTCATTATTAGAAAGTAGTTTGTTGCAGTTTCGTGCTAAGAGGCAATACCATTTAATACAAGCATATAAACGGAATTTCAGATTAAAAACCATTCTTGCTGTAAAAAAACAACCCAATTCAAGCTTTAGATTATAAAGAACAAGAATTGGGTATTTTTAAATTTTATAAATCAAAATCTTTTTTGATTTCCTTGATCGCATCTTTTACCTGTATTTTTATACTTTTAAAAGTTTCGACAATTTCTTTTTTCTTGCCTTCAGCTTTTGTCCAGGCTTCGACCTGCAGAATTTCTTCAAAAGCCACATTTAAACCCATTAAATCTAATGTCGGCTTTATTTTGTGCGCATATGAATAAGCGTATTTATGATCCTTTTTTTTGATTCCTTCTTTGATTTGTTTTAAATCTTCAGGAACTTCGGTAACAAATAATTTTAGAATTTCGTTTACAAATTCAGGATCATTATCTGAAAGCGCATACACTTTCGAAAGGTTATATTTTAAAGCCATTATTTTACTTGTATTCTGAATAATTTTTTATCTTCTAAAAAGCCTTCTAAAACATCATTTGGTTTAACCGCGGCAACTCCTTCTGGCGTTCCTGTAAAGATTATGTCTCCGATCTTTAATGTAAAAAACTGCGAAACATACGAAACAAGCTCATCAATCTTCCAAAGCATAAAACTTGTATTGCCTTTTTGAACCGTTTTAGAATTGTTTGTTAATTCAAAAGTAAGATTTTCCATAGAAACGAAATCACTTTTCGGCAAAAAATCTCCAATCACTGCAGAGCCGTCAAATGCTTTTGATTTTTCCCAAGGCAATCCTTTTGCTTTCAATTTATCTTGTAAATCTCTAGCAGTAAAATCGATACCCACACTAATTTCGTCATAATATTTATGCGCAAACTTAGGCTCTATATACTTTCCTACTTTATTTATTTTAACAATTATTTCTATTTCGTGATGAATTTCTTCAGAAAATTCCGGAATCACAAAAGGATGCTGTTTCAACAAAACTGCCGAATCCGGTTTCATAAAAACCACAGGTTCTGTAGGACGCTCGTTTTTTAATTCTTCAATATGATTGGTATAATTTCTACCGATACAAATTATTTTCATTTTTTCTAAGTTGCTAAGTTGCTAAGATACTAAGGCTCTAAGAAACTATGCGAAAAAACTTAGCATCTCAGAGCCTTAGCAACTTAGGACCTTATTTCGTATTTAGTTTTCTTAATTTAATTGCCGTTAAAACCTTTTTGGTATATAAAGGAAAATCAGCATTTTGAATCCAGCTGAAATATCCAGGCTCAGATTCTAGAATTTTATCGACTTTGGCACCTTTGTGTTTTCCGAAGGTAAATATTTCTTCATTATCTTTATCAAAGGCAATCATTCCGGCAAAATCAGCAATTTTTTTTCTGGTTGTAAATTCAGACAATGATTTCATATCATTTTCTAATTCCGGATAACGATCTAACTGTGCTTTTAGAATTTCATAAGTCGCCATCGTGTCTGCTTCTGCAGAATGCGCATTTTCAAGACTTTTTCCGCAATAAAATTTCAAAGCAGCACTTAAGGTACGCTCTTCCATTTTATGAAAGATAGTCTGAACATCTACTGAAACTTTATTTTTCATATCAAAATCAACTCCGGCGCGAAGCAATTCTTCTGCCAGCAACGGAATATCAAAACGATCCGAATTAAATCCGCCCAAATCACTATCCTTAATCATATTGTAGACTTGCGGAGCCAGTTCTGCAAAAGTAGGCTCATTTGCTACTTTTTCATCGGTAATACCATGAACAGCTGTTGTTTGAGGTGGAATTGGAATCGTTGGATTTACTAACCAAGTTTTACTTTCTTTATTTCCGTTTGGAAAAACTTTGAATATTGAAATTTCTACGATTCGATCTTTTCCGATGTCTATTCCTGTCGTTTCAAGATCAAAAAAGCAGATTGGTTTGTTGAGTTTGAGTTCCATTTTTAGTTTTTATAAGATTGCAAATGTAATTTTTAAAGCCGAATTTTCCCGCTTCTTACTGATTTTTTTTAGTTAAAATGGGCATTCCTTTGCGATTATATCCTGAAAAATAATAGAATAACAAAAGAGATTTGCATCAAATTGATTTTTATAGAAAATAAAAAACCCGAGAAATTAATAAAATTTTCTCGGGTTAGATTTATTTATAGTTGATTTAGAAATCTCTATCTACATCAAAAGCTTCTAAATATTCTGCTACTCTTTTTACAAAACTTCCTCCTAAAGCCCCGTCTACTACTCTATGATCGTACGAGTGGGACAAGAACATTTTTTGACGAATTCCGATAAAATCACCTTCTGGAGTTTCAATAACTGCCGGTACTTTACGAATAGCACCAAGCGCTAAGATTCCAACCTGAGGCTGATTGATAATAGGGGTTCCAAAAACACTTCCAAAAGTTCCAACATTGGTAACTGTATAAGTTCCGCCTTGTGTGTCGTCTGGTTTTAGTTTTCCAGCTTTTGCACGGTTTCCTAAATCGTTAACCGCTTTTGCCATTCCAACTAAATTCAACTGATCTGCGTTTTTAATTACAGGCACAATTAAGTTTCCGTTTGGCAAAGCCGCTGCCATTCCTAAGTTTATATTTTTCTTTTTGATGATGTATTCGCCATCAACAGAAATGTTCATTCCAGGGAAATCTTTTAAAGCTTTTGCAACTGCTTCCATCATAATTGGTGTAAAAGTCAGCTTCTCGCCTTCTCTTTTTTCAAAAGCTGTTTTAACCTTATCTCTCCATTTTACAATGTTTGTAACATCCACTTCAATAAATGATTGTACGTGAGCCGAAGTCTGAACCGAAGCAATCATGTAACCTGAAATAAGCTTACGCATTCTATCCATTTCGATAATTTCGTCGCCTCCATTTACAGAAACCGGAACTGTCTGCTGGCTTTTTTGAACAACAGGTTCCACTGCCTTTGGAGCTTGAACAACAGCTTTTGGAGTTTCTTCAACCGCTTTTGGTGCTTGTACTACACCCAATTTACGGTCTTCGGTATATTTTAAAATATCATCTTTGGTTACTCGGCCATCTTTTCCTGAACCTTGAATGTTTTCAAGTTCTGCAATAGAAATACCTTCTTCTTTGGCAATATTTTTAACTAACGGAGAAAAGAATTTATCAGATGATGTGAAATCTTGCGGAGCCGAAACATCCTCTTTTACTGCTTCAATTGTTTTTTCTCCCGAAGTTTCGGGATCTGCAACTTCAGCAGGAGCGGCAGTTTCTTCAACTATTTTTACAGCTGGCGCATCACCTTCAGTTTCAATAATCGCAATGGTTTGCCCTACCTGAACTAAATCATCTTTACCAAATAATTGTTCAACTAAAACACCTGATACTTCGCTTGGCACTTCACTGTCAACTTTGTCAGTTGCAATTTCAAGTACAGCTTCATCAGCTTCAATTCTGTCTCCAACTTCTTTCAACCAGTTTGTAATGGTTGCTTCAGCGACACTTTCTCCCATCTTAGGAAGTTTCAATTCAAATCTTGCCATATTGTTAACCTCAAAGGTGATTTTGATTTTCCGATTGCGAAATTACTGAATATTTTAAATATAAATTACATTTAATATAATTTTTTACTCGATTTTTACAATTTGCCCCCTGTCATTTGGAGAATCACTTCCAATAATAAAATTTGCATTTTTGGGGAAAATCTTAAAAGTAATACGCTTATCTTTAAGAGTTTCTATGATTTTGATACATTTTTTGAATGAAACATACTGATTATCCAAAATAATCTCAACTCTTCTTCCCTTAAAAATCAGGGACGAATTTACCATTTTTTCTTTTTTGAAATCTATAAATTGAACTTTATTTTTTAGAATAAAAGACAATTTTTCAGACAAAATCAAATTTAAGGAATAAAAAATATAGGTTTCAGGTAATGATTTTACTTTCGTTTTTCCTTGAAACATTTTTGCGAAAGAAAAAAACCAAATTCCGATTTGAATAAAAAAAGTAAAAAACCATGATTTCCTGAAATGTTTTTGATAAAAGAAATTCATCGCTTCCTGAAATCGTTTCATGTATTTTTCATCTTTTACAGTGCTTTCACCTTTATAGTGCAAAACCGTCGTTTCATGAAAATAATAATTCGATTTCTGTTTGAGCAGTGCGCGGTATGACAAATCGATGTCGTCTGCATACATAAAACAATTTTCATCAAAACCGTCGAGTTCAAGATATAAATCGCGTTTCATAAACATAAAAGCACCCACTAAAATAGCCACTTTTCCTGTTTCATCTTCCCTTAAATGCTGTGCGTAATATTGGTTGAAAAGATGCCAATTTGGAAAAACCTTATACAAACTAAAAATCTTGGTAAAAGCAATCCAAGGTGTCGGAATTCCGCGTTTGCTTTCTGGCAGAAAATTTCCTTTTCCATCAATTAATTTACAGCCCAAAATTCCGAGATCGGTTTGTTTTTCGGCGAAAGCCAAAACTTTTGTAAAAGTATCTTCTGCTACAACAGTATCTGGATTTAAAATGCAAATGTATTTTCCATTTGCTTGAGAAACTCCAATATTATTGCCTTTTGGAAAACCAAAATTTTCTTTGTTTTGAATTAATTTGACCGTTGGAAATTTTTCTTGCATCATCAAGACACTTTCGTCTGACGAATTATTATCGACTACAATAATTTCGGCATCAATTGCAGAAAGCGCTTCTTGAACGCTTAATAAACATTGTTCCAGAAAGTAACGCACATTATAATTCAGAATAATTACCGATAATTGCATGAAAATTTGTTCTGTTGATTTTTTGGAAAGTTAGAAATTTTCAGCCAAACCTAATCGCAAAGACCAATCGTTTTTGCTCACTCCAAAATCAAGCACTAAATTACTGTTGTTTTGCTTGTTCCATTTAATACGCAAACCTGTTCCAACAGCGGGATTCCATTTTTTAAATTGATAGGTATTTAATTTAGAAACCGAAGAAAGATTGATGAAAAATACTGCTCCCCAAAATCCGTTTTTAGAAATATCTGTCCGATATTCTGTTTCAAAATAAATCAAGGCATTGCTTCTAAATCTATTTCTCGTAAAACCTCTTCCTGTTTTACCATCTCGATCCCAGCCAATACTTGGCAAATCCAGATAATGAGGTTTCCCTCCAAAAGTAGACCAATAAAAACCTCTGTAAGCTAAAACGCTGTGTTTGTTTTTATTGAATGAATGGTATTTTCGGGCATCAAAATAAACTGAATTCCATTTTTTGCCGTCTACTCCGGTGGTATTCATTCTAAAATCGGTTTCTACATATAAACCTTGTTCCGGATTTACATTATTTTCTCTTGAATCGTACAATCCCTGAATGGCAATCCCAAAAGAGGTTTCATCGGAAAAATCACCGTCCATATATTTAACATAATCCGTTTGATCGTCTATATATGATTCTTCAGAAATATTTTGATAATTATCTAACAAAACACCTAATCCCAATCTGTAATTACCAATTATTTTGCGTGTTGCAAACTGATAAAAACGCCATTGCTGATAATCTAAAGTCGACATTTTATCATCTGTATTATTGTCTCCCAAACCATAAGTAGGCTGTGGATAAATCATGTAGCGGTAATCTCCAATAAAATTCCAATTATTGTCTTTTGTATATATATAAGACTGAACCGGAAAAACATATTGTTTCGTAAAACTAAAATAAGGCGAAAAAGTAACTTGCGACATTTTTGTGGTTTTACTTTCTCCAAGATAAAATGTAGTTAAAAATGAGACAACCAGTCCAGCACTTTTATTGGCGTCTACAGGAACTGGAAGCAAAGAAAAAGCAACCTTTTTTTCAGGATTTATGCGAAGGGAATCGTTTTTATGAAAAATTTTATACAGTACATCTAAAATATCTTTCTTATTGTTCGAAATTGAATCTGTTTGCGAATAGCCAAATTGCATTAAAAAAAAGAAAAACAAAATGAATAGCAATTTTACATTTTTCATAACGTAAGATTTTCATAGACAACTTCTTACAAATTTAAAATTTTATTTAAGATAGAAATAACTTTTAGAAATAATAAAGAATAAAAAAAAAAGCCTATTATTAATTTAATAAAAAACGAAACATTTATGAAAAGTAAGGAACTGGTTGTGTACAAGGAGGTTCGCACCCACGAGTTGATTTGCGTGCTTCGCCAAAAAATTTTACAACTATAAGAATTCCTTGGTCAGATTTTAAACAAAACGGATTGCCACACGCAAAACCTTTAAATATTCACAATCTCTGTAAATTCAATTTTGTGAATTACCATGCGGTTTGAGGAGACATATCTAGAAATAAAAACTGGTATTGTTGAGACTTAGAATGGTTTCAGGTTTCAGGTTTCAGGTTTCAGGTTTCAGGTTTCAGGTTTCAGGTTCTTTACAGAACTTGAAACCTGAAACTTGAAACCATTTACAAGTGCAGTTGAATTTTATATTTATTGCAGATTTTCATCACAAATAACATAATCGTCGAAAATACCAAACTCCAGATGATTCCTGGTAAACCTTCACGAAAATATTCTGGAATTATTTCAATTTTGAAAGCTAGGTTAAAATAATAAATAACACCAGGCAAAATATAAATCAATAACGGATTTGCGGCTGCAGGCATAATAAATTCACTCCATTTTGTTTGTTTTTTAATTTCCATAAGCCAATACAGAAAATAAAATAAAACCGTACAAATTGTTGCTGAAAACATTGTCCACGACGGTGTTCCTTTTATTTTTGAAATTCCGTAATAAGGACGAAGCAAATAGCCAATAATAAAAAACAAAACAGCAAAACCAATGACCGCCCAATTAATTTTAAGCGCAATTTTTCGGTCAAAAAACAATAACGAAATAATAACTCCCGTAGTTATTAACGAAGCGTGTGTTAAATGTCCTGCAATAAAACTAGCCCAAGACGATTGCTTAATGATGCTTCCCTCTGTCAAATTAAAAGCATTCGCTGTAACACAGACAATCAAGAAAACAATCATTGCCCATAATTTTCCACAAACCAGCCAATAATAAACGACCGTAAAAAAATAAGCCCATCCAATTAAGCCTAGAATTCCCCACCATTTTGGCGTCATTCCTATTTCTCCCGTATCTTGAACATACAGAAAATACAAGGCAATCAAAACCAGCATTCCTCCGTATTGAAGTGTGTATTTTAACCAAATCGAAAAGTCTTTTGGGTACTTATTCCAAATTGGGATCGGCATTGCGTACGCTAAAAGTCCCCAAAATGCCGGAGTAATAAGCATTTTGGCAGCATCATAACCATATTCTGCGTTAACCATAAAAACACCAATAATGATCAAGGCAAGAGCTCTTTTTAAAGTATGCGCCCAAATCGTTTTTGGACTGTCGCCTTTAATTAATCTGGTATTGAAGGCAAACGGAATCGACATGCCAACGATAAATAAAAAGGCCGGAAAAACAACATCAACAAAAGTCATTGCATCAGCTTCTGCAGGCATGTGTTTCATCCATTGCGGTACATTTTTAACACTGGCAAGTTCATTTACAAAAATCATAATAAAAATAGTAATGCCACGTAAAGCATCTATAGAAACAATTCTTTGATTGTATAAATTTTCTTTAATTTTCATAAATTATTACATTATTGGTAACAACAAATATAAAATATTAGCCGACGTGGCAAATTAGATTTTACAACAAAAACTAAATACGGACAACATCAAAATCTTTTAACAAACTTTGCAAAATCTTTTATTTACTTTTACAGCATGTTTTCATTCTTCAAATCAAAACCGTACTTAAAAGATCTTCTTGGCGGGAATTATATCGACATTCATTCGCACTTATTACCCGGAATTGATGATGGTGCCAAAACTTTTTCCGACACGAAAAAACTTGCTGTTTCTTTTCAGGAAATGGGTTTTTCGCAGTTTATTACAACACCGCATATCAGTCATTATATCTGGAATAATTCGCCTGAAATTATTATTGAAAACCACGCAGCAACTAAACTTTTATTACAAAAAGAAACTATTAAAATTCCGTTTCAGGCTGCTGCCGAATATTTTATAGACGACAAATTTGAAAGTTATTTTAAAGATGCCAAATTGCTGACTTTAAAAGACAATTATGTGCTGGTTGAAATGTCGTATATGAACGCGCCTGTGCAATTGTATAAAACACTTTTTGATCTGCAGGTTGCAGGATATACTCCTGTTTTAGCACATCCGGAAAGGTATTTATTTTATCACAAAAACTTTGACGAATATCATAAATTGAAAAAAGCAGGTTGTTTATTTCAGCTTAATTTGCTTTCAGCGGTAGGATATTATGGTACAAGAATCACTAAAATGGCAGAACAGCTTTTGAAAAAAGGAATGTATGATTTTGCTGGAAGCGATGTGCATCATAAAAATCATATTGAAGCTTTTAATGAAAAAATAAAAATTGATGAGAATTCGGCTTTAAAAGAAGTTATAGAGAACAACCAATTCTTTAAATTCTAAAAAACAAAATTGGTACAATGAAAAAATCAATTTTATTTTTCTTCTTAATTATAACTTCTTCGTATTCGCAGATTTCTGGATGTACAGATCCGCTTTCTAAAAATTATAATTCAAATGCGACGACAAACGACGGAAGCTGTATTTATAAAACAATAAAAATAAGACCTCAATTTTCCAAGAAATTGTCTGACTCAATCAAGGAAACTTCAGGTTTAATTGCTTTTAATAATTTATTTTGGACGCACAATGACGATCACGATAAAACGATTTACGGCTTAGATTCTTTAGGTAATATTCGAAAAAAAATTACGCTGGACAAAGTCATTAATAATGAATGGGAAGAAATTTCACAAGACGGTTCCTTTATTTATATTGGAGATTTCGGAAATAATTATGCTGGAAACAGAAGCGATTTAAAAATTCTTAAAATCGAAAAAAACTCTTTTTTAGAAGGAAGTCCGAATATCGAAACCATTTCATTTACGTATTCAGACCAAACTGATTTTTCCAAGAAAAAAGGAAACACAACAAACTTTGATTGCGAAGCTTTTATAGTTTCAAAAGACAGTATTTATCTTTTTACAAAACAATGGAGCACGTCTAAAACTGCTATTTACGCACTGCCAAATCAACCGGGAAATCATATCGCAAAATTCAAAGAGAATCTTGATGTAAAAGGCTTGGTTACAGGTGCAACTTATTTAGAATCAAAAAAACTGATTGTGCTTTGTGGTTATTCTAAAGTTGGAAAACCTTTTTTATATCTTTTATATGATTTTAAAAACTATGCGTTTTTATCTGGGAATAAGCGAAGAATCGAATTACCGCTTTCGTTTCATCAAATAGAAGGAATTGCAACAAGTAACGGACTTAATTATTATTTAACGAATGAAAATTTAGTTCGAAAACCTATTATTAATGTTCCGCAGCAAATTCATCATTTTGATTTAAGTTCGATATTGAAATCCTATCTCCATAAATAATTCGCAAATGGCAAGATAATAACTTACTTTTGCAAAAAAGTTGTGATTTGTAAAGCATTCATAACTTATAATTTAAACTTATAATTTACAAAGTGAATTACTTATCTGTAGAAAATATATCGAAGTCTTTTGGCGAAAGAACGCTTTTTGACAACATCTCTTTCGGAATCAATAAAGACCAAAAAATTGCTTTTATCGCAAAAAACGGTTCAGGAAAAACAACCATAATGAGTATTATCAATGGTTTGGATGAACCTGATACGGGTCAAGTTGTTTTAAGAAAAGGAATAAAAATGGCATTTCTATCTCAAGACAATAACCTGCAGGAAGAGCTGACTATCGAGGAAAGTATTTTCGCCTCAGATAATGAGACACTTAAAGTAATCGAAGCATACGAAAAAGCACTTGAAAATCCAGATGACGAAGAAGCGTATCAAAAAGCTTTTGACGGAATGGATCAGCACAATGCATGGGATTTTGAAACGCAGTACAAACAGATTTTATTTAAATTAAAACTAGAAGATTTTAAGCTTAAAGTTAAAAATCTTTCGGGAGGGCAAAAAAAACGTCTTTCCTTGGCTATTATATTGATTAATCGCCCTGATTTGTTGATTTTGGATGAGCCAACCAATCATTTAGATCTTGAAATGATCGAATGGCTGGAAAGTTATTTTGCTAAAGAAAATATTACGTTGTTTATGGTAACGCACGACCGTTTCTTTTTAGAACGCGTCTGCAACGAAATCATCGAATTAGATAACGGAAAACTGTATCAATACAAAGGAAATTATTCCTATTATTTAGAGAAAAAAGAAGAAAGAATTGCTTCTGAAAACTCAAGTGTTGACAAAGCCAAAAACTTATTTGTAAAAGAATTAGAATGGATGCGCCGTCAGCCAAAAGCGAGAACGACTAAATCGAAATCGCGTCAGGATGATTTTTATGTAATTAAAGAAAAAGCACAAAGCCGACGCCGTGAAAATAAAGTCGAGCTAGAAATTAATATGGAACGTATGGGAAGCAAGATTATCGAGCTTCACAAAATTTCCAAAAAATTTAAAGATCATGTCATTCTGGACAATTTTAGTTTCGATTTTCAGCGTGGAGAACGTATCGGAATCATTGGTAAAAATGGAACTGGAAAATCGACTTTTTTAAATCTTTTAACAGGAACACTTCCGTTGGACAGTGGCCGTGTTGTAAAAGGTGAAACAATAAAAATTGGGTATTATACACAATCTGGAATTAACCCAAAACCAAATCAGCGTGTAATAGATATTATTAAAGAATACGGAGAATTTATTCCACTTGCAAAAGGCAGAATGATTTCGGCTTCGCAATTATTGGAGCGTTTTCTTTTTGATGCTAAGAAACAATACGATTTTGTCGAAAAATTAAGTGGTGGAGAATTAAAACGTTTGTATTTATGTACCGTTTTAATTCAGAATCCAAACTTCTTAATTCTAGATGAGCCAACAAACGATTTAGATATTGTAACACTAAACGTACTTGAGAGTTTTCTTTTAGATTATCCCGGCTGTTTGCTTGTAGTATCGCACGACCGTTATTTCATGGATAAAATTGTAGATCATTTATTTATTTTCAGAGGAAAAGGTGAAATCGAAAATTTCCCAGGAAATTATTCTGATTTCAGAGCCTATGAAGATAGTGCCGATGTTGCTCAAAAAGAAGAAAACAAAGCTGAAAAGAAAGATTGGAAACAAAATAATCCAACAGGAAATCTAACTTTCAATGAGCAAAAAGAATATCAAAAACTAGAACGAGAAATTAAAGATCTAGAAATTGAAAAAACTAAAATCGAACAATTATTCTCTGACGGAAAAGTTGCCGATGCCGATATCGAGAAAAAAGCAAACGAACTGCAAAACATCATCAATAAAATAGACCAGAAAGAAGAACGCTGGTTTGAGCTTTCTGCTAAAATTGAAGGGTAGTTATTCCGCAGAGATACACAAAAGAATCACACAGAAACACAAAGCATCTTATTTTTAGAGAATCTTTGTGTTTTTTTTCTTTGTGAATCTCTGTGAAATAAATTTCAACACTGCCAACTTTTAATATATTTGCGCTTCTAAAAAATACCACAACAATGAAACACATTTTATCTGCACTATTAATTTTAACGCTTTTTATCTCTTGCAATAGTGATAAAGAAACAAACCAAGAACCACAAAAAACAGATTACACTGTTGAAAACGAAAAAGAAATCACAGATTATATTGCTAAAAACAACTTAACAGCAAAAAGAACTGATTCTGGATTATATTATGTGATTAATGAACCTGGCACTGGAGCGCAGCCAACATCAACATCTACTGTAACTGTTGCTTATAAGGGTTATTACTCAAGCGGAAAAGTATTTGATCAAAGTACGGCCCAAGGACTTACTTTCGGATTAAACCAAGTTATTAAAGGCTGGACGGAAGGTATTCCTTATTTTAAAGTTGGCGGAAGCGGTGTTTTATTAGTTCCGTCTCATTTAGGATATGGCCCTTATGATTATAATGGAATCCCTGGCGGCTCTGTACTTATTTTTGATGTAAAATTACTTGCTGTAAAATAGTTTATACTTTATAAAATCACTTTTATTAAAAGCCTCAACAGATAATAGTTGAGGCTTTTTTTATTTTATAATACATTAGACATAGAAGATAATCATTAAAAAATCATATTTAATTTTAAGAAAACCAAAATTCTATTATGTAATAAATAGGAAAAATTGTGTAAAAACTATTAATTAGGTTTTTACGAGCTTTGTTAAAGTGAAAATGAATTCACACTCTAAATATCTATAAAATGGAAAATTTACATAATCCCGACGGAACAAAACGTGAAATGCTAACTGGAATGTTTTCAGACCGCGACAGCATCGAAAGAGCATATGACAATTTAAGTGAGAGAGGTTATACAAAAGACGAAATTAACCTTATTATGTCAGATGAAACAAGAAAAAAACATTATTCTGATAAAGATGATCATTCAGAATTAGGAACAAAAGCTGCTGAAACTGCTGGAGCAGGTTCTGCAATTGGAGGAACTATCGGAGCGATCGTTGGTGTTGTTGCTGCATTAGGAACTAGCCTTGTTATTCCTGGTTTAGGATTAATCATTGCTGGACCATTAGCTGCAGGATTGGCTGGTGCTGGTGCAGGAGGAATTACTGGTGGTATCATTGGTGCTTTAGTAGGATCTGGTATCCCAGAAGATAGAGCAAAGGTTTATGAATCAGGAATTAAAGACGGACATGTAGTTTTAGGTGTTCATACTCGTAATGACGAAGATGCAGAATACTTTGAACAACAATGGAGAGCCAATAAAGGTCAAAATATCTACAGATAAGTGATCTATTTTTCAGAAAAAAAAAACCACAAGAGAATTAATTCTGTTGTGGTTTTTTTTTCTTGTATTAAAATCCTAGACTGAGTACAAAACTAAGATATTAAAACTACCAAGGAATCGGGTTATAATCTTTCAAGAATTTACCGCACCAGTGTTTTCCAGTATTTATTCCATCAAACAAAGGATCCATAACACGTGCTGCACCATCTACAATATCTAATGGAGGTTGAAAATCTTCTAATTCCTGTTTTTTCTTTGCCAGTTCAGCCGGATCTTCATCAGTAACCCAGCCGGTATCGACTGC
The DNA here is from genome assembly GCF_015350695.1 of Flavobacterium sp. MR2016-29. Taxonomy (NCBI): domain Bacteria; kingdom Pseudomonadati; phylum Bacteroidota; class Flavobacteriia; order Flavobacteriales; family Flavobacteriaceae; genus Flavobacterium; species Flavobacterium sp. MR2016-29. The sequence continues at coordinate 227,459 of NZ_JADKPU010000005.1, forward strand.
ATTCATAAAAATACCATGTTTTGCTAAAGTTCCAGACGAAGTATGCGTTAACATATTCAAGGCCGCTTTTGCCATATTCGTATGCGGATGTCGATCTTCTTTAAAAAAACGATGGAATTTACCTTCCATAGCCGAAACATTTATAATGTGTTTTTTTCCTGTATTATCTTTCTTCATCACTTCTGAAAGTCTATTACATAATACAAACGGCGCAACAGAATTTACCAATTGCACTTCAATCATCTCTGTAGTTTCAATTTGTCCTAAACACAATCGCCAGCTGTTTGTTTTTCGCAAATCGACTTGCTGTAAGTCGGCATCTAACTCTCCTTCCGGAAAAACTTCGGTTGCTATCAAAGCATTGTCAAAAGAATACGGAATTTGCGATAATTTAGCAGACGCGCGCAATCCAATTCCAGGTTCTGGTCCGTGCCACGTAACTGGCATATTTTCATTTGAAGAAACTGCACTCGTTAAAACTTTCAATTCATCCAGACAACTAATATGATCTGACAATAATTCCTGAGCTTGTTTAGGAAGCGCAGTAATTGGAAGTTCTTCATTCTCCATTAAATGGGAATAAAATCCAGCAGGCCTTCTAACAGTTTGTGCAGCATTATTTATAAGAATATCAAGGCGTTCGTATTTTTGCTCTATAAAATTGCAAAAAATCTCAACACTTGGAATATGCCTTAAATCTAAACCATGAATTTTTAGGCGATGTCCCCATTCCATAAAATCCTCCTCTTTACCAAAACGCAAAGCTGAATCTACCGGAAAACGAGTTGTAGCAATAACAGTTGCTCCGCCACGCAAAAGCATTAATGTGACATGATAGCCAATTTTTAAACGAGAACCTGTAATAATTGCTATTTGTCCTTTTACATCTGCCGTCTGAAAGCGTTTGGCGTAATTAAAATCGCCACAATCAGTACACATTGTATCATAAAAGTGATGCATTTTAGTAAACTCTGTTTTACAAACATAACAATTTCTTGGTGTTTCAAGTTCTAATTGTTCTTTATGAGCAAGATCAGTATAAGCTAATAATTTAGGAGCAACAAAAATGCTTGCTTCTCGCGCGTGACGAATTCCGGTTTCTTTACGTGACGTTTTATCTTTTTTCTCTTTTTTACGTTTCGCTGCTAGTAATCCATCTTTAATCCTTCTGGAAAACTCAGTTCTATCAGGGCGTGAAAACATTCCTGCTTCTTTAATCAAAGCAATTCGCTGTTCTTTCGGAATTTCAAATATTTGATCTGTATTATTATTTAATTGTGCCAAAACAGCAATACAACGATTAATTTCTTCAGAAGATATTTTGCTTGTATCTTCTATTTCTTCCTTCAACATCATAAAAAATGTATTACTACTGTTAGCTTAAATTTAAAGTCAGCAAATATAGTCTTTTTAAGATCCGGAAAGTATTGCTTTATCTCTTTAAAACTTTCGACTTTACGACTTTCGACTTTTTTGTATCTTCGCGTCAGATTTAACTTTTTTATGCTATTTCAAATAAGAGCCTATTTAAAATTCCTTTGGAACTCCAAAAACGAACATGGAGTACATTCGCCGTTTGTTTTTAATTTGCTTACAAAATGCTTTTACGATCGTAAATCAAAACCAGAATATGCAATCCTAAAAAAATACAGAAAATCGTTCCTTGATAATAAAAACTTTATCGAAGTGACAGATTTTGGATCAGGTTCCAGAGTTTTTAAATCAAACAGAAGACAGATTTCAAAAATTGCCAAAACAGCGGGAATTTCTGAAAAACGAGCTGAATTGTTATACAGAGTTACAAAATATTTCAAGCCAGAAAGTATTTTAGAAATTGGAACATCGTTAGGCTTAGCCACTTCTGCCCTAGCGTTAGGCAACATACATGCAAAAGTAATTACGTTAGAAGGATGTCCTCAAACTGCAAATGAATGTCAATCACAATTACAAAAATTCAATTTCAATAACGTAGATTCGATTGTAACAGAATTTGAAAAATATTTTCAAGATATTAAATTAAGATTGAAAACTGAGACTGAAAACTTTGATTTAATATACTTCGACGGAAATCACTCAAAAAAAGCCACTTTAGCTTATTTTCAAGTTTTACTTCCAACAATAAAAAATGATTCCGTTTGGATTTTTGATGATATTCATTGGTCTCCAGAAATGGAAGAAGCTTGGGAAGCCATCAAAAGCCATCAAAAAGTTACTGTAACAATCGACACATTTCAATGGGGATTTGTTTTTTTCAGGTATGAACAGAAAAAAGAACATTTTGTAATTCGGGCATAAAAAAAATGGCAACCATTGCTGATTGCCATTTTTTATTAATTGAATTTCTTTTATTTTTTAGCTGCAGCTGTTTCTTCAGACTTAGCTCCCATTCTATTTAAAGTATACATTGGGGCAAATTTCAATTTCAAACCTGCAATTTTTCTATTATCTTCAGATGTTAAACCTTCTTTTTCAACCGTATTTTTTCGGCTGTCAAGTGCTTCATACATCAATTTAATTTCATCCCAGTCTTCACGAGTGTAACTATCTTTATTATTCTCAACTGTATGAACAAATTGTTGGTAAACACTATGAATGTTGTTCGCATTCACCCATGCAAAACTCATATCTTCTCCAATTTTTCCTTCACCAAACAAGGCGTTTCTTAATTGTTGTTTTGGACTTGGAGCTGGTGGAGCAAGAACAGTAGTCATTTCTTTTTTAAATTCTTCGTATTTTACTTTACTAGTATTTATTTTTTCGGTCGCTGCCGAATTATCTTTAAGATCTGCCAATGCTAATTCAGCTTCTTGTGCTCTTCTGTCGTATTCAGCGTCAACATCTTTCCAATCTGCTTTCAATTCGTCAGCTTTGACATTTTTTACTGAATCAACGTAAGTTACATAAGCGTCAATTTTCTTTTGAGCTTGTTCTTGTTTTTCGTCTTTACAAGATGTAAGACATAATGCAATTAATGCAATTCCCGATAATAATTGTATGTTTTTCATAATTCTGCTTGTTTAATATTACATGACAAATATAGTTAAAAATTTGAATAATTATACATTTTTATTAATTTTTTAATTCTTTTGTTAAAAATAATTTACTAAAAATTAAATAATATGATAATTATGTAAAAAGTCTTTAAAATTATATAACAAATTTTTTATTCAAAAAAATATATTTTATTTAATTCATTATATATCCCGGATTATGATTAGTTAATATTACTTTCTGTAACAAAAATCAATTTCATGCTACTCATCGTTTATTGAAAAGTGTTTTGTACTTTTAAAACCAAAATTGTAAACCGAATGGCAAATCCATTAATTAAAATAACTGACATAAAACGAAATTTTGTACTTGGTAATGAAATCGTTTATGTCTTAAAAGGAATTAATCTAGAAATCAACAAAGGCGAATATGTAGCTTTAATGGGTCCGTCAGGATCTGGAAAATCTACTTTAATGAATTTATTAGGCTGTTTAGACACTCCCACTTCTGGACATTATGTTTTAAATGGAAAAGACGTCAGCCAAATGAAAGATGATGAATTGGCCGGAATTCGAAACAAAGAGATTGGTTTTGTTTTTCAAACCTTTAATCTTTTGCCAAGAACTACAGCATTAGATAATGTTGCGTTGCCAATGATTTACGCTGGGCATGCAAAATCAGAACGAAATGCACGTGCCGAAGAAGTTCTAAAACAAGTAAACTTAGCAGACAGAATGGATCACCAGCCAAACCAGCTTTCTGGAGGACAGCGTCAGCGTGTTGCCATTGCCCGCGCTTTGGTGAACAAACCTTCCATTATCTTGGCCGATGAGCCAACCGGAAACTTAGACAGTAAAACTTCTGTTGAAATTATGAAACTTTTTGGCGATATCCATGCACAGGGAAATACTGTAATTCTTGTAACACACGAAGAAGATATTGCTGCTTATGCGCACAGAGTTATTCGATTGCGTGATGGATTGATCGAAAGCGACACCACGAAATAATTTTAGATTTAAAATAGTGTAACCGTTTATTTGGTTAATTATTTAATCGCAAGAAGAAAAACTTAGTTTCTCAGCAACTTAGAAACTTAGCACCTCAAAAAAAATGAAAGTATATACAAAAACTGGTGATAAAGGAACAACGGCTCTTTTTGGAGGCACTCGTGTTCCTAAAGATCATATCAGAATTGACAGTTATGGAACTGTTGACGAATTGAACTCTTATATAGGACTTATTCGTGATCAAGAAATTGATTCTCATTATAAAAGTATTTTAATCGAAATTCAGGACCGTCTTTTTACTGTTGGCGCCATTTTGGCAACGCCACAGGAAAAAGAAGTTTTAAAAAATGGAGAACTTCGCTTAAAAAACCTCGGAATAATTGATTCTGACATTGAATTACTCGAAAACGAAATTGATAAAATGGAAGAAAGCCTTCCGCAAATGACTCATTTTGTTTTGCCAGGCGGACATCCAACCGTGTCACATTGTCATATAGCGCGTTGCATTTGCCGTCGCGCAGAGCGTTTGGCAGTACATTTAAGCCACAATGAACACGTTCCCGAAATAGCTATTATGTACTTAAACCGACTTTCTGACTACCTTTTTGTCTTGGCACGGAAGTTGTCGTCAGACTTAAAAGCGGAAGAAGTGAAATGGATTCCGAGAAAGTAAAAAGTTTACAGTCGCAGTCACAGTTTTACACTGAAACTGGTACTGAAAGCCCAATACTTCGAAAAGAAGTAAACAGTCGCAATTTTCAGTTTTCATACTGCAAACTGGCACCTAAAACTGGATACTTATAGAGACGTTCTTAAATTTTATTAAAATAAATCAAAATTTACTTGTCTTTTTCAGTAAAAAATTTATTTTTGCACAAACTAAACAGATAACAGATGTATTGGACATTAGAATTAGCATCTTATTTAAGTGATGCGCCATGGCCTGCTAACAAAGACGAACTTATTGACTACGCTATTAGAGCTGGTGCTCCATTAGAAGTAGTAGAAAACCTTCAGTCAATCGAAGATGAGGGAGAGATATATGAATCAATGGAAGAAATTTGGCCTGATTATCCAACAGACGAAGATTATCTTTGGAATGAGGATGAATATTAAAAAATAAACCAAAGGAAAAAGTCTCATCACAGAGGCTTTTTTTTTGGTTCAAAATACAACATTTACATATAATAGAAATACAATAAATCATGAGTTTCATAAACAGTATTATTAAAGTCTTTGTAGGTGATAAATCACAGAAAGATGTCAAAGCTTTACAACCTTATTTAAACAAAATTAAAACATTCGAAACCACCTTAATGAGTTTGTCACACGACGAATTAAGAGCTAGAACCGTATATTTTAAAGAAAGAATAAAAGAAGCTAGAGCTGATAAAGATGCTAAAATTACTGCGCTTAAAGCGGAAGTAGAAAACATTGAAGACATCGATAAAAGAGAAGATCTTTATGATGCTATTGATGCTCTTGAGAAAGAAGCTTACGAAATTTCAGAAAAAACGTTATTGGAAATTCTTCCAGAAGCTTTTTCTGTTGTTAAGGAAACAGCTCGTCGTTTTAAAGACAATTCTTTTATTGAGGTTACAGCGACTGCAAAAGACAGAGAATTCTCTGCTTCAAAAACATATGTTACTATTGATGGTGACAAAGCTACATGGGCTAACAAATGGAATGCCGCTGGTAAAGAAATTACTTGGGACATGATTCATTATGATGTTCAGTTAATTGGAGGTATGGTTTTGCATGAAGGTAAAGTTGCCGAAATGCAGACAGGTGAAGGTAAAACTTTGGTAGCTACACTTCCACTTTACTTAAACGCGTTGACAGGAAATGGTGTTCACTTAGTAACGGTAAATGATTACTTGGCAAAACGTGATAGTACATGGAAAGCGCCTTTATTCGAATTTCACGGTTTAACTGTTGATTGTATTGATAATCACCAGCCAAGTACAGAACAAAGAAAAAAAGCATACGACGCAGATATCACTTACGGAACCAACAACGAATTTGGTTTTGACTATTTAAGAGATAATATGGCACATTCGCCAAGCGATTTAGTACAAAGAAAACACAACTACGCAATTGTCGATGAGGTCGATTCTGTATTAATTGATGATGCTAGAACACCGCTTATTATTTCAGGACCGGTTCCTCAGGGAGATCGTCATGAATTTAATGAGTTGAAACCAAAAATCGAAAACTTAGTTAGCCAACAACGTCAGCTAGCAAATGGTTTCTTAGCAGAAGCTAAAAAATTAATCAAAGAAGGAAATACTAAAGAAGGTGGTTTCTTACTATTAAGAGCTTACAGAAGTTTACCAAAAAATAAAGCATTAATTAAATTTTTGAGTGAAGAAGGAATTAAACAATTACTTCAAAAAACTGAAAATCAATATATGCAGGATAACAATCGCGAAATGCACAAAGTTGACGAAGCTTTGTATTTTGTGATTGAAGAAAAAAACAATCAAGTTGAATTAACAGATAATGGTATTCAATACCTTTCAGGAGATACTGATGCAGATTTCTTCGTTTTACCAGATATCGGAACAGAAATTGCAGCTATCGAAAAACAAAAATTAGACAAAGATGCAGAAGCAGAAGCTAAAGAAAGATTATTCCAAGATTTTGGAGTAAAAAGCGAACGCATTCACACGCTTACTCAGCTTTTAAAAGCATACGCTTTATTCGAAAAAGATGTAGAATACGTTATCATGGACAACAAAATTATGATTGTCGATGAGCAGACAGGCCGTATTATGGATGGTCGTCGTTATTCTGACGGTTTGCACCAGGCGATTGAAGCTAAAGAAAATGTAAAAATCGAAGCTGCTACACAAACTTTTGCAACAGTTACATTACAGAATTATTTTAGAATGTACAGCAAATTAGGTGGTATGACAGGTACAGCGGTTACAGAAGCTGGAGAGTTATGGCAGATTTATAAATTGGATGTTGTTGAAATTCCAACAAACCGTGCAATTTCAAGACAAGACAAAGAAGATTATATCTACAAAACAACACGTGAGAAATTCAACGCTGTAATTGAAGATGTAACTGAATTATCAAATGCAGGAAGGCCAGTTTTGATTGGAACAACTTCTGTAGAGATTTCAGAATTATTAAGCCGTATGTTGAAAATGAGAGGCGTTGCTCATAACGTTTTGAATGCTAAAATGCACAAACAAGAGGCACAAATCGTAGAAGAAGCAGGTAAGGCTGGAGTTGTAACTATTGCAACAAATATGGCTGGCCGTGGTACCGATATTAAATTATCTCCAGAAGTAAAAGCTGCCGGAGGTTTGGCAATCGTAGGTACAGAACGTCATGATTCTCGTCGTGTTGACAGACAGTTGCGTGGTCGTGCAGGACGTCAGGGAGATCCGGGAAGTTCTCAATTTTATGTTTCTCTTGAAGATAACTTAATGCGTTTATTTGGTTCTGAAAGAGTAGCTAAAGTTATGGACAGAATGGGATTGCAAGAAGGTGAAGTTATTCAGCATTCTATGATGACTAAATCTATCGAACGTGCTCAGAAAAAAGTTGAAGAAAACAACTTTGGTGTTCGTAAGCGTTTATTAGAATATGATGATGTAATGAACTCACAGCGTGAAGTAGTGTACAAACGTCGTCGTCATGCATTATTTGGAGAGCGTTTGAAACTGGATATTGCAAATATGTTATATGACACTTGCGAATTAATCGTAAGCCAAACAAAACCAATTAACGATTTCAAAAATTTCGAATTTGATTTAATCCGTTATTTCTCTATCACTTCTCCAATTTCTGAAGCTGATTTCTTGAAATTATCTGATATTGAAATCACTGGAAAAATTTACAAAGAGACTTTAGCATTCTATACAGAAAAAACAGAAAGAAGCGCGAGAGAAGCTTTCCCAATTATTAAAGGAGTTTATGAAGAGCCTAACAATCATTTTGAAAGAATTGTAGTTCCGTTTACTGACGGAATCAAAACTTTGAATGTTGTAACTGACTTGAAAAAAGCGTACGATAGTGAAGGGGCTCAATTGATCGCTGATTTCGAGAAAAACATTACGCTTTCTATCGTTGATGAAGCTTGGAAAAAACACTTGCGTAAAATGGACGAATTGAAACAATCTGTTCAATTGGCTGTTCACGAACAAAAAGATCCTTTACTTATCTACAAGTTAGAAGCTTTCAATTTGTTTAGAGGAATGTTAGACAACGTTAATAAAGAAGTTATTTCATTCTTATTCAAAGGTGATTTGCCAGCGCAAAACGTTACTTCTGAAATTCACGAAGCAAGAGAAGTTCGCCAAAAAGAAAACTTCAAATTAAGCAAAGACGAAATTGTAAACAGCGAAGACATCAACCACGAAGCTGGAGAAACAAAACAACGTCAGGTTACAGAAACCATTGTGAGAGATATGCCAAAAATCAATCGCAATGATACCGTAACTGTTCAAGAAGTTGCTACAGGCAAAACTGAAACAATGAAATTTAAAAAAGCAGAAACACTGATCGCAAATGGCGAATGGGTTCTGGTTAAATAAACCACAGTTTACAGTGACAGTATCCAGTTGTTAAACGGAGACTGAAAACAGAGACTGGGAAAAATTCAAAAATCTCCAATTACAATCGTAGTTGGGGATTTTTTTATGTTAAATGACAAAAGAAACATAATAATTAAAAAGAATTAAATGTATTTTTGCAAGTAAAACAACGAAATCAACCCTTGAAGAAGTTTTTTATCATATTACTTTCTTGCATGCTATTAGTACCCTCTTTTGGCAGTTTCTTTGTTTATACCTCTTTCAAATTAAATCAAGAAGAAATCTCGAGAACCATTTGTGTACAGCGAAAAATGGTGAACAATACGTGTAACGGACGCTGTGAACTTCAAAAAAGTTTAAAAAAATACTCCGATAATGAAAAGAAAATGAACAATAACCTGAAAGAAAAATCAGAGATTGTTTATATTCAAAATACAATTACAAACGAATTCAAGTTAGTAGCTCCTATCGAAACAAAAGCAAAAATCTTTGCTTCTTTTGATGAAAAACCTATTTCAGTTGCTATTGCTACTTTTCACCCCCCATCCTATTTTATATAATTTTTTAAATCAAATTTCAATTCGTATTGAAATGAATTTTTCACTGTCATCAAAACAATGAAAATCGTGTTTGCGCACAAAATAAATTTAAAAAAATCAAATTATATAAAATTCATAAAATGAAAAATACTTTATACAGAGCTTTAGCTATTGTAACACTATCTATATCTATAATTTCATGTTCAAACGACGATAACCAAGAAGTTTCAGGAACAGGAAAAATCATCTTAGAATTCGATAACGCATATGGAGCAAACGATCTTATTTTAAATACTCAAGGCAATACTACTTCTAATAATGAGGTGCTAAAAGTGAGCTTAGTAAAATACATAATCAGCAACGTAGTACTAACAAAAGCAGACGGAACTACATTTGTTTACCCAAAAAGCAAAAGCTATTTTATTGCTGATGAAGCTGCAGCAGACGGACACGAATTTGAACTTACTGATGTTCCAGCAGGAGATTATGTAAAAGTAAAATTTGGAATTGGGGTTGATGAAGAACAATGGAAATTAGGCGCTTCAGGTCAAGGTGATTTTTTAGCAAAAGCTGATGCTGCCGGAATGATGTGGTCTTGGGCTGCAGGTTATAAATTTCTTGCTTTCGAAGGTACTTTTACGTCACCAACCGTTACAGCTGCAACACCTTTTATGATTCACACTGGCAAAACAGGAACAGATTATAATTATACAGAAGTGACGCTGGACATGCCAACAAAAGCTTTGGTTCGTACTACAATTAAACCAGAGGTTCACATCATTACAGACCTTTCTAAAATTATAGACGGAACAAACAAAATCAAACTTTCAGACAACAATGCAAATGGCATGGGTGCGATGATTATGAGCGGTACTAATTTGCCGTTAATTACTCAAAATATCAACGCAATGTTTAGAGTAGATCACGTACACAACGACTAAATTCATTTTAAGGAGCACAAGAATCAAAGTTCTAAGACGTGACGTCCCGCTATCCGCTATATCTTTTTTATGGTCCCGAAGACTCGGGACCATAAAAAAGGATGCCGCTGTTATCGGGGCTAAACAAGAACTTTTGTACTTCTAACAAACCAAAAAATCATGCTGAAAATAAAATATCTGCTATGCCTGCTGGTTCCTTTGTTGTGGAGCTGTTCAGATCAGGATGACGAATATGTAAATATTCAACTAGAGTTTAAAGTACCGTCAAACTTTCCTGATTTAGCCTATAACATAGCACTGAATCCGCCAACAGAAAAAGGATTTGAACTGGGAAAAAAATTATTCTATGACGGTCGTTTAGCATCTGACGGAGTGGTTTCCTGCGGATTTTGTCACATTCAATCTAACGCTTTTACACATCACGGTCATACGGTAAGCCATGGTGTAAACGATGCACAAGGTACACGAAATACACCATCGATTCAAAATTTAGCTTTCCAAAATGTATTTATGTATGATGGTGCTGCAGATCATCTGGACCTGCAGCCCATTATTCCGTTAACGAGTAGTATTGAAATGAATGGCGATTTGAATGCGATTTTAAAAATGATGAAAGCCGACAAAGACTATCAGAAATTATTTGGACAAGCTTTTGACGACGGGGCTATTACAACCGAAAATATGCTGAAAGCACTTTCGCAATTTATGGTTATGGTAGTTTCATCAAATTCAAGATTTGACAAATACAGACGAAATGAAAATGGTGGAACTTTAACTGCTGATGAATTGGCAGGCTATGATTTATTCAAATCTAAATGTGCTTCATGTCATGCAACAGATTTACAAACTGATAACTCGTTTCGAAATAACGGCTTAGCAATAAACCCATTAGTAAATGATGTTGGACGTTATAAGGTAACAGAATTGGCAAGTGATTATTACAAATTTAAGGTGCCAAGTTTACGAAATGTAGAAGTCTCTGGTCCTTATATGCACGACGGAAGATTTGGATCTCTTGAACGCGTTTTAGATCATTATGCCAACGGAATTGAGGATTCTAAAACATTGGATCCCATTTTAAAACAAAATGGAAGATTCGGAATTTCGCTTTCTGAAACAGATAAAAAACAAATTATAGCTTTCTTAAAAACGTTGACTGATACTCAATATTTAACTGATAAACGTTTCTCAGAATATTAAAAAACAAATTTAAATACCAAAGTTTGTCATTTCGATCCCGAGGCTTCGGGATCGAAATGACAAGATGGTGTAAATATTTTTACTGCAATCAAAAGTGGCAAAAATAAAATTATAATAAAAACTGGAGCCTAGCCCCGATTGAAGTGGAAAACCTTTTTGAAAAAAGACCTGATTTTTCTTGAGTTTATAGAGCGACCAACGGAAGCTTTATAAACTTATAGAAAAATGGGATTTTGAAAAAAGTTTGAAACGGAAAGCGGGATCAGCTTCTAAAAATAATTAAAATGAAAAAAATAATAGTAATAATTGCTCTTTTGGCTGGTTTTTCGGCCTTTAGTTTTACGGAAAAAGATAGTATTTCAGCTTTTACTTTCAAACGTTTAGCAATGATGGAAGATTTTGATTGCGATGCCTGCGGTTGCTCTGCAAGTGGCGGCAGTATGGGATTTAGCTCGATGCTGAACAATAATTTTGTTGGACTCCGCTATTTCAAACAAAGCTACTCAAGCCGTGACGGTATTTTCGCCAACTCACCTTGGATTGATGAAAATTTTAATACAATTCAGGCTTGGACGAGAATTCCGGTTACAGAGAAAATTCAGATTTCGGCATTGGTTCCGTATCATTTTCATGAGAGAGAATTGACTGCAGGAACCGAAAGCATTTCTGGTTTGGGCGATATTACGGTGATGGCTTTATATACGATTTATGAAACCAAAAAAGACAGCACGATCTTTACGCATAAGCTCAATATTGGCGGGGGCTTAAAAATCCCTACCGGGAAATTTGCGGAGGCAAATAATTTAGGAAGCGTAAACCAAAGTTTTCAATTAGGAACGGGAAGCTGGGACATTCCGCTGGTTTCAGAATATGTAATCAAACATAAAAATTTGGGATTAAATACAACGCTGAATTATATTTTTAAAACAGAAAACAGCAAAAACTATCAATATGGCGATCAGTTTAACTATGCTGGAACGTTTTTTTATTTATTCGATTTAAAATCGGTTCAAATTGTACCGCAGGCTGGTTTAGCTGGTGAAGTTTATCAGACAAACAAACAGCATAATCTTGATTTGCCCAATACAGCCGGAGATATTTTGTTTGGAAAATTTGGTATCGAAGCCGGCAAAGATAAATTTTCGGTTGGCTTAAATGCGATGCTGCCAATTAATCAAAATTTATCAAATGGCAATATGGAAGCAAATTACAGATGGAGTGTGAATTTGAATTATACTTTGTAGCCATTATTTAAAATAATATATTTATAAAAATCCCTTTTTGTTAAACATGGAGGGATTTTCTTATTTTTGGAGTCACATAATCTGCAACAAGCACAATTGAAAAAGAATCTCTTTTTACCTTTTATCTGGACACTCAGTTTTAGCTACTTCTTCATATTAATGATAAAGCTGACTTGGCAATATGTTCCGTTTGGTGATGATGTTGCATTTCTTCAAATAAAACAAACTGAGGTTGAAAGAGTTCCGTTCTATGTTGATTTTTTTTATGTTCATGTGTATTCGGCAATTTTTGTTTTGCTTGCTGGATTTTTTCAATTGAATTCAACTCTTCTAGAAAAATTTCCTGCCATCCATAGAAATATTGGCAAGTTTTATGTCATTGTAATTCTCTTTTTAAGCGCGCCTTCTGGTTTTTTTATTGGCCTTTTTGCAAATGGAGGATTCTACTCTAAAATATCTTTTGTCAGTTTGTCGATTTTATGGTTTTATTTTACGCTTAAAGGTTTTACCGCTATTAAAAACAAAAATATTACAAGCCATAAAGCATTTATGCTCCGAAGTTTTGCTTTAACTTTTTCTGCAGTGACTTTGCGTTTTTGGAAGATTGTTCTTGTACATTTGTTTCATCCTGCACCAATGGATGTTTACCAAATAATTGCATGGCTAGGCTGGGTGCCTAATCTATTAATTATTGAATATTATCTTTATAACCAACTAAAAAAATGAGAAACCTTTTTTATTTATTGTTACCTGTAATCCTTTTTTCCTGCAATTCTAAAGAAAAAAAAACTGCTAAAGACAATGCCGATAATGTTGCCGCTAAAGAAATCAGAACTGATTTATATGGTTCATGGGTTGGCGATTTTACTGTTTTAGAACGTGATACAACCAAACCTGAAAAAGAAAATTACAGCAACAAAATCAATATTATTATCAAGAAAATAACAGAATCTAAAGTTACAGCGCAAAGTGTTGTGGCTGGAAATAATAGACCGCTTTCGGGTACAATGACCATTACTGGAAATACGGTTCATTTTATACTTAAAGAACCTGGCGATGATAAAAATGATGGTGTTTTTGATTTTGAAATAAAAAATGACTCTCTTTTAATTGGAACCTGGGTTGCTAATAACGCTAAAAAAGAGGTTACCAAAAGAAAATTTGAGCTTTATAAAAAAGATTTCAAATACGATCCCAATGTGATGCTTCCTGAAGACGAATCGTATATAGATTATGAAAATCCAAAAGAACAAGAGGTAACAAGTTCAGAAGACGAGGTGGAAGATTCAGAAAGCAAGGAAGATTACACATATGTTTCAACGGTATACAGAGCTGCATCAGAAAGTATTTTGACTCTAAATTCGTCAACAAAAAAGCTAAAAGAATCAGATCTGAAAAATCTAAAGAAAATTGATCTAGAAATTTTGAGAAATACGATTTTTGCAAGACATGGATTTTCTTTTAAAACCAAAACAGTTCGACAATTTTTTGACAGTGTCGAATGGTATATTCCTGTTTCTACTAATGTTGACAATCAATTAACAGCGGTAGAAAAAGAAAATATAGCAATACTGAAGCGTTTTGAAAAATACGCTGAAGATAATTATGATTCTTTTGGAAGATAAATTTAAATTGGTGATTTCCCTGCAAGGTTTTGAAAACCTTTCAGGGAAGGTGAAACGATAATTATATTGGATTTTCTTCGTAATAACGAGCTTCAATTCTTTTAATATCTTTTATAGAATTTCTAGCCCATGCTAAACGTTTTTCAAGAATTTCTTGTTCAGATAATTGCCAATTGATATCTGAATTTCGCAATCTGTTTGTTAGATTCTGAATGATGATTGCAGCAGAAACTGAAATATTCAAACTCTCCGTAAAACCAACCATTGGTATTTTTAGAAAACCATCCGCTTTTTCTAGAATTTCTTCTGAAAGACCGTCTCTTTCGGTGCCAAAAAACAAGGCGCTTGGTTTTGTAATATCAAAATCTTCTAACAAACAATCATTTTCATGTGGGGTCGTCGCAATAATTTGATATCCTTGATTTTTTAAAGTCGAAATACAATTCGAAACCGAATCAAACTGATTGATATCGACCCATTTTTGAGCGCCCATTGCTATTTCTTTATCGATTTTTTTTCCGTAGCGCTGCTCAATTACGTTCAATTCCTGAATTCCGAAAACCTCACAGCTGCGCATTACTGCGCTCGTATTGTGCATCTGAAAAACATCTTCAACTGCAATTGTAAAATGTTTTGTACGATTGCTGAGAACGTTTAAAAATCTTTCTTTACGATTATCGGTTAGTATATTTTCAAGAAATGCGAGGTAATCTAAATCAATCATTATCTATTTTTTTATTGCTAAGTATATTTTTAATCACATCATATAATACAAAAGTATTCCAATCTTCTTTATATGAATAGCCTCTATTAATTTCAATTGGATTTTCTTTAGAATAAATAGAAAAATACGTATTGAATAATCTAAATCTTAGATCTTCCCAAGAAATTTGTGCTTTTTCCTGTTTCATCAATTTTGAAACTGATATTATTACGCCTTCAGGATTAATAACAACATCTCCTATATAAAAAGATTCTCCTGCTTCAAATTCTTCCAAGAAATCATTTACTTGTTTAGAAAAATACAAAGTCCAAAGCCAATTCACAATACTTACATATAGATCATGCTTTTCTTTTTTCTTTACTCCAAAATAAGAATTAAACTTAATTTTTAAAACTTCGTCATTATAGCTTCTAATATAAAGTTGGTATTCCCTTCCAAAAACAAAGTAATATCTAAACCAATTAATGCCGTAACGAAAATCTTTTATTTCTGAAGCTTTAAAAGATGTAAAGCTATTATTTGTTAAATCTTTATCCTCAAATCGAATAAATTCTGGATGAAGATGCAAAGGTCTTTGATAATTATCTAAAAAACTTCTTTTAATCTTTACTTTAAGTTCTGTTGTCAATTTTGTGGCAATTTAATTGGCTAAAATAAGTATTTCGCTCGGAAAATTTATCATTTGATTACTCTTTGATTACTTAATAAATAATAACTTTTTCACTTCAGAAAAACTTTAATTAAATTCGTAAAAACATTGAATTATGCAAACCGTAGAAATTAAAAAAATTGGTCTTTCAGAAATACAAGAATTACAGAAAATAGGCAGGCAAACTTTTTCTGAAACTTTTGCAGATGTGAATTCTGAAGAAAATTTAAATCAATACTTGACAGAAAAGTTTTCTATAGAAAAATTAACTTCTGAATTGACAAATTCTCACTCTCAATTTTACTTTGCCTATCTTCATAATGATATTGTTGGATTTTTAAAAGTAAATTTTGCCGAAACACAAACAGAATTAAAAGACAAAAACGCTTTAGAAATAGAACGTATTTATGTTTTGAAGGAATTTCATGGACATAAAATTGGACAACTTTTATATGAAAAGGCTGTGCAAATAGCAAATGATTCAAACTTAAATTACATTTGGCTAGGTGTTTGGGAAGAAAATCATAGAGCTTTGAATTTTTATAAAAAGAACGGTTTTGTAGAATTTGACAAACATATTTTTAAATTAGGCGACGATGAACAAACCGATTTACTGATGAAATTAACTTTAAAATAAATGAAAAAGAAATTAGTTGTGCTAACCGGAGCCGGAATCAGTGCTGAAAGTGGTATTAAAACTTTTCGTGACAGTGACGGTTTGTGGGAAGGACATGATGTAATGGAAGTTGCAACTCCAGAAGGCTGGCGCAAAAATCAAGAATTGGTTTTAGATTTTTACAACAAACGCCGTCAGCAGTTAAAAGAAGTACAGCCGAATTTAGGTCATCAAATTTTAGCAGAATTAGAACAGGATTTCGACGTACACATTATTACGCAAAATGTAGATGATTTGCACGAACGCGCTGGAAGCACAAAAGTGCTGCATTTGCATGGAGAGTTATTAAAAGTGCGAAGTACACAAAATCGCAATTTAATTTTAGATTGGAAAGAAGATTTATACACTGGCAATTTTGATGAAAACGGACATCAGCTGCGTCCTCATATTGTTTGGTTTGGCGAAGATGTACCTGCACTCGAAGAAGCAATTGAAATTACAGAAACGGCAGATTATTTTGCTGTTATTGGCACCTCTTTGCAAGTTTATCCTGCAGCTGGATTAATTTCATATACATACAGCATTACGCCGGTTTTTTATATTGATCCAAAGCCAATTGCGATTCCGAACATTCGAAATAAAGTTGAAGTTATTGCTAAAGTTGCTTCTGAAGGTGTGGCAGATTTGAGAGAAAAATTAAAAAAAATCAAACACTAATTTCACAGATTTACACTGATTTAATTGACGAAAGCTCAGTTTGAAAAGTTCGGTATTTCCATTTGATAAAGTTGCTTTGTGATAGGTTATTAATGAGAAATAATTTCGTAAAAATGAGTGAAATTAGTGTTTGCTTTTTTGTCTATTTTAATCCGCAAATTCTGTTTATATTTGTGCCTTTCGAAAAACAACATAACAATGACTACTTTAAACGAATTGAATGCTATATCACCAATCGACGGAAGATATAGAAGTAAGACCCTTTCATTAGCCCCATTTTTCTCTGAAGAAGCTTTAATAAAATACCGCGTATTAGTTGAAATTGAATACTTTATTGCATTGTGCGAAGTACCTTTGCCACAACTTAAAGATTTAGACCATAATTTATTTGAAAGACTGCGTGACATCTACAAAAATTTTTCTACAGAAGATGCACTTTGGATTAAAGAAACTGAAAAAGTAACCAACCACGACGTAAAAGCGGTTGAATATTTCATCAAAGAGGCTTTTGAAAAATTAGACTTATCTCAATACAAAGAGTTCATTCACTTCGGATTAACATCTCAAGACATTAATAACACTGCGATTCCGTTATCTACAAAAGAGGCTTTTGAGCAAGTTTATATGCCATCATTGATTTCGTTGATTTCGAAATTAAAAGAATTAAGCACAGATTGGAAAGATATTCCGATGTTGGCGCGTACGCACGGACAGCCAGCCTCTCCTACTCGTTTAGGTAAAGAAATATTGGTTTTTGTAGAGCGTTTAGAAGAACAAATGCGTTTGTTGTTCAACATTCCGTTTGCAGCTAAATTTGGCGGTGCAACAGGAAATTATAATGCACACCACGTGGCGTATCCGCAAATTGACTGGAAACAATTTGGAAGCAAATTTGTAGAAAAAGATTTGGGATTACACCACTCTTTTCCAACTACTCAAATTGAACATTACGATCATTTTGCAGCATTTTTTGATGCTCTAAAAAGAATCAACAATATCATTATCGATTTAGATCGTGACATCTGGACCTATGTTTCGATGGATTATTTTAAACAAAAAATTAAAGCAGGCGAAATTGGATCATCTGCAATGCCACATAAAGTAAACCCAATTGATTTTGAAAACTCTGAAGGAAATTTAGGAATTGCAAATGCAATTTTTGAGCATTTAGCTGCTAAACTTCCAATCTCAAGATTACAGCGCGATTTGACTGACAGTACTGTTTTGCGTAATATTGGCGTTCCGATGGGACATACAATTATTGCTTTTGAAGCTTCTTTAAAAGGACTTAACAAATTGCTTTTAAACGAAGCTAAATTTGCGGAAGATTTAGAGAAAAACTGGGCAGTTGTAGCAGAAGCAATTCAGACTATTTTGCGTCGAGAAGCATATCCAAATCCGTATGAAGCTTTGAAAGGCTTAACGAGAACAAACGAAGCTATTGATAAAAAAGCAATTCATAATTTTATTGCAACTTTAGAAGTTTCTGATTCGGTTAGAGCAGAATTAATGGCAATTACACCAAGCAATTATGTTGGAATATAATTTATAATAAAATAGGGATTTCCTAAATTGAAGAATAAAACAATGTTAAAACCTAGCAAATACGCAGGTTTTTGAAGAAAACCTAAAATATTTTGTCAAAAAAAGCTATCTTTAACGATAGCTTTTTTTATTACTTCTAACCTGATTGGGAAATAGCCCAGATTGAAATGGAAAGCCTTTTATGAAAAAAACTATATTTTTTTGCAGGAACAGAGCGACCGGAGGAAGCTCCTGGTACTGCATTAAAAAATATGTTTTTTGAGTAAAAGCTTGAAATGGAAAGCTGGAATAGCTCCTGAACAAAATACCACCTTTCTATGATTGCCTTAAACGCCGCTGCCGAAACTACACACCATCTGCAACCTTTAATCAGCGACTTGGGATTAATTCTGATGACCGCTGGAATTGCTGTTTTGATATTTAAAAAAATGAAACAGCCTCTAGTTTTAGGTTATTTGATCGCTGGATTTTTAGCAGGAAATCATTTTGATTTTTTCCCCTCTATTACAGAGATGAAAAGTGTTGAAGTTTGGGCAGAAATTGGAGTAATCATCTTGTTGTTTAGTTTAGGACTCGAATTTAGTTTTAAGAAATTAATGAAAGTGGGCGGTACGGCCTCGATTACCGCTCTTACCCAAATTATAACTATGGTTGTAATTGGCTATTTGGTTGGCCGATGGATGAGCTGGTCGCAGATGGACAGTATTTTTCTGGGTGTAATTTTATCTATTTCCTCAACAACCATCATTTTAAAGACGTTTGATGAATTAGGCGTAAAAGCACAAAAATTCGCCGGAATTGTTATTGGGTCTTTGATTGTACAAGATATTGTTGCCATTTTAATGATGGTTTTGCTTTCGACTATTGCAGTAAGTCAGCAATTTTCTGGCAGTGAATTGCTGATGTCTGTTTTAAAACTGGTGTTTTTCTTGACGGCTTGGTTTTTGGGCGGTATCTTTTTTATTCCGACTCTTCTTAAAAAAGCAAAACATTTATTGACAGATGAAATGCTGCTGATTATTTCGCTCGCCTTGTGCTTGACTATGGTAATTTTTGCTTCAAATGTTGGTTTCTCGCCCGCTTTGGGAGCTTTTATAATGGGATCTATTATTGCAGAAACCACGCAGGCAGAACATATTGAGCATTTAGTAAAACCCGTAAAAGATTTATTTGGAGCGATATTTTTCGTATCGGTGGGAATGCTAATTGATCCAAAGATGTTGTACCAACATGCGATTCCGGTAGCTGTATTAACGGTTGTGACTATTTTTGGACAATCTGTAAGTTCTACCATTGGCGCCTTGCTTGCAGGACAGCCTCTTAAACAATCTGTGCAGACAGGAATGAGTTTGTCACAAATAGGTGAATTCTCGTTTATTATTGCAACCTTAGGAATGACATTGAATGTTACAAGTTCATTTTTATATCCTGTCGTAGTGGCAGTTTCAGCGATAACTACTTTTACAACTCCGTTTATGGTGAAATATGCTGAACCTTTTTCTCATTTTTTAGAACAAAAACTGCCTAAAAAATGGGTAAAAAATATTAACCGATATAGTGTAAATGCACAAGCCATAAAATCGGTCAGTACTTGGCAAAAAGTATTGAATGCAAATGTCATTCAAATTGTAATACACACGATCATCATTACGGCAATTATATTATTGTCATCAGAATATGTTGCTCCTTTAGTAGCTGATACGAGATTTGGAAACACATTGGCTGCACTTATTACTTTGATTGCAATTGCACCTTTTTTGTGGGCGCTTTCATTACGTCGTATAGCTGCAGATGAAGTCGAAATATTATGGGAAGAACGTAAGTATAGAGGCGCGCTTTTAATGCTGATTTTAGTAAGAATGAGTCTTGGATTATTTTTTGTTGGATTTTTATTGAATATTTTCTTTTCTCCTTTAGTAGCTTTTGTTGCGCTCATTATTGCTATCGCTGTATATCAAATTTTCCCTAAAAAACTGAACGAACAATATCATAAAATTGAAAATCACTTTTTAAAGAATCTCAACGATCGAGAAAACAAAAAAATCGACAGACGTTATGCGAATCTAATGCCTTGGGACGGCCATATGTCATTTTTTGACATTGGAAGAGAATCAAACTTGGCGGGCAAAACATTGCAGGAATTACGCATTCGAGAAGAGCTTGGAATTAACATTGCGTATATAAAACGTGGTGATGTTACCATTCCGATTCCGACTAAAAATGAACGTTTGTTTCCAGGGGATGAAATTTGTGTTATTGGTACCGATTCTCAAGTAACTGCATTTACAAAATATCTAAATCAAAATGAAAGCGAAGCTCCAAAAACAGTAGAAGAATCTCAAATTGTTTTACGTCAGCTGGAAATTTCTCAGGAAGATTTTATTGAGAAAAACATTGGCCAATTCAGAGCAAAAACTGGCGGAATGGTAGTTGGAATTGAACGAAACGGAAACCGAATTTTAAACCCAGAATCGAATATTATTTTAGGGAAAAACGATATTATATGGGTTGTTGGAGATAAAAAACGAATGAATGAATTAACGAAGAGAGCTTAGTAAAGTTACTAAGCTACTAAGTCTCTAAGGTTTTTTAATTAGAAACTTAGTAGCTTAGAACCTTAGAAACTATTTATTAGGCTGCGGTGTCATACGTAAATATGGTTTTATTGGCGTATGTCCTTTTGGAAATTTTGCAGCAATATCACTGTCCGGAACTGCTGGCGTAATAACTACATCTTCGCCGTCCTTCCAGTTTGCTGGAGTCGCAACACTGTAATTTGCTGTTAATTGCAAACTGTCTATAACACGAAGCAATTCTTCAAAATTTCTTCCTGTAGAAGCTGGATATGTTAATGTCAGTTTTATTTTTTTATCTGGACCTATTACAAAAACAGAACGCACTGTAAATTTCTCGCTAGCATTTGGATGCAGCATATCGTATAAAGTGGCTATTTTTTTATCTTCGTCTGCAATTATCGGAAAATTAACCGTGGTATTTTGAGTTTCGTTGATGTCTTTAATCCACTCTTTGTGCGATTCTAAACCATCAACACTTAAAGCAATTACCTTAGTATTTCTTTTTTTAAATTCCGGAACATAATTAGCAACTGTTCCTAACTCTGTTGTACAAACAGGAGTAAAATCTGCAGGATGTGAAAATAAAACACCCCATGAATCTCCTAACCATTCATGAAAATTGATTGGCCCTTCGGTTGTTTCTGCTTGAAAATCTGGAGCTATATCGCCTAATCTTAATGTTGACATAATTTAAAGTTTTTAGTGCCTCTAAAATTACTTAAAAAAAATAATTAAAAAAAACTAAACTCTACTTTTTCTATCAATTTTAAGATGATATTATTTTTTCTTTTGAATATTTGGCAAGAAATAGGCTAAGACACCAATTAAAGGCAAGTAAGAACTTATTTTGTAAACGTATTCAATACTGGTTTGATCAGCAATATAACCTAAAATCGCCGATCCTAAACCTCCCATTCCGAAAGCAAAACCAAAAAACAAACCTGAAATCATCCCGACTTTTCCTGGTTTTAATTCTTGTGCAAAAACTAAAATTGCTGAAAATGCCGAAGCAATAATAACACCAATAACTACTGCTAAAACTCCTGTCCAAAATAAGTTAGCATAAGGTAAAAGCAACGTAAAAGGTGCTGCTCCTAAAATAGAAAACCATATAATATATTTTCTTCCAAAATGATCTCCTAACGGACCTCCTATTAAAGTTCCAGCTGCAACAGAAGCTAGAAAAATAAACAAGTAGAATTGAGAATCCTGAACTGACATTGAAAATTTACTGATCAAGTAAAAAGTAAAATAACTTGACATGCTTGCCATGTAAAAGAATTTTGAAAATATCAGCAACAACAAAACAATGATTGAAATCGTGATTTTTCTATCTGACAATGAAACAGTTTCTTCTTCTAATCCAGCTTTTTTAGAAGCTCTTAAACTCATGTGATTTTCGTACCAAACGGCAATTCGAGATAAAATACCGATTCCGATAAAACCTGCAATTACAAACCAAATTACATACGTTTGCCCATAAGGCGCAACTACTAAAGCTACTAACAACGGCCCAATCGCACTTCCGGCATTTCCTCCTAATTGAAAAATCGACTGAGCTAAACCTCGTTTCCCGCCTGAACCTAAAAAGGCAACGCGCGAAGCTTCAGGATGAAAAATAGAAGAACCAATTCCGACTAAAGCTACAGAAATCAGCAACATTAAGAATGAACTCGAAATTGACAACAATCCTAAACCTAAAATCGTAAAAATCATCGCCGCCACAAGTGAATATGGCTTTGGTTTTTTATCCGTATAAAATCCGACAAAGGGCTGTAATAAAGATGCTGTAAGCTGAAAAACAAACGTAATTAGTCCGACTTGAGTAAAAGTGAGATTAAAATTTTCTTTTAAAATTGGATATGTAGATGGAATTACAGATTGCATTAAATCATTTAGTAAATGAGCAAATGCAATTGAAAATAATACCGAATAAACTGTTTTTTGAGCTAAAGTACTGCTGTTGATTGCAGCAGTTTGAGGAGATGAATTCATATTGAAGCAGACGAATTAAGTAATCAAAATTTATATAAAACTACAGATAAAATACCAAAAAGCAAGGGTGACAAAAGAAATCGGAATTCCGAAACCAATCATCATACTGCTTAATTTTGGTTTTAAGCCATAAGTTGAAGCTAGAATTGCGCCGGTAATCATGGGCGCCATTGCGGTTTCCATCAATGTAATTTTTATAACCTCAGAATGCTGTTTTAAAATAAAAACATATAAAACCAAAATCACAAATGGAACCAAAATAAGTTTAAAAAAAAGGCCGAGACGCAAAAATCGCCAATGCTGGCTTTTCCTGTCAAAAGTCAATTGCAATCCTACTGATAATAAAGCAAGAGGAGTTACAAAACTTCCAATTTTTAATAATGCAGATTGAATATTTGAATCTAAATCGTACTGAAAAACATTCATTAATATGGCTACAACAAAAGTTATAAAAGGAGGGAAAAATAATATTTTTTTGATAATACTAAATGTATCTGGACTTCCTTTAGAATAAAATGCCGCCACAAAAACACCTAACGTTGAAACCACAACAAAAGTTCCCGGCTGATCTACTAAAACAGCAGTTTCCAGTCCTTTTTTTCCAAACAAAGCTTCTATAATTGGATAACCGAGAAATGACGAATTGCTTAATCCTGCTGTTAAAATTAGGCAACCAATGAGTTTATTTGACCAGCCTAATCTCTTTCCTAGAAAATGAAAAAAAATACAAGCCAATAAAAAAGTAATCCAGCCCGCCCCTATTGGAAATAATAATTCGCTGCTCCATTTTATTTTTGGAATATGATATAAGGTAATGGCCGGCAAACAAAAATAGATTACAATTTTGTTTAGAATCTTGTAAACATTAGTCGGAAATTGTTTTACTCTTTGTAAAATCAATCCCAATGCGAGGAAAAAAAATATTAAAATAAAATTATTCATATCGAAGGTTCATCACAAAAATAGGAATTTATAAATTCTTGACACCGATTAATTTTTCGTTAAAATTCTTTTTTATTAAATAAATCACCTTATATTTGTAACATATTTTATTACAGTATGATTTCAGGTAAATTTGCCATAACGATTCACATTCTTACTTTACTCACAAAATATCCAAATGATTATTTGTCATCTGAATATATTGCCGGAAGTATTAATTTGAACCCAGTTTTGGTTCGAAAAGAAATTGCTAACCTAAAAGCACATCATATTGTAGAAAGTAAAGAAGGCAAAAATGGCGGTACAAAATTGGCGGTAGATTCTTCAAAATTAACTTTAAAAGAAATTTTTGAAATGACTTTTGAAACTATAAATCTGGGTTATGCTAAAAATCAGCCGAATCCTGATTGTCCTGTCGGAAAAAAAATCAATCAAAATTTAGACGCACTGTACGCCGAAATGAATCAAAAAATCAGTTTGCAATTAGACGGAATTTCTCTAGAAGATTTTTCGAATCAATTTTAAAACTATTTTTTTATCTAAAACTGTAACATCTTTTATTACTAATTAAATTGTATATTATGAAAATCGCAATTATTGGAGCAACAGGATTTGTTGGTACGGCCATTTTAAACGAATTAGCAGACAGAAAACACAACATTACAGCTATTGCTAGAAACCCGAAAGAAACATCAAACGCAACTTGGATTGCATCAGATATTTTTAACGAAGAAGCTTTAGCAGAAGCTCTAAAGGGAAATGATGTTGTAATAAATGCTTACAATCCGGGTTGGACAAATCCAAATATTTATGATGATTTCATTAACGGATCAAAATCAATTCAGGAAGCGGTAAAAAAATCTGGTGTTAAACGTTTTATTACAATTGGCGGAGCCGGAAGTTTATTTGTTGCTCCAGATTTACAAGCAGTTGACACTCCAGACTTTCCAAAAGAAATATATGCAGGAGCAAGTGCCGCAAGAGATTATTTGAATATTATTAAAGAGGAAAAAGATTTAGACTGGGCCTTTTTTAGTCCAGCTTTTGAAATGCATGCAGGAACTAAAACAGGAAGAACTGGAAAATACCGTCTGGGTTTAGAAAATCCGGTTTTTAATGACGAGCAAAGAAGTATTTTGTCTGTTGAAGATCTTGCTGTTGTTATTGCTGACGAAGTTGAAACTCCAAAACATCATCAAGTTCGCTTTACTGCAGGATATTAATCAAAGACAGATTTCACGAATTTTCACGAATTCAAAAATCCAAAATATTTAATTTGTGAAAATTCGTGGAATTCGTAAAACATAAAAACAGTTTCAAAGAATCGTTTTTGAAACTGTTTTTGTTTTCTGTACTTTTACAATACCAAAAAGTACATTTTGCCAACTTCAAAAAAACAATCAAGCAGTTTACAAGAAAAAGCTGGAATTTCATCTCCTGAAATTACCAATGTTTCTGCCATCAATCAAATTAAAATAAATAGAAAACAACAGCCTTCTTCTGACGAATTGACTGCTGGAATTCTCAACGGAAACAGAACAGCTTTAAGTCGCGCTATTACTTTAGTAGAAAGTACCAATCCAGAACATACTGATAAAGCAAATGAAGTTATTAAAGGTTGTTTGCCACATGCTAATAAATCTATTCGAGTTGGAATTACAGGCGTACCCGGCGTTGGAAAAAGTACTTTTATTGAAGCCTTTGGAACTTTCTTGACCAATCTAGGAAAAAAAGTAGCCGTTTTAGCAGTTGATCCCAGCAGTTCGCTTTCGCATGGCAGTATTTTAGGCGATAAAACCCGCATGGAAGAATTGGTTAAAGATGAAAATGCTTTTATCAGACCAAGTGCTTCTGGTGATACTTTAGGAGGTGTAGCAAGAAAAACACGTGAATCGATTATTTTGTGTGAAGCTGCAGGTTTTGATACTATAATAATTGAAACAGTGGGCGTTGGACAAAGTGAAACTGCTGTTCACAGCATGGTTGACTTTTTTCTTTTATTGAAAATTTCGGGCGCCGGAGATGAACTTCAAGGCATCAAACGCGGTATTATGGAAATGGCCGATGCAATTGTTATCAACAAAGCAGACGGAGATAATGTAAAAAAAGCAAATCAGGCGAAATTAGAATTTAATAGAGCACTGCATTTATTTCCTCCAAAAAAATCAAATTGGCAGCCAAAAGTTACAACTTGCAGCGCTATTACAAAGGATGGAATTCCTGAAATTTGGGAAACCATTTCTACTTATTTTGAAATGACAAATGAAACCGGTTTCTTTCAAGAAAAACGAAAAGATCAAAATCATTTTTGGATGATGGAAACCATCAACGAACAATTAAAACTGAATTTTTATAACCAGCCTGAAATTATTTCAAAACTGGAACAAAACAAAAAAGCAGTGCAAAATGATGAAATTTCACCTTTCGCAGCTGCTTCTGATTTATTAAAATTTTATTTTAATAAAGGCTCAAAGTGACAAAGGTTCAGAGTAAAACCTTTGCGCCTTTGTCACTTTGAGCCTTTGAACCTTATTTTGCCCTAAGCTTATATTTATTTTCTTTGTATAAATTTCCTGCAGTAATTACATGTGCCAAAGCATCTTTTGCTAATTCTTCATTTAATTTCATCGGAATTAAAGTCGTATCATTTTTAATTTCAAACTGCAGCGGTTTCAAATTGGGCTGCATAATTACAACTTGATTTTCGACTCTAAAAGCATTTATATCATTAAACTGCATAATAGATCTTCCTTGAATTTTCGGATCTAGTTTGCTTAAATTTCTTCCTACCATTGGCGTTTCAAACGAAAGTCCCAAATAACTTAATAAAGTTGGCGGAATATCAATTTGGCTGGCTAATTTACTGTAAACCTCTCCTTTTGGAACTCCAGGCCCCATAATTAATGCTGGAATATGAAATTTATTAATTGGTACTAAATTCTTTCCGTAAGTTCTGGTGTTATGATCTGCAATAACGATGAAAATCGTGTTTTTAAAATAAGCTTCTTTCTTCGCCATTTCGAAGAATTTTCCAATGGAGAAATCAGCATATTTCATGGCGTTGTTTACCGTTGCCGGCTTCTTGTCATAAGGTTTTATTCTTCCAGCCGGATATTCAAACGGTTCATGATTTGATGTTGAAAACATTAAAGAAAAGAATGGTTTATCACCTTTAGCTTTAAAATAATTATTTGCTTTCGTTACTAAATCTTCATCAGAATAGCCCCAGGTTCCTTTAAAAGCATATTTATTTCCATCAGATTCGAAATCTTCCTGATCAACAATATCCTGAAAACCATTTCCGTTGAAAAACGAAGCCATATTATCAAAATTTGCCATTCCTCCGTAAATAAAACTGGTATCATAACCTTTTTGTTTTAAGGCGTCAGCAAGCGTAAAAAATCCTTGCTGTGAATTTCCAAGCCGAACTACACTTTCAGACGGCGAAGGCAAAAATCCAGTTACAACCGCTTCAATTCCGCGCACACTTCTTGTTCCTGTGCAATATAAATTAGTAAACAGCATTCCTTCTTTTGATAATTTATCAAATTCTGGCGTTAAAGGTTTTCCGCCTAAAATTCCAACATATTCTGCACCTAAGCTTTCTTGTAAAAAAATTACCAAGTTATATGGTTTTTTCATCACAGAGTCTGGCTGCTGCACATGAAGAAACGGAATTTCAGCATCTGTAAAATCATTTGGACCGGCGATCATGTATTTTTTTACACGCGCAATAGCTTCCGCTTCCTCCATTTTACCATACATTTTCGTGTTTCCTTCGTTTTTAATCGAATAAGCAGCAAATGCAACCGTGTAAAATGAATTCATTCCCAAACAATTCGTCAGCTGATCTGTTGAAAAAACAGCATTACTAGCGTTAATAGGGCGTTTTGAAGTAAGACTTGATCGCGCACCAAAAAACAATAAAAAAGCTACTAATGGAAAAACCAACAATTTGAATTTATATTCAGAACTAGTGGTATAAAAGTATTTCTTGCCTTTTTTGAAGGCAAAATACAATGCAATTCCTAAGATTAGAAAAGTAACAATAATCGACGTCAGGTAGCTTTTTAAGAGCATTCCAACCACTTCTTTTGGATAAATAAGATAATCTAAAAAAATCTTATTTGGTCTTGTGTCGTACTGTTTTATAAAATCTGGCGAAGCCAATTCTACAAAAAGAATCAGAAATAGAAATAAGAAACTGTAAATTACCAGAAAGTTATTGGTAAACTTCAGCCATTTATTTGGTAAAAATGTAATTAGAACTGCTGGTAAAAAAGACAAATAACAAAGTAAAATCAAATCCATTCGAAGACCGATTGGAAAAATGTACCAGAAATTTGGCGTTTCGACAACTCTATCTTTAAAAATAAAGAATAAAATTATTCGACTTAGCGTCGTAATAAGCAATCCGATTGCTATAAAATTAAAAATAGGTTTTAAAAAACTTAATTTTTTCATTAGAAAATTTAAATATCTTTTTGATTTAAATGCATCATAAAGGCACACAGCTGTGCGTCTTTACTCTTCGTAACGGTTTATTTCTCTGTCATAAAATTCATTTGCAAGAACAATTAAGCCTTCCATTTCAGCATTTAATTCAGCTTCATCAAGATCTTCCGCTTCTTCCATAAACTCAACCTCATCATCTTTTAAGTTGATGATAAATCTTGGATAGTCAAGGTGAATGATGAAAATATCATCTGGAAAATCAGTATTATCTCCAAGTAAAAATTTAGGTAATTCCATTTTATTTATTTTTTGTTTTATTTATTTAAAATGATACAGATTACAAGAACTAAAAAGATTTTAAAATCTGTGTAAGTCGAGTTAATCTGTGGTTTTCAATTTTTTTAATCTTCCAAATTTAGCTATTTGAAACTGAATTATGGATTAATTTTTTTGTCAGGTAATGAAAACGAATGTATAAAAAGACAGCCGCTGAAGTTAAGCCTGCCAAAAGTCCGATCCAGACTCCTTCCGCCTTCCAATCTGTATATTCTCCTAAATAATACGAAATTGGAAAACCAATAATCCAATACGCTACAAAGGTAATATACATTGGAATCTTGACATCCTGCAAACCGCGCAAAGCGCCTAAAACTACTACTTGAATTCCGTCAGAAATCTGGAAAATAGCAGCAATTAATAATAATTTTGAAGCTATGCTTATTACTTCTGTGTTATCTAAAAGCTGTCCTCCGTTTTCCATATTCAAAAAGATATACGGCAAGAATTCATGAAAAGCGACAAACAAAATAGCAAAAACAGTTTCTATAATAATAGCGAGCAAAAAAATCGAACGCGCCACAACCACTAATTTTTTAAAATCCTGCAATCCTCTTTGATTACTCACTCTAATCATAGAAGTAACACTTAATCCCATGGCAAACATAAATGTCATCGAAGCGAGACTCAAAGCAATTTGATTCGCTGCCTGACTCGTTTTCCCAATATTCCCGCAAAGCCAGATCGAAGCCGTAAATAATACTACTTCAAAAAGCATTTGCATCGCCGAGGGAAACCCGATGCTTATTATTTTTTTAATTGTTTCTTTTTTAATTTCTTCAAAGCTGAAATTTTTGAAGAAACGTTTTAAATCATTCCTTCTTGACAGCATAATATGCATGAACATAACCAAGAAGATTCTCGAAATTACAGTTCCAAGTGCCGCGCCGATGATACCCATTTTGGGAAAAATCCATATACCGTAAATTAGTACATAATTAATACCAACATGCAGTACATTTGCCATAACCATTGCGTACATCGAATATTTTGTCATCGACATTCCATCTGCAAATTGTTTATATCCCTGATACATTATAAGTGGAATCAACGAAAAAGCAACCCATCCTAAATATGGTTTTGCAAGTGCAATAACATCTGCTGGCTGATGCAGCAATTCCATAATTGGCTTTGCTAAAATAATAACGCCAAAAAGTACCAATCCTAAAATGGTACACAAAAACAAGCCATGATGAAAAGCAGAACGAATTTTGGTGTCGTTTTTTTCGGCATCGCCTTCTGCAACTATTGGCGTAATAGCTGTAGAAAAACCAATTCCTAAAGACATTGCGATAAAAATCATACTATTTCCTAAAGAAACAGCTGCAAGTTCTGTACTTCCTAATTTCCCTACCATAATATTATCGACTATCCCTATTAAGGTATGGCCGACCATTCCTAAAATTATGGGGTAAGCTAATCTTAAATTATAAGAGAACTCCTTTGTATATTGATTAAAACTCACGCTTCTTCTTTTTTAGTCGGCAAAGATAATCAGAAGCGTCGAATTCTATCCTATTATTAAAAATATAAGCCAATTTTAAGAATAACTCTATAGAAGTTCAAAATTGCTACCTCAAATTCCAAATTTCAAAATTATATAACAATTTCAAAAAATTATATAACGACACCAAAACACCTCAATATTACTTTTACATTATTAATAATTCAAAAAAAATTGTCATTATGAAATCGAGAAATCTAAAATTTATCTGCCTAGCTGCTATAGCTTTATTATCTGCCAACACAACTTTTGCTCAAGACACACAATTAGAAAGCGAAGTTAAAAATTACGATCAAGGTTTCAGATTAGGGTTTGGTTTAAACGGAGGTTTGCCAACCGACAATGCTTACGATTGGTCTCTTGGTGGAGATGTTCGTTTACAATACGATTTGACTAAAAGAGCTTCACTTACATTAACAACTGGTTTTACCAATTTGTTTATGGGAAAAGATGAAAATGGAGTCGATGCAAAAGACCTTGGATTTATTCCTGCAAAAGCTGGTTTCAAAGCTTTCGTTTGGGAAGATCAATTTTATGTATTAGGTGAAGTAGGTGCTGGTTTTGCCGTTACAAACGGATACGATCAAACTACTTTTTTATGGGCGCCAGGAATTGGATACGCTAACAAATACATTGATATTAGTGTTCGTTATGAGGACTACAACAAATTCAAAACCAACCAAGTTGCTCTACGTTTAGCATATGGTTTTGATTTATAAAATACAGGTTTAATTTATTTTTTTGTTTTTGGTATGAACACCCGGCAGATCGCATAGTCTGCCGGGTTTTCGTTTTTATGACAAATTCAAAATAGAGAATTTAAGATAAAAAAAAACTAACGGTCTCGAATCTTCGAGACTGTTAGTTTTTTTTTAAATGCAGTAAAAAGTTATCTAATTTTCTAATTGACCCATTATCTAATTATCCTATTTCTCTCCCAACTCCTTTTTATACATTTCAAAATTGGCTTTTATTTCATCATCTAATTCTGGTTCTTTGATGTCTGTGTATTTTTGCATTTCTTCCCAAATAATTTTAGCAACTATATAACGGGCCATTTCTTTATCATCTGCAGGAATAACGTACCACGGCGCATGATCGGTCGAAGTTTTGTTTATTGCTTCTTCATAATATTCTTGGTATTCATCCCAATGTTCGCGTTCTTTTAAATCGCCGGGCGAAAATTTCCAATTGTGTTTACCTTCTTCCAAACGACGCAATAAACGTTGACGCTGCTCTTCTTTGCTTAAATGCAAAAAGAATTTCATTACAATTGTTCCGTTTTCTGCAATATGACTTTCAAAATTATTGATTTGCTCAATTCTTCTTTTCCAAAATTTAGGCGTAATATCTTCAACCGAATTTATTCCAGGTAAGTTCTCCGCCAAAATAAATTCCGGATGCACCCGAGTAACCAGCACATTCTCGTAATGCGTACGATTAAAAATGGCAAACTTTCCTTTTTCAGGAAGTGCAATATAATGTCGCCATAAATAATCGTGCTCTAATTCACTAGAATTTGGTGTTTTAAAACTATACACTTCCACTCCACGCGGATTAAATTCTTTAAAAACTTCTCTAATTAAACTGTCCTTCCCAGAAGTATCCATTCCTTGAAGACAAATTAAAACCGAATATCTATTGTGCGCATACATTACGTCTTGCAAATCGCTCAATTTTGCCTGAACTTTATCAAGTTTTGCTTCCTTTTCTTCATCATCGGCTTTTACTTTCAGCAAAGTCGGAATCTTGGATAATTTTATTTTATCTGTAACTTTAAAATCTTTTGGATCTATTGACTTCATATTTTCTGAATTTATATATCATAAATATACTAATTTTACGAAGCATATTCCTGCTATTAATCGCAATACTTTTTTAATAAATTGTTTTGTTTTAAGCCATAACAAGAGCTTGGTCCGATCGTTTTGTTCTGTCAAGAAAAAATATAATTCTTTTTTAAAGTATTTCTCCCGAAAGTTCGGGACTATCAGGGCTAGGTATTTATTTTCAAAAAAAAAACATTTCATGGAAAAATTCACATTAGAAATATTATTTCAAATCATCGGAATCGGTTCTGCATCAGGATTATTTTATAATAATGATGCCCTTTACATTATTGGCGACAATAGCGGATTCTTATACGAATATAATATGCAGAATCAGCAATTAAGTCATCATCCTTTAATTGATAATCCTTCGCAAAATATTCCAAAAAATATAAAACCCGATTTCGAATCGATTACACATCATAATGATACACTTTATGTTTTTGGTTCCGGCTCGACGGAAAACCGAAATAAAATGATTGAGTTTGATCTCAAAACTAAAACCATTTTACAAAAAAATAATCTTGTCGATTTATATGCCGTAATGCAAAATTTCGGATCTATAAAACCAGAAGATTTTAATCTGGAAGGTGCTATTTTCGATGGAGAAAACTGGTATTTATTCAATCGAGGAAATGGCATTTCAAATAAAAACACGATTTTTACCATTCACGCAAAAAGTCTAGGAGAAGAATTTGCATTGGTTGCTACCAATTATAAACTGCCAAAAATAAAAGGCGTTCGTTCTAGTTTTACCGATGCTATTTTAGTCGATGACAAAATTTATTTTCTTTCTACTGCAGAAGATACAAAATCAACTTATGATGACGGCGAAATTCTAGGAAGCTTTATCGGCCGAATTGATCTTAAAACCATGAAAATAGATTTCACGCAAAAAATAACGGCAACCAATAAATTCGAAGGTTTGACTTTCTACAAAAAAGAAAATAACAAAATTGAGTTTTTGCTTTGCGAAGATAATGACACGGAATTGTTGGAAACTAAGATTTTTAAATTGAGTTTGCCAGCTAACTAGATTTCTTTACCTGTGAAGCTTTGCGTAACCTTTGTGAATCTCTGTGTAAAAATTATTTCACAGAGATTCACAAAGAATTCTCAGAGGTTCGCAAAGATTAATTATAACCAAAATTAAACGTATTTATGTCATTTACAGATATGACTTATAGTTCCAAAAAATAAATTTTAAAAAATAAACGCCATTTCTAAACTTTTTTTCACCGCATTCCCAACCTTTTTATCTTTTTATCTCTCTATATAAGAAAGACAACAATTGTGATAAACGAAACTCAAATTTCTAACTGCAAAAAAATGAACCGCGAGGCACAGCGTCAGGTTTATGAGCATATGGCTCCAAAATTGTATCGCGTTTGCAAACGGTACCTGAAAAAGGAAGAAGAAATTGAAGAAGCCATGGCTGATGCTTTCTATACTATTTTCACAAAACTGGATCAGTTGAAAGAAGCTAAGGCTTTTGAGGCTTGGGCGCGCAAAATAACCGTCAACCACTGTTTGGCGACCATCAAGAAGAACACCAATTTCAACATGTATCTTGATGATGTCAAATTGCTTTCTCAGCCTTTTACAGAAGAAATTAATTCGTTAGAAGAAGAAGATTTACTCAATTTATTAAACCACATTCCAGACGGCTGTAAAACTGTTTTTAACCTTTTTGTTATAGAAGGTTACGGACATAAAGAAATAGCCAGCATGCTTAACATTTCTGAAGGCACATCAAAATCACAATTGAACGCTTCTAAAACCAAGCTGAAGGAATTAGTAAATAAATTGTATTATCAAAAAGCAAAATAGTCATGGACAATCAAGATAAAATATTCGATAAATTTAAAGAAGCCGCGCAAAACTCGGAACAAAAAGATTTTCCAGGAATGGAAAAAGTCTGGTCGCGTGTTGAAGATAAACTCGACAAAAAAGAAGCAAAAAACAAGATTTCATTATGGAAAAAAGTCGCCATTGCAGCATCTCTTTTGTTATTAATTTCTTTGGGTTCTCAGTTTTTAAAATCAAATAAAACAACGGTAATTCCAGCGGCAGAAGTTGTAGTAAATGAAAAAGAAAAAGAAGCAATTAAAAATCCTTCCTCAGAAAAAGATAATGCTCTTGTTTCAACTGATTCACCAATACTTCCGAAAGCTGAAGCAGAAAAAGTTTTAGACAAACAAATTAAAGAACAGCAAAAAGTTGCCATAAGCGAAGTGCAAGGCAGTTTTTCTGAATCAACAGGAAAAAATGGAGTAAATGCTGTAATCATTGCCGATGAAGTTGCCGCTCCAGTTTCTGTGCAATCAGGATATGTCGATAATGAAGAGCAACAAACAACACTTTCGAAAGCAAAAGAGGCAAAAAGTTTTGGTTATTCAAGACCAATTCAAAGAGAATCAGCGAAAGCTGCCTATTCTGAAGCGCCTCAAATGGCTAAAAAAAGTGCTCCGCTTATTGTTGTTGACGGAAACGCTTTAACACACAGCAATGACGAAAAGCGAGAAAGAATGCTGGAGAAAGAACTTCCGAATCTTAAACCTGAAAATGTAGATTCGCTTATTGTGCTAGATTCTCCTTTATATATTATTGACGGCATTTATTATTCTGAAAATGATTTGTTTGGTCCAAATCCAACAAGTCCATACGCACCTTTAAACAAACAAGAAATTAAAACCATTATGGTTCTTCAAGACTTAGAAGCCACATCAAAATATGGCGAAAAAGGCAAAAAAGGAGTCGTTATTATTACTACCCGAAAAGGGAAACCAGCTTCGCAAAACTAGCTGAAAAACAAACTTTAATTTAAAAACTTACTATCATGAAAAACGTAAAACTTATTTCATTAGCCCTTTCTATGCTTATATGTTTCGTAGTAAAAGCACAGGAAAAAACAATTACAGGAATCGTTTCAGACGAAAGCCAACTGCCGCTTCCGGGCGTAAATGTGATTAATATGAACACAAAAAAAAGTGCTGTAACCAATTTTGACGGATACTACAGCATTCAGGCTCAAAAAGGAGATCTTTTGGTTTTTGAATATATTGGCTATAATTCTCAAAGACAAAAAGTACAAAATTCAACTACGATTAATATAAAATTGCTGCCTGCAAACCAATCGTTGCAAGAAGTCGTAGTTGTTGGTTACGGTTCTAGCAATGCCGAATATGAAGACAATAGTTCTGGATATATTTCTAGAAGAAAAGAAAAAAAAGCTGCTAAAGCAATTCAAGGAAAAGTTGCAGGAATTCAAGTTCAAAACAATGTTCAGTATGTTGCAAGTCCAAGTCAAAGTGTTGCAATCCGAGGAGTTGAGTCTATTTCATCAAAAAACGAGCCTTTATATATTATTGATGGAGTTCCGGTTAAAGCCAAACAATTCGCCAATATTAATCCCAATGATGTTCAAGATGTAAAAGTCTTAAAAGATGCTGATGCTACTTCTCTTTACGGAAATAAAGCAGCAAACGGAGTTGTAATTATTGATACCAAAAACGGAATATACAAAAACCTTACGGAGAAAGAACTCGATGCCAAATTGAAAAACATAAATATTGCGCCTCCAGCTGTACCCAATCAGGAAGATTACGACAATTTTGTAGAAAATGCTTTTGAAAGTCCAAAAACAGCACCGCTTTCAACTTTTTCTATTGATGTTGACAATGCTTCGTATACCAATGTAAGACGTTTTATCAACAACGGACAAGCAGTTCCAAAAGATGCTGTTCGTGTGGAAGAAATGGTGAATTTCTTTAAATACAATTATCCACAGCCAAAAGATCAGAATCCGTTTTCTATCAATACAGAATTGAGCGATTCGCCTTGGAATACTAAAAACCAAATTTTAAAAATTGGTTTGCAGGGAAAAAATATCGAAACAGAAAATTTGCCGGCTTCTAATCTGGTTTTCTTAATCGACGTTTCAGGTTCAATGAGTGATATTAATAAATTGCCATTGCTAAAACAATCGATGAAAATTTTGGTAAACGAATTAAGAGAAAAAGACAAAGTAGCAATTGTAGTTTACGCAGGCGCAGCAGGATTGGTTTTGCCTCCAACTTCTGGAGGAGAGAAAAAAACAATAAACGATGCTTTAGAAAATTTGAATGCTGGAGGAAGTACCGCTGGAGGAGCTGGAATTGAATTGGCGTATAAAATTGCATCTGAAAACTTCATTAAGGATGGAAACAACAGAGTAATTCTGGCAACTGACGGCGATTTTAATGTGGGAAGCACTTCTAATTCTGATATGGAAACATTAATTGAACAAAAAAGAAAAACTGGTGTTTTCTTAACTTGTCTGGGTTATGGAATGGGCAATTACAAAGACAGCAAAATGGAAACTTTAGCAGATAAAGGAAACGGAAATTATGCCTATATCGATAACATTCAGGAAGCCAACCGTTTTTTAGGAAAAGAATTTAAAGGTTCGATGTTTGCGATTGCAAAAGATGTGAAAATCCAGATTGAATTCAACCCAAAACAAGTTCAGGCGTATCGTTTGATTGGATACGAAAACAGAAAACTTCGTCCGGAAGATTTTAAAAATGATGCTATTGATGCCGGAGAATTAGGAAGCAATCATACGGTTACGGCTTTATATGAAATTATTCCTGCTGGAGTTTCGAGCAATTATTTAAACCAACAGCCTGACGATTTAAAATATACTAAAGTACAGGAAACAGGAAATAATTACAATAATGAACTTGCAACCATAAAATTCCGTTACAAAAAACCAGATGGTGACAAAAGTATCGAAATGACAAAAGTAATTGAAGACAAGGTAGTTGCGACAGAAAAAACATCAGACGATTTTAAATTCAGTACTGCCGTTGCGTGGTTCGGATTAAAATTGAGAGATTCAAAACTGATTTCAAATAAATCATCTGATGATATTCTGAAATTAGCCAAACAAGGAATAGCGAGTGATCCCGAAGGTTACAAAGCAGAATTTATTCGCTTAGTTGAGGGTGCAAAATACGATTATTAACCAAGATTTCTTTACATTTGGACTCCTATTGAAATTCATTCACTAGGAGTCCTTTAAATTTATTTACAAATCAATTTCAAACCAAATTTCATGAACCCAATTTTAAATCAGAATATATTTCTTGTAAAAGAACACATTGGAATGTTTAAAGCCGCTAATAATTATGACATTTATAATCCTGAAAGCAATGAGATTATAATGAACTGCAGAGAAAACAATCTTGGCTTTTTTACCAAAATGCTTCGTTTTACAGATTATAAAAGAGCAACACCTTTTGATATTGAAATTACAACTGCTTCTGGAGAGAAACTAATTTCTGTAAAACGCGGCGTTGCAATTTTCCGTTCTACAGTTGAAGTTTTTGATGAAAAAGATCATTTGGTAGGAACCTTCAAACAAAAGTTCTTTTCTATTGGAGGCAAGTTTGATATTTTAGATAAAAATGAAAAACCTGCCGCAACACTTCAAGGAAAATGGACAGGATGGGATTTTAAATTTTCGCATGAAAATAAACAGCTTGCGCAAGTAAGCAAAAAATGGGCAGGAATGGGCAGAGAGTTTTTTACCAGCGCAGATAATTATGTACTGAAAATTGAAGAAACTGTACCGCAGGACAGTCCGCTTAGACAATTAATTTTGGCCGCTGTTATGTGTATCGATATGGTTTTGAAAGAATAAATAAGTTGTTAAACTTAGATTAAGAAAACAGCTAAAAGCATCATTTTAGGAAGCAAAAACAGTATTTTTGTGTAACTAAAATGATGCTTTCTGCATTTCTAAAAACACAATCATGTCAGAATTAAAAAATAAAAATGCACTAATTACGGGAGCCGGAAAAGGAATAGGAAAAGCAATTGCAATTGCATTAGCCAAAGAAGGCGTAAACGTAATTTTAGTTGCAAGAACCCAAGCCGATGTAGAGCAAGTAGCGGCTGAAACTAATAAATTGGGAGTAAAATCTTTAGCTTTATCTGCTGACGTTTCGGATATCAACTCTATAAATAGCGCTGTTGAAAAAGCTTTAGCCGAATTTAAGACGATTGACATTTTAATCAATAATGCGGGGATTGGTGCTTTTGGAAAATTTCTAGAATTGGAACCAAGCGAATGGGAGAGAATTATTCAAGTTAATTTAATGGGAACGTATTATACTACGCGCGCCGTTATTCCAAACATGATCGAAAGACAAACTGGTGACATTATCAATATTTCTTCAACAGCCGGATTAAACGGAAATGCCGTTACAAGTGCTTACAGCGCATCTAAATTTGCTGTTTTAGGCTTAACAGATTCTCTGATGCAGGAAATGAGAAAACACAATATTCGTATTACAGCTTTAACACCCAGCACTGTTGCAACTGATTTGGCAATCGATTTAAAATTAACCGATGGAAATCCGGAGAAAGTGATGCAGTCTGAAGACGTAGCCGAATTGATTATTGCACAACTTAAATTAAACCGCAGAGTTTTTATAAAGAACAGCAGTATTTGGTCTACAAATCCTTAAGAATAAATCTCAATCTTTAAATTCCAAATTCCAATTGAAATTTCCTAAACTTTGAAAGTTTTAAACTTTGACAAAGTTCTAACAAATCCTAAAATCAAATTTAAATTTCAACCAGCATTGGAATTTAAAATTTTTTGGTTTTGGAAATTCTAAAAAAACTAAAATAATGGAACAATATTTAAGACAATTAATTGCCATAGAATTCACTGATAAAAAAGAAATTTTTACAGGATTCCTTATTGATTATTCTGATGACTGGATTTTACTTAGAAATAATCCTGTTGATTATATCTTGGATGGTTTTGTGATTCTGAGAAATAAAAATATAGAAGCAGTTCACAGAGATCAAGATCTGGCATTTACTGAAAAAGTAATTCGATTAAAAGGATTAAAAACAAATGCCGAAGATATTATCCCGATTCGAGATCTAGCATCTATCGTAAATTTCTTAACGAATAAATATGGTATTTTTCAGATTGCGAAAAAATCTGCAAAATCTGCTTATTTAGGGAAATTGCTTGAATTGACTGATGAAGAATTGACAATCGATTTTTTAGATACAAAAGGTCAGTTTGGAGGAGAATTAAGTTTTAATCCAGAAAAAATAAGGGTGATTGAATTTGATACGGATTATATTAATTCTTTGAAATTGGTGATTCCTGAAGATGATAAATAATTTTTAATAAAGTAAAAAGCCCTTTTATCAAGGGCTTTTTTATTTTTTCATTTCGACCAAACTCAGCCAATTAATGTTGCTTATTGTTAGTTTTCTTTTCCAAAAAGAAAAACTATATGATTTAAGCTTCTGCTAATTTGTTTATAAACTCCAGACGAACACTTCCGTCTTCATCAATTTTAGTCAAATTAATTTCTTGTAAAGTATTTATCAATTCTGGATTCCACGGTGTTTTTACTTTTACGTAATTTTCAGTAAAACCATGAATATAACCTTCTTTATTTTCACTTTCGAACAAAACGGTTCTGTTCGTTCCTAATTGACTTTCATAAAAAGCACGACGTTTCTTTACAGACAAACCGCGCAGCATTTTGCTTCGTTTTGCTCTCACATTTGCGGGAACAACGCCAGGCATATTTGCAGCTTCTGTATTATCTCTTTCAGAATAAGTAAATACGTGCAAGTATGAAATATCCATTTCATTCAAGAAGTGATAGGTTTCTAAAAAGTGCTCATCTGTTTCACCAGGAAAACCAACAATTACATCAACTCCTATGCAAGCGTGCGGCATAACTTCGCGAATTTTGTTTACGCGTTCTGTATATACTTCGCGCAAATAACGGCGCTTCATTAATTTTAAAATATCATTGCTTCCGGATTGCAGCGGAATATGAAAATGCGGCACAAAAGTGCGGCTTTTAGAAACGAACTCAATAGTTTCGTTTTTTAATAAATTTGGCTCGATAGATGAAATTCGCAAACGCTCGATTCCTTCAACCTCATCTAAAGCTTGAACCAGTTCTAAAAATGTATGTTCGTGTTTTTTATTTCCGAATTCTCCTTTTCCGTAATCGCCAATATTTACTCCGGTTAAAACAATCTCTTTGATGTTTTGAGCTGAAATTTCTTTTGCATTCTGCAATACATTTTCTAGAGCATCACTTCTTGAAATTCCTCTTGCTAACGGAATTGTACAATACGTACATTTATAATCACAGCCATCCTGAACTTTCAAAAAAGCACGAGTACGATCTCCAATAGAATAACTTCCTACGTAAAAATCGGCTTCGGCAATTTCGCATGAATGAACTTCGCCCATATCATTTTTGCTCAAATCATGAATATAATCGGTAATTTTAAATTTTTCGGTAGCTCCTAAAACCAAATCAACACCATCAACAGCTGCTAATTCTTCTGGCTTTAGCTGTGCGTAACAACCAACTGCTGCGACAAAAGCCTTTTCATTAAGTTTCATTGCCTTTTTTACAACTTGCTTAAACTGCTTATCAGCATTCTCTGTAACAGAACAAGTATTGATGACATAAATGTCTGCAACTTCCTCAAAATCGACACGGTCAAAACCTTCATCATTAAAGTTTCGAGCGATTGTAGAAGTCTCTGAAAAATTCAGTTTGCAACCAAGCGTATAAAAAGCAACTTTTTTTCTATTTTCCATAGGAATAAACTACGTTTTAAGTAGTAAGATATTATATTTACATCTCTTTTAAAGAGGTTGCAAATTTACGTACAATATTCTTTAAAATAAAATCAATAATATACTATATATCAACATTTTGCATTAAACATATATTTCAAAAGATTAATTAAAACAATATTTTAAACAAAACAGCATTATTAATATAAATTGAGGATCAAAAAAGAAAGATGAAATTCAATAAGAATAAAATGACAAAATAATCGATTAAAAGCAAATAATATCGATTAAATACATTTTTTTAAGGATTAAATTCAAATTTTCTTACATTTACTTTTGTTTAGTAAAGTTTTTAGAAGTACATTCACTCTTCCAAAAATTGTAAATTATTTTAATAACAATTTACACATAACAATTTTGTTTTTTAATCGTTATGTTGTTGCTTTGTTGTTATAAAAAATGGGCAGGCCGAAAACCAGAAAGAGTAGGCAAAAATTATAAATTAAAACTCTATATGAAAGCATTTTTACCCACGATCTGCTTGATGTTCTTAACCGTTTTCAGTTCGCAAGCGCAAACTAGTGCTCCGGCTACGAATCCATTTCCATCGATTAGTACTTTGACAAATTGGGCGAGCTTAAATTCTCAATCTCAATTTGATATTGCTATTCGTGCTGTTGGGTTTAAGTTTGAAGTAAAAGAGCCAGGCGAAGGTTCAACTGCCTATACTTATATTCGCAAAGTAACTGTAAATGAAGTAAATTATACTGATAGAATTGTTTATAGAATTACTAGTAATAATTCTGCAAGTATTATTTCATTAGTAACTGCTTCTACTGATTTGGTAAGTTTATACACACCTCAATTAGCAACTTTTAAAAATAACAATTGTAAAACTGAAATGTCTAAAGACAAAAACACTACTTGCAGCTGTTACGAAAGTGCTAATTTTGCAATCGATCTTTGTGACGAACGTGTAAAGCTGACAATGGGTGACGGAAATAAATATTTTGTTTCTGTAGCTAAAAAATAATATAAATACTTTAAATAGTATTACTACGAGCTGTTTTCCAAATCTTTGCAAACTTATCTACTAAGTTTATTAAGATTTGGGACGCATTTCTTAGGGAGAATTATGCGTTTGGGTTTTTCATTTCATACCATACTTCTAATTCTTCGTCATATTCAAAAGAATTTACAAAATGTAATCCCAGCTTTTCTAAAATTCTTCTTGAATTCTCATTTCCTGCATCTGCGTAAGCGTAAATCGCATCTACTTTCATTTCATTAAAAGCATAATCAACAAAAGCTTTTCCAGCTTCTGTAGCATATCCTTTTCCCCAATGTTTTTCAATAAAACGATATCCTATTTCGTAGAAATTTTGGTGATTGTTTATTTTATCTGTGCTAAATTTGATTCCAGACCACCCTAAAAATTCGTTCGTTTCTTTTAGAATTACAGCCCAACGGCCTATCCCAAATTTTTTATACTGCTTTTGAATATTCTCAATTTGAAGAATACTTTCTTCAATATGTTTTATAGGTTTGTTGCCAACAAATAAATGGACATTTGGGTTAGAATCCAATTCGAACATTCCATCAGCATCAGATAGAAATATTTCTCTTAAAATAAGACGCTCGGTTTCGATTGGATTTTTCATCGATAATTAATTAAGAATATAGCGTTGTACAACTTCTGCAACGCCATCATCATTATTAGAAGCTACGATTAAATCTGCCTTGTCTCGTAATTCAGGTGTTACGTTGTCAACCCAAACTCCTAAACCAGCATATTCGATCATTGTTAAATCGTTTCCGGCGTTTCCTACAGCGATAATTTCACTTTGATGAATTCCTAATCGATCTGCTAATTGCTTTAAACTCGCCGCTTTATCGATTCCGTTTTGCGCAGCTTCCAGAAAGAAAGGTTTAGACATTGCAATACTCAAGTGGGGCATTGCCAATTTTAAATCTTTTTCGACTTCTTTTAAATAAGAAGGCTCAGCCAATAAAATACATTTTACAGCTGGTTTCGTAACTGCTGCCTTAAAATCAGAAACTTTATTATGCGGTAATCCTGTAATTTCTTTTTCGATTTCAATATATTCAGAATCAGTTTCGCTTACAATTTCTCCATCAATATAAGTGATAATATGCGTATTCATTTTTACGCTATAATCATATAATTCATGAATTTGTTCTGTAGTTAAGCATTGCTCAAATAAAATTAAATCATCTTTGACAGTACTGATCACAGCACCGTTAAACGAAATGATATACGAATCGTTTAAGTCTAAT
Organism: Flavobacterium sp. MR2016-29; assembly: GCF_015350695.1. NCBI lineage: Bacteria > Pseudomonadati > Bacteroidota > Flavobacteriia > Flavobacteriales > Flavobacteriaceae > Flavobacterium > Flavobacterium sp. MR2016-29. Next base: position 270,368 of record NZ_JADKPU010000005.1, read on the forward strand.
TCTAATTCTTTAGCAAAGGCTGTCATTGCAGATGTTGGCCGGCCAGAAGCCAAAACTACATAAACACCTTTAGCCTGAGCTTCAAGAAGTACTTTTTTATTTAAATCTGAAATTTTATGATCGTCTGTCAACAAGGTATCATCCATGTCGAGCACTAACATTTTATATTGCATTCTCTTTTATAATTTTCAGTCTCAGTCATAGTTTTCAGTCCATTACTAAAAACTGTGACTGATAACTGCGACTATTTTACTATCATTAAATACTCATTCTAAACTCTTCAATAACGGGATTTGCTTTTGCAAAATCTGTTTCTTGAATGAATACTTCTACAGCTAAATCTGTTTGTCCAAAACCACCCAAACGAGCCGATTGAATATTATCTTTTTTAGTAGTTTCAACTCCTGCTTCTTCCAATCTTTGTTTCAAAGCAATTGCTAAAACTTCACTTCCTGAAAATACCTTCATTAATCCCATGACATTATATTTATTAATGTTAAATTCTTTATTCTTTATTCTTTATTCTTTATTCTTTATTCTTTATTCTTTATTCTTTATTCTTTATTCTTTATTCTTTATTCTAATATATTTTTTAATTGATTCTGAAAATCCTCATTTTCATTAATACCAATATGTTCCTGATTTTTTAATGGATAAAAATGTCCATTCGATTTTAAAAGATTATTTAAACGAACAGAATTCTGATAAGGAATTAATTGATCTTGTATCCCGTGAAAAATATAAATCGGCGCCTTAATTTTTGGCAAATAATCATATGTTTCCAAACTGAATTTTTTCATAAAATCTGGAAAAAACGGAACTCTGGTAGTTGATAATTCTGTAAAACTATAATACGGCGACTGTAAGATTAAAGCTTTGGGCTTATTTTCAGAAGCCAAAATAGCAGCTAATCCCGAACCAATTGAATATCCCGTAATAATGATTTTATTTTCAGGATATTTTGAACACATTTTTTTATAGACAATCGAAATATCTTTATTCAATTGTTCTTCATTTTCAATTTCACCTTCACTTTTACCAAAACTTCTGTAATCTAGAATAAAAATATCATAACCTAAATTAGTATATATTTTAGCAATTTTTCCCCAGGTTTCTAATGTTCCTGCATTTCCGTGAAGATAAAAAATCAATCCTTTTGAATTTTCTGCTTTAAACAACAAACCATTCAGATTAATTCCATCAAACGAACGAATATTTAATTCTTCAAATTTCTGCTGATAATCAAATTTATAATCTCTAGAGAGTTTTGCACTCTGAAAAACCATTCCAACTTGATTGAAATAAACATAGGAAACTAACAACACATAAATAATAACAAAAAAACATATTAAAGCAATAGTCAAAAATTTAAGCGTTCTAATTACTTCCATTGAATATCATCACTAAGTATATTATTCTTCCTCTTCAATTCCGTCTTCTTCTTCATCTAATTCCTCTTCTCCTTCTTCATCCATATCAAATATATAAGGCTCTAATAACATTTTATCTGCCAAAATTTCGATACGTTCTGTCAATGTTTCAGCAAAAATAATACGCTGTGTTTTTGTAATACTGTTTGAAATACGCATGATTTTAGTTTCATGGCGCAATTTTAAGATAGGATCTGCATCGTCTAAAATGAACATTTTTAAACGGTTTACATTGTAACCGGCTGTTGTAAACATATCACTCAATTTATTTGGCGTTCCGATTAAAACATCAACTCCGGTTGAAATGTAGTTTTTATCATAATCCATATCGCCTTTGTCATGAACGCCATAAACTTCTAGATTAGAAAATTTGCCGTACTTCTCAAAAAGTTCGACCATTTCTAAAACTTTAGCTTTGTCTTCAACAAAAATCAATGCGCGAGGCGACTCTTCTGTATGTCCAGACAATTGCTGAATCACATTTACTACGATCGTTGTCGATTTTCCGCTTCCTGCTGGAGAAAGAATAATACAATCTGCACCACTTTTAATTGTCGAAAAAGTTTCCATCTGCAATACATTTGCTTCCGTCAAACCGTTTTCAATTAATGCATCTTGTAATTTTTCGTTTATTTTTTTTAATTTCATTTTTTTAATGCTTTATGCTGTAGGCCGTAAGCCGTAAGCAAAAATTATTTTTAATTTTATTAGCCTAAAACCTAAAAGCTTAAAGCCTATTTCGTGAAGCATTGTCTACTTGCTTGCGAACATTTTAACATCGGTTTCAGAAATCTCTGTTCCTCCCAAAATAATTAATCTTTCGACTACATTTCTAAGTTCACGAATATTTCCTGTCCAATCGTATTCCTGCAATAATTTTATGGCTGGCTGTGAAAATACTTTGACAACATTTCCTTGTTCAGAAGCAATTTTTTCTGCAAAGTGCCTTATCAAAGCTGGAATATCATCTCGTCTTTCATTCAATGGCGGTACTTTGATTAAAATTACAGCCAAACGATGGTATAAATCTTCACGGAAACGACCTTCGGCAATTTCTGTTTTTAAATCTTTGTTGGTTGCAGCGACAACACGAACATCAACTTTAATATCTTTTTCTGCTCCAACTCTGGTAATCATGCTTTCTTGCAATGCACGCAGAACTTTAGCTTGGGCCGAAAGACTCATATCTCCAATTTCATCTAAGAAAATAGTTCCTTTGTCAGCCGCTTCAAACTTTCCGGCACGATCTTTAACCGCCGATGTAAAAGCGCCCTTTACATGACCAAATAATTCACTTTCGATCAATTCACTCGGAATCGCCGCACAGTTTACTTCAATTAAAGGAAAATTAGCACGCTCGCTTTTTTCATGCAATTGATGCGCAACTAATTCTTTTCCGGTTCCGTTTGGACCAGTAATTAAAACTCTTGCTTCTGTTTGAGCAACCTTATCAATCATCACTTTAATATGATTAATTGCGTCGCTATCGCCTACCATTTCGTAATTTTTGCTGACTTTTTTCTTCAGAATTTTATTTTCAACTACAAGTTGTTTTTTATCTAAAGCATTACGAACTGTATTCAATAAACGATTTAAATCTGGCGGTTTCGAAATGTAATCAAAAGCACCTAATCGCATCGTATGAATCGCCGTTTCCATATCGCCATGACCTGAAATCATAACCATCGGAATTTCAGGTTTTATTTTTTTTACTTCTTCTAAAACCTCAACACCGTCCATTTTTGGCATTTTGATATCGCACAAAACCAAATCGTAATCGTTGTTTTTTATCTTCTCAAGTCCCGCAACACCATCTTCTGCTTCATCAACCTGATATGCATCATTTTCTTCTGATAAAATCTTTACCAAAACTCTTCTGATCGATGCTTCGTCTTCTATTATTAGGATTTTACTCATTCTTTTTTTTAAGGTTCAAAGTTGCAAAGGTTCAGAGGTACAAAATTTTAATCTTTGTCGCTATTAATTCCTTTCAACCTTTTATTAGTTATATCTTTTTTTCAAGCCTAGTATAATTCTTAAAGTTGTTTATTTCTAAGTTACAAAAACTCAAATTCAAAAAAACCTTTCAACCTTTGCCTCTATGAATCTTCAACTTTAAAGAGTTAATATTTCAGCCATCTATACAATTCTTTCCATGTTGGTTTTTTGCCGTACATTAAAATACCTACGCGGTAAATTTTTGCCGCGAACCAAACGACTAGGAAAAAGGTAGCAAACAATAATGATACCGAAATCGCAATTTGCCACCACGGCACTCCAAACGGAATTCGCATTAGCATTACAATTGGCGAGGTGAGCGGAATCATCGAAAATACAACAGCAACAGTTCCGTGCGGATCATTTACTACTGTAAAAAAACCAATATAAACACTTAGAATTAAAGGCATAATAATTGGCAAAAGAAATTGCTGTGAATCAGTCTGATTGTCAACAGCAGCTCCAATTGCAGCATAAAATGAACTGTACAAAAAGTAACCGCCTACAAAATAAACTACAAAACCAATTATAATACTAGCGATTGGCAAATTCCATAATTCACTGATATACATTTGTGCTTTTCCTGCAACTTCATGTTGTGCTGTTTGCATTAATTCCGGCGGAATTTTAGCTGTCGGGCCTACATTTACTCCAAAAAATGCCGAAGCGGCAAACATTAATCCCAAACCAATTATCGCCCAGATCATAAATTGTAATAAGCCCGCAAGTGAAGTTCCTACGATCTTACCAATCATTAATTGAAATGGTTTTACAGATGAAATAATAATTTCTATAATTCTGTTTGTCTTTTCTTCGATAACACTTCGCATTACCATATTTCCGTAAATGATAATAAACATCATAATGAGATAACCAAACGCGCCGCCAATTCCGATTTTTATTTCATTTAAACCTTTTAAACTTTCTTCTCCAGAAGCTTTTGACAAATGAATGTTAACATTAGCCTGCGCTTTTTGAATAGCCAACGTATCTAGCTTTGCTTGTTCAAGATTTAATTTTGTGATTTTCTCAGCAATAACGTCCTGTGTTTTTTCTACAAAAGAAATACTTGGACTATTATTCGAAACAAACTCGATTTTATTTTCTAAATCTTTTAAATTTTCTGTTTTTGGAATAACAATCAAGCCATTAAAATCTTCTTTGACAATACTGTCTTTTAAGGCCTTTATATCAATTTCAGACAGATTTAAATATTTAAATTCGCCGTCTTTTTTATTCTGTTTTACAAAATCATCTGCAAACAAACCGGTTTCATCGTGAATTGCAATTCGTTTGGTTTCGGCTTTCATCGAACTCAAATATCCAATAAATCCGGCAATTGCCACAAACAAAAGCGGACTCAAAAAAGTCATAACAACAAAAGATTTATTGCGAACTTTTGCTATGAATTCTCTTTTTATAATTAATGAAATTATACTCATTTTTTAGATTAGTTAGATTTTTAGATTTCTTAGATTGTTAGATTTTTTTGATTCCAAGATTTACTCTGAAAATCTAAGAAATCTAACGATCTCAAGATCTATTCCGTTACAGTTTGAATAAAAATATCGTTTACACTCGGGATTTTTTCTACGAAATGTGTTACTTGACCTCTTTGTGTTAAAAGATGAAGCAATTCGTTTGGCGTAGCATTTCCTATCTGAATATCCAATTTCAAATCATCATTTAAGGATTTAAAATTCGCTGGTGACACAGTGAATTTTTGAGTGATGTCATACATCAGGCCTTCAACATTACTTGTCAAGATTCCAACTTCAAAACTATTGGTTTTGAATTGACGTTTTACATCGCTCACTTTCCCTTCGATTAATTTATTCGATTTATGAATCAAAGCAATATGATCGCAAAGTTCTTCAACACTTTCCATTCTGTGCGTCGAAAAAATAATTGTTGCGCCTTGTTCTTTCAATGCCAAAATTTCATCTTTAATCACATTTGCATTAACTGGATCAAAACCAGAAAAAGGCTCATCAAAAATCAATAATTTAGGTTTATGCAATACACAAACTACAAACTGAATTTTTTGCGCCATTCCTTTAGAAAGTTCTTGAATTTTCTTGTTCCACCAGCCTTGAATTCCTAAACGGTCAAACCAGTATTCCAACTGCACTTTTGCCTCTGCTTTAGAAAGCCCTTTCATTTGTGCCAAATAAAGACATTGTTCACCTACTTTCATAGAGGTATACAAACCTCTTTCTTCAGGAAGATAACCAATGGTCTGCACATGCTTTGGCTGTAATCTTTCTCCATCTAAAATTACTTCACCGCTATCGGGCAATGTAATCTGATTTATAATTCGGATAAGGGAAGTTTTTCCAGCTCCATTAGGACCTAATAGTCCATAAATACTGCCTTTTGGCACATTCAATGAAACTTCGTTAAGCGCTACATAATCACCGTATTGTTTTACGACTTTATGTACTTCGAGTAAGTTGCTCATGCGATTTTTTAGATTTTCTGCGTCAGTATTGCCTTAATGGCCTTGCGTGTGTAAAAGTAAATAATTCATAGCGAATCTTGGTATAATTACACAAAAAACCCATTCTAAATTTGCATTAGAATGGGTTTTAATTTATTTTGACATTTAAAAAAAGTTTTATGAAAACATATCTTTTACTTTCTCAAAAAATGATTTTTCTGATTTTTCAGGGTTTGGAATAAAATGTTCGTCGTTTAAAGCATTTTCAAAAAATTGTTTTTGCTCTTTATTCAACGTTTTTGGAGTCCAAACATTTACATGAACTAGCAAATCTCCGCTTCCATAACCGTTAATACTTGGAATTCCTTTTCCTTTTAATCTTAAGATTTTTCCAGATTGAATTCCTTCTTCAAGTTTAATACGAACTTTTCCGTTGATTGCTTCAATATCTTTAGAAACTCCTAAAACTGCTTCTGGGAAACTGATGTATAAATCAAAATGAATATTTTCGCCTTCACGTTTCAAGAATTCGTGTTCTAATTCTTCAATAGCTACAATCAAATCACCTGGAACGCTGTTTCCTGGAGCATCGTTTCCTTTGTTCGAAACTTTAAGCTGCATACCGTCAACAACACCAGCTGGAATTTTAATAGAAACTGTTTCGTCTTCTAAAACCATTCCTTGAGCATCTGCTTCAGAAGGTCTTTTATCTAAAATCTGACCAGAACCACCACAAGTAGGACAAGTAGATGCAGATTGCATTCTTCCTAAAATCGTGTTAGTTACACGCATTACCTGACCTTGACCGTTACAAGTCGAACAAGTTTTATAGGTAACACCTTTAGCCTGAACTTTACGTTTAACTTTTACTTTTTTCTCAACACCATTTGCAATTTCTTCTAAAGTCAATTTTACTTTAATTCGAAGATTGCTTCCTTTAGCGCGACGTGGACCGCCTCCGCCTCCACCGAAACCGCCAAATCCTCCACCAAAAATATCACCAAACTGGCTGAAAATGTCATCCATATTCATACCTCCGTGACCTCCGCCAAATCCGCCAGAACCATCAAATGCTTGATGACCGTATTGATCGTATTTTGCTTTTTTGTTAGGATCGCTTAAAACTTCGTAAGCCTCTGCAGCAAGTTTGAAGTTTTCTTCTGCCTCTTTGTCGCCTGGATTTTTATCCGGGTGATATTTCAAAGCACTTTTTCTGTAAGCTTTTTTAATTTCGGCAGCGTCAGCATTTTTTGAAATGCCTAGTATTTCGTAAAAATCTTTTTTCATAATTTAGGTTAAATTCCAATCCCTATAGTAACGGGATAAATTCCAAAATCCAATTCTTAAAAAATTGATATTCAGAATCTAATTTTAGTTTTTAGTTTCCGATAACCACTTTAGGGAAACGAATAATTTTGTCTCCTAATTTGTATCCTTTTTCAATAACATCAACAATTTTCCCTTTTAATTTATCAGACGGCGCTGGAATTTGGGTAATTGCCTCAGCAAAATCAGCATTAAAAGCATCACCTGCTCTTACTTCAACTTGCTCTAAACCTTTAGAAACCAAAGTGCTTTTCAATTTTTCGTGAATCAACTCAACTCCTTTTTTCAAATTTTCATCCTCAGATTTGTTGATTTCTACAGCGGCTCTATCAAAATCATCCAAAACAGGAAGCATTGCTAACAAAACTTCTTGATTTGCAGTTTTAAATAAATCCATTCGCTCTTTTGAAGTTCTTTTTTTGTAATTTTCAAATTCGGCAAATAATCTCAAAAACTTATCTTTTTCCTTTGCCAAGTCTTGAGCTAATTGCTCTTCAACACTTAATTCTTCAACAATTAACTGCTCACCGTTGGCATTGTTCTCTAACGTTACATCATCTAATTCCTGATCGAACTCTGTATTTTCCGTAGTCATATTACTTTTATTTTTAAAAATATTCTTAAACTTCATTTTTTATTCTTTCTGTTGGATTGCAAAAGTACTGCCAAATTTTATAAAATGTCAAATTGTCACTTTATTAAAACTGAGCCTTTTAAAAAGCCAAATTTACCTAAAAAAATTTAGTATAATTTTAAGACTATTACGTTTTAGTTTGTAGTATATTTGGATTCCAATTGGAAACTATATTATTACCTATCAAAATTGAATTTAAGGGTTAGCCTCGGCTTTATAAATAATTATTAATTCAAGTTTACCTTATATTAAAAAAAGCTTCGCCTATTTCAGACGAAGCTTTTTTTTATGCTTTTTCAAAAATTTTACCGCAAAGAACGCTAAGTTATTTTACTCTTAAGCTTTTATGAAAAAAATTCGCAAAGCTTATATTTATTTAGCTTTGCGAACTTTATGCTTTTTAAAGAATCCTTATAAAATCTTTGCGCTCTTTGCGGTAAAAACGTTGCACGGGCGGAGGGATTCGAACCCCCATCAACGGTTTTGGAGACCGCTATTCTACCCTTGAACTACGCCCGTAACTTAAGGTCGGCAAATTAAAAGTTTTTTTTCTTTTCCAGCAACTATTTCAAGCAGAGATTTAAAAAGAAAACTCTTTAAATCCGCGCGATACAAAGGAAAAACCTTTGCTTCAAACAGTTAAGGTATAACTTTTCATTTCACCCAGATTTAAAAAGATTTACGCAGATTTATTTTATAAAACAATCAAATTAGATCTGGTCGAATCTGCAAAATCCGCTTAAAAAAAAATCTAAACAATTCTTTTAATCTGTGGCAAAACCATTTACCACAAATTATGCCAACAAAGCATTTTTCAACCCTTCGAAATCCACAGAAACTTGTTCGCCTGAAACTAAATTTTTAAGCGAATAGGAATTTGAAGCAATTTCCTGATCACCGGCAATTACGGCAAACGGAATCAAACGTTTATCTGCATATTGAAATTGTTTACCCACTTTTACGTTATCTGGATAAAGCTCTACTTTTATATTTTCATTTCTCAATTTCTGGATAGCTTGAGAAGCGTATAAAGCTTCCTTATCTCCGTAATTAACAAATATAGCTTTTGAAGTCGCCGCAACGGTTTCCGGAAACAACTGCAATTCTTCTAAAACCAGATAAATACGATCTAGACCAAAAGAAATCCCGACACCGCTCATATTTTTCAAACCAAAAATACCCGTCAAATCGTCGTATCTTCCACCACCTCCAATAGAACCCATTGAAACTGTTTTTGGTGCCGCTACTTCAAAAATAGCTCCTGTGTAGTAATTTAAGCCGCGCGCTAAAGTTACATCCAAATCTAAAGTTGCAGTTGACAAACCTAAAGCCGCCACATTGTCGCAAATAAATTTAAGTTCTTCAACTCCTTTCATACCCTCTTCTGATGAAGCCAATAAATTTGAAAGCTGACTAATTTTTGCTGCAAACGTTCCATTAAAACTAAAAAGTGGCTGAACTTTTACCAAAGCTTCTTCGGAAATACCTTTTTCGATCATTTCTTTTTTAACTCCGTCTTCACCAATTTTGTCTAGTTTATCTAAAGCAACCGTAAAATCGATTAATTTATCTGAAGCTCCAATAACTTCAGCAATTCCAGATAATATTTTTCTATTATTTATTTTGATGGTAACACCTTCTAAACCTAAAGAAGTAAAAACAGTGTCATATAATTGTACCAGTTCTACTTCCTGCCACAGTGATTTTGATCCCACAACATCGGCATCACATTGATAAAATTCTCTGTAACGCCCTCTTTGTGGCCTGTCTGCTCTCCAAACCGGCTGAATCTGATATCTTTTAAACGGAAATTCAATTTCATTCTGGTGCTGTACCACGTATCTTGCAAACGGAACTGTTAGATCATAACGCAATGCTTTTTCTGAAATTTTTCCAGTGAACTTATTCAATTCAATTCTTTGATTCAAATCAATAGTTTCAGCAGAATTAACTTGCAGCGATTCTATAGACTCCGGCAGTTCAATTTTGTTTTTATTAAAAAAGAAATTACCTGAATTCAATATTTTAAAAATCAAACGATCGCCTTCTTCTCCATATTTCCCCATTAAAGTATCTGAATTTTCAAACGAAGGAGTTTCAATCGGCTGAAAACCAAATTTCTCAAAATTATTTTTTATGGTCTGAATAATATATTGACGTTTTGACACCTCTGCAGGCGAAAAATCTCTTGTTCCTTGTGGTATGCTTGGTTTTGAAGCCATTTTTTTAGATTATTAGATTTTTGGATCTTTAGATTCTTAGATTGCTTTTTTACTTGAAATCTTAAATTTAATGATCTTAAGATTATTGGAATTTTTCAAATTTTAGATTTCTCTTAAATTCTAATCGAGTGCAAATATCTTATTTTTTAAAATAAATATTGGCAGTTCGAAAACAAACTTGTAACAAAAAACGTATTTTCGTGACAAATTGGTCATGATGCTAAAATTATTTAAAGAAAATATCCGAATTGCTTTTGGTTCTATCAAAACACAATTATTGCGAACCATTCTTACCGTTTTAATTATCGCTATCGGAATTACCGCTTTGGTTGGTATTCTTACCGTTGTAACTGCGCTCGAAAATACCGTTTCGACCAATTTTGCTTCTATGGGAGCAAATACTTTCAACATAAATCAATACGAAAACAATCTTAAAAATCGCGGTGGAAATGAGCGTGAAATTATAAATCCGATCATTTCTTACCCAGAAGCTGTTGCTTTTAAAAATAAATACAAATATCCTTTTACCGAAACTTCGCTGTCTTTTACAGCAACTTCAACAGCAGAAGTAAAATATGGAGATAAAAAAACAGATCCTGAAATTACGATTGTGGGAGTCGATGAACATTTTATCTCGAACTCAGGTTTAGAAACTACTTTGGGCCGTTCGTTCAATCAATTTGATATTGATAATAATACGTATTCTTGTATTGTAGGTTCTGATTTCGAAAAAGGTTTATTGAAAGATGTGAATCCGATTGACAAAATCATTTCAATTCGCGGAGCACGTTTTAAGGTTATTGGCGTTTTAAAAGAAAAAGGTTCCACTTTTGGACACAGTCAGGATTTACGTGTTTTAATTCCGATTCAGGTAGCGCGTTCTTTATTTACTTCTCCAAATATAAATTACACAATGAGTGTCATGGTTTCTAAAAAAGAACTTTTAGATCCTGCGATTGATAACGCGACCAGCACAATGAGAAGAGTTCGTAAATTGAATCCGGTTCGTGATAATAATTTTGGAATTGGCCGAAGCGATGATTTAATTAATCGTATTCTCGGAATCACGCAATATTTAGGCTGGGCTTCCTGGATTATCAGCATCATTACAATTTTAGGATCGTCGATTGCCTTGATGAACATTATGATTGTTTCGGTTACAGAACGCACTCGAGAAATTGGCGTTAGAAAAGCATTAGGCGCAACAAAAATTACAATTTCAGTTCAGTTTTTTATCGAAACTTTATTAATTGGACAAATTGGAGGTTTGGTTGGAATTGTATTGGGAATACTTCTTGGTTTTGCAATTGCAACAGCAATGAGTTTTGCATTCGTCATTCCGTGGACCGCTATTTTTGCTGCTTTCGCTACCAGTTTTGCTGTTGCGATTGTGTCAGGATTATATCCGGCAATAAAAGCTTCGCAATTAGACCCTATTGAGGCATTGCGTTACGAATAGTTTTTTTTTTCTAGTTTACAGTCCTCAGTTTACAATTCTTACTGAGAATGTAAACTGAGACTGTAAACTCTAACTACTAAGTTCTGGAAACCTTGCAGGAAATCATGCGGTCGTTATCGTAAATATCTTTTCGAAGATCAATATTTATAAAATCCATTTTTCCCAATAAATCAATCATTTCTTTTCCTAAATATTGATTGATTTCAAAATACAATTGTCCGTTTTCTAAAAGATTATTTTGAGCCAGCGATGCAATCTTTTTATAAAAAACCAAAGCATCATTATCTTCTACAAAAAGTGCCAAATGGGGTTCATAATCCAGCACATTCTTTTTGATTTCTTCTTTTTCTAAATTGCGTACATATGGCGGATTTGAAACAATCACATCAAATTGACATTTTAGTTCGTCAGTTATTAAAATGTCCTGAAAAATAAAAGTTACTTCTACATTATTATTTACAGCATTTCTTTTGGCCGTTTCTATCGCTTTTTTCGAAACATCAATAGCATACACTTCTGCATTTGGCAAGTTTTTAGCCAATGAAATTGCAATACAGCCACTTCCGGTTCCGATATCAAGAATTTTTATCTTTTTAGATTCATCAATTTTTTTATTTTCATTGATAATCCATTCGACTAATTCTTCCGTTTCTGGTCTTGGAATCAAAACATGCTCATTTACTTCAAAATCTAAACCATAAAAATTGGTTTTTCCCAATAGATATTGAATCGGCACTTCCTTTTTTAATTGATTTAACAAGGAATTCCAAACCACAAAATCGCTTTCCGAAAAATTCAGCTCATGATTTAAAGCCAAATCAATTTGTCGCAGCTTGTGCTTGTCTTCTAAAATTAAATAGAAAAAACTCTCCGCTTCATACGCATCGTAAAAAGGCGATAATTCTTTTATAAAATGAGTACGGTATTGTTTGATTCTCATTACGGGTTTTTGAGTATTATTTTTAGCAAAGCCAATTTATTTCAAATAAGTATCGCAAAACAAATTCTGTTACAATTTGTCTACAAAACTTTCAACATCCAAACAGGGCAAGAACTGTGCCCAGTACAACCTAATGGCGCATCTAAATATTCAAAACCTGATTTTTTATATAATTTTTGAGCCGCATGCATAAATGGCATCGTTTCTATATAACATTTTTCAAAACCAAAATTTCTAGCTTCTTCCAAGCATTTTTCCATCATTTTACTTCCAATTCCTAAACCGCGTGTCTCTGGCAAAAAATACATTTTTTGAAGCTCACAAATTTTAGGATCCCCATTTTCTAAAGGCGCAATGCCAGCAGAGCCAACAATTTTTCCTTCATTTTCAACCACAAAATAAACAGATTGAGATTTATTGTATTCTTCAAACATCAAATCTAAATACGGATCTTCATATGCCGTGCCCACTTTAGGAATTTCCATTTCATCAAAAACGGATCTTATTAATTGTGCAACTGCCTGATTGTCTTCTTTTTTAATCTCTCTGATAATCCAATTCTCCATATTTCGTTTATTAGTGTAATGTCACACAAAAGTAAAAATACTTTTTTGAAAGTAGGCTAACTATAACATTAACTATCGTGACTAAACTCAAAAATAACTACTTTTGTATCGTGAATCTACATGAAAAATACTTAAAACGCTGTATTGAACTTGCCAAAAATGGTTTTGGAACAACATATCCAAATCCGATGGTAGGAAGCGTAATTGTATATAACGGCCAGATTATTGGCGAAGGCTGGCACAAAAAAGCTGGAGAACCACATGCAGAAGTAAATGCCGTTCGATCTGTAAAAAACAAATCACTGTTAAAAAAAGCAACTATTTATGTGAGTTTAGAACCTTGCAGCCATTTTGGAAAAACGCCTCCTTGCTGTGATTTGATTATTGAAAATAAAATCCCAAATGTGGTTGTTGGAACAGTAGATCCTAATGAAAAAGTTGCTGGAAATGGAATCAAAAAATTACTAGAAGCTGGAGTAAATGTAACGGTTGGCATTTTAGAAGATGAATGTAACGAACTCAATAAACGCTTTTTTACTTTTCATCAAAAAAAGAGACCTTATATTATATTGAAATGGGCTGAAAGTCAAGATGGTTTTTTGGCACCAGAAAAAGAACTTAATCAAGAAAGAAAACCAGTTTGGATAACCAATACGTATTCAAGACAATTGGTACATAAATGGAGAAGTGAAGAACAGGCTATTTTGGCAGGAACGCAGACTGTTATTGACGACAATCCGAAATTAAATGTTAGAGATTGGGCAGGAAATAATCCGATACGAGTTATTTTAGATCAGAATAACCGAATTTCTCGAGACAGTTTTATTTTTGATGACAGTGTAAAAACCATTGTATTTACAAAATCAGAAATAAGCTTTTCAGCAGAAAAGACGAGCTTTGAAGTAATCGATTTTAATCAAAATATAATACCGCAAATTTTGACTGTTTTGCATCAAAATCAAATTCAGTCTATTATTATAGAAGGCGGTTTAAAAACTTTACAATCTTTTATCGATCAAAACACTTGGGACGAAGCCCGAATTTTTATTGGAGAAAGTATTTTTAATAAAGGAACAAAAGCGCCAATTCTTCAAAAGAAAACCATAACTAAAACCCATATTCAAAACGACGAATTAATATACGTTAGAAATCATGATTGATACTATAATTTTTGACTTTGGAGATATTTTTATCAATTTAGACAAACAAGCTACTATTTCAGGATTGCAGCAATTAGGTATGACCGAATGGAATGCAGAATTAGATCGTTTAAATCTTTTGTTTGAAACTGGCGATATTTCGCATGATGATTTCATAGGAGGTTTTCAAAAAGAACTGCCAAATGCTTCTGTTGAAGAAATTCTCAAAGCCTGGAATGCTGTTTTAGCAGATTTTCCTTTATATCGATTAGAATTCCTTCAGATGCTTTCAAAAAAATACCGTTTGTTTTTATTGAGCAATACGGATTCTATTCATATTGAAACTTTCGAAAATAAAAGTGGTGTTTCATTTTACAGCGATTTTTACCAATGTTTTGAAAAAGTTTATTTTTCCTTTGAAATTGGAATGCGAAAACCAAATGCTGAAGTTTTTCAATATTTAATCAACAAACATGAATTGTCTCCAAAACGAACTCTGTTTATAGACGACAAAAAAGAAAATACAGATTCTGCAGCATCTTTAGGTTTCCATGTATGGAATTTACAAGTTGGCCAGGAAGATGTTGTCGATTTATTTGATAAAAAAATACTTTAGCTTATTTTTATCTTCCCCGCAGATTTTGCCGATAAAGCAGATATTTAAAACATCTTATAAAAACAAATCTGCAGGAGAAAAGGTTTAGCAACAAAATTTAATCTAGAAATTTACTTTTGGAATATAACGACACCTATAAAACCATTGCTTTTGAGTCTGAAGAAATACTTTTTAAAGAAAAAGGAAGCAAATTTTTTGGCTACGCTTTTCCTATAGAAACTGAAGATGAAGTAAAACCCATTATAGAAAGCTTAAAAAAACAACACCCGCACGCTGTTCATTTTTGTTACGCTTATCAATTAGGTTCGGCTCCAAAAATATCATATCGCGCCAATGATGATGGAGAACCCAGCAATACGGCGGGCGCACCTATTTATGGCCAAATTCAGTCTTTTGGGGTAACGAATGTTTTAGTTGTTGTGGTTCGGATTTTTGGAGGAGTTAAATTAGGCGTAGGAGGTTTAATCACAGCTTATAAAACAACCGCACAAATGACACTTGATGTTTGCGAGATTGTCGAAAAGACAATCGATGTTCATTTTTTAATTTCTTTTGATTACAAGAACATGAATAAAGTGATGCGTGTCATTAAAGAAAAAAAACTTGAAATTACTTCTCAAGAAATGGAAATAGATGAAATTTCTGGATTGCCAATTGGAAAAATTATGACAAAAACGCGAAAAAAAAATGCCGAATCAGTATTCGACATTTTTGATTTAATGTTTGAAATTGACATCAAAACTATATAATTTGATATAAATTTGCACTTCCTTTTAACAATTATACTAGTGTTTTAAATAATTCTAAAATATAATCTGGCGGAGCCGTTGGGCGGCCTGATTTTAACGAAATAAATACTAAAATAAACACGGCAGTTGTTAATAACTCGTTCGCTTCATTATAGATTGCGCAGTCGAATTCAATCTTAACCGATGACTGACTTTTGAAAGCAGTATGAATCGTAAGAAGCTCATCATAACGCGCAGATTTTTTATAATTTATTTGCATCGAAACAATTGGGAGACCAATACCGCTTTCTTCCATACTTTTATACGAAATCCCTTTGTTTCTAAGCCATTCCACGCGTCCGATCTCGAAATACGGAATGTAATTTCCGTGATAAACAACTCCCATTTGATCCGTTTCTGAGTAACGTACACGCACTTGCGTTTGATGATTTTTCATTATTTATAGATTAAAAAATTTAAACTTCTTAAAGTTCACGTACAACATTTTTTTATAAAATTAGACCCCAAAATATTTTTTTTTACAGAAATTTGTTCACATATTTGTTATCCCGAAATACGGAATAAAATTGCTCCCTTTTTATTAGGAGAATCTTTATCAATAATAAAAAAATTTAATTGAATCTATGACTAAAACTGCTCAATCGGTATGGGAAAACTGTTTGTCCTTTATAAAAGACAATATTCAAGATCAAGCCTATAAAACTTGGTTCGAACCAATCAAATCAGTTGAGCTAACCGACAACGCGTTATATATTCAAGTTCCAAGTAAATTTTTCTACGAATGGCTAGAAGAACATTACGTTAAATTATTGAAAGTTGCGCTTACCAAAGAACTGGGAAAAAACGCAAAGTTACTTTATAAAATTAAGATGGAGAACACTTATGGCAATAAACAACCGTTTACCGAACAGTTGCCAAGCGCCAACAGAGTGCCAATGAAACCGCAAGAAGTTGATGCTCCGTTTAAAAACTTAAATCCTGAACTTAAAAACCCGTTTGTAATTCCTGGAATCAGAAATTTAAAAATTGAGTCGCAGTTAAATGCAAACTACAGTTTTGATAATTTTCTTGAAGGAGATTCTAACCGTTTGGCTCGTTCTGCTGGTATGGCTGTAGCCAACAAACCTGGAGGAACATCATTTAATCCGTTATTAATTTTTGGAGGAGTTGGTTTAGGAAAAACTCACTTAGCACACGCTATTGGTGTTGAAGTAAAAGATAAATATCCTGAAAAAACGGTTTTATATATTTCTGCCGAAATTTTCACACAACAATATATTGATTCGGTTAAAAAGAATAATCGTAATGATTTCATTCACTTTTACCAGTTAATCGACGTTTTGATTATTGATGATGTTCAGTTTTTATCAGGGAAATCAGGAACTCAGGATGTATTTTTCCATATTTTTAATTACTTGCACCAAAACGGAAAACAAGTAATTTTAACTTCGGATAAAGCTCCTGTAGACATGCAGGATATTGAGCAAAGATTATTATCTCGTTTTAAATGGGGATTATCTGCTGAATTGCACCAGCCAGATTATGAAACTCGTATTTCAATCTTAAAAAACATTCTATACCGCGACGGTGTTGATATGCCGGAAGACATTATTGAATATGTTGCCCGTAATATCAAAACTAATGTTCGTGAACTTGAAGGAGCTATTATATCATTGATCGCTCAATCTTCTTTCAACAAAAAAGAAGTTACAATTGAGTTAGCGAAAAGTGTTGTCGAAAAATTTGTTAAAAACGTAAAGAGAGAAATCTCTATCGATTATATTCAAAAAATTGTGTCTGATTATTTTCAGTTGGATATTGAAACGCTTCAATCCAAAACTAGAAAAAGGCATGTTGTTCAGGCGAGACAATTGGCTATGTTTTTTGCAAAGAAATTTACTAAAGCTTCTTTGGCAAACATTGGTTCACAAATTGGAGATCGCGATCACGCTACAGTATTACACGCTTGTAAAACAGTTGACAATTTAGTTTCTACAGACAAACAATTCAAGAAATTTGTCGAAGACATCAACAAAAAATTAACGCTATAAACGCGAATCATGCCAGTAAAAATTTTAATGGTTTGTTTGGGAAATATCTGCAGATCACCATTAGCTGAAGGTATTTTAGCATCAAAATTACCAAAAGACAAATTCATCGTTGATTCAGCCGGAACTGGATCTTGGCATGTAGGTCACTCACCTGACCAACGTTCAATAGCCGTCGCTCAAAAAAACGGTTTATGTATTGACAATCAAAAAGGAAGACAATTTAAAACTTCAGATTTTGATGAATTCGATTATATCTATGTTATGGATAATTCGAATTATCGTGATGTCATTCATTTAGCAAAAACTCCAGAACACGAAAGCAAAGTTCATCTTATTTTAAACGAATTATTTCCGGATGAAAATGTAGATGTTCCCGATCCTTACTTTGGCGCTGTAAATGGTTTTGATAATGTTTATCAAATGCTAGACGAAGTTGCTGAAATAATTGCTTCTAAACTCATCAAAAAACACTCGTAATTTAATTTGTATTTCACTTATACCTATATAAATGAAATACATTTTTTGTTTTAAACTATAAAATATCAAAAAATGAAACTTCTAGGAAAACTATATTTAATTCCAACGACAATGGGCGAAAGCGATCCGATGGATGTTTTACCTCAAACAGTAAAAAGAAGTATCGATTTTATAGATCATTATATTGTTGAAAACGAAAAAACAGCCAGAAAATCAATAAAAGCGGTTTCTCCAGAGAAAAAACAATCAGAACTTATTCTTTTTACACTAAATAAAAGAACAGAGCCAAGCGAACATTTAGACTTCATAAAACCTTTATTAGAAGGAAAAAATGTGGGACTAATGAGTGAAGCCGGTTGTCCCGGCGTTGCAGATCCCGGTGCTGTAATTGTAAAATTGGCACATGAAAAAGGAATTCAGGTTGTGCCCTTAGTTGGTCCTTCTTCTATATTATTGGCTATGATGGCTTCTGGAATGAACGGTCAAAGTTTTACTTTCAATGGCTATTTGCCAATTGATAAAGACGAGAAAAAATCAGCATTAAAACATTTTGAGAAATTATCTCAGGATAAAAACCAATCGCAGATTTTCATAGAAACTCCTTATAGAAACAATAAATTAGTTGAAGATATTTTGCAGATTGTAAATCCTTCAACACATTTATGTATTGCGACAGATATAACTTTGCCGACAGAGTTTATAAAAACAATGCGTATTGCAGATTGGAAAAAATTAAAAGTTGATTTGCATAATCGACCGACGATTTTTATTATTCATAAAATGTAATTTTAAAAATTGCCTTATATTGTACTCACAAGTTTTTCGCTAATCAAAACTTTATCATGAGTAAACTCCCAAACATAACCACAAGCATTTTTACGGTAATGTCTAAAATGGCAGCCGAATACAATGCAATTAATCTTTCGCAGGGATTTCCTAATTTTCCTGTTGATGAAAGATTGACAGACATTGTGGCGAAAATCTCGAAAGAAAACATACACCAATATACTCCAATGGCCGGTTATCTGCCATTGATGAATCAGATTGCGAAGCTTATTCAGAGTTCTTACAAAAGAACGATTAATCCTGATTTAGAACTTTTGGTTACCGCCGGCGCAACGCAAGGCATTTTTACTTCAATTTTAGCTTTAGTAAAAACTGGTGACGAAGTAATTATTTTAGATCCTAGTTATGATTCTTATGAATCTCCGGTATTATTGTGTAATGCAAAACCAGTTCGAGTGGCTTTAAATGATGATTATACGCCAAATTGGGAAACGATCGAAAAAGCCTGTTCTGCAAATAGCAAAATGATTATCATCAATAACCCTCATAATCCGACTGGAAAAATATTAACGGAAACTGATTTCCTTCAATTAGAAAAAATACTTTCGAGGTATCCTGATATTTTAGTTTTATCTGACGAGGTTTATGAATATATTACTTTTGAAGAAAAACATATTTCTGCTCATACCAAAGAATTTCTTTTGAATAGTTGTATTATGGTTTCTTCTTTTGGGAAATCATTTCATATTACCGGCTGGAAAATTGGCTACACGATTGCTCCGGAATATCTAATGAAAGAAATCAAAAAAGTACATCAGTTTTTGGTTTTCAGCGTCAACAGTATTTCTCAAGTGGCTATCAGTCAATATTTAGATGTTGTTGATGTTAATCTTCTTGGAAAATTCTATCAAGAGAAACGAGATTATTTTCGCAAACTGATTCAAAATAGCCGTTTTGAGTTGAAACCTTGCGAAGGAACTTATTTTCAAGTCGCTTCTTATGCAAATATTTCTCAAGATGATGATGTTAGTTTCTGTAAAAAACTAATTACAGATCATGGTGTTGCTGCAATTCCTATTTCCACTTTTTACTCAGATCACAAAGACCAAAAATTAATACGCTTTTGTTTTGCGAAAGACAATTTCACATTAGAATCGGCTGCAAAAAAATTATGCGATATATAAATTTTATCAAAAATTTATAACATTATTATGCATGCATCCTATTTATTTAATTAATATTGTAATAAAAAGAAAAATATGAGCTATACAGATAAAATGTTGCGCGATGACGCCTTAAAAGGAAAAGTCATTGTAGTTACAGGTGGCGGAAGTGGTTTAGGTAAAGCAATGACTAAATATTTCTTAGAATTAGGAGCTCAGGTGGCGATTACTTCTAGAGATTTAGAAAAGCTTAAAACTACAGCAGCTGAACTAGAAAGTGAAACTGGCGGAAAATGTTTACCGGTTCAATGTGATGTTCGTCATTATGAAGAAGTTGAAAACATGCTTCAAGAAGTTTTAAAAGCTTTCGGAAAAGTTGATGTTCTTTTGAACAACGCTGCCGGAAATTTTATTTCTCCAACAGAACGTCTATCTGCAAATGCATTTGATACTGTTATAGATATTGTATTAAAAGGTTCTAAAAACTGTACGCTTGCTTTTGGAAAACATTGGATTGACACGAAGCAAACATCGGCAACTATTTTAAATATTGTAACAACTTATGCCTGGACAGGTTCAGCTTATGTTGTCCCTAGTGCTACTGCAAAGGCAGGAGTTTTAGCCATGACAAGAAGTTTGGCTGTAGAGTGGGCAAAATACGGAATTCGTTCGAATGCAATTGCTCCGGGACCGTTCCCTACAAAAGGCGCTTGGGACAGATTATTGCCAGGCGATCTTGCTGAAAAGTTTGATATGGCCAAAAAAGTGCCATTGAAACGTGTAGGTGATCACCAAGAATTGGCCAATTTAGCAGCATATTTAGTTTCTGATTTTTCTGCTTATGTAAATGGGGATGTTATCACAATTGATGGTGGTGAATGGTTAAAAGGCGCAGGCCAATTTAATTTATTAGAAGCCATTCCAGAAGAACTTTGGGATCAGCTTGAAATGATGATTAAAGCAAAAAAGAATAAATAATTTTACGTGCTTACTAAATTCAGAATATTTTATTAAAACTATACTGATTGCACTAAATCCCGACAGCAATGCTGTCGGGATTTTTTTATATTTTAATGATAATCATTTTAACATATAAGCAATATAAGTTCAGCTAAGCACTATTTTAGTTAAACATTTTGCTGCTTATATTTACTTACATTACTTATATGGTTAAATGCATTAATATGTTTATTCAATTCACTTAAATTATTATTTTTGCCAATCAAATATCAAACAAAAAACATATGCTCATTATTGGAATTGCAGGAGGAACAGGAAGTGGAAAAACAACAGTAGTACACCAAATCATGAACGAATTGCCAGACACTGAAGTTGGGGTGATTTCTCAGGATTCATACTATAAAGAAACCCATAATTTGTCGTTTGACGAAAGAGCATTAATAAATTTTGATCATCCGCGCGCGATTGATTTTGAATTATTAGAAAAACATTTAAAAGCACTAAAAGCAGGCGAAACTATTGATCAGCCTGTTTATTCTTTCATTCAACATAATAGGACTGATGATACTGTTTCAACACATCCAAGAAAAGTAATGATTGTTGAAGGTATTTTAATTTTGACAAATCCAGAACTTCGTGATCTTTTTGATATTAAAATTTACGTTCATGCAGATTCTGACGAAAGATTAATTCGCCGTTTAAAACGTGATATCTCAGAACGCGGACGTGATATCGATGAAGTTTTGACACGTTATCAAAACACCTTAAAACCTATGCATGAGCAGTTTATAGAGCCATCAAAGGCTTTTGCTGACATTATTATTCCAAACGATAAATACAACACTGTAGCTATTGATGTGGTTCGTGCTGTAATTAATCAGCGAATTTCATAATTTTTATCGTAAATTTATTCCAGAAAAATAAGAGCTATCCTGATTCTTATCTCGATAGCTCCGATTTAAATCTTAAACCGTAATTGTTAAACAAACTGAAATGAAAAATCCATATAAAGACAAAAAATGGTTCAAACTCCTAAGCAACAAATATGTTTGGGTTTTACTATTTTTTGTAGTTTGGATGCTATTTTTAGACAATTACTCTTATTTTGACCATCGCTTTTTAGATGGTCAAATCAATGAACTTCAAGACAATAAAAAATATTATCAGGAAGAAATAAAAAAAGATCAGGAACAGATCAAACAGCTTAAAAATCCTGAACAAATAGAAAAATATGCTCGCGAAAAGTACTTTATGAAAAAAGACAGCGAAGATATTTATATCATTAAATTTGAAGGAGATACGATTCAAGAAAAAGAATAATCAGAAAAAACACCAAATGGCCACTACCCTATTCGACGATTTTAATCCGATTTCATCCAAACAATGGAAACAAAAAATTCAGTTTGAATTAGATGGAGCCGAATACAACCAAACTGTTATTTGGAATTCTCCAGAAGATATTCAGGTTAAACCTTTTTACCATAGAGATGAATTTTCGACTGCCGCTACGGTAAAAACAAATGTTTCAAACTTTAAAATCTGCCAAAACATCTTTGTTTATGATGTCGAGAAATCGATTCAAAGAGCTATTAATGCTATTGAAAGAGGAGCTGAAAGTTTACGTTTTACGATTCAAAACGAAAAACTTGACATGCAAAAATTATTAGAAAACCTTCCTTTAGAAAACAGAACTGTTTACTTTAATTTGAATTTTATTTCAATCGATTTCGTAAAACTATTAGACACGATTTCGATTCAAAAAAAAGCAACCTTTTACTGTAACATCGACCCAATTGGCTATTTTGCGAGAGAAGGGAATTGGCTTGCAACCTCCGATAAAAATAATTTTGAAACACTTGAAAAAATTTCAAAAGCTACAACAAACATTTCATTCTTAAGCATTGATTTAGGATTGTATCAAAATGCTGGAGCAAATATTACACAGCAAATTGCTTATAGTTTAGCGCATGCCAATGAATATTTAAACCGTTTGCCAACTATAACGAAACCAATTGTTTTTCAGGTTTCTGTAGGAACAAATTATTTTTTTGAAATTGCTAAACTTCGAGCATTGCGAATGCTTTTCAAATTGATTGCTTCCGAATATAATGCTGAAATTGATTGTCATTTATTGGTAACTCCAACTAAACGAAACAAAACGATTTACGATTATAATGTAAATATGCTTCGAACAACAACAGAATGCATGTCGGCAATTTTGGGCGGTGCTGATGCAGTAGCTAATTTGCCTTACGATGCGCTTTATCATAAAGACAATGAATTTGGCGACCGAATTGCACGAAATCAGTTATTGGTTTTAAAACACGAAAGTTATTTTGATAAAGTTGATAATCCTGCTGATGGAAGTTATTACATTGAAAGTCTAACCATGCAATTGGCTGAAAAAAGTTTAGCTTTATTTAAAGATATTGAAGCCAATGGAGGATTTTTAAAACTTTTAAACGACGGAACGATCAAGAAGAAGATTCAAGAAAGCGCTTCTAAAGAACAAGAATTATTTGATTCTAAAAAAGAAGTCTTATTGGGTACAAATAAATACCCAAACAAAGAAGACAAAATGAAACACGATTTAGAGCTGTTTCCATTTGTAAAAATAAAGCCGAGAAAAACATTAATTACACCAATTATAGAAAAAAGATTAGCTGAAAAACTGGAGCAAGAACGATTAGAACTTGAATAATCTTAAAAAAGTAATTAATAAAACCACAAAACAAAGTGTCTCAATGATAAGAAAAGACCTTAAACATATCAATCTTCAAAGTCAAAAGTCAAAAATCGAAAGTCAAAATTTTGACACTTTGACAGATAATTTTACAACTGCCGAAGGAATCGAACTTAAAAAACAGTATTCTGAGAAAGATATCGAAGATTTAGAGTTTTTAGATTTTGGAGCTGGATTTGCGCCAAATTTACGTGGACCCTATGCAACAATGTATGTAAGAAGACCTTGGACAATTCGCCAGTATGCCGGATTTTCTACAGCAGAAGAAAGTAATGCTTTTTACAGAAGAAATCTGGCTGCAGGCCAAAAAGGCCTTTCAATAGCTTTTGATTTACCTACCCATCGCGGTTACGATTCAGATCATGAGAGAGTAGTTGGCGATGTTGGAAAAGCAGGAGTTGCTATAGATTCGGTTGAAGATATGAAAGTGCTTTTTGACCAAATTCCGTTAGATGAAATGTCAGTTTCGATGACGATGAATGGTGCTGTTTTGCCCATTATGGCATTTTATATTGTTGCAGCTGAAGAACAAGGCGTTGCAATCGAAAAATTATCTGGAACAATTCAGAATGATATTTTGAAAGAGTTTATGGTGCGTAATACATATATTTACCCGCCAACTCCGTCAATGAAAATTATCGCTGATATATTTGAATTTACAAGCAAAAAAATGCCTAAGTTCAATTCTATCTCTATTTCAGGATATCACATGCAGGAAGCCGGAGCTACAGCCGATATCGAATTGGCTTATACTTTAGCAGATGGCTTAGAATACATTAGAACTGGACTTTCAACTGGAATGACCATTGATGAATTTGCACCAAGATTGTCTTTCTTTTGGGCAATCGGAATGAATCATTTTATGGAAATTGCAAAAATGAGGGCCGGCCGAATGATTTGGGCGAAATTAATACAGCAATTTAATCCTAAAAGCGATAAATCTTTGGCTTTAAGAACACATTGCCAAACCAGTGGATGGAGTTTAACAGAACAAGATCCGTTTAATAATGTGGCCAGAACTTGTATTGAAGCAACGGCGGCTGCTTTTGGCGGAACACAATCCTTACATACCAACGCACTTGATGAAGCGATTGCTCTGCCAACCGATTTTTCAGCCAGAATTGCACGTAATACACAAATATTTTTACAAGAAGAAACGAAAATAACCAAAACTGTCGATCCTTGGGCCGGAAGCTATTATGTTGAAAGTCTGACGAATGAACTCCTAGAAAATACTTGGAAACTAATTGAAGAAGTAGAAGAACTTGGCGGGATGACAAAAGCCATCGAGGCCGGAATTCCCAAACTTAGAATAGAAGAAGCTGCCGCTAGAAAACAAGCGAGAATAGACAGCGGACAAGACATTATTGTTGGTGTTAATCAATTTAGATTAGAAAAAGAAGATCCTTTGCATATTTTGGATGTAGACAATCAAATGGTTCGAAAACAGCAAATTGAGCGACTTGAAGAAATAAAAGCAAAAAGAGATACTGAAAAAGTAAATCGATCATTAGAAAAATTAATTCTTTGTGCAAAAACTGGTCAAGGTAACTTATTAGAGATTGCTACTGAAGCCGCTCGAGACAGAGCTACATTGGGCGAAATCAGCGATGCTTTGGAAAGTGTTTTTGGCAGGTATAAAGCACAAATTAAATCCTTTAGCGGTGTGTATAGTGCAGCAATAAAAAATGACGAGAATTTTGAAAAGGCAAAACAATTAGCGAATGCTTTTGCAAAACAAGAAGGAAGACGTCCTAGAATTATGATTGCCAAAATGGGACAAGACGGGCATGACCGAGGTGCAAAAGTAGTTGCAACAGGTTATGCAGATGTAGGTTTTGATGTAGATATAGGGCCTCTTTTTCAAAATCCTGCCGAAGCTGCTAAACAAGCCGTTGAAAACGATGTCCATATTTTAGGTGTTTCTTCATTAGCCGCAGGACATAAAACATTAGTCCCTCAAGTAATAGAAGAACTTAAAAAGCACGGACGCGAAGACATTATGGTAATTGTCGGCGGTGTAATTCCGGCGCAAGATTACCAATTTTTATTTGATGCGGGTGCCGTTGCTGTTTTTGGGCCAGGAACTAAAATCAGTGAAGCGGCGATAAAAATTCTAGAAATTTTAATTGACTAATTGACATAAAAAAATCCCGAATTATCGGGATTTTTTATTTTGCTTTAATTCTTAATCATTTATTGTTGCATTACTATCTGCTTCAATGTGAGAAAGATCATAACCTCCAAAGGCTTTCATATAACTTCTTAATGAAGTACCATAGGCATCTCTAAAACGTCTACTCCCCTTATTTTTAAAGAAGTTTTTTACTGAACCAGCGCCTCCAAGATGTGCTGCTGCTAAAATACCAGATTCGGTGATTTCGACACCGCTAATGATTTTTCCTTCGTACCTTTCGATTTCATTACGTAAAATCCATTTATTTTTGGACAATAACGCAATAAAAGCTTTTTCTTGTAAAGCAGGATCTTTTAGAAAAGCTTTACCATTTCGAACACCTATAGATCGTAGGGCTTGAGAACCAAATTGGTATTTCCCCATGTAACCCAATGAATTTACCAATCGGTATTTTCCTTGAGATTCTTTGAAAGCAACGGCTTCTTTAAAACCTATAAGATGCTTTCCTGTAAATGGGATGTTTAAATTGTTTAAAATAGGATAATCATCCTCTTGTTGCGATGGAAATAAGTATTCGGCTCCATCTGTTTTTTCTGTGAGAAACCACGGTTTGGTTTCCAGATTAAAGGGTTTAAAACCCAAACTCAAAAATGTAATAATAACGATCAAACTCGCATAAAAATACCACTTCTTTATCATAAATTGTTTTTCTTCAAATCACTGTCACCTCTTTGAAATTTCTACGGTGCAAAGATAAGAAAAACAAAACAATACTGAAAATCAAATAGTTAAGCGTTTTTAGAAATAGAACGCATGTGCTTTAAGCCCTTTATTGGCGCTATATTCGAGAGTTGGAGCAGGAATTTTTAAGGTGTTAAAAACAGAAAAAATAGTTTTCAAAAAATGCGATTTTGTTTCAATTTTCGTCAAATTCACATCAAAACTAAGATAAATCTGACGAAATCTTTCTGGGTTTTGAACAGAAACTGGATTATCATTTTGTAAATTTCCTGTTAACATTCCATCAGCTCCATATCCAAAAGCAATATTTAACCACTTCGGAATTTTGCTTTCTTTTGCAAAAGAATAAAGGTTGACAGAAAGCCAATAAGTTTGTCCGTTATAATCTTTTAAAAGCTGTTCATTTAATGAACTTCCTAAAACTTCAGGACGTAGATTTGCATATTTTGTAGTGTGAAAAGAAAATTTAGGAGTAATTCGCTGTTCTTTCCAAAGTAATTCTTGAGAAACGTATAAGGCTGTTCCTGTTGCATTTGCAATTAAATCTCCAGAAGAAGCTCCCCATCCTGATGAATATCCATCTAAAACTTCAACAGCAGTTAAAAATGCAAATCCTAATCCGGCACCGTAAACAAGTTGATTTTTTTGACTTGCACCGCTCCAATTTAACATTTCAGCACCAAATCTTCCTAAATGATAAGCAGAATACATATGCCCTACTTTATCCATCTGAAGCCATTCATTATTATCATTTATAAAATGAAAATTAGACTGCGGATAATCAGCATACCAAAGCTGATTCAAACCAATTAAGGTAACCGAAGCCAGAGCAGCCTCAGTTACTATAACGGTATTTTGTCTTTTTTTATTTAAAGTATCGGAGGGAGTTAAAAAAATTTCGAATTTGCTTTGTGCTTTCAAAGAATAAAAACTCAAAAAAAATAATGCCGATAAGAGAAGGAAATGTTTAAAATTCAAAACTATCTTGTTACGCCTTGACTAGCAATCCAGTCTGAATATTTTTTTGCATTAATTGTATGCTGCTCATAAGTTGATGCAAATTCATGATACCCAAAACGTTCTACGCTTGCGCAAAAATAAATGTAATCGTTTTTTTCAGGATTTAAAACTGCATCAAGAGCTGTAATATCTGGCATTGCAATTGGTCCCGGAGGAAGTCCGATATTTACATAAGTATTGTAAGGAGATTTCATAACCAAATCATTATAAAATACTCTTTTGATAACCTGATCAAAATTATTGTCTCTTAATTTTAGAGCATAAATTACTGTCGGATCAGCTTGCAAAGGCATTGCTAAACGCAAACGGTTTAAATAAACTCCAGCAATTCTAGGTCTTTCATCTTTTTTAACTGATTCTTTATGAACTATTGAAGCCAAAATAGTTGCCTGAACTGGTGTTAAGCCTTGTTTTTTAGCTTTTTCGATTCTTTCAGCAGTCCAAAAATTATGGTATTCTTTGATCATTTTGTCACGGAATTTCTCTGCAGACGTATTCCAATAAATTTCATAAGTATTTGGAATAAACATCGCAAATACATTGTCTTCATTAAAGCCGTTTGCTGCCATAAAAGTCGAATCTTTTATTGCTTTCATTAAAGACAAACTGTCTGCTTCGATTTCAGAACCTACTCTTCCAGCAAAATTTTCTAGACGCTCTTGATTGTTAAAAGCCAACTTTACAGGAACATTAGAACGCATTGCACGTACCAAATCGATGTTATTCATATCTTTTTTAAGTAAAAAACGACCTGATTTTACATTATCTGGATAACTTCTTTTGCTTGCTACCATTTCGAAGTTTTCGAAATTTTTAATGTAAGGCTCTAATATTTTTTTTACATCTGTATAATTTGCTCCAGTCGGAACATAGACGTATAATTCTTTTTCCTCAAATTTAGTGTTCGCACTAAAAATTCTGCTGATTAAAATAAATCCATAAATCATTAAAACTGAAATTACGGCTACGGCAGTTATCGTGATAATTTTTTTTAAGCTCAAAGTTTTAAATTTAAATTTGTTTATTAATTAACTGGAACATTGCTTCGTCTTGATAGTGGTTGCGCAGCAAAATCCAATCTTTTTTAATTCCTATTTTCTCAAAACCAAATTTAGTAAAAAGAGCTATACTTGCTACATTTTCTACACTAATATTTGCATAGAGCTGATGTAAATTTAAATTATAAAAAGCATATTTAATCAAAAGCCCTAAAGCTTCAGACCCAACATTTTGTCTTTTATTTTCATCTTTTTGAATCACAATGCCAACTCCGGCTCTATTATTTTTAGGATCAAACTCAAATAAATCAATTAATCCGATAGCCGGAAAATCTTCATCTTGACAAATGGCCAGACGCAATTGCTTTGCCTCATAAATATCCTGTTGGGCGTTTTCGAGATACTGACGAACCAAAAAACGGCTATAAGGTGTGTATGTATTACTAACTTCCCAAATGCTTTGATCATTTTCCATGGCATAAACAAACTCCAAATCATTAGGTTCGAGTGCCCTCAGATAAATATTGTCGCCTTTGAGTGTTATCATTTTTTAATTTTAGATTGTGATTTTAGATCTTATATTTCGATTGTTCCTTTGAAAACAAATTTAGCTGGTCCGGTTAAGAAAACATTCGTGAAATGATTTCCATCTTTATCAAAAGAAACTACCAATTTTCCGCCTTCAACATTCAAGTTAATTGAAGTTTTATCAGTCTGCCCAATAGCGTTCATCGCAATGGCAACTGCTGTTGCGCCTGTTCCGCAAGCAAGAGTTTCGTCTTCAACACCTCTTTCATAAGTACGAAGAGAAAAAGTACTGTCGTCAACCTTTTTTACAAAATTGACATTGCTTCCTTTTTCACCATATAATTCTCCATAGCGAATTGCAGCTCCGTTTTCTTTTACATTATAATGTTCTAAATCATCTACAATTTGAACATGATGTGGAGAACCTGTATTTAAAAAAGTATAAGAATCTTTTTGCTGTACTTCATCAACATCAATCATTTGCAAAGAAATAATAGCATCTTCACCTACTGAAGCATGGTGTAAGCCATCTGTTGCAATAAAAATTGTATTGTTTTTAATGACGCCTAATTGATTGGCAAAAGCTACTAAGCATCGCCCGCCGTTTCCGCACATCGAACTCTGATTTCCATCAGAATTGTAGTAGACCATTTTAAAATCAGTGTTAGGATCATTTTCAAGTAAAATAAGCCCGTCAGCTCCAATACCAAATCGTCTGTCACACAAACGTTCAATTAATTGTATGTTCTCTTTTGGGAAAAAATTAGTACGATTGTCAATCATCACAAAATCGTTGCCCGTGCCTTGATATTTATAAAATTCTATTTGCATTTTTCTTCTATTATATACTACAAAAGTACAAACTATTAATTAATGAAATGTTAATCATTGTTAAAGAGAGTTAAAGCATTTTTTCAAATAATTTTTTGCTTTAATTTTACGTTAAGTAAATTAAATATACATCCTAATTATGAAAAGATTTTCAACCTTATTTTTAGTGTCATTGCTAAGTGGCGCTACTACACTTGGAGCTTACAAATTATTATTTGATGGCAGCAATTCTTTTTTTGGAAGACAAAATTCTGTTGTTACTCTCGCCCCAAATTCATTTGGCAGGAATGTAGCATTAAATGCAGAAACAGTTGATTTTACAGCTGCAGCAGACAAAACAATTCACACAGTTGTTCACGTAAAAAATGTTTCGCGACGAACTGTAAGTAATCCTATGATGGAGTTTTTCTATGGTTATGGAGGCCAGCAACAGCAAGAACAAGTTGGCACCGGCTCTGGAGTTATTATTTCTGAAGACGGATATATTGTAACCAATAATCATGTTATAAAAGATGCTTCTGAAATTGAAATTACGTTAAACAATAAAAAATCATATACTGCAAAACTAATTGGTACAGATTCTAAAATGGATATTGCATTATTGAAGATCAATGCTGATGAAAAATTACCTTATACCGCTTTTGCAAATTCTGATTCGGTAAAAATTGGAGAATGGGTTTTGGCAGTCGGAAACCCATATAACTTAACTTCAACTGTAACTGCTGGAATAGTTTCGGCGAAAGCCAGAAATTTAGATACAAACGGAATTCAGTCGTTTATTCAAACTGACGCGGCAGTAAATCCAGGAAACAGTGGTGGCGCATTAGTAAACACAAGAGGCGAATTGATTGGAATTAACACCATGATTTCATCAATGACAGGTTCTTATGTTGGATATTCATTTGCGGTTCCATCTAATATTGCTCGAAAAATCATCGAAGATATTATGGAATTCGGTAATGTTCAGAGAGGAATTCTAGGAGTTGAAGGCGGCGAACTAAACAGTAATGCTTCAAAAGAATTAGGAGTTACTCAAACTCAAGGTTTTTATATTAGCAAAGTTTCTAAAAATTCAGGAGCTGAAAAAGCAGGACTTTCAAAAGGAGATATTATTGTAAAACTAGATGACCAAAATATTTCGACTTATGCTGATCTTTCTGGATACATTAATACCAAAAGACCAAATGACGTAGTAAATGTAACATATCTTAAAGACGGAAAATCTAGAACTGTTCCGGTTACATTAAGTAAAAATGAATTTTACAGCACCGAATTTAAAGGAATTGAATTAGAAAATATTGATGCTACGGATAAAAAGAAATTCAGAATTGATTATGGAGTAAAAATCAGAAGCATAACAAATGAGAATTTAATGCAATATCAAAATGAATTACAGGGCAATATTATTTTGAGTATTGATAATGTAAAAGCAACAAATGTTGAAACTGTTTCGAGACTTTTAAGTAAAAAAGATGAAGGTCAAAGTGTCCGAATTGAAATGATAAACAAAAACGGAGAAATATTTAGAATAATTATTTAAAATTTGTCGCAGTACTTGTTTGCAGTTTACAGTTTCCTAAAGAGGAAATACTGGGACTGAAGACTGAAACTGAAGACAATTAAAATTTCATTAAAAAAAAGCCAACTTAGAAAATAAGGTGGCTTTTTTATTTTCAAAAATAAATTATAAAATAGTTTACGAAATCGATTGAAATAGATACTTTTGCGGAAAATTTTAAAATAGTGAGCATTTTATTTTTCCAATTTAATCAATTATGAGTAAAAAATCTTTGTACCAAAAAGAGGTATCATTACAAGTCGACCGAAGAAGAGCTGGTGTCGAATTAATTAAAGTCATAAGCGATTTATGGTATGACAAATCCATAGAAATGGTTTTATTCAAAAATCAATTGCTGGATAAAAATGTCAGCGATATTATCAACCTCCATCAATACGCAGGTGAATTTGTAGGCAAACCAATCACCATTTTTGATTCGGTAGAAATTGCAAAAGTTGTTTTGTCATTAGATCTTCCGCCTGCGAAAATAGATCTTGGAAAACTAACTTATGAATATCGTTTAGAAGATGAAAAATATCCCGATGCACGATATTTTGTAATCGATAAATTGAAAAAAGCCAAATCTTCAAAAGAAATTCAACCTAAGGATGTTGTTTTATATGGCTTTGGAAGAATTGGACGTTTATTAGCGCGAGAATTAATGTCTAAAACTGGAAAGGGAAATCAACTGCGTTTGAGAGCAATTGTAACCAGAGACAAAAATGACGCATCGACTTTAGAGAAACGAGCTTCTCTATTGCGATATGATTCCATTCACGGAAATTTTCAAGGATCTGTAACAGCTGATCCAAAAAATAATGCTTTAATCATAAACGGTACCACAGTTCATATCATTACAGCAAATTCTCCAGAAGAAATTGACTATACAGAATATGGTATTAACGATGCGTTAATTATTGATAATACTGGAGCTTTTACAGTTCAAGAATCCTTACAGAGACATTTAACTTCGAAAGGAGCAAGTAAAGTTTTGTTAACAGCGCCCGGAAAAGGAGTTCCTAATATTGTACATGGTGTAAATCATACCGATTATAACCCAGATGAAATCGATATTTTTTCAGCTGCTTCTTGCACTACAAATGCAATTACACCTGTTTTAAAAGCTATTGAAGACACATTGGGAGTTGTAAAAGGTCACTTAGAAACCATTCATGCCTATACTAACGATCAAAATTTGGTTGATAATATGCATAAAAAATACCGTCGAGGAAGAGCTGCTGCCTTGAACATGGTTATAACAGAAACTGGTGCAGGAAGTGCTGTTGCAAAAGCACTGCCATCCTTAGAGGGCAAATTAACTTCGAATGCTATTCGGGTTCCAGTTCCAAATGGTTCTTTAGTAATTTTAAATTTAGAAGTTAAAAAAGCTACTTCAATTTTAGCGATTAATAAAATCATGAAAAAGTATGCTCTTGAAGGAGAGCTGGTAGAACAAATCAAATATTCTTTGAACAATGAATTGGTTTCGTCAGATATTGTTGGCACTACGGCACCATCAATCTATGACAGCAATGCAACAATTGTTTCCAAGGACGGCAAAAGCATTGTTCTGTACATTTGGTACGATAATGAATATGGATATAGTCATCAAGTAATTCGTTTAGCAAAATATATTGCAAGAGTAAGACGCTTTACTTATTATTAAATATAAAACCAAAAAACCACTATTTCTAAAAACCATCGAGATTTCTTGGTGGTTTTTTTATTAAATTAAATAGGCAAGACAGTTGTACTTTTAACTTCTGAAATTACAAAAACAGTATTTATTAGAGAAACCTCAGGTAAAATAGATAATTTTTTTTGGTGAAAATGATGATAGCTTTCCATATCTGGAATAATAACTTTAAGCATATAATCGAAATTTCCTGAAACATAATTGCACTCTACTACTTCAGGTAAATTTAAAATCGATTGATTAAATCCCTCAGAAGTATCATAAGTCTGTTTTGTCAATGTTACCTGACAATAGACCGTAAGATTATTTCCGAGTTTTTTCTTATTCAAAATCGAAACATACTTTTCAATAACTCCCTCTTTTTCAAGACGTTTAACACGATCATGAACAGGTGTTAATGACAAATTTATTTTGTTTGCAATGTCCTTCAAAGTATAGTGGGCATTTTCCTGTAAAAGTCGTAAGATTTTTTTGTCAATTTCATCTAAAGCCATAGCGAAAACGTTTTCTCTAATTAATAAAATTTAGTCATTTTTTCTTTTTAAGAGAAAATATAGCCCTAGAAAAAGAATATTTTTCTGTAAAAGTATAAAATAAAATAATATTTTCTTATTTAAAAGTCGTTTATCAATAATATATTCTCTATCAGTAGCTTTGTAAAACAAATTTAAAAAAGCAAAAAATATAACGATATGATAATAGGTGTTCCAAAAGAAATAAAAAACAATGAAAACCGTGTAGCTTTAACTCCTGCTGGTGTTTCAGAAATGAAAAAACACGGACATACAGTTTACGTGCAATCAACTGCAGGATTAGGAAGCGGATTTAGTGATGATGAATATGCAGAAGCTGGAGCAGTAGTTTTAGCAACTATTGAAGAAGTTTACGCAATTGCTGAAATGATTATAAAAGTAAAAGAGCCAATTGCTTCTGAATATCCGTTAATTAAAAAAGATCAATTGCTTTTCACTTATTTTCACTTTGCTTCTTCAGAGCCATTAACTCATGCAATGCTTGAAAAAGGTGCAGTTTGTTTAGCTTACGAAACAGTAGAGAAAACAGATCGCAGTTTGCCATTATTAGTTCCAATGTCAGAGGTTGCAGGTCGTATGGCGATTCAACAAGGAGCAAAATATCTTGAAAAGCCATTAAAAGGAAGAGGAATTCTTTTAGGTGGTGTTCCAGGTGTACCGCCAGCTAAAGTATTAGTTTTAGGTGGTGGAATTGTGGGAACTCAGGCTGCAAAAATGGCTGCTGGTTTAGGAGCACAAGTAACTATAATGGACTTAAGTTTGCCTCGTTTACGTTATTTAGATGACATTATGCCAGCAAATGTAAATACAGAAATGTCTAACCACTATAACATCACAAGAGCAATTAAAGATGCTGACTTGATTGTTGGAGCTGTATTAATTCCAGGAGCAAAAGCACCTCACCTAATTACTCGTGATATGCTTAAATTAATGCGTCCAGGAACTGTTGTTGTTGACGTTGCAGTTGATCAAGGTGGATGTATTGAAACTTGTACTCCAACAACTCACGAAAATCCAACTTTTATTATTGATGATATTGTTCACTACTGTGTAGCTAACATGCCAGGTGCTGTTCCTTATACATCTACTTTAGCCTTAACTAATGCTACTTTGCCTTATGCAGTGCAATTAGCAAACAAAGGATGGCAAAAGGCTTGTAATGAAAACGAAGAATTGAAAAAAGGATTAAACATCGCTAACGGAAAAATTCTTTACAAAGGAGTTGCTGAAGCTTGGAATCTTCCTTTTAACGAAGAATTAGTGTTAGCAAACGCATAGTGCTAACATTAAAATAAGTGCTTACTAAACACTATTTAAAAAGGTTTTTCTTAATTGAAAAACCTTTTTTATGACATAAAAAAACCTGTCTTGCAGAGACAGGTTTTAAATTTTATACAGAATATTATTTTTCGTCTAATACTTCTTGTAATACTTTTGCTTCCGTTCCGTTAGGAAAAGCAACTTTAATTTTTTGAGCAATTGTTGGAGCGATTTCAGTAATTGCTTTTTTATCATACGATTCTCCTTTTTTAATGTGCCATCCATAAAAGATTGCTGGTACATGAGTGTCATAACTATATGGAGTTCCATGTGATGTTCCAGTAGGCGAATATTCCATATCTCCAGGTTTATTAATTATAACCATATCTCCATCTTGAGTTACATCATATCCTTTTGCTACGAAATTTAAATAATAGTCGTTTCCAGAATTTGCTAAAATTTCTTCTTCCGTATATACTTTTTTAATTTGCGGCAGTGTAATCAAATATTCTTTAAATGCTTGTTTTACTCTTGTCAGTTCTAAACCTTTATCTTTTATAATTTGCTTATTGAAGAAAATATTAAAATTTGAATAATTTAAAAGTAAATCAGCTCCAAATGTCTTAGTTGAGAAATCCTGTAGGTTTTTCTTAAAATCTTTAGATGGATAATTATCAACATTATATTTACGGTCTTTTAAATAGATAACGTTTTCAGCACCAGCATGATCTGCTGTTAAGAAAAGAAGGTAATTTTCCTTACCAACCGTTAAATCCAAATAAGCTAAAAAATCAGCAATAGTCTGATCCAATCTTAAGTAAGTATCTTGTAATTCAATTGAGCGTGGACCTAATAAATGTCCAACATAATCAGTAGATGAAAAACTTACTGTTAAAAAGTCCGTAATATTATCTTTTCCAAGTTCTTCTTTTTCAATAGCTTTTTTAGCAAATTCAGCTAATAAATCATTTCCATATGGAGTAGCTCTTAAGATTCCTGCATCATTTTTCTCATACATTGTTTTCAAATCATATGGAAAAACAGGAGCTGTACTGCCATATAATTTACCCTCATACGGATTATTATCAGGTAAACTTTCGTTATAAGTAGAAGCTGGCTTATATAAATCCCAACCTTTATTTATATATGGCAAATAATGTTTCTCACTATTAAATTGAGAAACCCATTCTGGTAATTTATCACCGTAAAATGTACTTGAAATGAAAGAACCAGTTTTACTGTACCAAAAAGCCCAGTTTGCAAAGTGTCCTGCTGGCAAAATTGCACCACGATCTTTAAGACTCATTCCAATAACTTTTCCTTGAAAATTAGTAGCCATTCTTACTTCGTCTGTAATAGTAGTACTTTGCAAATTTTTAGGAGACATAGCCCCTTCTTCTACTGTTCCATCTCCAACTGTTTTTACACCAGCATCATCTGTACAATACATTTCTTTACCTAATGTTCTGCTGAACCATTCGTTACCTACGATACCGTGTGTTGCTGGAGTAGTTCCTGTATAAATTGACGCATGCCCTGGCGCTGTATAAGTTGGCATATAATTATAATGCATATTCTGAAAAGTATACCCATTATTAATTAATCTTTTAAATCCGTTTGGTGAAAAATCATCTGAGAATCGATATAAATATTCCATTTTCATCTGATCTACAACTATACCTACCACCAACTTAGGGCGTTGTTGAGCATTTAAATTTGAAAGAACAAACAATGCCAACAATACAATACTTTTTTTCATACTTAAATTATAATATTTAATACAAAAATACAGATTCACATCCAAAAAGGCTAACACAGCCTTATTTAAAACCCAAAATTGACTTTAATTTAACAGAATATAACGACTAGATATATTTTACATATAAGTGATGCATCTTATTTTCAGTAGACTTGTAATTTTAAAACCCATCCGAGTATTTCTCAGGGCATTATTTTTAGAAAAGGGTGCAAAACA
>NZ_JADKPU010000006.1:0-300092 GCF_015350695.1 Flavobacterium sp. MR2016-29
TTTTCAATAGATAATTAAGTACAATTACAGACAAATAAATAGTCTGTCTTAAAAAGCCATTTATCAATTGATAAATGGCTTTTTTTAATTACAAATATCCCTAAAAGTGGGTATTGTGTATTAAAAAAACTGGTTTTAATTTTCAGGAAAATTCTTATAATTATTTATTAACCTGATTATTATTTATTTTGTTTAAAAAATTACTTTATTCATTGATTTTAATTGTATGCATTGGAAAAATTGATTTGCATGCACAGCAAGGAAAAGTTGATATTACTTTTAATACGCTGGATGATGGTTTGACTGGAGATGGTTTTGATAGTTCAGTACGAACTTTATCTTTACAATCCGACCAAAATCTAATAGTTGGCGGTGATTATCTAAATCTCAACGGAATTCCTTCTCCTTATTTAACACGCTTAAAACCAGACGGAACGATTGATGAAAGTTTTAATGTAGGTTCTGGTTTCAATGGCAAAGTTTACACTACTTATATACAGTCTGATGGCAAAATAATTGTTGGAGGCAGTTTTACTACTTATAACGGAATTTCTTGCGGAAGACTTATTCGCTTAAATAATGATGGTACTTATGATGCATCATTTAATACTTTAATTGGTGCAACAACTGGAATCATTTATGAAGTTACACAACAGCCTGACGGTAAAATTATTATTTCAGGAAGCTTTACAAAATATAACAATATAACAGCTAATAGGATCGCGCGAATTATGCCTAACGGCTCTTTAGACACCTCTTTTCTCATAGGTTCAGGTTCTTCCACAAACATCACAAACGTGAGAGTTTTATCGGATGGGAAAATTTTGCTTTCTGGAAATTTCATTTCTTTTAATGGAATTCCAACTAACAGAATTGTTCGATTAAATTCAGACGGAAGAGTTGATTCAAGTTTTAATGTGGGAGCAGGTTTTGATGATGATGTCAATGCAATGGAAATTCAGGCTGATGGCAAAATAATTCTCGGCGGAAAATTTACGACATATAATGGCATTTTGGCTAATAGAATCATCAGACTTAATGATGACGGCAATGTAGACAACAGTTTTTTATCTGGTACTGGATTTAACTCAGGAGCAGTTCAAAAGATAAAAACAGATTTCTCAGGAAATATTATGTTAGGAGGTTCTTTTAGCGGTAATTATAATGGTATTGATGTTAATCGGGTATGTCTTTTAAATTCTGTAGGTGTTCTTAAAAACGATATTGATTTTGGTTCTGGACCCGCGACATTATCTGTTTTAGCTTTAGAAAAAGATGCAGAAGGATCTTGGTATATTGGAGGATCATTTTCAGTTTTTGATGGTCTTAATCAAGGAAGATTAGCAAAAATTAATCCTGAAGGAGAATATGATACGGGTTATTTGTCGGCTGGAGTTGGTTTTGATAATTCTGTTTACAAAATATTGTCTCTAGAAAATAAAGAGACTATGGTTTTTGGTAATTTCAAAAAATTCAATGGTAATTTTGCTTCTAGAATTGCAAAACTGTTAGAGGATGGATCGTCAGATTCTAATTTTAATTTTGGGCAATCTGGTGCCAATAATTTAATTAAAACTGCGATTTCACAATCTGATGGTAAGATTATATTTGGAGGAAACTTTACAAAATACAATGAAACATCCATTAACCGAATCGTTCGTATTTTACCAGATGGTACAGTTGATCCTGCCTTTAATGTCGGTACTGGTTGTAACGGTCAAGTTTATGCAATGGCAATTCAATCGGATCAAAAAGTAATTGTTGCCGGAAATTTTACTAAATATAATGAAGCAGCTTCAGGCAGAATAATCAGGCTATTATCTAATGGTTCGCGTGATGTGAATTTTAACGTTGGTTTGGGAGCAGATGCAATTATTGAAGCCGTTTTGATTCTGCCCGATGGTAAAATTTTGGTCGGAGGAAGATTTAATAATTTTGATGGACATTTAATTTCAAAGTTAGTTCGTTTAAATAATGATGGAAGTATTGATCTGAGTTTTAATGTTAGCACTGGATGCGATAAATATATTTATGCAATAGCTGTACAATCAGATGGAAAAATAATTGTTGGAGGATCGTTTTTAAGCTTTAATGGAGTTTCTCAAAAGCGAATTCTTCGATTAAATTCAAATGGCAGTTTAGACACAACATTTGACTCTGGAATTGGTTTTAATAAAGGTGACGTCAGAAGTATTTTAGTACAGCCAGATGATAGCATTTTAGTTGGCGGCACTTTTTCTGGAACTTATAAAAGTACCTCTTCGTTGAGGTTAATTCGATTATTGAAATCAGGTGATTTTGATCCTTCTTTTAAAGCTAATCTTAATAGCAAGCTTTATACAATGGGTTTTACATCAGATTATAAACTTATGATTGGCGGTGATTTTAATTCCGTTTCTGGTATTTCTAAACACAGAATTGCGAGATTAAAACTTTGTTTAGAAGCTACAGTTTGGAATGGCACTTCATGGTCAAATGGTTTTCCTTCAGGCGGAAAAGAAGTTCTTTTTAAGGATGATTACCCTTCTATGACTAATGCAAATGTATGCAGCTGCGCTATTGATGCAGGAAAGACAGTAACCTTATTAAATGGAAATACATTAGGAATTGAATTTTCTTATTCTGGATTAGGAACTTTAATTTTAGAAGATGGGTCAAATTTATATCAGTCAGATGATGATATGATTAATACTGGAATTATACATCTTAAAAGAAAATCATCTCCTATTTTAGGGAAAGATTACACATATTGGTCTTCTCCTGTTGCAGATCAAAAATTAATTGATGTTTCTCCAGATACGGCATCTGATTGTTATTATTCGTATGATTTTTTAATAAAAAACTGGCATAGAGAAAGTGGGTCAAATACTATGAACCTCGGAACAGGATATATTATTAGAGGACCAGAAAATTTTTCTGAAACAGTTGCTCAGAAGTTTGAGGCAACTTTTAAAGGAATTCCAACAAATGGGAAAATAGAGGTAAGCATAGGAGATAAATATGTCTTTAATTTGGTTGGAAATCCTTACCCGTCAACTATTAATGCAGATGTTTTTCTGAAAAAAAATGCATCAAAAATTAAAGGAGCACTGCATTTTTGGACTCACAATACTCCTGTAGCGAATAACAAATATGCCTCTGATGATTATGCCGTTTACAATTTGCTTGGAGGAGTAGGTACGAGAGGCGCACTATCGTCAGGTATTAACGAAAATATTCCAGATAATAAAATTGCTTCAGGACAAGCCTTTTTAGTAGAAAGTGAAAATTTGGGGACAATAGAATTTGATGATAGTATGCGTATGGTAGAACAAAACTCTACTTTTTTTAAACCTGGAAAATACAATAAATTACATAATAAAAATGAAATTGAAAGGCATCGCATTTGGATAGACTTTAAAAATCCTGAAGGTATCTTTAAGCAAATTTTGATTGGATATATTGATGGAGCCACAAATTCATATGATGTGAAGTATGATACTCAATCTTTTAACGGAAATAAATTTGCAGATTTTTACAGTATCGTCGACGATAAAAATCTAGTTATTCAAGGCCGAAGCCTGCCATTTGAAGATACGGATATTATACCGCTTGGCTATATGACTAAAGTGGATGGAGAATTTACAATTGGAATAGATCAAGCCGATGGAAACATGAGTATTCAGCCCATTTATTTAGAAGATAAAAATACGGGACTTATACACGATTTAAGAGTTAGCAGTTATAAATTCAATACAGAGTCAGGAACTTTTTTAGATCGATTTCTTCTACGTTATACAAACAAACCTTTAAATACAGCTAATGGTAATGATACTGGAAGCAATATTTTAATTTCTGTTAAGAACAAAGTAATCAGAATAACTTCTATGAAAGAAAATTTACAAGAAGTCTCTGTTTTTGATATATCTGGAAAACTGCTTTACAATAAAAAAGATATTGGACAATCAGAATTTGATATAATAAATCTACAGGCAGCAAATCAAGTTTTATTGCTAAAGGTTAGTTCGGAAAATGAATATTTGATAAGCAAAAAAATAATTTTTTAAAGGAAAATTTATTGATTTTAAGAATCCACTTCAAATATAAGAAGTGGATTTTTTGCTTATATAAGGGTTGAAAAGTTCCTGTCAAAAACACATTAACAGTTGCTTTTAATTTTTAATTGAATTGAATGTTTTTTTATTCGAAATGTTAAAGTGTTGTTTTTCAAGTTAAAGTTTAAAAACAGATGTAAAAAAAATCGTACCTTGTTGTTGTTCTTACCCGACGAACAAACGTAAAAGCCCGTTATACTGCCTTTTTGGTAAGTTTTTTAAGAAAGCTAAATCACATATTTTTTAGTTTTTATCCGCCTAAATACTTCTTGTAAAGTTTTAAATGCCTCATTATAATAAACAAAAAAGTACGTTACATTGATTTTAGTATTTTGGATATAGTTTAGGGTACTTTTTTGTATTTCTGTTTAATTGTGAGCCGTTTAAATTTCAAGATGATTCGATTTGACTTTGAATCTAATTTTTAAATTTTTTAAATGCCACGTTATGAAAAAATCTTTACTTCAACTATTACTTTTTGCCCAAATTTTATTGCCGTTTTTATTTGTTAAAAGGCTCTATTCAAAACAATTCTCGCTTTCAAAAGTAAAATTGTCTCTTGTTTTAATTTTTGCTTACGCTTCTTTATGGTCTCAACCTCCACCACATAAATTTATTGCTACCGGTTCATTAGTTGTTCCGGCTGGAATTACAACGGTAACTGTTGAAGCTTGGGGAGCAGGTGGAGCAGGTGGAGGAGCTAGTGGGGCTATAGGGACTACGGGAAGAAGTGCAGGTGGCGGTGGCGGTGGTGCTTATGCCAAATCAAATATTACTGTAGTGCCAGGTACAACTTTAACGGCAATTGTGGCTCCTCAAACTTTAGGAACAACTTCTGACGGAGCTTCAGGAGGAAATTCTACCATTTTGAATTTCGAAGGAAGTATTCTGGCTCGTGGTGGCGCAGGTGGAATTGCGAACACAACTGGAAACCAGCCAGCAGGAGGATTAGGAGGTTCAGCTCTAA
This sequence comes from Flavobacterium sp. MR2016-29, assembly GCF_015350695.1. Classification (NCBI taxonomy): domain Bacteria; kingdom Pseudomonadati; phylum Bacteroidota; class Flavobacteriia; order Flavobacteriales; family Flavobacteriaceae; genus Flavobacterium; species Flavobacterium sp. MR2016-29. The sequence goes on from NZ_JADKPU010000006.1 coordinate 5,062, forward strand.
CATCTATTGGTGGTTTATCGACTGCTGCTGGGGAAACAGGAGGTGCTGGAAATTTCGTTTTAATATCCGCTTTGCTTGCTTCTGGAAAAGGAGGCAACGGAGCTAGTCCTGGTGGAGGAAATGGTGGTAACCCAGCTTCAACGGTAGTTTTAGGTAGTTATCCCGGAAATATTGGAAGCGCACCAGGAGGAGGAGGAAGTGGAGCTCTAAACTCTGCAGGTGCCGCTGCTCAGATTGGAGGGATAGGTGAACGTGGAGAGGTTGTTGTGACTTATACTTGTCCTTCTTATAGTATAACAGGAATCTCAGTTGTAAATGCTTGCGCTACAGTAGGCGCCGCTAAAATAATACTAAGCTCAAGTGCGGCTTCATTACCATTTGGTGTTTATACAGTAGATTATAATTTAACTAATCCTGTTGCAAGCGGAACTGCAACAATGAGTGTTACAACAGCTGGGACAGGAAATTTTGATATTTCAGGTTTAACAACTGTTGGAACAAGAGCTATAACAATTACAAAATTAACTTCTGGAGTATGTGTAAGTAATATCACAACAGGTAATACAGGAAGCATTGTAATTTCAGGAGCTTCTGTTCCTGGATCTGTTACTGGTGGCAGTACAATTTGCAGTGGTTTTACAAGTGGTACACTTTCATTAGGAACACATACAGGCTCAATTATAAAATGGCAATACTTTACTGCTTCATCAGGCGTTTGGACAGATATTTCAAACACAGCGGCCACATATACTTCCGTTTCATTAACAGAAACTACTCAATTTAGAGCAGTGATAAAAAATGGAGTTTGTGATGAAGCGTATTCAACTTCCACGACTGTTACTGTTAATCCGCTGCCTCAAGGTAGTCTTACTGCTAACGGTCCTTTTTGTACATCTGGAGTGCCTCAGTTAATATTTACAGCTACAAATGGCGCCGGTCCGTATACTGTTGTTTATAAAGAAAATGGAGGTGCAGACCGCAGTGCAACAGGAGTCATAAGCGGAACAGCTTTTACTCCTTTCACAACTCCAGTACTAAATACAACAACTTATACATTAGTCTCGGTAACAGGGGCAAATACATGTGTACGAAATGCTGGATTTACTGGAGGATCAGCAACGGTTACGATTAATTTAGTTCCAGCTGCTCCTACAATTTCAAATATTATACAGCCAAACTGCACAACGGCTACAGGGAGTATTGTTGTAAATGGTTTGCCTGGGTCTGGAAATTTGCTTCAATCAGACGGTAGTACTATTGTTAGTCGCCCTTATACAGGAAGTTCTTTGGCAATTTCTGGATTAGTAATGGGCAAGTATAATTTTGCGATTGATAACAGCTGTGGATTGAACTATTCTACAGATGTAACAATACAGGCAAATACATGGAATGGAACAAGTTGGTCTTACGGTTTAGAACCTACAACTGATAATTTAGTGAATTTTAACGGCGATTACAATATAAGTGCAGATGTAAATGCTTGTTCGTGCACAATAAGCAATGCGGCAGCGGTTACCATACAAAATGGGAAAACATTAAATGTAGTTAAAGGTGTGCACGTGGTTTCGGGCTCCCTAACATTTGCAGATGGAGCAAACTTATTGCAGACTAGTACTGACAATAATTTAAATACTGGAAATATTACTTATAAACGTGCAAGTAAACCAATTCGCCAAGCAGATTATGTGTATTGGTCAACGCCGGTTAAAGGACAAACTTTAGCTGGAGTTTCTCCTCTAACAGCTAGTGATAAATATTTAAGTTATGATGGAACCAAGTGGGTTGCTCATCCTAGTACTGATGTGATGATTGTTGGTAAAGGTTATATCATACGCGGTCCCGAAAACTATTCAAATACAGTAAGAAATCCGTTTGCGGTGGCTTTTGTAGGTGTGCCTAATAACGGAGACATAAATGGAGAAACCGTACTGGATTCGAAATATTATTTGATTGGAAATCCATATCCTTCGGCTTTGAATGCTGATGATTTTATACTAGCAAATAATCTCTTAGAAGGAACGCTTCACTTTTGGACACATAACACACCTGTAGTTTTAGGTCCGAATTATAAATATGCCTCAGATGATTATGCGACTTATAATTTAAGCGGTGGTGTTAGAACAGCATTTGCAGCGCAATCTACCGGTAATCCGTCTGATCCTGAAAACAATAAAAGCTTACCAAGCGGTGAGATTGCGGCAGGACAGTCATTTTTTGCTAGTACTGTATCATCAGGTATAATTCAATTTAAAAACTACATGAGAAGAGGAGGCGCTTCAAACGGTCAATTTTACAAACCCGGGAGTGAATCAAAAACTCTTCTAGAAAAACACCGTTTATGGCTTAATATGACTAATTCAGAAGGCGCATTTAAACAAACCCTGATTGGTTATATTGAAGGAGCAACTAATGAATATGATCAGAGATATGATGGAACCAGTCTTGACGGAAATAAATATTTAGATTTTTATAGCATTAATAGTGGAGAAAACCTTGTAATTCAAGGACGTGCTCTTCCTTTCACTAATCGGGATTCAGTTCCATTAGGGTATCGCACAACAATTGACGGAGAGTTTACGATTGCAATAGATCAAACCGACGGCAATATGAATTATCAATCTATTTATTTAGAAGACAAAGATACAGGCGACATTCATGATTTACGCGCCAGCAATTATACTTTTACTACTTTAGCTGGTACTTTTGCAGATCGCTTTGTTCTTCGTTATACAAATAAAACACTTGGAACAGATGATTTTGAAAATACTGAAAATTATGTTTTAGTTTCTGTAAAAGATAAAATCATTAAACTCACGTCATCAAAAGAAAACATCAGCGAGGTGAATATTTTTGAAACATCCGGAAAGAAAGTTTTTAATAAAAACAAGGTTAATGCAACAGAATTGCAAATATCCCATTTACAGCTTCGTCACCAGGTTTTACTGGTAAAAGTAATTTTTGAAAATGGAAAAACAGTAACAAAAAAGATAGTTTTTTAATAGTGCTAAATAAAAAAAGCAGTTGTAGTTTTTAAAATTCTACAACTGCTTTTTTTCTATTTATTAAGATACTTTCCTTAAAAAAGTCTTTTCTAAATTTTCATGTGTATTCTGAATTGCTTTTTCATTTTTGTAATCAATCCATTTTTGGCCTTTAAATTTCCGCATCATTATATCAAAATGACGCATAATAAAAACATTATATGCCGCCTTAGATAAGTTCGCAATGTTTCTAGGAAACGCACGTAAACTCATAGAAAATCCTGGAGTTAAATATTTCATATAATGCCAATAACCCTCAGGCATATAAAGCATTTCTCCATGTTTTAGATTAGTGATAAATCCTTCTGCATTTTTTAAAGCCGGAAATTTATCATAATCAGGATTATCAAAATCAATATCTTCTCTCGAAATTAAAGCGTGTGGTACTTTATACATATATTTTGACTGATCAGGAGCAAAAATCATACACTGCTTTTCTCCATGAAAATGAAAATGCAGAATATTCGAATAATCAATATCAAAATGCATAAACACTTTGGAGTTTTCTCCACCAAAAAAAAGCATAGGCATTTGCTTAACCAATTTGAGGCCAATATCCGGCCATAAGAAGTCATCTTTTAGCGTTGGCACCACTTTCATTAAATTATAAAGAAAGATTCTGTAATTGGTAGGTTTTGATTGTAAAAGAGCAATATAATCGCTCATTTTCATTTTAGTATGTGCTTCATTAAAGCCATCTTCATGATTTACAGGTCTATCATCATATAGCGGAACTGTAATATCACCAGCGATATCATTGATATAAGATAATTTCCATTTGTGATAAGCCGGCCAATCTTCGGTCAGCTCTTCAACAACTACTGGAATTTGTTTTTTAACGTATTGGGAAATAAAATCGGATTTTGAGATCTTTTTTACCCTTTCGATTTGTTTTAAATTCATCTCTTTGAAATAAAAAAATTGCTTCTGGAACTCAGAAGCAATTTAAAAATATTTATTGAGATGTATTAACTCAATTAACTAAATTTTTGATTTGATCGAAGCCTCGAGGTTTCTTTCAATGGTATGTCCTGGTCTTGACCATTTAGGTTTTTCGCCTAGTGGAGCAAATTGAGAATCAGCTGCTTCTACCGTTTGTGGCTGTGAAACTTTAACAAATGGTTTTTGCGGAATCAATCCTAATAGTTCAAACATCTTCATGTCTTCTTGTACATCTGGATTTGGCGTTGTCAGTAATTTATCTCCAGCAAAAATAGAATTTGCACCTGCAAAAAAGCACATTGCCTGTCCTTCACGGCTCATATTAGTTCTTCCTGCAGATAAACGAACCTGAGTATCAGGCATGACAATTCTTGTTGTTGCAACCATACGAATCATCTCCCAGATTTCAACTGGTTTTTCTTCTTCCATCGGAGTTCCTTCTACAGCAACCAAAGCATTTATTGGAACTGATTCTGGCTGGGGATTTAAAGTAGAAAGCGCAACAAGCATTCCGGCTCTGTCTTCAATACTTTCTCCCATTCCAATAATACCGCCACTGCAAACGGTGACATTTGTTTTACGGACGTTTTCTATAGTTTCTAATCGATCTTCAAAAGCACGTGTCGAAATAACGTCTTTATAATATTCTTCAGAAGTATCTAAATTATGATTATAAGCATATAAGCCTGCTTCTGCTAAACGCTGTGCCTGATTTTCTGTAATCATTCCTAAAGTACAGCAAACTTCCATATCAAGCTTGTTTATGGTACGAACCATTTCTAAAACCTGATCAAATTCTTCACCATCTTTTACATTTCTCCAAGCCGCTCCCATACAAACTCGAGAAGAACCGCTAGACTTTGCACGCAAAGCCTGTGCCTTTACTTGGCTGACACTCATTAAATCATTGCCTTCAACTCCTGTGTTATAACGTGCAGCTTGTGGACAATAGCCACAATCTTCTGGACATCCGCCAGTTTTGATAGATAGTAAAGTTGATACCTGAACAACATTGGGATCGTGCTTTTGTCGATGAATTGTTGCAGCTTCATAAAGAAGATCCATCAGAGGTTTATTATAAATTGCAATTATTTCGTCTTTAGTCCAGTTGTGTTTCGTAATGGTCATTGATTAATTTTTTTTGGTATTTCAAAAGTAGTTAAATTGTCGTAATCACCAAATATTGAATTTGTAAATGAATAATTGTCAGCTATTTTCAAAAAAGAAGCACTCTAAAATCAAAGAAATTTACTTTTTTATGATTTTAGAGTGCTAATAATATGATTTATTTTGAATAATTAATCAGCGATATATTTGTTGTTCCAATATAACATCATCATCAAGGTGACAATCACCGAAGACGCAATTCCTTCAAAAAGTAAACAGATGCAGTAAGTTGGAACAGAAGGATCTCCTCCAAACATAAAAGTTTCTGATAATGTTTTAACGTAGGCATCTCCCCCTCTGGCATAGCTATATATTAATAATCCAAAAACACTCATCGATACGCCAACTACTGAAGTTGCCATTGCTGAGACAGCATTCGATACAAAATTGTTCTCTCCTTCGTGAAGGTTCATTTGCATAGTTCTGTTTACGCCATAAAAGATAAAAAATACATTTAGGGTTCGTAAGTAAAACAAATCTGCTAAACCTAATAGATTCATTAATAAAAAATAAATGCCTATTCCGAGGAAAATCAAAAAACCGTTGGTTATTTCTTTAGGTAATTTCATAGTGGTTATTTTTAGAAGTTAATAGTAAATATTTGATAAACAGAGTTCTATATCAAATTTACTAAAAAAATAACTACGATGATTTAAAAAAGGCAAAAAGTATAGTGCAGTATATTTTAAAGCTGCTTCACAAAAGCTAAAGCATCTTTTTTGTCTTGGCTTAATTGCGCTTTCAGTAAGTCAACTGAACCAAATTTCTGCTCTTCGCGAAGATATTGCAATAGTGAAACTTCGATTTTTTTGCCATAAATATCGGCATCAAAATCAAAAAGATTTACTTCAATAGTTTGCTTTTGGCCATTTACAGTTGGATTGAACCCAATATTCATCATTCCAAAAACTTCTTTTTGATCGATTACGGCTTTAACAGCATAAACCCCATTTTTTGGAATTAACTTGTAATCTTCTTCAATTTGAATGTTTGCTGTCGGAAAACCAATTGTTCTTCCTAATTGTTTTCCTTTAACAACTTCTCCGGATAAAAAATAAGCATAACCCAGATATTCATTGGCTAAAGCCATATTTCCTTCATTTAAAGCTTTCCTGATTTTGGTAGAACTTACAGAAACATCTTGTATTTCTTCTGCAGAAATTTGTTCTACTTCAAACCCATATTCAGCTCCAAAAGCAATTAAATTGTCAATATTTGCAGTCCTGTTTCTTCCAAAACGGTGATCGTGACCAATAATTATTTTTTGAATTTGAAATTGATCTACAAAAATAGAATGCACAAATTCTTCGGCAGTTAATCGCGAGAAGCTTTCGTTAAACGGATGAATAACAAGATTTTCAATTCCGGTAGCTTCTAAAAGTTTTGATTTTTCAGAAATAGTATTTAAGAGTTTTATTTCTGATTTTTCTTGTAAAACCATTCGCGGATGCGGAAAAAAAGTAAGCACTAAACTTTCGTATTTCCCATTTTCAGTATTTTGAGTAATTCGTTCCAGAATTTTTTTATGACCAATATGTACACCATCAAAAGTACCAAGAGTTAAAATCGTTTTCTTGGTCGAATGGAAATCGTTTATAGAATGAAAGAGCTTCAAAACAAATAATTTAAGATGCTGCAAATTTATACTATCTATTTTGAATTTTATATCAAGCCAAGTTGATTTTTTGGAGAGTTTGGGTTTCTTTTTGTGAAAAATGGCCAGCTCGTCGACTAAAAAGCATTAATTGTCGTATTTATGTAAGAATTTAATTTAATTCGTTTAATTTTGATTGATCAATTTGCCACGAGTATGAAAAAACAACTACTTTTTATATTTTTTATTTTTAGCTGCGCCAACATTTATGCTCAAAGCGATGACTTGTGGCAGAGGTCAAATTCAAGTTCTGCTCTCAGCAAAAAGATAAATTCATCCGATTCTGATAAATTATACTATAAATTAAATTCAGATTTTTTAAAATCAAAACTTTCTCCTGCGACAAATGAAACGACGCAAAACGGTACTGTAGAAATCACTTTTCCAAATGCAGCAGGTGTTTTAGAAAGGTTTGCAGTTTGGGAATCTTCGAATTTTGAGCCAGAATTACAGGCAAAATATCCAGAAATAAGAGCGTATGAAGGAAGGGGTTTAGATGATAAAACGGCGAAAATTCATTTTAGCGTTTCTCCTGCAGGAGTACAAACCATGGTACTTCGTCCTGATAAATCGACTGAGTTTATTGAAACAAATCCAGACAATCCAGCAGAATATGTTTTATTTGCTAAAAATAGTACCACTTCAAAAAGATTACTTTGTAAAACAGACGATTTATTTTTAGATAAAAATCTTTCTGGCAAAACGGCGAAAACTGCATCTAATACAAAAGTTTTTAAAACAATGCGTTTGGCATTGTCTTGTACCGCCGAGTATACTACTTTTTTTGGAGGTACAAAAGCTGCTGCATTAGCCGGAATGAATGCAACAATGACGAGAGTTAATGGTATTTTTAATAAAGATTTGGCCGTAAAATTGGTCATAATTGCCAATACAGATGCTGTAATTTATACAGATGCAGCAAGTGATCCTTACTCGAATGCTTCTACAGGTGCAGACGGCGCATGGAATCAGGAAGTGCAAACGACTTTAACCAACGTAATTGGAAATGCGAATTATGATATTGGGCATTTATTTGGAGCTTCGGGCGGTGGCGGAAACGCAGGCTGTATAGGCTGTGTTTGTACCAACCCAACAGTTAATGTGCCTTTAGGAAAGGGAAGTGCTTATACTTCGCCTTCTGATTCAAAACCTCAGGGAGACACATTTGATATTGATTTTGTAGCGCATGAATTCGGTCATCAATTAGGTGCAAATCATACATTTTCATATGATTCTGAAGAAAGAACCACCGTAAATGTTGAGCCAGGAAGCGGTACGACAATAATGGCTTATGCTGGAGTTACTGTTGATTATGATATTCAAAGTGCTTCTGATGATTATTTTGCTTATGCTAGTATTCTGCAGATTCAAAATACTCTTGCATCAAAAAGTTGTCCGGTAAATACTGCTATAACAAATAATCCACCTACAATAAATGCTGGAGAAGATTATACTATTCCCATTGGTACGGCTTTTATTCTAACAGGAACAGGTTCTGATCCTGAAGGAGATTCGGTAACTTATACTTGGGAACAGAATGATAATGCCACAACAACTTCTGGAGCAAACAGTATAGCATACCCAACAAAACCAGATGGTCCTTTGTTTAGATCTGTGATTCCGAGCAGCAGTACAATTCGTTATATGCCTAGCTACAGCTCAGTTCTTCAAAATAGATTAACCACAACTTGGGAGTCAGTTTCGTCTATTGCAAGAACGTTGCATTTTACCTTAACGGGAAGAGATAATGCAGCTTTAGGAACAGCACAAACCAATACAGATGCAATGGTGGTAAATGTTGCTTCATTCGCTGGTCCGTTTGCGATAACTTCTCATACAAATGATAATGTAAGCTGGTGGCAGGGATTAAGCGAAACAGTAACTTGGAGTGTAAACAATACAAATACGCTGCAAGGTTCTACTACGGTTAACATAAAATTATCTACAGACGGAGGTTTAACTTTTCCGATAACTTTAGCGGCAAATACTCCAAATGACGGTTCTGAGACAATTGTACTTCCAACAAGCGTACCTTCATCTAAAAATTGCAGGATCTTGATTGAACCTACGGGAAATATTTATTATGCAATTAACAGCAAAGCTTTTGCAGTTGGTTATACGTCATCAGCAACCTGTGATTCTTATAGCTTTGGGAGTTCATTTTCAATTCCAAATACTGCTGCTTTTGTGACTAGAACAATAACAGTTCCAGATACTGGTGCAACGGTTGCAGATGTAAATGTTTCTGTAAATGTAACACATGCAAGATTTTCTGATATTGAAATTCAAATCGTAAACCCACAAGGAACTATTGTACGTTTATTTAATAAAAACTGCGAATCTACAAATTCAACTTTAGCACTCCAGTTTGATGATGCCGGTGCCGCTCTAGATTGTAATGCAACTACTCAGCAGATTGTTATTCCTGTAGATGCTTTAAGTGTTTTTAATGGGCAAAATACACAAGGAACTTGGACTTTAAGAGTTCGAGATGCAGTTACTGGAAGTTTCGGTACTTTAAATTCAGCTTCAATAAGCATCTGCGGTCAAACGTTTACTTTAGGAACTAGTGATTTCGAAAATATAGATTTCAGTCTTTATCCAAATCCCAATAAAGGAAATTTCAACATTCAGTTTGAAAGCCAGGGAACAAAAGGAGTTAAAGTATTTGTTCATGATATCCTAGGCAAAAATGTATATTCTAATACTTTTGAAACTACAACTCAGTTCAATCAAAATATTCAATTGCAAAATGTGTCTTCAGGAATTTATCTTGTAACGGTTATTGATGGAGATCGAAGAACAGTTAAGAAACTTGTAGTTAACTAAATTTCAATATTTAAATTCCAAATTCAAATTAAAAATGAGTTGGAATTTGGAATTTATTCTTTTTAAGAGTTCGCCATCGCCATACAAACAATACTAATCTTAGCTCCGGGAATTTTTAGTAATGCTCGTGAACAGGCTTCTAGAGTTGCGCCGGTAGTAAGAACATCATCAACAATTAAAAAATGTTTGTTTTGATTTGCTTCTGAGAAGTTGGCGTCAAAAATAGCATCAATGTTTTCAGATCTTCCCAAAAGATTCTTTTTAGATTGTGTTTTCGTGTATTTCTTTCGGTATAAAATAGAATCATCAAAGCTGATATTAAAACCTTCGGATAAAGCTTTTCCAAAAGTTGTGACTTGATTGTAACCGCGTTCTCTAAATTTTTTCGGATGGAGCGGTACCGGAATTACAACATCAAAAGGAGTTTTCAGATTTAATTCTTTCAAATCTTCTACGTACCAATTTCCTAAGAGCGCACCAATTTCTTCGTGACCTTTGTATTTTAGGTTATGAATCAATTCCTGAACTATTCCTTTTTTATTGAAATACAAAAATGCCGAAGCGTGTTCAATTTCAATTTTGCCATAAAATTTTTTAACGGCTTCATTATTTGAGTCTAAATGATATTGCGTAAGAGGCATTTCGTGTCGACAGCTGGTGCATAACACAGATTCATCATTTAGTAAAAGTTGCCGGCATCCGGCACAAACTTTAGGAAAAAATAGGCTTATAAGATAATTAAACACAAATAGAAAGAATTTAGTTACAAAAATAACGAAATCAATCCTTCAATCTTTATTATTTTTCTTTTTTTTAAAAGTACTTTTTATATTTTTGCATCACTATGGCAAAACAAGAAGATTTATTTAAGAATGTGGTTTCGCACGCAAAAGAGTACGGATTTATATTTCCGTCAAGCGAAGTATACGATGGATTAAGTGCTGTGTATGATTACGCACAAAATGGTGTCGAGTTAAAAAAGAATATCCGTGAATATTGGTGGAAATCAATGGTTCAGATGAATGAGAATATTGTCGGCCTTGATGCTGCAATATTAATGCATCCAACGACTTGGAAAGCTTCAGGCCACGTTGATGCCTTCAATGATCCATTAATTGATAATAAAGATTCTAAAAAAAGATATAGAGCCGATGTTTTAGTAGAAGATTTTGCTGAAAAGATCAATCAAAAGGCTCAAAAAGAAATTGAAAAAGCAAGAGCTCGTTTTGGTGATGCTTTTAATGAAGAAGAATTTGTTACCACAAATGCCCGCGTTGTAGAATATCTTTCAAAATACAAAGAAATTTTATCAAGGCTTGCAAAAGGAATGACTGATAATCTTCAGGATGTAAAAGCTTTAATCGAAGAATTAGAAATTGCTGACCCTGAAACTGGTTCAAAAAACTGGACAGACGTAAAGCAATTTAACCTAATGTTCGGAACTAAACTTGGAGCTTCTGCAGAATCTGCAATGGATTTATATTTGCGTCCAGAAACAGCTCAGGGGATTTTTGTGAATTTCCTGAATGTTCAGAAATCAGGCCGTATGAAAGTTCCATTTGGAATTGCTCAAACAGGTAAAGCGTTTAGAAACGAAATTGTTGCAAGACAATTCATTTTCCGTATGCGTGAATTCGAACAAATGGAAATGCAGTTTTTCGTTCGTCCGGGTGAAGAAATGAAATGGTACCATCACTGGAAAGAAACGCGTTTAAAATGGCATTTGTCTCTAGGACTAGGAAAAGAGAACTACCGTTTTCATGATCACGAAAAATTAGCGCATTACGCAAATGCGGCGGCAGATATTGAATTTAACTTCCCATTCGGATTTAAGGAATTAGAAGGAATTCACTCTCGTACAGATTTTGACTTAAAAGCGCACGAACAATATTCAGGCAGAAAACTGCAATATTTTGATGCTGAATTGAATGAAAATTACGTTCCATACGTTGTAGAGACGTCTGTAGGTCTGGATCGTATGTTTTTAGCTGTTTTTGCAACATCGTTGCAAGAAGAAACTTTAGAAGACGGATCAACAAGAACTGTTCTAAAATTACCAGCAGTTTTAGCGCCAACAAAAGTGGCAGTTTTACCATTAGTTAAGAAAGATGGTTTGCCAGAAATTTCTAAAAAAATTATCGAAGATTTAAAATGGGATTTCAATGTAGCGTATGATGAAAAAGATGCAGTTGGTCGTCGTTATAGAAGACAAGATGCTCTTGGAACTCCATTTTGTGTTACTGTAGACCATCAAACAATAGAAGATGAAACAGTAACAATTCGTCATAGAGATACAATGAAACAAGATCGAGTTAAAATCTCTGAATTAAGAGGTATTATAGAGAACGAAGTTTCGATGAAAAATTGGTTGATGAAAATGTAATTTTTTATTTTAACACTATATAAATCCCAAATTCCTAGCAGGAGTTTGGGATTTTTTTAATTTTGAGATTTGCATTTCATCGATGATTTCTGCATTTCGTCCTTATGTATTAACATTTTGTTTTAATGTGTTAACAATGAAATGATTAGAATATTGAAATGCGTAAATTTAATTGCGTATAATACACCATAAACAAAAAATTGAAAAAATATTCGTACATTATTATTGACAATGACGCTGAAAGTGTTTTGAAAACCAGAATCGTTGCAGAAGGTTTCTCAGAATTGACTTTTATAGCATCTGCTACGAATTACCTTCAAGGTTTAAATTTAGTTTTGGAACATCGGCCGTCCTTTGTTTTTCTCGAAGTTGATCCTGAAAATTCTTTAAGTAATTTGTCATTGGCATTTATTGGCGAATTATATCGATATCTGGCTATTATTCCTAAAATAATAATTACTACAACCAAAAAAGATTTTGCTTTCGAAGCTATTCAGTACAGCGTTTTTGATTATATCATAAAGCCTTTAACCCACATTGATCTACTCAAAACACTTCTCAAATTAGATAAAATACTTGTTGAGTCAAAAAATACAAACATTACTGCAGTTTTGCCTGAAACTATTGTTCCTCAAGAAATTGTTTCTATAGTCGAAAATCCTGTTTTAAAAGAAGAAATAACACCAACTATTATTAGAGAAGTACAAATAACTCAGGAGGCCGAAAAACCGCTTATTATTTGTGTAAAATCATATGGCGATTATCGCTATATGAATGCGGCTGATATCTGCTATTTTCAAGCCGATAATAATTCGACAGATATTTATTTGAGTTCTGGCGAAATGGTTACTGCTTTTAAAACTTTAAAACATTTTGAAATTGTATTATCTCTACCTTTTGTAAGAATTCACAATAGTTATATTATCAATCAAAATTATATTTCTAGAATTCACCACGGGAACTCAGTTTGTTACATAAAAAACTCTCCAAAAAAGATCCCTTTTTCAAAGACCTACAAATCAAATATCGATTTAATTATTGCTGATTTCGCAGCGGGAAACTACTTAGAGGTCTAAAAATTAGATATTTACACAGATTTGACGCTCATTGACTATCATTTGGGCATGATCTACCATAAAGCCAATTTTTCGTATAAATTTTTTTTGATTCTGGAGTTAGTTTTACACCATGATTCGCACAAGGCGATCAACTCCAAAAACAAAAAATCACATTTAATACCCCCCAGGAACATGAAAAAAACAGCTTTAACAATCGGATTATTTTCTTTAGTAGTAGTAGCAACATCTTTTGCTAACCCAACAATAAATTCAGCAACAAGTTCATATAATGAAGAAGGTGTAATAACTGGACAAAATCAAGGAAGAAAACTTGATTTTCATTCTAATGGTAATCAACTAAAAAATAATAATCAATCTGAAGGATTTCGTCAAGATAGACAATCATTAGGGAATACTATAAAACTTGACTAATAATACAAGTTTACTATAACAAAAAAAGGCTCTCAAATTTTGAGAGCCTTTTTTTGTGTCTTTACTTTTAGTATTTTTGATGAAATTCATTAAAATATTGAGAAAAGCCTGTCAAATATTATTAGTTCTGCTTGTATTTAGCTGTACCAAGAAAACTGATCTAAATAAAGAAATAACTTCTTCAGAGGATAGTCTTTCAACATACCTATCATTGGCTAATGATATTAATTTGTCTTATGACTACAAGCAAAAATATAACCATAAAGCTTTTTCTATTGTTAGCAATCAAGAAAATGATTCAATGAATAGAGTTAATCTTTTTAAAATTGCTAATCGATATTATAATATGAATGATTTAAAATCATATCAGCAAATATCACATTTAGTCCTAGAAAGATCCAAAAGTGCAAAAGATTCTGTTAGCACAGCAAAAGCTTATACTTATTTGGGAGATTATTATAGTTCTGAAGGAATCGCAGATAGTGCTTTTTTGTTTTTTTTTAGAGCTCAAAAAATCTATTTGCAAATTAATGATGATTATAATTTAGCAAAAGCATTCTTAAGCAAAGCAAGCCTTCAGTACAACGAAGGAGATTTTTTTGAAAGTGAAATTGCTGTTTTTAAAGCATTAAGTATTTTAAAAAAACAAAAGAATGTTAATGATTTACTTTATGAGTGTTATAATCTTTTAGGCATATTATATAGCGACAGAGAAGAATATACAAAATCATTAGAATTTCATAATAAAGCTTTAGAAGTTTTAAATGATAATTCTATACCATCAGAACTTCAGCTAAGAGCAACTTCGTTAAATAATATAGGATTTGTTTATATCAGTATGCGCGATTATGAGCAGGCCAAAAAATATTTTCAACGCGGATTAAAGGAAAAAAATCTTTTTAAGGAAAAGGTAGTTTTATATGCCATGTTATTAGATAATTTGGCGTATTCCAAATTTAAATTAAAAGAATCAGACGGACTTCCTGATCAGTTTTTTAAAGCTTTGCGAATAAGAGACAGTCTGGGATTAAAATCTGGAATAATCTCAAATAAGATTCACTTGTCTGAATACTTTGCTTTTAAAAGAGATACTTTTAGAGCAATTCAATTTTCAAAACAAGCATTAATTTTAGCCAGAAATTCAAATAAAATAGGGAATACGATAGATGCTCTTAAACAAGTTGCAATTGTTGACCCAAGAAATGCTTCGACTTATTCAAAGGAATACATTCGATTAAATGAAAAAATGCTGAAATCAGAACGCAAAATGGGAGAGAAATTTTCCCGTATTGAATATGAAACAAACGAAATAAAAGATCAAAATTCGAATTTGCAGGAAAAGAATAAAACATTAGTATATGTTTTTAGTATTTGTACATTAGCGGGGTTATTTTTCTATGTATACAAAACACAGCAGGCAAAGAATCGTGAATTGCTTTTTAAACAGCAACAGCAGATTGCCAATGAAGATATTTATAATTTGATGATCTCGCAGCAAAATGACATCGAGCTGACTCGTATAAAAGAGAAGAAAAAAGTTGCGCAAGAGCTTCATGATGGTGTTTTGGGCCGAATGTTTGGCGTGAGAATAAGTTTAGACAGTTTAGATAAAATAGATGAAGCGCAGGCAGCTCCAAAAAGAAAAAAATACTTAACAGAACTTAAACACATAGAAGAAGATATACGAGAAATTTCGCATGATTTAAATAGAGAAAAATCAGAATTAATTAATAATTTTGTGGCAATTTTGTCGAAACTGTTTGAAAATCAGCAGAACACGTACGATTCAGAATTAATTACAAAATTTGATTCTCATATAAAATGGGAATTGGTCAGCAATGCTGTTAAAATTAATTTATACAGAATAGTGCAGGAAGCGCTTCAAAACTGTAATAAATATGCTAAAGCAAATATTATCAGGGTTGAATTTAAAAGCGAGATAGATCATTTGGTTTTATCTATTCTGGATGATGGTATAGGTTTTAATACAAAAAGAACCAAAAATGGTATAGGATTGCATAATATTCAATACAGAGCGACAGAATGTAAGGGTACAGTTACGATAAAATCTGCCAAAGGAGAAGGAACACTTCTAATAGTTAAAGTCCCAATAGATCAAAAAATTAACCTGCATAATAATGACATTTGACCTTACAGCCTCATCTTCGCAAACAATTAAGCGAAATATTCTAATCGTAGATGATCACCCTTTTATTATTGAGGGATATAAAAATGCAATTACGCGGTATAATCCAAAAGAGTATGACTTTGTTATTTCGCAAGCTTACGACTGCAGATCTGCCTATGATTTGCTTGAAGATGAAGCAACTCCAAATTTTGATATTGCTTTTCTAGATATCAGTATGCCAGCATATGAAGAGAAAGAGCTTTATTCTGGAGAAGATTTGGCAAAGCTTATCATGAAAAAAATGCCATATTGCAAGATTATCTTGCTAACAATGTATACAGAACTTCTTAAGATAAAAACAATTATCAGAACCATTCAGCCCAATGGACTGATCATAAAAAATGATCTCACTTTTGATGAGTTGCTTTTTGCTTTTGATAAGGTAATTAAAAACGAAAAATATTACAGTCAGTCTGTTGTAAAAATGCTGAATCAATCACCTCATAATTCAATTGAAATTGATCAGTTTGATAAACAGATTTTATTTCATTTGTCAAAAGGAACGAAAGTTGAAGAAATGTCTCAATACATTCCTATTTCCTTAAACGCAATCGAAAAGCGCAGAATCAATTTAAAAGAACTTCTTAAAATAAAATCCGGCTCTGATGAAGAATTGGTAAAAGAAGCAAAAAGCAAAGGGCTTTTCTAAATATAAAATTTCAGATAAAAAAATTCCAAATTCCAATGTATAATAGTATTGGAGTTTGGAATTTTTTTATTTGAAATTTTTAAAACTACTCACTCAAAGCATCCCAGCCTCTTGCTTTTAGAGCAATTTTTGTATTAGCACGGGTTACCAAATGAATTCCCTCGCTTTCATCTGCCATGTGGCCGATAATTGAGAAGTTTGGATTTCCTTTTATTTTGTCAAAATCGTTAATATCGATTGTGAATAGTAATTCATAATCTTCGCCGCCATTAATAGCAACTGTTGTACTGTCAATATTAAACTCTTCGCAAGTCGAAATAAATTGCGGATCTAAAGGCAGTTTATCTTCATATAAATTACATCCCACTTTAGACTGTTTGCACAAATGAATAATTTCTGATGATAATCCGTCAGATATATCAATCATAGAAGTTGGTTTTATCTCAAGCGCGTGCAATAAAGTACGAACATCTTTTCTTGCTTCCGGTTTCAACTGGCGCTCGATTAAATAACTGTACATATCTAAATCGGGCTGACTGTTAGGATTTACCTGAAAAACCTGTTTTTCTCGTTCTAAAACCTGTAATCCCATGTAAGCAGCACCGATATCTCCGGTAACAACTAATAAGTCAGTTTGTTTAGCTCCATTTCGGTATACGATTTCATCTTCGTTAGCCTCACCAATTGCGGTAATGCTGATAATTAATCCTTTTTGAGACGAGGTAGTGTCTCCTCCAATAACATCAACTTTATATTCTTTTGCGGCGTGTGTAATTCCTTCAAATAATTCTTCTAAAGCTTCTAGAGGAAAACGATTAGAAACGGCAACAGAAACAGTTATTTGCGTTGGTTTGGCATTCATTGCACAAATATCAGACAGATTTACAACTACTGATTTATAACCTAAATGTTTTAAAGGCATATAAGCTAAATCAAAATGAACACCTTCGATTAGCAAATCTGTAGAAACAACTGCTTTTTTATCTTTGAAATCAAGAACTGCTGCATCATCACCTATACTTTTTAAAGTAGATTCCTGAGTAACATCAAAATTTTTGGTTAAATGTTCAATTAAACCAAACTCGCCTAATTGCGCTATACTGGTACGTTGCGGATTTTTATCTTCGATCATTATTTTAAGTTCCAAAAGTTATTTAGCTGCAAAGGTACAAAGTTGATAGTTTAATAGCTATAATTATCAGATAAAGGATAATTTCATTAAACCACGGCATCAAATAATTACCTTTTTAAAGTGAAATGAGATTTAAATATTTGAGACACGCCGTTTTGGGTATAAAAAGCTTGAAACCAATAATCACTGGAAGGAAGCGGACTTCCATTGTAATTACCATCCCATCCAGGTCCAGAAGGTTTGAGCTGTTTTAGGAATTTACCATAGCGGTCGAAAATATTTATTACTGCGTCAGGCTGAAAAGCGAGATCTGTAATGTTCCAAGTATCATGAAAACCATCGTTGTTTGGAGTGAAAAACTTAGGATATTTTAGAACGTTGGCAATTAAAATTTGATCATCACAATTTCCTTTTATGTCTTTAATTGTAATAACATGCTCTCCGGAATCAACATCCGAAAAAACATTGCTGGTTTGAAAACTGCCATCATCTAATTGATATTCGTATGTTCCAAATCCATTTGTTAAGTTTACAATTATATCGATATTATCTTCAAAAGCATCGGTAACAGTAACGGTTGCAATTGCCGGACTTGATTTTTCGACGATAACTGTGGTTGTGCTATAACCGCAATCGTCACCAATATTAGGTGTAATTTTAGTACTTACAACGGTATAAGTTCCTTCTTTGATGGCTGTATAAGCTGGTCCCGTGCTTATTTTACTGCCTTCTAAAAACCAGTCAACGGTATAAATATTCGAGTTAAGTCCGGAATCTAATTGTACCGGGCTCAGTAAAATTCCGGTTTGGTAATCGACACAAATTATGCCGCCATTTATTGGCAAATCTTTTAAAGGGTAAATCGTAATATTAAAATCATCTTGAGAAGCACAAGTCTGATTTGTCGCTGGAAAAGCATAGATATACATTTTTTGGTTGGTCTTTATTTGTTGACCAGCAAAATATTGCGTTCCTGTCGCACTTGGTCCGCTATAGTAATAACTTCGAATCGGTAAGGGAGGCAATGTGTAGCTTTCACAAATGGCAACATCAGGTGTACTGACCAGTATGGGCGTTATAGAAATGGTAACAGAAAAGCTCTTTTCGCTCGTGCAAGTCGATCGCGTTCCCACAATCGCATAAACATAGATTGTCTGTGAGGAAGTTAAAACAGTTCCCGCTGGAATAATGGGACCTTTGCCTCCAGGCTGTGAAAAATAATTGCCTAAATTTAATGGTGGAAGAGTGTAGCTGTCGCAAACATTTATATTTTCGAAAGTTCCAACATCTATTCCGTTGGCATTGATTTTAAAAAAAGTTTCATTAGTGCACGTTTTAAAATCAGGCCATTCATTATAAATATAAACAGTTTGAGTTGTTTTTATGCTTGTTCCTTCAGCAATTTGAGTTCCCAAACCATTTGGGCCTCCTGTAGCGGTGTAGTATTGACCATTTTTCAATACAGGCAGTTTAAAATCTGCACAGGTAACGACATCAGTAAAACTATCAACTGGGGGAAGCTTTCTAATTTCGACAATAAAACTATGTTCATTATTGCATTCTGTTCCAACGGAATAAACATAGATGGTTTGTGTTGAAGTGATTATGTCTCCAGCTTTTAACGAATTTCCTCCGCCATTTGTACCAGTAAAATAATTGCCATTTATCAAGGGAGGCAAAATATAACTTTTGCATTCAAGCCTATTGCTAGGCATATCGACCAAAGGCAAGGGTTTTATGGTAATGTCATATTTAAGGTTATTTGTACAATTGTTAGAAGTTGTAGTGGCGACATAATAATAAACGGTTTGTGAGGTGGTAATAATGGTTTCAGAAGGAATGTTTTTTCCTTGTCCACCAGGACTATCATAATAACCTCCTATTTCAACTGCTGGCAAAGTGTAGCTGCCGCATTGCGTAATTGGAACAAAGATTGAAGAATCAACAATATCAATTTTAAAAGAATGTTCATTGGTACACCTTCCGTCATTTGCAAAAACAAATAAGGTTCGGCTTGAAGTTATATTCGTTCCAGCATTCAATAAAGTTCCACCGCCACCAGCTGCAGTGTAATAATTTCCATTAACTAAAGAAGGCAGTGTATACGAATCGCAAGTCACTACATTACTTGGTTTGTCTATCGGTGGCAGGGGATGAACAATAAATGGCACAGCTTCGTCACGACAAACTGATCCATTAAATACGGCATAATAATAAATGGTCTGATCAGTAGTAAATAATGTGCCGTTTGGAATAGGATCTCCCCGGCCACCAGGTTCGGTAAAAAAACCGCCCGCAGCTACTCGGGGAACAATGTATGCTCCACAAGCTTCTTTTGCAAATGAGAGTTCATAAACTAAGGTTACATTAAAGTAATTCTCATTGGTACAATTATTACTAGTTGAACCACTGTATATGTAATATACTCCAGTTTTTGTAATAACATCTCCAGCATTCAATTTGGTTCCCGTTCCGCTTGGACCAGTATAATAATTTCCAAAAGTGATTGGCGGCAATGTATAACTGTTGCAGGCAATAACATCTGGAAGAGCATCTACATTCGGAAGCGAATTAATTATGATATCGAAATTTACTATAGTATAACAAACTGAGCTCGAAATATTTTGAACTCGAACCCAGATGGTTTGTGGTGATTGAGCTAAAGAAGTAATAAAGACGGTTGGATTTGGTATACTGTTCCTGCCATTGTTTGCATCTGTTTGGCTTGTGTAATATATAATTTTATAATCTGATGGATTTAATCCATTTAAGATAGCCGGTTCTTGAACAGTCAAATCAACTCGTACTCTTCCTGAATTGGTATCACAAACACTCAAGTCTGGCGGTTTTACAACGTTGATTGGAGCGGTCACCAACAAATCAAATGAGATTAGATTATTGCAAAACGTATTTCTATTATTAACTGGTACCGCTTTTATGTATATAGTTTGATTGCCAGAGCTGGTAAAAGAGTTCAATTGATTTTCTGGTATTATTGGGCCGTTTGCATTGGCAGCAGTCAAAGAAGCAAAATAATAAAGTGAATATTCTGCCGGATTAACACCTAAGACAGTCGCATTATTTTGAGTTAGGTCATATTGGTAGATACCGTTTTCGGTATAGCAGGCAATCAAATTCTTAGGAGGTTTAATCGCCAAATCGCTAATCACGACTTCATCTTTTATAACGCAGCCAGAAAGTGTTGCCGTAACGCCATAAGTTCCGGCTTTATCTAGCGTTAAAGAACTGCTTGTTTCTCCAGGAATAACGGTTCCGTTTAAAGTCCAGATATAGGTATAATTCCCGATAAGTCCTGATTGAAGTGTGATTTTTTCGCCTTGACAAATATTTCTGTCTGGACCCAAATCCATATTGGTCATAAAACTGCCCCCTTTTATAAAAACTGCAGAATCATAATTGCTGTCATTGTAATCGCCAATTGCCAGTTTGATGCTGTAAGTTCTATTTGGAATTACAGTTGACGAAGCCATTAGAACTTTGGTCTCACCTCTCATATTTATGGCCGAATTTGCTGGATTATTTACGTTATAATGGTCAAATAAATTGGCATTGGCAGATAAACAGGAAGAATTATATTGTTGATCTCTAATATTCTTGACTGAAACAGGCGTATTTGTTCCCGGAACTACAGCAAGATTAGTGGTAGTTCCTGTAGTTAAATCAGTCAGTATAAATGCAAAAACATCGCTGAAACCACATTGAAATTCGCCATATTCATTCGAAGCAAAAAGAAACTCAAAACTAAAATTACTCGATAAAGGCGTAAAATCAAACTGAACAAAACTTACATCTGTGATCGGAACAATTTGTCCGTTGCTGTCACTGATAACCTGCAGATCGCTGTCATTGGCAGTATTCAATTGACTGCTTTCATTATTGCCAGTATAGTTTCCTTCGGTATATTTGGCGATTCCATTACGAATAATGATTCCTTCTGAAATGGGAAAGTTAGGATTCGTACTTGTAAATTTACCAATGCCCAGATGTGATGAGAACTTGAAGTTATTTTCGTTGGCACAGGCATTCTGCATTAATTCTTCGCGAATCAGTTCAGGTATAGTCAAAGTTGTAGTGTCGACAACGATCCCCTGTGACAAAGATATAGTCGAATAAAATAATAAAAGAAGAAATAGAGTTGCTCTCATAATTCTTATTTTTATTAATTGGGGTTATTAAAGATACGAATGATTTTATTTTTAATACCATGAATGTCAGTTTTTTATGATTTATTTCGTTAAGATTAATTATTTGTCCAAAAGTGATTATCGGTTTTAATTTTAGTAAATTGCATATACATCTCATAAATAGAAACCATTTTCACAATAAAAAAATATGAAATCATTTGATATAGTTACCTTGACCGTAAACCCTTCCGTAGATAAGAGCACACATTTCTCTGGTTTAATTGCTGAGCAGAAAATTAGATGCAAAGACCCTCAGTTTGATGCTGGAGGCGGTGGTATAAACGTTTCAAAAGCAATTTCTCGCTTGCGCGGAAGTTCTCTTGCTGTCTTTACTTCTGGCGGACCTGTAGGAGAAATGCTTAAAGATTTGGTTAAAAAAGAAAAAATTGATTTTGAAGTTATTGAAACGGAAACGGCAACAAGAGAAAATTTTATTGCTGTTGATGATCATACAAATTCGCAATATCGTTTTGGATTTTCGGGCGATGTTTTAGCTGATGTTGAGGTTGAAAAGATTTTAAAAACCATTTCAGAATTAAAACCTAAGTTTTTGGTGGCAAGTGGCAGTTTGAACGAAGGTTTATCTGATGATTTTTATCAAAGAGTGGCTGAAATTGCTAAAAAATCAAATTCTAAATTAGTCGTTGATACTTCCGGAGAAGCCTTGAAGAAAGTTTTAGAAACGGGTGCTTATCTTATAAAACCAAATGTTGGAGAACTCGCAAAATTAGTAGGAGTAGAGCGCCTTGAAATGGAAGAAGTAAACGATGCCGCAAAAAAAATAATTGCCAAAGGCGGAGCAGAAATTGTCGTAGTTTCACTCGGGCCTCAAGGTGCAGTTCTGGTTACTAAGGACAGTTACGAATATGTACCTGCGCCAAATGTTGCTAAAAAAAGTACTGTGGGAGCAGGAGACAGTATGGTTGGGGGCATAGTTTGGGCATTATCTCAAAATAAAGATTTGAAAGAAGTAATTCGATGGGGTGTTGCCTGTGGATCAGCCGCGACCATGAATGAAGGAACGCAATTATTTAAATTTGAAGATGCCAACCGTTTGTTTGAATGGCTGAAGAATAAATAAATTTAATTGTTAATTATGAATTGTGAGTTTAGGAAATAAAGTAAAATATTTTTTCCTGCTGACAAACTGTTGTCACCGACCCTCAATAATTTTGAAGTATTAAACAAATTAAAACTTTAAAATCATGAAAACATTAGAAGCACATGCACAAGTAATCAGTTCAGAAGATTTATTAAAACACTGGCAAGGACACCGCGCACTTACACGCCGAATTATCGAAGTTTTTCCGGAGAAGGATTTTTTTGAATTTTCGATTGGCGGAATGAGACCTTTTGCAAAATTAGTAGATGAACTTTTAGCAATTGCAGTTCCGGGCTTAAAAGGAATTGTAAATAAAGAAATTAAAGCTTTTACCGAAGAGGAATCGGAAAAATTGATTTTTAAAGCGCAATATCTTGAAAAATGGGACGAAGCAACTTTAGAAATTAATAAATATTGGGAAAAACTGTCGGTTGAGGATTTTAGTGAAACTTTTAATCTGTTTGGTCAATACGAATTTCCTGTTATACAGAATATATTATATTTTATTGATAATGAAGTACATCACCGCGGACAAGGATATGTGTATTTAAGAGCTTTAAATATTGAGCCTCCTTTTTTCTGGGAAAGATAAAACCTTAGAATTTATAACAAAAAACTCCTAAAAGATGAAATCAAATTCTTCTCTAGGAGTTTTTTTATAAAAGTCTTTTTCGATTAACCTCCAACAATTCTAAAGTTCTAGTTTTAAGTCTTTCCGGTTCTAAGATTTTAGCGTAATCTCCAAACATTAAAAACCACCGTGGAAAACCGCTTTCTATATCTCTGCACATAAAGGTCATTTCGATTTGTCCGTTTACTTCTTTTTCAGAAACATATCCATGATATTTTTGTTCATAACGAAGGTAACAGGCAATTTTTTTATCGACTAAAATGCGAACTTTTGTCGTTGGTATCGTTTCTGTTTTCGTTAAATATGTTTCTAAAGAATCGTGTTCTATTGTAAAATCGTAATCTGTTTTTTGAATTCCCTGAATTCTATCGGTTCTAAATTGGCGATAATCTTTCCTCAAATGACAATATCCTAAAAAATACCAATTATTGTTATCATGAAAAACACCAACAGGCTCAATATTTCTATTGCTCGCTTCTTCGGCTTCCAAGGTTTTATAAGTTAAAAGAACTTGCTTTTTCTCCGCAATACTTTCAAACAAAACGGCTAAAGTATTAGGAGAACTGTCATTAAACATGGGTTCGGCAGTTTGCATAACTACTCTCGATTCAATATTCGAAAGCCAATCTTTATCCGTACTTCTTAAAACCGATTTGAGTTTATACATGGCAGAAGCGTAATGTGACCCAAGAGATGGATCAGTGAATTTCTGCATTAATTTCTCTGCAGCAATAAAACTGCTCACTTCTTCGCGCGTAAACATAACTGGAGGCAATCTATAACCTTCCATTAAAGCATAACCCACTCCGGCTTCACTGTAAATAGGAACTCCGGAAGCTTCAAGAGTTCGAATGTCCCTGTAAATAGTTCTCAAACTACAATCAAAACGATCAGCCAATTCCTGAGCTTTTACAATTTTTTTAGATTGTAATTGAATCAGAATGGCGACAATTCGATCAAATCGTTTTGGGGTTTCGTCGAGCATGATTTTTTTTGAGGGTTGAGAGGTTCAAAGATACAGAGTTTTTAATGTGGAAATAAAAAGAAAGTCTTTAATAATTAATTCAAAATGCTATTTTTGAATAAATATGACAAATAAGTTTTAATGAAAATATATGATAGAAAATTACACTTTTAATGAAACTCACACACGATTTGAACCTCTTAACAATAAATGTACTTATTGCGGAGAAGCAGAAATGAAAAGTATTAATGATTGCTGTTTTGTATCTCTTTATGCAATTAATGACAGAACAAACCTTATTGTCTACAGATCTGTAAAATATGCAGCAATCACGATTGGAGTACCACGATGTTCCTCTTGTAAAAAAATCCATATTTCGACGCAAAGCAAAGCAAATTGGGTTAGTCTCGGGATATCTGCATTTGTTTTAGTTTTTATCATTTACTTATTTTTTGGTTTTAATCCTTTCTCAATTGTCTTTGGGCTTTTTGGAATTTTTATTGGCGCAGTTTTATTGGCTCCAAAATTAACGGAGACATATACGAGTAATCAAGGAATCTATACAATGAAAGATGGTGCTGAAACAAACCAATTTATTCATGATCTAGTTATGTCTGGCTGGTCTTTTACCAAGCCATCAGCATAAATAAAAAACCTCGCTGTTTGCGAGGTTTTTATCTTATTTGAAAATTTTTATTTCTTTATAAATTTCTTGAAAACTGATTTTTCTCCATCATTCAATTCTATAATATAAATTCCTGAGCCAATTCTGCTAATATTAATGCCAGCTTCATCAACTTTGCCTTCATCAATATTTTGACCAACTACATTAGTTATCTTGTATGTTGCTGTTTTATTTTCAGGAATTCTGACAAACAATTTATCATGAGCTGGATTTGGATGCAAAATATAACCAAGATTCTTTGAAGTGTCATGATCTTCGACAGAAAGATTTGATTGGATATTTACAGTATAATCTTCGACTTCTCCCAAAGCAAATGTTTCGCAACTGGCAGGAGTTCCGTTTTGTTTCATAGAAATCCTCATTCTTGTCGATCCGTTGACAGCAGTATTTGGAATTGTAAAATTACCTGTTACAGCTGTTGAAGTTACCAGAGCTGAACTCCAAATTAATTCATTGGCATCCTCAAAATCTTTATCTCCATTTAGGTCAATCCAAACAGCAAACACATTTGATTTGCCGTTTGAAGTCCAAGTTTCTATAGTAATCGTATTGCTTTGACCCTTTGCTAAATTTGTAGATATTGTCGTGAAGTCAGAATATCCTCCAATTCCTCCTTTTGTTGTATTGTCTATTGAGTTTAAGAGTACTTTATTAATGTGTCCTTTTTCTGTATCTGTTCCAGCAGAAGTACAATATAAAATTTCTTTATCGGTAGTTACAGTTACAGTATTACTCGCATCAGATAAATTTTTTGCCCTGTCTTTTGCTTTAACGGTAAATAAATAATCCCTTCCTAATGTTAGATTTTTAACGGTATAAGTTGTTGTTGTAGACGTTGCAATCAGCGTATTATCAATATAAATTTCATAACTGGTTACACCTACATTATCTGTAGAAGCTGTCCAAGTTAAGATTGTTGTTGTTCCGTTAGTTGTCGCAGTAAGATTTTTTGGTGCTGTTGGAGGCGTTGAGTCTTCCGGTAAAGTATCTACTATAACATTTTTGCTGGCGTCAGATAAATTTCCGTCAGCATCTTTTGCTTTTACAGTAAACGAATACCTTTGTTCTGCTATTAAATTCGTAAAAGTATAAGTCGTATTTGTTGTTGTAGCAAAAAGAACATTATCCAGATAATAAATGTTATAGCCGGTAACTGCAATATTATCTGTCGAAGCTGTCCATGATAAAGTAGTTCCTGATTTTGTAGTGTTAGAGGCTATAAGATCTGTTGGCGCAGTTGGAGGCGTTACATCCTGGCCCAGAGTGGTTATCATTAATTTAGTACTAGCTTCAGAAACATTTCCCGCTTCATCTTTGGCTTTTACAGTAAAAGTATAAATTGAGTTTGATTTTAAATTTGAAACATTGTAAGTTGTTGTAGATATTGTTTCAAGTAAAGAGTAATCCTTATAAACCTCATAACTAACAACGCCTACATTATCTGTTGATGCTGTCCATGATAATATTGTTCCTGTTTTTGTGGTATTGCTTGCGGTAAGATTTAATGGAGGTGTTGGAGCCATTATATCAGCCGCCAAGGTAGTCACTAAAGCAGTGTTGCTTTCTAAAGAGCTGTTTCCAGTATAATCTTTAGCTTTTACAGTAAACGAATAAGCGGTTTGCGAATTCAAGCCTGTAACTATATATTCTGTATTAGAGGTACTTGCTGTAAGAATACCATTCTTATAAATTTCGTAAGTGGCAACGCCAATATTGTCTGTCGAAGCTTTCCAGGACAAATTAGCTGTGAATGACTTGATGTTCGATGCTGTTAGGTTTGTGGGTGCAGTTGGAGCTTCAAATTCTACTATTGGTTTTTTAATAGTGACTGAATAATCTTCAACCTCTCCATAAGGAAATTTTTCGCATGATGTTGGAATTCCATTTTGCTTCATGGCAATTCTTAGCCTTGTTTTTCTCGGAGTTACAGTAGTAGGAATCGTAAAATTTGCAACAGCATCAAAGTTTAGGGTTGAGATATTTTTGTATGTTGAACTCCATACCAATTCACCTTCATCATCAAAATCTTTATCATCATTAAAGTCAATCCAAATTGCAAATCCATTAGATTCAGTTTGTGGACTGCTTTTATAAATTGTTGTAATAATAGAGGTTTCCTGCCCGGGAGTTATTGAAGCGGTGTAAATCGTAACATCTTCATAGCTGGATGAACCAGAAAAGTGAGTGACTGCTCCAAAATCAACATTTGAAATGTAGTCTTTTTTTCCAATTGTTGCCCCAGGAATGCAGTATTTTAGCAATGCGACAGTTTGAATTGTTAGCGTACCGCTTTTAGAAGTGTAGGAATCATCATTAAGGACAGCCTCAACAATAAACGAATATGTTTTCTCACTTTCCAATCCAGTTACATTAAAAGTTGTTATGTTGCCATCAACTGTGCCAATTTTTTGACCATCTTTATAGATTATGTAAGATGTTATAGGTGTGCCATTTTTCGATGGTGTCCATGTTAGCGTTGCTGATGAGGTTGTAATTTCTGTTGCCGTTAGATCTGTCGCAGGCAGTGGAGCGGGACCATAGTTTAAGGTAGTGCCTTTAATACTATCACTCATTGGCGATTTATTTGATGCTTCGTCAACTGCTTGTACCGTAACGGTATAATCTCTATTTGGACCAAGACTTTTGATCGTGAAATAAGGATTTTTCGTTGAGCCAAAGGATTGATTGGTAAGCGACCCGTACGATAGATAAATATAGTAAGTTATATCGCCACTGCTTACTGAGGGACTCCATGAGATGTCAATTTTAGTAGCACTTACATCCGTAATCTTTAAATTTGTTGGAACACTAGGATTTGGAGCTCGTAGTGTTTTAATAAATACAGGAGTGCTAGACTTCGAGACTGTCCCGTCAGATTTTTTTGCTTTTACTGTAAATAAATAGGCTCTTAATTGCATTAAACCAGTAACGGAAAAATTGGTGGTTTGCGAATTTCCAATCAAAACATCTTCCTTGTAAATTTCATAGCCAACAATATCTGCTGTATTTGCAGGCGCGAGCCATGCTAAATCAGTTGTTGTCCAAGTAGTACCTGACGCGACTAGATTTGTTGGTGGTGAGGATGCATTAGGATCATTAGAGGAATTTATAATATTTACAGTATAATCAAAAGTGTGTCCATAATTGTAAGTGCCAGTGTAATCTCCACAAGGATAAGGAATGCCAACAGCATCACCTTGAGTTGTTACTCTCATTCTAGTTTCTCCACTAATTGCGCTTTCAGGAACTAGAAAAGTACCTATTACCGGTGAAGTTGTAGTAACTTCTTGATTCCAAATCAATTCTCCAGGATCATTAAAATCAAAATCTTTATTGTAATCGATCCAAACAGCATAACGTTGACCAAACTGAGTTTGACCGCTAATATATTCAGTTGCAGTAAGGGTAATACTATATGATATTCCTTTCTTTAAATCTGTAGTCGGCGACGTACTGTTGCCACTTTGTGATGCATCTTGTTTGGTGTCAAGAGAGCCAACTTGTACTCTGCTTATAGACATAGGTATAGAGCTGCTAAAGCCTGTAGAAACACAATAAGCAGGAATAGGAGGTGCTGTAGTTACAGTAATTACGGCGCTTAAAGGAGATGTATTTCCGGCAGCATCTTTTGCTGTTATTGTAAAAGAATACTTTGTATTGGCTTGTAATAGTGTGGCATTAAAATTAGCCGATGTTGATGTACCAGCAAGATAGCCATCTTTAAAAATCTCATACGAAGTAACCCCTCTGTTATCTGTTGATGGAATCCACGATAAATTTATAGATGTTGGGTTAATTTCCGTAGTAATTACACTAGGTGTTGTTGGTGGCAGCGTATCTACAGTTTCAAATAAAACAGCAACACTTTTCTGAGAAACATTTCCGGCAGCATCTCTGGCTTTTACTGTAAAAGTGTAAATGTTGTTTGGGACTAAACCTGTAACGGTAAAGTTTGTGGTAGTTGAAGTTCCAACAAGCAAACTGCCACCTTGATAAATATCGTAAGCAGCCACAGCATCATTATCTTTTGAAGCTGCCCATGATAAATTGATACTCGTAGCAGTTGCTCCTGAAGCTGTTAATTTGGTTGGTATAGTTGGCTCCGTTATGTCTAGCGTTTTAATCGAAAGTGAAACACTTGCAACTGAAACGTTTCCCGCGGCATCCTTGGCCCTTATTTTAAAACTAGTACTATAATTTGAAGATAAAGGAGTAACAGTAAAAGATGTTGCCGTTGAATTTCCCATAAGTATATTGACTCCCTGATAAATGTCATAAGACACAACACCTACATTATCTATAGCAGCTGTCCAAGATAAAGTTACACTTGATGCTGTAATTTGTGTTGCCACTAAATTTGTAGGAGCGGTTGGAGCTTCTGTATCTGCAATTGAATGAGAAAAGGAATTTTCTATACTGGAAAAAATGCGTAAATCAGAAATAATAGATTTAGTTCCTGCATTCGCAAATATTGGTGTTAGAAGTGAAATAAACAAAATAATTTGCAATCTAGCTTTAAGTAAAGTTTCTATCATATGGTATCGTTAATTAGTAGAGTAAATCTATTGCTTTTTACTTATAAAAAAAATAGTATTAAATTTTTTGAATTGAAATAATTTGAGAGCAGTAAAAAACCCGACAACTTTCGTCATCGGGTTTTATCTCTATTCTATTCTCTTTATTCTTTCTTCTAAAAATAAAAATCTAGTCGTTCAATTTCAAAACAGCCATAAAAGCTTCTTGCGGAATCTCAACGTTTCCTACTTGTCTCATACGTTTTTTACCTTTTTTCTGTTTTTCCAGCAATTTACGCTTACGCGAAATATCTCCCCCGTAACATTTTGCGGTAACGTCTTTACGAAGTGCTTTAATCGTTTCACGAGCGATAATTTTTGCTCCAATTGCAGCTTGAATCGGAATGTCAAATTGTTGTCTCGGAATCAATTCGCGTAATTTCTCGGTCATTTTTTTACCAATGTTGTAAGCGTTGTCTTCGTGAATCAAGGCTGAAAGTGCATCAACAGTCTGTGCATTCAAAAGAACATCCAGTTTTACCAATTTTGAAGTCCTCATTCCGATAGGAGAGTAATCAAAAGAGGCATAACCTTTAGAAACGGTTTTTAAACGATCGTAAAAATCGAATACAATTTCGGCCAGAGGCATATCAAAATTCAATTCAACTCTTTCTGTAGTCAAATAAGTTTGATTTGTAATTTGACCACGTTTTTCAATACACAGGCTCATTACGTTTCCTACGAAATCAGCTTTTGTAATGATTGTGGCTTTAATATATGGTTCTTCAACTCTGTCTAAACGAGAAGGTTCAGGCAAGTCAGAAGGATTGTTTACTACAAACGCAGTTTCAGGATCTTTTTTGGTATAAGCCAAATACGAAACGTTAGGAACTGTAGTAATTACAGTCATATCGAACTCACGCTCTAAACGTTCCTGGATAATTTCCATGTGAAGCATTCCTAAGAAGCCACAACGGAAACCAAAACCTAACGCTGCAGAACTTTCAGGTGTAAAAACCAGCGAAGCATCATTCAATTGCAATTTCTCCATAGAAGAACGCAAATCTTCATAATCTTCCGTATCAACAGGATAAATTCCGGCAAAAACCATTGGTTTTACATCCTCAAAACCTGTAATCATATTAGTTGTTGGCGTTTTGGCATCTGTCAATGTATCACCAACTTTTACTTCTTTTGCTTCTTTAATTCCAGAAATTAAATAACCAACATCTCCAACAGAAATTACATTTTTCGGAACTTGATTTAGTTTTAAAGTTCCAATTTCGTCAGCAAAGTATTCATTTCCAGTGGCCATGAATTTAATTTTCTGTCCTTTTTTAATTTCTCCGTTTACAACTCTAAAGATTACCTCAATTCCACGAAACGG
Source organism: Flavobacterium sp. MR2016-29 (assembly GCF_015350695.1). NCBI lineage: Bacteria > Pseudomonadati > Bacteroidota > Flavobacteriia > Flavobacteriales > Flavobacteriaceae > Flavobacterium > Flavobacterium sp. MR2016-29. The sequence goes on from NZ_JADKPU010000006.1 coordinate 36,025, forward strand.
GTTATAAACCGAGTCAAAAATTAAAGCCTGTAATGGTTCGTCTTTATTTCCTTTAGGAGCTGGGATTTTTTCGATAATGGCAGCTAAGATATTCTCAACACCAAAACCTGTTTTTCCAGATGCGTGAATAATATCTTCTAATTTACATCCTAATAAATCGATAATATCATCACTAACTTCTTCAGGGTTGGCACTTGGTAAATCAACTTTATTTAAAACCGGAATAATTTCCAGATCATTCTCAAGAGCTAAATATAAGTTCGAAATAGTCTGCGCCTGAATACTTTGTGCAGCATCAACAATCAAAAGCGCACCTTCGCAGGCTGCAATAGATCTTGAAACCTCGTATGAAAAGTCAACGTGACCAGGAGTGTCAATCAAATTTAAAATATATTCTTCACCTTTATAAGTGTATTCCATTTGTATGGCGTGACTTTTAATGGTAATTCCACGCTCGCGCTCCAGATCCATGTTGTCAAGCAATTGTGCTTTTTCTTCACGAGCTGTAACGGTTTGTGTAGCGCCCAATAAGCGGTCTGCCAGTGTACTTTTACCGTGGTCAATGTGTGCAATAATGCAAAAGTTACGTATCTTCTTCATTTTAATATATCAATTCTCTTAACGAGTTTTAGTCTTTTCTGGGTATAAATTGCGCTATTGCAATTGCTTTAGTGCATGTTATTAAGGCGCAAAGATAGCGCAAAGTTTTGGATTCTGGAATGTTGAAGAGTGATAGTTAAATTCTGAAATTTAAAACGGCTTCTAAAACTCAAAATTAAAACCTTTTTCGGTCAGTTTTTTGTAAATATCGGGGTCAAATTTGTAGAGTTTTGCTGCTCTGTGCGAAACATCCTGCTGTTTTTCATCGAGCTCAACCAGTAATTTCATGTGCAGAATTTTTCTTCGGAAATTTGACTTGTCCAATTCAATTCCTAATATTTCTTCATAAAGATGCATTAGCTGCAATAAAGTAAATTTTTCTGGCAAAAGATTAAAACCAATTGGCGCTTGACGAACGCGATTTCGCAATTGCATTAAACTAAAGCCTAAAATTTCGTTATGATCAAATATTAAATCCGGAACATCATTGATTTTGTGCCATTTAGCTTCGATTACCGTTAAGCTGGCTTTAATATTATAATCTTCACGATTTACTAAAGTGTAATAGCCAATAGTAACTACTCTTCGTTCGCTTACACGATTTGGGTTCGTAAACGCTTTTAGTTGTTCTAAGTAAATATTATCTAGAGCGGTGAGTTCGTATAAAATTCGCTGTGCGGCGTCATCTGCACTTTCATCTTTTTTTAAGTATCCTCCCAAAAGTCCCCATTTTCCAATACTTTCTCCCTCGGCATGCTGTACTAAAAGTACTTCGAGGCTTGCTTTGTTAAATCCAAAAATAACGCAGTCAATCGTGATTCCGTCAACGGCTGGCTGTGGCATTTCTGCAGCTTTTTTGCTGTCTGGATTTAGCATATTTTTAGAAGCTGAAAATTTCATTATTGCTTACAGGCTGGGGTTAAAATTCAAAATTAAATCCTTTTTGTGTCAGTTTATTGTAGATCGCTGGGTCAAATCTGTATAGTTTTGCTGCACGGTGTGAAACATCCTGTTGTTTTTCGTCTAACGCAACTAATAACTTCATGTGCAGAATTTTTCTTCTAAAATTTGATTTGTCCATTTCGACGCCTAAAATTTCTTCATACAAATGCATCAATTGCAATAAAGTGAATTTTTCAGGCAAAAGATTAAAACCAAGCGGTGCTTGACGAACTCGATTCTGAAGATGTTTTAAGCTATAAGAAAGAATTTCATTATGATCATAAATTAAATCTGGAATAGTATTGATTCGATACCATTTAGCATCAGAAGCTGTAAAACCTGCTTTAATGTTATAATCTTCGCGTTTTACCAAGGCATAATATCCAATCGTAATAACGCGTCGAAGCGGGAAACGGTCTGGATCTCCAAACGCTTTTAACTGCTCCAGATAAATATTGTCAAGTCCTGTAAGTTCATTTAATAAACGGTGCGCAGCATTATCGGTGCTTTCTTTTTTATAAATCCAACCTCCCGGAAGTCCCCATTTTCCTTTACTGATTCCTTCTCCGTGCTGTACTAAAAGTACTTCTAAACTTCCTTTGTCAAAACCAAAAATAACACAGTCAATCGTGATCGCATTCATTGCGGTTTGCTCGCTTTTTAAAGCCGAATCGTCCTGTGCACTTTTAACCATTTGTTATCAAAATTTTGACAAATTAAATAAATAAAATGAATACTTGGTGTGATAAAACATTTATATTTTTTTTAACGAAATAATTTTCTGACAATCAGATACTTATCAAATTGTTGAAATTGACAACTTAAAATTAATTATCCTTAAATGATTGATTGTCAATTCTCTAAACTATTATTTTTTCAATATTTTTTATCTCAATTTAACGCAGTCTATTGAAATATCCATAATTATCATAGTTGTTTAATCGTAATAGCAAATTTTTTTGCCTAATATTTTGTTAATATGAAAAAATGTTTTACACTTGTAGTCAAATTAACCATAAGATAAATTCATTTTGACTATAACTTTTAAAATAGCAAATAATTCTTCACTTAAAAAAATAGGTCAGATACTGTTTTTGGAATTAAAAATGAAATCGTAGATGGAAATTTCAACTTGAAAAGGAAGACCGCTATTATAAAAATTAATTCGGATTTCAACAATTAGATTAAAAATAACTTAACTATAAATTTTAACCAATTCTTAATTATTATGAAAAGCAAATATTGTATTAAAACAACAATGCTTCCATTTTGTTTGGCGCTGTTGCTTAGCGTATTTATGATGCAGTCTGGTTTTGCTCAGGACCAGTCTAAATCAGTAAGTGGAAATGTAAAGTCGGCAGATGACGGTATGGGAGTTCCTGGTGCAACTGTTTTAGTACAGGGAACAAAAACGAGTACAGCAACTGATTTTGACGGAAATTTTAAAATAGAAGCAAAAACGGGCGACGTACTTGTATTTAGTTTTATGGGATATAAAACACAAAACATTACAGTTGGAACTCAAAAAATAATAACCGTTACGATGCAGGCTGAAACTGCTGAACTTAAAGAAATTGTTGTAATCGGATACGGAACACAAAAGAAAAAGGTAAATACAGCAGCAACTTCATTAGTTTCAGGTAAAGATATTCAGCAAGTAGCAAGTTTAGATGTTGTAAATGCTTTGCAAGGTCAGGCTTCTGGGGTTTCTGTTACTTCATCTTCAGGACAGCCAGGTGCTAATATGGTGGTAAATATTCGTGGCGCCGGAACTGCAGGAAACAGCGATCCGCTTTATGTAGTAGACGGTGTTGTGGTTGATAACGGAATCGGATATCTTGATCCTTCAGTTATCGAAAGGGTCGATGTTCTTAAAGATGCTTCTGCCGCTTCTATCTACGGAGCAAGAGCAGCAAACGGAGTTATTTTGGTTACAACCAAAAAAGGAAAAGACGGAAAAATGAATGTGTCATTCAATTCTTATACTGGTTTTCAGCAAGTTGCTAAAAAATTAGATTTGATGAATACCAAAGAATATACTACAATCATCAACGAAGCACGTGTTAATTCTGGATATACTCCATTATACACACCAGCTCAGGTTGCAGCATTGCCAAATCATGACTGGCAAGACGACTTGTTTAATGAAGGTGCAATGAAACAAAATCATTCACTTTTGATTACTGGCGGTGATAAAAAATCTACAATTGCTACTGGTTTGTCTTACTACGGACAAGAAGGTATGATTGGCGGTGTAAATAATCAGTCTCAATACGATCGTATTACTTTTAGCGTAAACTCAACTTCTGAAATTATTGAAAATCATTTGAAAATTGGTGAAAACTTCACTTTATCAAATATCAAAAGCAACGGAGTTGCTGATAAAGGAATTTACAGCAATGGTATCAGAAGCTTCTTAAATGCAGCTCCAGTTGATGCAGCTTACGATGCAAATGGAGATTTTGCTCATTCTATTATTTCTGCAGATGTCAGCAATCCGGTTGGATCATTGTATTACAACAACTTTAATCAAACAAAGGTAAATCGTTATGTTGGAAATATTTTTGCAGAATTGAAATTCGCAAAAGATTTTACTTTCAGAACTAGTTTTGGTGTTGATATGACAGACAGTAATTTCCGTTCATTCAGACCTGTTTATTCTCTTTCTTCAAATGATAATAATACGGTTTCAAGCGTTACTCAAAGTGGTACAAAAGCGATGGGATGGATTTTTGAAAATACGTTGCAATACAAATTCTCAATTAGCGACACACATAATTTTGATGTATTGGTAGGAACTTCTGCTAAAAAGAATACTTCAGATTATATGAGCGGTACAGGTAGAAACTTGATTTTTGATGATTTTGAACATGCGTATTTAAGTAATGCGAAAGATCAAACTTCTAATACAGTAGCAGGAAATCGTACAGATTATGCAATTCAGTCTTACTTCGGACGTTTGCTTTACGATTATAATAACAAATACTTATTCTCTGCAACCGTTCGTAGAGACGGTTCTTCAGAATTTGGTCCAAATAACAAATATGCCATTTTCCCATCTTTCTCTGCAGGTTGGAATTTAGATAAAGAAGCTTTTTTTAAAGAAAATGCAGTTTTAAATACATTTAAACTTAGAGCGAGCTGGGGACAAAATGGTAACGACCAGTTTGCTAGAAGATTTGCTTATATGTCTACGGTAAGTTCAACAGATAAAAGTTACCATTTTGGTACTGGAGATGAAACTTTGTTAGTAGGTTCTAGCCCTGATCAGCTTTCAGACCGTAACTTAAAATGGGAAACTTCAGAGCAGTTAGATTTCGGTTTTGATGCTGTTTTGTTCAAAAACTTTACTTTAACTTTTGATTACTACGATAAGAAAACAAAAGACTGGCTGGTTTTAGCTTCTATCCCAACTTATGCAGGAGCAACAGCACCTTATATTAATGGTGGTGATGTAAGCAATAAAGGATTTGAATTTGCACTTGGTTACCGCAAAAGTTTTGCAAAAGATTGGAATTTCGGAATTAATGCAAACCTTTCTGCAAACAAAAATGAAGTACTTCGAATTGCAAACAATGAAGGAATCATTCACGGAGAATCAAATGTATTGTTCCAAGGTTTAGATGAAATGAACCGTGTTGAGGTAGGAAAACCAATGGGTTATTTCTACGGATTAAAAACAGCGGGAATTTTCCAAAATGCAGCAGAAGTTCAAGCTGGCGTACAGCCAAATGCTTCGCCTGGAGATGTTCGTTTTGTTGATTTGAATGGAGACGGAAAAATCGATGCGAATGACAAAACTGAAATCGGAAATCCAAATCCAGATATTTCTTATGGTGTAAACATGGATCTTTCTTATAAAGCTTTTGATTTTTCTATCAATACTTACGGTGTTTCAGGAAGTCAAAACGTTTTCGGAATTCACGATGCAACTCGTGCCTACACAAATAATACAACAGAAGTTTTAAACAGATGGACTTCTGAAGGAACTTCTAATACGGTTCCAAGAGTAACTTACGGGACTGATCCTAACGGAAACTACACGAAATTTTCAGATTTATATGTTCAAGACGCTGATTTCTTCAGAATTAAGAACGCAACTATTGGATGTGATTTGACAAAATTAACAAACAAGTTAAGTTTCTTCAGCAAATTCAGATTGTATGTAGCAGGAAACAACATTTACACTTTTACAAAGTATAAAGGAATGGATCCAGAGATTGGTTTTGGAAACGTAAACCAAACTTGGGCAAAAGGAATTGATGTTGGATATTATCCACAGCCTAGAACATACATGATGGGTCTTAATGTTAACTTTTAATTTATGAAAACGATGAAACGATATATAAAATTATTTGCCCTTTCAAGCTTATTGGTTTTAGGAGCTTGTTCGGAAGATTTTTTGGAAAATGAACCATACACAGATAAAGTAACTGAAAATTTTTATAAAACGCCAGCGGATGCTTTTGAAGGATTAGTTGCTGTTTATGATGTATTACAGCGTGAGGCTTACGGCGGACCGCTTATTGTGAGCGAGCAGGCATCTGATGATTGCTTTGGAGGATTTGGTATTGCCGATCCAGCTGGAGATTTAGAGTGGGATCGCTTTTTATACACGATCGATAAAGATATGAATGCAAATATCTGGACTACTTCTTACTTAGGAATTTACAGAGCAAATATCTTATTAGAAAATTTAGATAAAGTAAATTGGGGAGCCAACACCGCTTTAAAAACACAATACGAAGCTGAAGCACGTTTTTTAAGAGCGCACTTTCATTTTCAGGCAGCAAAAATGTTTGGCGATATTATTCCGCTTGACCATACGGTTACAACAAGCGAATTTGAATTGCCAAGAGCTACTCCTGATGTGACTTATGCGTTAATTGCAAATGATTTAAAATTTGCTGCTGATAACTTAGGTCCTGAAAATTATTCTCAAAAAGGAAATGCAAATTACGGTCGTATTACAAAATGGGCTGCTGAAGCCTATATCGCAAGAACATTTTTGTTTTACACAGATTATTACAAAAAAGCTGATTTAGCTGGTGTAATTACAAAAGCGCAGGCTGTAACTTATATTAATGATGCAGTAAGCAACAGCGGACACGGATTAGTGGCTGATTTTGCGAACCTTTGGCTTGCAGCTTCTTTTGAAAATTTTGCAGGAGAAGATAATACTGAAATGGTTTGGGCGGTTCGTTTTAACGGATCGGGAAAAGGAAACTGGGACTTACACGAAGGAAACCGTTTTCAGGTTAACATTGCACCGCGTGGTGGAGCTATCGGAAAATATGCAACCGGATGGGGAGGAGCAACTGTAAATCCAGATTTATATAATGCTTATGAAGCTGGAGATACTCGTAGAAATGCAACTATCATTAGCTATGCTGATGAAAACTTAAATTTTGATGCACAAGCAAGAGAACAACGCCAGTACACAGGATATTCTTGGAAAAAATATTGCCCAATTACCAATGCAGCTGGAACTGCAGTTGTTGAGGCTAACGGAGGAAACTTCCAAATTGATAATTACCAAGATTATGCAATCATTCGTTATGCAGATGTTTTATTAATGGCAGCCGAATTGAACTTAGGAACAAATGCCGGATTAGCGCAAGCAGATTTAGATAAAGTTCGTGACCGTGCTTTCAAAAACACAACGCACAGAATTGCGGTTTCAAAAGCAGCTATTTTGAATGAACGTCGTTTAGAATTAGCTCTTGAAGGACAACGTTATTTCGATTTGATCAGACAAGGAGTTGATGTTGCAAAAGCAGCAATCGATAACACAGATGCTGATTCTCAATTTAATGTGACTTTCAGAACTGAAACTTTAGGCTGGTTTCCATTGCCACAATCTCAAGTAATACTTTCTAATGGTACAATCAAACAAAATCCAGGTTGGTAATTAACTAAAAACAAATGATTATGAAACGTATACTATATATATTAATAGCTGCTGTAACCATCGGTTCGTTATTATTCTCATGCGAGGCTGTAGAAGATCGCGAGAGTTTGCCTGCGGTAACTTTAACGCCGTCGACACTTAAGTTTTCTGTAACTCAAAATGCCGCAAATAAAAATCAAATTACTTTAAAAAGTGATGATCCAACTGTAATTCCATATTGGAAATATGTTGATGGAAACGGAAACGAATTAGGACATTCTAACAAAAGCAGTGACAATGTAGTTTTTCCTTTCGCAGGAAAATATACTGTTTATTTCACAGCATACACAAGAGGAGGCTCTGTAGATGCAGCTCCTGTAGAAGTATTGGTAGATAAAAATGATGCTACTTACTTTAATGATCCTAAATGGAACATGCTTACAAATGGGGTAACAGGTAAAACTTGGGTATTAGATTTTACAGATCCTGTTGGTTGGGCTGGTTTAGACTACCCAGCAGCGTCTGGAGATAACTGGAGCTGGCTTCCAGATTATGCAAGCAATTCATGGGTTATGGCAAATAAAAATTGGGGACAAATGTATTTCGACTTAAATGGCGGATACAATACAAATGTCACACAAACTGCAATTGCAAACGATACGCAAACTACAAAAAAAGGAACTTATACTTTTGATATTGCAAATAACAAACTAATCTTTAATGGTGGAGTTGAAATGCTTTACGGTGGCGATTATTATGGAGATGTAAGCAACTGGTATAGTGTAAAAGTAGTCGAATTGACTGCAACATCGTTAAGATTAGCCGTTATTAGAGATAAAAGCCGTACTGGCGAAGGTGTTTGTTTAATAGTGTTTCATTACAAACCAAAACCTTAAATTTACTTAAATATATAAAACTAACCGGTAGGTGATTGGTACAGTCGCTTACCGGTATGTTTATATTTGTTTTTCAAAAACTATAAATTATATCAAAATGAAGAATAAAGGAAAGTATTTAAGGAGCGGGCTGTCATTAGTAATGTTGGCAGGAATTATAATATTCAATTCTTGCAGTAAAAAAGAAGAAGCTTTCAGCAACCGAAAAGTTTCTTTTAATTCAGATTGGAGTTTTCACTTAAATGATAGTATTGCAGATAAAGATACTATTGGAGCATCAACAAAATGGAGAACTTTAACTGTTCCTCATGATTGGAGCATCGAAGGGAAATTTGATGAAAAAAGTCCTGCCGGATACGGAGGCGGAGCGCTTAACGGAGGTTTAGGCTGGTACAAAAAAACATTCAAAGTAAATGCCGCAGACAGCAGTAAAGTAACTTCAATCATTTTTGATGGCGTTTACAGAAATAGTGAAGTCTGGGTAAACGGACATTATTTAGGAAAACGTCCAAACGGATATATTGGTTTTCAATACCAAATTTCTCCATACTTAAATTACGGAGACAAAAACAATGAAATTATTGTAAAGGTTGACAATTCAAAACAACCTAATTCACGCTGGTATTCTGGTTCTGGAATTTTTAGAAATGTCTGGATCGAAACCACTGATAAATTGCATGTTGCACAATGGGGTACTTATGTAACAACTCCAAAAGTTACGGTTCAAAAAGCTTCGGTACAATTTGAAACTACTGTTCAAAATCAAAACGCAGCTTCAAAAAAAGCAACTGTAACCACAACTATTTATAAAGAAGATACAAAAGTAGCATCGGTTACTCAAGATATAACAATTGGTGCAAATGCCAATCAAACAATTAAGCAGCAAACAGAAGTTGAAACTCCTGTTTTATGGTCTGTTGAAAAACCAGAACTGTATACAGCAGTTACAGCAATTTCGGTTGATAATCAAATTATAGACGAATACAAAACTAATTTCGGGATCAGGGATTTTAAATTTGATTTAAACAAAGGTCTCCTTTTAAACGGAAAACAAGTTAAAATTAAGGGAGTTTGTATGCATCATGATTTAGGCCCGTTAGGTACTGCAATCAATACGCGCGCGATCGAAAGACAATTAGAAATCTTGAAAGAAATGGGTGTAAACGGAATCAGAACTTCTCACAATCCGCCCGCTCCAGAACTTTTAGATCTTTGCGATAAAATGGGTTTCATTGTCATGGATGAAGCATTCGATATGTGGAAACAATCTAAAACCAAATACGATTACGGAAATGATTGGGATAAATGGCACAAGAAAGATTTAATCGATCAATTGCTTCGAGACCGTAATCACCCGAGTATTTTTATGTGGAGTATTGGAAATGAAATTCCACAGCAGTGGGACGAAAGCGGTGTTATAATTGCCAAAGAATTGGCAGGCATTACACGTCAATACGATAAAACACGTCCGATAACGGCTGCCATGAATCCGCCAGTTAATATGAATCTTGATGGTATCGATTTGCAGTTTGATAAGGCAGCAGTTCAATACAATAAAATTGCAGCTTCTGGTGCTTTAGATATTATTGGTTATAATTACGCCCATCAAACGTATGAATATCATCAGAAGAATTTCCCAAAAACACCATTTATTGCTACTGAAACAACATCGGCTTTAGAAACTCGCGGTTATTACGACGAAAGTTCAGATTCGATTAAAAAATGGCCAGTAAGATGGGATCTTAAATTTACAGACGGAAATCCAGGAAACACTGTTTCTGCTTATGATCAGGTGCAGGCGCCTTGGGGTTCTACGCACGAAGCAACTTGGAAAATTATTAAAAAACACGATTATCTTTCTGGAATGTACATTTGGACCGGATTCGATTATATCGGAGAACCAACTCCTTATGAATGGCCATCAATCAGTTCTTATTTCGGAATTGTAGATTTAGCTGGTTTCCCGAAAGACGTTTATTATATGTACCAAAGCGAATGGACGAATAAAACAGTTTTGCATTTGTTTCCGCATTGGAATTGGAAAGCTGGACAAACCGTAGACGTTTGGGCTTATTACAATAATGCAGATGAGGTTGAACTTTTCTTAAACGGAAAATCAGTTGGAGTTCGCAGTAAAAAAGGAGAAGAGCTGCATGTAATTTGGAAAGTTCCTTTTCAAGCCGGAACATTAAAAGCGGTTTCTCGTAAAAACGGAAAAACAGTTTTAGAAACAGAAATCAAAACTGCTGGAAATCCATCAAACTTAAAATTGACAGCAGATAGAAGTACGATTAAAGCAGATGGAAATGATTTGTCGTTTGTAACAGTCGATATTTTAGATGCAAACGGAACTTTGGCTCCAAAAGCAAATAACGAAATTAACTTTTCTTTAAAAGGAAACGGAAAGATTGTGGGAGTCTGCAGCGGAGATCCAGTAAGTCACGAATCGTACAAAGGTTCAAAACATACTGCGCTTAACGGGAAATGTTTAGTAATTGTTCAGTCGGATACTAAATCAGGAAGATTAGAATTAACCGCTAAAGCGAATGGATTAAAACCTGCAACGATCGTAATTACAGCAGAATAATAATTTACACTCCTAACAGGTTTCCAAAACCTGTTAGGACAACTAACATATAGAATTACTAACAAATGAAAAACACACAACTAAAAGTATTGTTTTCCATCTTCATGTTTGGATTTCTTGCTATGCCAAAAGCATCAGCACAGATCCAGAACGCAGATGTATTAAACGCTCCAATAGATATCAGCAAAGATTTTCAGAACTATCTGAACACTTTTTATTTTGCTGATGAACTAGCATCTTTTGATCCGGCAACGGGAAAAGGAACTATAAAATATTTGAGATACAATTATAAAACGCGTCAGGCTTTCAACAATATGATGATGAAGCCAGATGTGGAAAAGGCAAATGAATTCCCAACAACGGAATATGCGGAATCTCCTGTTTTGCCATTTGAAATTCAGTTTGTTTCAGATCGAACTATCCGAATCAAAACCACTTCGGGACCACAATTTCATCCAGAAAAAGAGTCTTTAATGCTGATTAACGGTGTTGCGCCAAATCATCCAGAATTATGGAAATATTCTAAAATTGAAGGCGGTCATAAATATACCAGCAAACATGGAGTTGTAGAGATTTTATCAAAACCTTGGCACGTAAAAATTTACGATGAAACAGGGAAATTGTTAACGAGTACACTTCACGATTCTGATTTTAAAAATACCTATACACCAACACTTCCGTTCTCGTATGTGCGCAGAAACAGCGATTATTCAAGAAGTATGGGCGCGGCTTTCAGTTTAGAGCCAGATGAAAAAATATTTGGCTGTGGAGAATCTTTCACTCAATTCAACAAACGCGGTCAAAAAGTAGTTTTATGGACAGATGATGCGAACGGAATTCAGAATGAAACAATGTACAAACCTGTTCCGTTTTATATGAGCAGCCGTGGTTACGGAGTTTTCATGCACCATTCAACGCCAATTACTGTTGATTTTGGAAGATATTACGGAAGCGCAAACGAAATGTACATTGGAGATGATGAAGCCGATTTATTTTTCTTCATTGGTGAACCAAAAGATATTCTAGACCAATACACAGATTTAACCGGAAAAGCAGCAATGCCACCACTTTGGTCATTTGGTTTCTGGATGAGCCGTATTACGTATTTCTCTGAAAAAGAAGGACGTGAAGTAGCAAAAGATTTGCGTAAATATAAAATCCCAACAGATGTTATTCACTTTGATACAGGTTGGTTTGATGTAGATTGGAGAAACAATTATGAGTTTTCTAAAGATCGTTTTCCAGATGCTCAAAAAATGATGTCTGATTTAAAAGATGATGGTTTTCACGTGTGTTTATGGCAGTTGCCTTATTTCTCACCAAAGAATACATTATTCAACGAAATCATGGATAAAAATCTTGCAGTAAGAGACCGCAAAGGAAATCTTCCTTATGAAGACGCGGTTTTAGATTTCTCAAATCCTGAAACCGTAACTTGGTATCAATCAAAATTAAAGCATTTGTTCGATCAAGGTGTTTCTGTTTTTAAAGTAGATTTTGGAGAAGCTGCACCACCAGATGGAATTTACCATTCAGGGCGTACAGGTTTCTACGAGCACAATTTATATCCGTTAAGATACAATAAAGCTGTTGCTGAAATTACCCAAAAAGAAAAAGGATATACTTTAATCTGGGCGAGAAGTACTTGGGCAGGATCGCAACGCTACCCATTACATTGGGGCGGAGATGCTGAAACTACAAACGGTGCAATGTCGGCAGAATTAAGAGGCGGACTTTCATTAGGTTTAAGCGGTTTCAGTTTTTGGAGTCATGATGTGGGTGGATTTGCAACAAAATCGCCGGAGAATTTATACAGAAGATGGGCACCATTCGGAATGTTTACTTCGCACGTAAGAAGCCACGGCGAACCTCCGCGTGAACCTTGGTTGTACAGTAAAGATTTCTTGGAAGGATTTAGAAAAGCAGATAATATGCGTTACGAATTGATGCCTTATATCTACGCTCAAGCGAAAGAAAGTTCTCAAAAAGGATTGCCAATGATGCGTGCCTTATTTGTAGAATATCCAAACGATCCCGGAGCTTGGCTGGTTGATAATGAATATTTATTTGGTTCAAGCATTTTAGTTGCACCGCTTTTTGAAGAAGTGACAGAAAGAGATGTTTATCTTCCAGAAGGAACTTGGATTGATTATCAAACTAAAAAAGTATACCAATCAGGATGGCATAAAATTAAAGCAGGCGAAGTGCCAATTGTAGTTTTAGTAAAAGACGGAACGGCATTGCCTCATATCGCTTTGGCACAATCTACAAAAGATATGGATTGGAGTAAATTAACGCTAAAAGTATATGCAAGCGACAAAACAACTTCGGCGACAGCCAAAGTATTTTTACCAGAAGGCGACGCAGTTCAGGAAATAAAAGTCACAAAAAGTGGAAACAATTTTGAAGTAACACCAAATGCATTGACAGGAAAAACCACTTTTAAAACGGAGTGGGTTAAATAAAAAAATTAGTCACAGATTGTACAGATTAAAAGGATTAAAATTTGCAAAATCTGCGAGAAAAATATTTAAACACATAGAAACATAGGTTTTTATTTGTGAATAAAAGAAGTTAGAAAGAAACTAGTTTCTCACACATAGTCTATGTTTGTTTAAACTAGTGGAACGCCTTTTTGAAGTTTCCAAAGAGCTATGATTCTATGTGTTTTAAAAAAAATAGCCACAGATTAGCCAAGTTAAAAAGATTGAAAAATCTGCTCGATCTGCCAAATCTGCGAGAGAAATAAACACAGAATTTAAAGAAATCATTAAAATCCTTTACTCTGTCAGAAAAAATAATCCCAACAGAATAAAAAATAAGTTAGTTTAAGTTGAGTCTTTTTAAATCGGATGAGATTTTCGCATCCGATTTATAAAAGACGAATTAAGAAAGAAAACATGAAAAAATATCTAGTTCTTCCAGCTGTATTATTATCAATTACAATTGGTTATAGTCAGAAAAATAAAAATGCTTACGAATTGGCTTCGCCTAATGGGCAGAATAAAATAAAATTCGAATTAGTAAAAAACGCTCCCAAATATGCTGTTTCACACGGAAAAACCGAAGTGATTACACCATCGGATATGGGTTTTTTATTAAAGGGAAATGAAAATTTAAGCTCAGATTTCGAAATCAAAAGTGTAAAGAATTCAACATTTGATGAAACTTGGGAACAAGTTTGGGGAGAAAAGAAAAACATTAGAAATCACTACAATCAGTTAGTAGTTGATTTACAGCAAAAAACTGGCAACAAACGAAAGCTGCAAATTCAATTTCGTGCTTTCGATGACGGAATCGCGTTTAGATATGTATATCCAAAACAAAATGTAAAAGACAGTATTTTCATTATGGATGAAAAAACGACTTTTAACTTAAAAGAAGATGGAAAAGCATGGTGGATTCCGGCAAACCGAGAAAACCGTGACGAATATCTTTTTAAAGATGCAGCAGTAAGTACTTTAGATACTGTTTTGACACCGCTTACAATTGAAAGCAAAAGCGGATTGGCCTTGAGTTTTCACGAAGCAAACTTGGTAGATTTTGCAAGTATGACTTTGGTAAACACACAAGGAACACAACTTAAATCAGATTTAGTGCCTTGGGCTGACGGAGTAAAAGTACGCGTAAAAGACACTTTTACCTCTTCTTGGAGAACGCTTCAAATTGGAGAAACCCCAGCAGATTTAATTACTTCTTATTTGATTTTAAATCTAAACGAACCAAATAAATTAAAAAACACAAGCTATTTTAAACCGTATAAATACTTCGGAATTTGGTGGGGAATGCATATCGGGAAATATACTTTTTGGGAAAGCGAAAAACAAGGCGCAACAACCAAACATGCAGAAGAATATATCGATTTCACGGCAAAAGAAGGGTTTCACCATTTATTGATCGAAGGCTGGAACAAAGGCTGGACGCCGGCTTGGTATGAAAATCACATGCACATGTTCAGTTTCACCAAAAGTGCAGATAATTTTGATTTAGAAAAAGTAGTCGATTACGGAAATAAAAAAGGAGTAGCACTAATTGGATATCACGAAACAGGTTCTAACTTAATTAATTATTTAAAAGAAGTTGACGAAGGTTTTGCATTATATAAAAAATTAGGAATGCACTCGGTTAAAATTGGCCATGTGGGGTCTAAATTAAACATGAAAGAAAACCACTTCGGACAATTTGGGGTAAACTATTTCAGATATATTTTAGAAAAAGCAGCGCAATATGATTTAGCAGTTTTATATCACGAATCAATAAAAGACACCGGAGAGCGCAGAACTTTTCCAAATATGGTTTCTAGAGAAGCGGCAAGAGGACAGGAATACAACGCTTGGAGCGAAGGAAATCCGCCAAATCACTTAACAATTATTCCGTTTACAAGATTGCTTTCTGGACCAATGGATTTTACTCCGGGAATTTTTGATGTTGAGGTAAAACAAGGTTTTCCAGGAAAGAGAGTGCACGGAACGGCTGCACAGCAATTGGCTTTGTATGTAACAATTTATGCGCCAATCCAGATGATGGCCGATCTTCCTGAGAACTACGAAGGAAAACCAGCATTGCAATTCTTAAAAGATGTTCCAACAGATTGGGAAGATACTAAAGTATTAGAAGGATCAATTGGGCAATATATTACAACAGTTCGTAAAGACAGAAACAGTGCCGATTGGTATTTAGGAACTATTACAAATGAAAATGCAAGAGATGTAAATGTTTCTTTATCATTTTTAGACCCAAATGCAACTTACGAAGCACAGATTTATGCTGACGCAGAAGGAACTGATGAAACACATAATCCGTCTGCTATAGCAATTTCTAAGAAAACAGTTAAAGCGTCAGATTCATTAAAATTACATTTAGGCGGTGCTGGAGGAACAGCAATCAGATTTAAAAAATTGTAATTTATAGATTGTCAAACGCAAAGATTAGATTTTAAATATCCTAACAGGTTTCCAAAACATTTTAGGTATTAAATCAGAGACGTTAAAATTAATTTGAATATTGGATCGGTAAAACAATACCTAACAGGTTTCGAAAACCTGTTAGGAAATAAAAAAATCAGATGAAAAATTTTTCAGCAATACTATTTATTACAGTAATTCTAATCAATATTAATTTGTTTGGACAAAACAATAATGCTGAAAATCGAATCATAAAAGTTGATTATAAGAAAGAGGCAGGAAAATTAAACACCATGTTTAAAGAATGTATTGGCGCCGGAAGAGCCAATGAGGGTTTGCGCGCCGATTGGCAGCAGCAATTGGCAATGGTCAAAAAAGAATGTGATTTTAAATACATCAGAATGCATGGTTTATTGTCTGATGATATGGCCGTTTACAGAGAAGATTCAAAAGGAAATCCAGAATACAATTACCAATATATTGATGCTTTGTATGATTTTATTTTAAGCATAAAAATGAAACCTTTTGTAGAATTGGGTTTTATGCCATCGGCATTGGCCAGTGGAAGTCAGACGATTTTTTGGTGGAGAGGAAATGTTACGCCTCCAAAAGATTATAAAAAATGGGAAGATTTAATTCGCAATCTGACACAGCATTTTACAGAACGTTATGGAGCAGATGAAGTAAAAACTTGGTATTTTGAAGTTTGGAACGAGCCTAACTTATCTCCAGGTTTCTGGACGGGCACTCAGGATGAATATTTTAAATTATACGAGCACAGCGCACGCGCAATAAAAAGTGTAAATACTGCTTATAAAGTGGGCGGGCCAGCAACTGCCGGAGCAGCTTGGGTTCCGGAAACAATTGATTTTTGTGCAAAAAAGAATGTTGCGTTAGATTTTATTTCGACACATACTTATGGAGTAAAACAAGGGTTTTTAGATGAATTTGGAACAACAGGAACCGTTTTAAATAAAGATGAATCAAGTATCAGCGGTGATGTTATCAACTCACGTACACAGATTTCAAATTCGGCTAAGCCAAAATTAGAATTGCATTATACAGAATGGAGTTCATCTTATACACCAGCAGATCCTATTCACGACAGTTATCATTCAGCTGCTTATATTTTGCAAAAATTAAAACAAGTTGGCAATGCCGCAAACTCCATGTCATATTGGGTTTTTACTGATATTTTTGAAGAAGCTGGGCCACGATTCACGCCTTTTCATGGCGGATTCGGATTATTGAATACGCAGGGAATTAAAAAACCAGCTTATTTCTCTTATTATTTATTAAATAAATTAGGAGAAACAGAACTTCAAAACAAAGACACTTCTTCATGGGCTTCTAAAAATGCAAAAGGAGATGTTCAATTATTATTTTGGGATTTTACAAACACGCATCCAGGAGATTCTGTCAACAATCAAACCTATTATGTTCAGGATTTGCCATCAAAACCAAAGGGAAGTATTAAAATTGAAGTTGAAGGTTTGGCAAAAGGCAATTATAAATTAGAGATCTACAAAGTTGGATATAAAGTCAATGATGCTTTCGCAGATTATCTGGCAATGGGCAAACCAACTCAGCTGACAGCCAATCAAGTAAAAACGATCAAAGAAAAAAATAATGGTGATTTGCTTGCGACTGAAAAAGTAAGTATTGACTCAAAAGGCAAGTTTAGCAAAGATTTTAAGATTAATGAAAATGATGTTGTCTTTTTCAATTTTGTAAAACAATAAACTATCAATAACCACAAAAAAACTATAAATAATTTATCAAGTATGAAAAATAAAATGATATACCTCTCAGTTGCTATGGCTTTTGCGTTGTTTACTTCTTGTAAAAAAGACGTACAAAGTTCAAATGCTGATTCGGCACAGACAGAAGAACATCAAGGAAAAGAACTAGGTTCTGAATTTGATGCAGAAATTGATAAACTTGTTTCTCAGCTTACACTTGAGGAAAAAATTGGAATGCTGCACGGTAACAGTATGTTTAGTACGGGCGCTGTAGAACGTTTGGGTATTCCAGAACTAAAAATGGCTGATGGACCTCTAGGAGTTCGTGAAGAAATTTCGCGTGACAATTGGGCTCCAGCAGGTTTAAAAGATGATTTTGCAACATATTATCCAGCCGGAGGCGGTTTAGCTGCAACTTGGAATACAGAAATGGCTTATACTTTTGGGAACAGCGTTGGTCAGGAACTGCGTGCCAGAGACAAAGACATGCTGCTTTCGCCAGCAATTAATATTGTGAGAACGCCGCTTGGAGGAAGAACGTATGAATATATGAGCGAAGATCCGTTTTTAAATAAAAAAATTGCAGTGCCGTTAATCGTTGGTTTACAAGATAATGATGTAATGGCTTGCGTAAAACACTTCGCAGCAAACAATCAAGAAACCAATCGTGATTTTGTAGATGTACAAATTGACGAGCGTACGCTTCGTGAAATCTATCTTCCAGCTTTTGAAGCTTCTATAAAAGAGGCTCATGCATATAGCGTAATGGGCGCTTACAACAAATTTAGAGGAGAATATTTATGCGAGAATGATTATATGCTGAATAAAATTCTTCGTGATGAATGGGGATTTAAAGGTGTTGTAGTTTCAGATTGGGCTGCCGTTCATTCTACCGTAAAATCATTGAACAGCGGTTTAGATATTGAAATGGGAACTCCAAAACCATTCAATGAATTTTTCTTGGCAGATAAATTAATCGCCGCTGCAAAAGCGGGCGAAATTTCAGAAGCAGAAATTGATGTACACGTAAAAAGAATCTTGCGCGTATTATTTCAAGTAAAAGCAATGGGAGGCAAAGACCGTGTGAAAGGAAGTATTTCTACTGAAGCACATTATCAAGATGCTTACAAAATTGCTGCAGAAGCAATCGTTTTATTGAAAAATGACAATAATGCATTGCCTTTAAAATTAGACGGAGTAAAATCTATTGCGGTAATTGGAAACAATGCAATGAAGAAAAATGCTCTTGGCGGATTTGGCGCTGGAGTAAAAACAAAGAGAGAAGTAACGCCTTTAGAAGGTCTGAAAAACAGACTGCCTTCATCAATCAAAATCAATTATGCTGAAGGATATCTTGAGCGTTACGACGAGAAAAATAAAGGAAAATTAGGAGATATTACGCTAAATGGTCCAGTAACAATTGACCAATTAGATCCAGCTAAATTTCAAGAAGCTATTGAGGCAGCAAAAAAATCAGATGTAGCGATCATTTTTGCTGGTTCTAACCGTGATTATGAAACCGAAGCTTCTGACCGCAGAAATTTGAAATTACCTTTTGGACAGGAAGAATTAATTAAAAAAGTATTAGAAGTAAACCCAAGAACAATTGTCGTTATGATTGCGGGAGCTCCTTTTGATATTAACGAAGTGAGCAAAAAATCTTCAGCACTAGTATGGAGCTGGTTTAATGGTTCTGAAGGCGGAAATGCCTTAGCAGACGTTTTATTAGGAAAAGTAAATCCGTCAGGAAAACTGCCTTGGACGATGCCTAAAAATATTATGGATTCTCCTGCACATGCAACTAACAGTTTCCCTGGTGGAAAAACAGTTCAATATGCTGAGGGAATTTTGGTAGGATACCGTTGGTTTGATACTAAAAATGTTACGCCTTTATATCCTTTCGGATACGGATTATCATACACCACTTTTGCTTTCGATAATGCTAAAGCAGATAAAGATTCTTATAACGCTAATGAAACCATCACCGTTTCTGTTGATGTAAAAAACACTGGAAAAGTAGATGGAAAAGAAGTAGTGCAATTGTATGCGTCTAAATCAGATTCAAAAGTAACGCGTGCTGCAAAAGAATTAAAAGGATTCAAGAAAGTAGAAGTAAAATCTGGCGGTTCGAATACAGTAACCATTAAAATTCCAGCTAAAGAATTGGCATATTATGATGTAGCTTCTAAGAAATGGGTAGTTGAATCAGGAAAATACACATTGAAAATTGGAAATTCTTCTAGAGATATCAAAAAAGAAATTGTTGTAACAATTAAGTAAAAAAATCCAGCGACATGAAAAACACTGTTAAGAGTTCCTTGTTTAGTGCGATTTTGTGCTTGTCTTTTTTAAGCCTTTGGGCATGCAGTTCTGATAAAGATCCAGAAAATACAGCGCCAGTTGTTGGTTTATACCCAAGTTATAATACAAATCCAATTGCTGCAGATGCAAGCGGAATGGGAAGTACAGCCGTTCAATTGGCAGCAAAAATAAAAATAGGCTGGAATATCGGAAATACTTTAGAAGCAACCGGCGGTGAAACGGCTTGGGGAAATCCAAAAGTTACAAAAGCATTAATTGATGCGGTTAAGGCTAATGGCTTTAATGCTATCCGAATTCCGTGTTCTTGGAACCAATATTTATCAAACAGTACAACGGCACAGATAAAAACAGAATGGCTGGATCGCGTAAAAGAAGTCGTTCAGTATTGTGTGGATAATGATATGTATGTTGTAGTTAATATTCACTGGGACGGAGGCTGGCTCGAAAATAACATTACCGAAGCCAAAAAAACAGAAAACAACGCCAAACAAAAAGCTTTTTGGGAACAAATCGCAACACACTTACGTGGATTTGACGAGCATTTGCTTTTTGCCAGTGCCAACGAACCAGCGGTTGAAGACGCAGCTCAGATGGCAGTTTTAACGTCATATCATCAAACTTTTATTGATGCTGTTCGTTCTACTGGCGGTAAAAACGCATATCGTACTTTAGTAGTTCAAGGACCAACGACAGACATTGAAAAAACAAATAAATTAATGCTGACGCTTCCAACGGATAAAGCCGTGAGCCGAATGATGATAGAAGTTCATTATTATGCTCCATGGAATTTTGCGGGTTTAACCAAAGATGAAACCTGGGGCAAAATGTTCTACTATTGGGGAGCAGGTTTTCACTCGGCAACAGATACGGAACGAAACGCAAGCTGGGGAGAAGAAGCTGATTTAGAGAAAAATTTCAAACTAATGAAAAGCCAATTTGTCGACAAAGGAATTCCTGTTTTATTGGGAGAATTTGGTGCAATTCGCAGAAGTACCTTAACGGGCGATGCCTTGACCTTGCATTTAAATTCAAGAGCATATTATTTAAAGACAGTTGTCAAACAAGCCAAAGCAAATGGTTTATTGCCTTTTTATTGGGATGAAGGAAGTACTGGAAACAACGGTTTCGGGATTTTCAAAAGAAGCGATAATACTGTTTTTGATACTCAAGCGCTAAACGCCCTGATTGAAGGATTGAAATAATATTTTTTAAACCATATAAGTGATATAAGTAATTTTAAGTTGCATAATTTGTGAGCTTATTTTTACTTATATCACTTATATGGTTTAAATTTATCAATTGTTTATAGGTTGCCTTATTCTTTTAAAATAAAAAAAATGAAAAAATATACAGTCTTTGTTTTAATGTTTTGTGGCATAATTGCAAATGCAAATGTAAAAATGCCTTTATTGTTTTCTGACGGAATGGTTTTGCAGCGCAACAAAGAAATTCCGGTTTGGGGCTGGGCAGATGCTAATGAAAAAGTAGAAGTTCATTTTAATAATCAAACTAAAACCATTCAAGCAGATAAAAGCGGGAAATGGATGATTAGTCTAAATCCTGAAAAAGCCGGAGGTCCTTTCGAATTAATCATTATAGGAAAAAATAAAATTGTCATAAAAGATGTTTTGGTTGGAGAAGTATGGATTTGCAGCGGACAATCGAATATGGAATTTCAGGTTTTTAAAACAATTAATTCCGACAAAGAAATAGCCGATTCTAATTATCCAATGATTCGCCATTTTGGTGTAGCGCAAGATTTAAGCGGTAAACCAAAAGACGATTTGAAAGCAGGAAAATGGGAAGTTTCTAACAAAGAAAATGTTGGCAATTTTACAGCAGTTGGTTATTATTTTGCTAAAAAATTATACGCTGAGTTAAAAATTCCAATCGGAATTATCAATACTTCTTGGGGAGGAACAAATGTAGAAACATGGACAAGCCGAGAAGCTTTTGAAAAAAGCAAGGATTTTAAAACAATGATTGCTGATGTTCCAGCATTAAACATAGATTCGATTTCAAAATTATATGCAACGCGTATGAAAGAAAGAGTCGAAAAAATTCAAGGAACTCCGGTAAGCACAGAAAATGAAAATACTTTCAAAGAAGCTTCGTTCAACGACACAGCTTGGGGCGAACTCAATACGCCAAGTTTATGGGAAAATCAGCCTTTAGGCGATTTAGATGGAATTGTTTGGATGCGAAAAACAATAACACTTTCTGCAGAAGACAGTAAAAATAAAGCAACACTTTATCTTTCAAAAATCGACGACGAAGACATTACATATGTAAACGGAATCGAAATTGGAAAAAACACACAATGGGATGCCAAACGCGTTTATGAAGTTCCTGCAAATATTTTAAAAGAAGGTTTAAATGTCATCGCAGTCAGAATTGTCGATAACAGCGGCGGTGGCGGCATTTACGGAGATGCAGCCGATTTAAAACTAACGCTCGGATCGAAAATTATGCCGCTTGACGGAAAATGGAAATACAAAGTTATTGTCGTAAAAACCGCTTTATCGCCAAACAGCTATCCTTCATTATTGTACAATGCAATGGTAAATCCTTTGGTTCCGTATGCTTTCGAAGGCGTTTTGTGGTATCAGGGCGAAGCCAATGTCTGGAGAGCCAATCAATATAAAAAAGCATTTCCTTTAATGATAACAGATTGGAGAACAAAATTTAAGCAAGGCGATTTTCCTTTCTATTTTGTTCAATTATCAACTTTTAATGAATTTAACGGAAACAGTAAAGTTGGCAGTAAATGGGCCGAACTCCGCGAAGCACAATCAGAAACGCTGCAACTGAAAAACACCGGAATGGCGGTAACAACAGACATCGGGAATGCAAAAGACATTCACCCAACAAATAAGCAGGATGTCGGTTTGCGTTTGGCAGCAATTGCGTTGAACAATGTATACGGCAAAAAGCAAGTTTTTAGCGGACCAACATATAAATCTCAGGAAATAAAAGGCAATCAAATCATTCTTACTTTCGATAATATTGGTTCAGGATTAACAGCTTCAGACAATTCAGAAAACGTAAAAGGCTTTGAAATTGCTGGTACTGATAAAGTTTTTCATGCCGCGAAAGCGATAATAAAAAACAACAAAATCATTATTTCAAGTGATCAGGTTCAAAATCCTGTTGCAGTACATTACGGCTGGGCAGATGACGATACGGAAATCAATCTGTTTAATAAAGAAAAATTTCCAGCATCGCCTTTTAGAACTGATAATTGGGAAATGATTACGGCAAAAGAAACATACAAAGTCAGCAAATAAGGGCGTGACCATATTTACAAAAGGCGCTATTTAAGAGGCCGCTTATGTGCGCCTTTCGCAAATACGGTCGGGCTATCCGCGCTACTTCGGTAGCCAGCTCCTATCCCTCACGCGCAAAAAAAATGTTCCATTGGAACAATTGGTTGGTAACAACGGATGAAATCCGTTGATCAAAATTAAAAATCACAATAATGTTTCTTTGGAACATATGATTGGTAATTTTAAACGTTGCAATATGAATTCAAAGCTCATGAAAAAAACATTTATCATCTTACTTTTTACATTTTACTATACAAGCATTTCTGCGCAATCCACGCATGTTTTATGGTACAATCAACCGGCAGAATTTTTTGAAGAAAGCTTGGTTTTAGGAAACGGAAAAATGGGCGCAACTATTTTTGGAGGCGTCAATTCAGATAAAATCTATTTGAACGATGCCACGCTTTGGTCGGGCGGACCTGTAAATGCAAACATGAATCCAGAAGCTTATAAAAATCTTCCGGCAATTCGCGAAGCATTAAAAAACGAAAACTACAAACTCGCCGACGAACTCAATAAAAAAATCGAAGGAAAGAATTCTGAATCGTACGCACCGCTTGGAACTTTAGAAATTACAAATTCTAATAAAGGAAAAGTTTCAAATTACCGTCGTGAACTTGACATCTCTAATGCGATTTCAAAAGTGACTTACGAAATAGATGGAGTAAAATTTACACGCGAATATTTTGTTTCTGCACCAGATCAAATCATGATTATCAAATTGACAAGCAGTCAAAAAGGCGCCTTAAATTTTGAGATTAATTCAAGCAGTTTATTAAAATCAAATGTCGAAGTAAAAGATAATGTTTTGGCAATGAACGGAACAGCGCCGGTTCATGAAAATCCAGGTTATCCAGGCACAAACGCTTATCTTTCTAATGAGCAATGGAAAGATTTAAAAGAAAACGGCAGCACTACAAGGTTTACTTCTTTAGTAAAAATCAAGAGCGTTGACGGAACTATTATAAATACAAATAAAACTTTAGGCTTAAAAAACGGAACTGAAGCTTTAATTTATGTTTCGATCGCTACAAGTTTTAATGGTTTTGATAAAAATCCGGCAATTTCTGGATTAAACAATAAAGAAATTGCGACGAAGAGTTTAAAATCAGCGTTGTCAAAATCGTTCGATAAATTAAAAACCGCACACATTGCAGATTATCAAAAATTCTTTAATCGCGTAAATTTAGATTTAGGAAAAACAACAGCTCCAGATTTGCCAACAGACGAGCGATTATTGCGTTACTCCGAAGGAAAAGAAGATAAAAACCTAGAAATTCTATATTTTAATTTCGGACGTTATTTGCTAATCAGCAGTTCAAGAACTATAGGAGTTCCAGCTAATTTGCAAGGAATTTGGAACCCGCATCTAAATCCGCCTTGGAGCAGTAATTATACAATGAACATTAATTTGGAAGAAAATTATTGGCTTGCTGAAAACACCAATCTTTCAGAAATGCATTTACCTCTTTTAAGTTTTATAAAAAATCTTTCGGTAACCGGAAAAGTGACAGCAAAGACTTTTTATGGAGTGAATGAAGGCTGGGCCGCAGCGCATAATTCAGACATCTGGGCAATGACAAATCCGGTTGGACAATTTGGAAAAGAAGATCCAAGCTGGGCTTGCTGGCCTATCTCTGGTGCGTGGCTTAGTACGCATATTTGGGAACACTATGTTTTTTCACAAGACAAAAATTATCTGAAAAATGAAGGATATCCAATTATGAAAGGTGCTTCGCAATTCTTTTTAGGATATATGGTTGTAGATAAAAACGGAAATTTAATTACATCTCCATCAACTTCTCCAGAAAACAAATACATTGCGCCAGATGGTTTTATTGGAGCAACAATGTACGGAGGAACAGCTGATTTGGCGATGATAAGACAATGTTTTGAAAAGACAATTAAAGCTTCAGAAATTTTAAATATTGATGCTGATTTTAGAGCAAAACTCCAAACAGCACTTTCTAAATTTCATCCGTACCAAATTGGCAAAAAAGGAAATTTGCAGGAATGGTATTTTGATTGGGAAGATCAAGGCCCGAAACACCGTCATCAATCGCAATTATTCGGACTTTTTCCTGGTGATCATATTACGCCATTAAAAACGCCAGATTTGGCCACAGCTTCAAGAAAAACACTCGAAATAAAGGGAGACGAAACAACCGGCTGGTCAAAAGGCTGGAGAATTAATCTTTGGGCAAGGCTTTGGGACGGAAATCGTGCTTACAAAATGTATCGCGAATTACTTCGATATGTAGATCCTGACGGAAAAAAAACCGAAAAACCAAGAAGAGGAGGAGGAACATACCCCAATTTATTCGACGCGCATCCGCCATTTCAAATTGATGGAAATTTTGGAGGCGCTGCAGCTGTTGCAGAAATGCTGGTTCAATCTAACGAAAACGAAATTAGATTGCTTCCCGCTTTGCCAGATGCATGGGAAGACGGAAATGTAAGCGGAATTTGTGCTCGCGGCGGTTTTGAAATTGCAATGACTTGGGCCAATAAAAAAATTGAAAAAGTTACAATCTTTTCTAAATTAGGAGGAAAAACAACTTTGATTTTTGGTGGTAAAAACCAAAATGTCACTTTGAAAAAAGGAGAAAAATTAGAAGTGAAAATCTAAATTTTATTTTTAAAAAAGGTGTCATACTGAGCGAAGCTGAAATTTTTTAAGTATAAACTTGCTCAGTATGACAAATTAAATTATTCTTTTTTAGAAGTTTCTTCAGAATTTTTAGCATGTTCTTTCTTAAAAGTATCATACCATTTTTCAATTGAAGGATAAACAAAAGCTGCTACTTTTTTTACCGGATTATAAAAAATAGAATTGTCTAAAGTTTCCTTTTTGGCAAAAGTATTGTTGAAGTTTATTTTCTCGAAAAAGGCAATAAAAATACTCATAATTAAGATGGTTTTTAAAACCCGGAAAAAACCGCCGCCTAATTTATTGGCCCATCCTAAAAAGGCAAAATCAGCAATTCCGGTAAGGATTTTGGCTAAAAAATAAACGCCAACAACAACCAAAATAAAAGTCAGAATAAACGCCGTAACCTGAATTGTGTTTGGATTCCAGGAAACATGTTTTCCGATAATTTCTTTCATTAAAAAAGAAAATTTAATCGCAATGTAAATTCCCAACAACAAAGAAACAAAAGAAGCGATTTCTACAAAAAGCCCATTTTTTATGCCTTTATATAAACTGTAACACAAAATTACTCCAAAAATAATATCAAAAAGGCTCATATTTTCTATGTTTTATTGAGGCGCAAATATATATCTTTTTTTAGGTTCAAAGGTTCAGGGTTACAAAGGTTCACGGGTTTTTATCTTTTTTTTTTGACTACTTCTTTTAGATAAAGTTAAATCTATGTTTTGATCTGGTTAATTTTTTGATGCCTTTGAATTTGAAGTACGTATCTTTGCAAGCTAAATTTTATGGTTTCTGAATTTATAATTCACAATTCATAATTCATAATTAAAAGAAATGTCTAGAGATACACAACTAAAAGAGCGCTGGGAAAAGCTCGTCGATATATTATCCAATCAGTTTTCGCAAGGAGAAGATTTAGATTTAGATGCCATAATTTACCTAATTGGAGTTCAGGAACTAGGAAAAGTGCACCGTGAATTCAAAAAAGATGAAAAACTAAACCTGATGCATATCGCTATTTGTAGATTATTAGAGCCGTATGGTTTTTATGAATTCGATTTTTTTGATGCTGAAGGATGGCCGCATTATAAAGTAAAAGAGGAATTACCGCCTTTAAAAGCTGGCGAGCAATCGGTTTTGATGAAAGAAGCCATTGTGAATTATTTTTTAGAACGTGAACTTATTGAGTAATTTTTAGTCGCAGTCGCAGTTTTCATTTCAATTAGGGCTGAAAACTGCGACTGCGACTGTGCACTTTAAACTAAAAACACTAAATTTGTATTCTCAATTATTGAAGGAAAATGATAGATAAGATAAAACAACATATAGAGGAAGCCAAATCCTTTAATGATAAAAATAAAGAATCCTTAGAGCAATTCCGTATTAAATATTTAGGCAGTAAAGGTTTGTTGAAAGAACTTTTTACGGAGTTTAAAAATATTCCAAACGACCAAAAAAAGGACTTTGGACAGGTTATTAATACCTTAAAAGCAGTTGCTGAAGAAAAAGTGAGAGTTATTCAAGAAGAACTTGAAAGCAAGGAAGAAATCAAAGGTGTTTTTGGTGATTTAACACGTGCTGCAGAACCTGTAATTATTGGTTCGCGTCATCCTATTTCGATAGTTAAAAATCAAATTATAGATATTTTTGCCAATATTGGTTTCAATGTTTCTGAAGGTCCAGAAATTGAGGACGACTGGCATAATTTTACTGCATTAAACTTGCCAGAATATCATCCGGCTCGTGATATGCAGGATACATTTTTTATTCAGACAAATCCTGATGTGCTGTTGCGTACGCATACATCATCTGTTCAGGTGCGTTATATGGAAAATCACAAACCGCCAATCCGTACTATTTCTCCGGGACGTGTTTTTCGTAATGAAGCAATTTCGTCACGTTCGCACTGTATTTTCCATCAAGTAGAAGGATTGTACATTGATAAAGATGTTTCTTTTGCAGATTTAAAGCAAACGCTGCTTTATTTCACAAAAGAAATGTTCGGTAAATCGAAGATTCGTCTTCGTCCGTCTTATTTCCCTTTTACAGAACCAAGCGCTGAAATTGATATCTATTGGGGTCTAAAAACCGAAACAGATTATCGTATCACAAAAGGAACGGGATGGTTAGAAATTGGAGGATGTGGAATGGTAGATCCTAACGTTCTTAAAAATTGCGACATCAATCCTGATGAATATAATGGTTTTGCTTTTGGAATGGGAGTAGAGCGTATTGCAATGCTTTTATACCAAATTGGTGATATTCGTATGTTTTACGAAAATGATGTTCGTTTCTTAGAGCAATTTAAAGCAAATATATAATTTAGGCATAAAAGTCATAAAGTCGAAAGTTAAAAGTCCCAAAATAAGGCTTTTGACTTTCGACTTTATGACTTTCGACTTTTAAACTTTGACTCATATGAAAAAAGATATAACAATCCCTGAAGTAGAAAACGTATTTCTAGCTGCAGTTCAAGAATGGAGCGACGATTTTATGGAAAAAGTATGGTACGCTTATCTTGTAAACGACAGCGATTTTAATTTAGACAGTGTTATGGTCGTTTCAAAAGCATTTGGAACAATTGATGGCGAAATGAAAAAAACATCTGTTTTGCGTCACGCATTTGTTGAAGTTCCAGCTGTTTCAGTCGTAAAAATCGAAATGATAGAGAAAAGCCTTTTGGTTTTAAACAATGAATTCATGGTAACTTTCTTCATCGGCAACACTTTGTACGACAAGAAATTCATCTTCAAATCAAAACTTATAAATGAGGAAAATACGGAAGAAGTGCCGATTTTGTTTGTTGAGGGGATCATGGTGAAGTAGAGTGTTGAAAGAGGAAAGAGGAAAGAGGAAAGAAGCAAGAAGCAAGAGAAAAGAAGAAAGAGAAAAGACTTCTCTGTACTGAAATAAAAAAGAGCCAAACTGAATTTCAGTCTTGGCTCTTTCTTCTTTATTCTATTTAAGTCTTCTTTAGTCTCTAGTCTTGGTTCTCGCTTCTTTCTTTTATTTAAGTCTTCTCTAGTCTTGGTTCTTGCTTCTTGCTTCTTTTCACTAAAAAACTAATCTAAAGATTCCGTTAATTTCTTAAAAACAGATTTAGCATCTTTACCTTCGTATAAAATACTGTAAACGGCATCAATAATTGGTGTTTTTGCGCCGTAACCCTGATTTAGTTTGTATGCACTTTTTGTTGCGTAATACCCTTCGGCAACCATGCTCATTTCCATCATAGCACTTTTTACCGTATACCCTTTTCCGATCATATTTCCGAACATTCTATTTCTGGAGAAAACAGAATAACCTGTAACTAATAAATCGCCCAAATAAGCAGAATCATTAATGTTACGTTTCATTTTATGTACTTTTCTGATGAATTTTTTCATTTCACGAATTCCGTTACTCATCATAACCGATTGGAAATTATCTCCATAACCTAAACCATGTGCAATTCCGGCAGCGATGGCGTAGATGTTTTTAAGCATTGCGGCATATTCAGTACCAATAATATCGTCTGAAATTTTGGCTTTAATATAATTTCCAGATAAAGATTTTGCAACGATACAGGCTTTTTCAGGATCTCCACAAGCAATTGTTAAATACGAAAGTCTTTCTAAAGCCACTTCTTCAGCATGACAAGGACCTGTAATAACTCCAATATTATAATATGGAATGTCGTATTGAATATGAAAGTGTTCTCCAACAATTAAACTCGTTTCAGGTACGATTCCTTTAATGGCTGAAAATATGATTTTGTCAGCTAGTGAAACCGTCATATTTTTTAATTCAGCATCTAAAAAAGCAGATGGAATGGCAAAAATGATATAATCTGCATATTCAATTGCCTCGTTTATATTGTTAGTTAATTTAAGTTTTTTAGTATCAAATTCTACCGAACTTAAATAATTTGGGTTGTGTTTGTATTTTTGAATGTGCTCGATTGCAGCGTCATTACGCATGTACCACGCAATTTCAGGTAGATTTACGCATAACATTTTTGCAATTGCCGTTGCCCAGCTCCCTCCTCCAATTACTGCAAATTTTAAATTTTCGCTCATTATTTTAATAATTTAAAACAAAAGTACTTAATAATGTAGTAATAACACAAAATCTAATTTAAGAAATTTTTGAAATGGCAGGAAAGACAGTGGTTTTCAAGAAGTTTTGAAAAAATAAAAAATTATTCAACTTCGATACAATAAAAATTAAAACATTGCGTTTTAACTGTTTATAAATTAGAATTTTAATGAGTTTAACACGAATTGAGTTAGTTAGTTTTGTTTTAGTATTTTAAAAAGGCGTTCCTAAATAAATTAAGAACGCCTTTTTTTATAAAATTCCATTATTTTTAAATTCTAAATTCCAAGTGTTTGCATATTAAAGTTTAATTTCAAATAAAAATCCAAATCAAATACCGCTATTAAATCATTAGAATTTATAATTTATCCCAAGGCTTGGGGGTTGAGATTTACTTATTAATAGCTCATTTCAACAATAGATTTTACTTTGTCTAGCGTAACCAATTGTTTTTCGCCTAATCCTTTCCAGCCTCTTTCATCAAAACGATTTACGATAAAATCTGCTGTTTTGCTGTAGTCGTCAGTATATTGCGAAAGTTTAGTATCCATTCCCATTGTATGAAAAAATTCAGCGGTTTTATTTATGGCTTCTTTCGCGACTTCGTCTTCAGAACCCGTTAGGCTAAAAATTCTTCTTCCGTATTGCGCTAATTTTCCTTTTTTTGTCTCAAACATTACATTATAAAGACTTGGGCCTATAATGGCCAAAGTTCTGGCATGATCAATGCCATATAAAGCAGTTAACTCGTGACCAATCATGTGTGTTGCCCAGTCTGACGGAACTCCTTTCTGAATCAAGCCGTTTAAAGCCATTGTACAGCTCCACATAAAGTTTGATGCCAATGCATAATCTGTTGGGTTCTCTACCACTTTTGGACCAACTTCAATTAAGGTCTGTAAAATTCCTTCTGCAATCCTATCTTGTAAATAACCTTCGTGCGGATAGGTTAAGTATTGCTCCATTACGTGTGTGTAAGCATCGACAACACCATTTTGAATTTGTCTTTTTGGTAAAGAAGCAATTACAGTTGGATCGCAAATAGAAAATTTCGGAAACATAGCGCTTCCGCCAAAAGCCAGCTTTTCCTGCGTAGCTTCGATCGTAACAACAGATCCTGAATTCATTTCACTTCCTGTTGCAGGGAGCGTTAAAACAGTTCCAAAAGGCATTGCATTTTCTTTAATCAGAATTCTTTTTTGCAAAATATCAATTGGGTTTCCTTCAAAATGAACAGCAGCAGAAATAAATTTTACGCCATCAATTACAGATCCGCCGCCAACGGCTAAAATAAAATCAATTTTTTCAGCTTTTATTACTTCAACCGCTTTCATTAAAGTTTCAAAATGTGGGTTTGGTTCTATTCCACCAAATTCTACAATTTCAAAACCTTTTAAGTTCGCGATTACCTGATCGTAAACACCATTTTTGAAAATACTTCCACCACCATAAGCCAAAAGAATTTTAGCTTCTTTTGGAACTAAAGTCGAAAGCTTTTCAATTTGTCCTTTTCCGAAAATCAAATTCGTGGGATTATATAATTCGAAGTTTAACATGTTTTTTTTAGAGTTTCTGTGATAGTAAGATGCAAAGATTCTAAGTTTTTTACCAAGAATCTTCACGATCTATTATCGGATTAGTTTTATTCTTTCAATTAGTACTAAAATCTAAGTTGTTACGAGATAATCTGAATCTTAGCAACTTAGAACCTTAGCATCTTTTTATTTTAATTGTTGTAATAATTTACCAGCAACTAGTTTAGATGAAGCAGGGTTTTGACCTGTAATCAAAAGGCCGTCTTCTACAGCATACGGCTGCCAATTTTCTACTTTTGAGAATTTGCCTCCATTTTGGGTTAAAACATCTTCTAATAAAAACGGAACAACTTTGGTTAATCCAACAGCTTCTTCTTCAGTATTTGTAAAACCAGTTACTTTTTTGTCTTTTACTAAAAATTCACCATTTACTTTTACGTTTTTTAATACTGCAGGAGCGTGACAAACAAAAGCAACAGGTTTTTTATGGTTATAAAATGATTCAATTAATGCGATGGAATTTTTATCTTCCACTAAATCCCATAATGGTCCGTGTCCTCCAGGATAAAATACAGCATCATAATCAGCTTGATTTATTGTCGAAAGTTTTAGCGTATGTTTTAGTTTTTCTTGTAATGCCTTATCCGCATCAAAACGTTTTGTATCCTCAGTTGCGGAAGATGGATCAGCGCTTTTTGGGTCAATTGGAGGCTGTCCTCCAAGCGGAGACGCAATCGTAATTTCAACTCCTTGATCTAATAATTCATAGTATGGTGCAGCTAATTCTTCTGACCAAAATCCTGTTTTTTCTCCTGTATTGCCCAGCTTATCGTTACTGGTGACAACAAATAATACTTTTTTCATACCTTTTTTTGATTTTTGAGCTGCAGCAGATATACTGAAAGCTGTGAATATTATAATTGCGAGCGCTATTTTTTTCATAAGTAATAATTTTACACAAATTTACGGTTTAAGTGATATTAGTAAAAATAAAATAAACTATGTTTGTTATAAATATATTTATGTCATGGTAAATTTAGAATGGTACAGAACTTTTAAGTCTGTATATAAGAATCGAAATTTTTCTGTCGCTGCCAAAGAGCTGTTTATCAGTCAGCCTGCTGTAAGTCAGCAGATATCAATGCTGGAAGCGCATGTAGGGTATAAATTGTTCAACCGAAAGTCAAAAGGCGTAGAACCAACGGAATACGCTAAGTTACTCAATAATTTAATTATTGATGCACTTGACCGTCTAGAAAATGTCGAAAGCGGATTCAGAGCCAAAGCTGAAGATTCTGTTCGATTAATTTCAGTTGGTATTTCTAAAGATTTATTCAATAGCTGTGGCAGTGTCTTAATCTCTAAATTTGATTTTATTGATTTTACTTTTGCTGAAGATGATGCTCTTTTTGCACTTGTCGATGCTAAAAAACTTGATTTTGCGATCACGACAAAAAGATATGATACGTTTGATACTATTTATGAAATTGTCGGTAAAATTAAATTGATCATGGTCGCGCCGATGAATTTGGATATAGCTGAATTCCGTAACAAATTGAAGGCAGACAATTATCAGGAAACAGAGAAATGGCTCAACGAACAAAAATGGTACAGTCATGACTCCAGAATTCCGCATATAAAAATATTCTGGCTGCACGCTTTTAATAAAAAGAGACCCTCTATGGTTCCAAATTACATTATTCCATCAGAATCAGAAATGCTCGAAATGCTTTCTAAAAACTCGGGTATTGCGATCACGTGGAATTGTAATGCGAGAAAATATATCAAGGACAATAGATTGCAATTGGTATGGAATAGTTTTCACGTTCCAGAGGAATTTGTGTATTTACTGTCAGGCAAAAACAATAATTTAAATTCTTTTTTTGAAACGATTGCGAAAGAATTAAAGTTGTTTCTGGGTAATAGGATGTAAAAAAATCCTGAATAATTTATTTAGGTTTTTTTTATTTCTTATAAAAGTTATTATGGTCTATATATTCCCAGACTTTAGATGGTAATAAAGGCTGGATATTTTTTCCTTCTTTAATACTGTTTCTTATAAAGGTCGAAGAAATTTCTACAATTGGTGCATCAATAATATGAACTTTTGGATGCGATTTCAGTTCAATATTTTCTTCTTCTTCAGTAATACGCGGATAAACGTAAATATCATAATGATCTAAAATAACTTCGTAGTTTTTCCATTTATGAAGCGTTTTTAAATTATCCTCACCCATAATCAAAGAGAAATCGTGATTTGGGTATTTTTCATGCAAATGAACTAAAGTGTTAACCGTATAATTGGGTTGCGGAAGCTTGAATTCAATGTCAGAAGGTTTAATTTTTGGATAATCTTCAGTGGCTAAAAAAACCATTTGCAAACGCTGATGATCGTCTAATAACGTAGCCTTCTTTTTTAGCGGATTATGAGGCGTAACAACCATCCAAACTTGATCTAAATCAGCAAATTCAGCCATATGATTGGCTATGATCAAATGACCAACGTGAATTGGATTATAAGTTCCAAAGTAAAGACCTATTTTCATTTTTTAGAGTTTCACAAAGATTCGCTAAGATACCACAAAGATTCGCAAAGTTTAAAAAAATACTTTTGCGAATCTCTGTGTTTTTTCTTTGTGTATCTCTGCGGAATAAAATTATTTATTTACAAAATCTTTCACTAATTGATACGCTTCTTCCTTTGCTGTATCTAAATCGTAGTTTTTGATAATAGTATCAAATTGAGGAGCAGTAGCCAATTCTACAGAAGCTTTTGCAATTCGCATATTGATTTTATCGTCACTTTCTGTAGAACGTTGTTTTAACCTTCTTTTAAGTTCGTCGACGCTTGGCGGTTTTACAAAAACGGCTAAAGTTTGTTCTGGAAATTTGTGTTTAATACGCAATCCTCCAGCAACATCAATATCAAAAATTACATTTTTTCCTAAAGCCCAGATTCTTTCAATTTCGGCTTTTAAAGTGCCGTAAAAATTATCGCGGTATACTTCTTCCCATTCTAGGAAATCTTCGGCTTTAATGTGTTTTTTGAATTCTTCCAGCGAAATAAAGTAATAATCTTTTCCGTGTTCTTCTTCTCCGCGTGGGTCGCGAGAAGCCGCCGAGATCGAAAATTCTAGATTTAAATCTTCTTTCCCAAGTAAATGTCTTACTATAGTTGTTTTTCCTGATCCGGATGGTGCGGAGAAAACAATTAATTTTCCTTTGTTCATTAATTTATGCTTTAGGCTTTAGGCTGTACGCTTTAAGCTCTCTTACTTATGTTTTTTGCTTATAGCCTAAAGCTTAAAGCGTATTGCGTTTACAAAACATTCAAAACCTGTTCCTTAATTTTCTCCAATTCATCTTTCATCATCACCACCAATTTTTGCATTTGAGCATGATTTGATTTAGATCCCATTGTATTGATTTCACGGCCCATTTCCTGAGTGATAAAACCTAATTTACGGCCATTGGCTTCAGTTCCTTTTATAGTTTCTAAAAAATACTCTAAGTGATTCGTCAAACGAACTTTCTCTTCTGTAATGTCCAGTTTCTCTAAATAATAAATCAATTCCTGTTCAAAACGATTTTCATCAACATTCACTTTCAATTCTGAGATTGCAGTCTGCAAACGGTCTTTTATAGCCTGAACACGTTCTGGATCTAATGCCAAAGCATCGTTCATATATTGACGAATATTTCCAATTCTTAGGTTGAATTCTTTTTCAAGCGATTCGCCTTCGTCTTTTCTAAAACTCAAGATGTTTTGCAAAGCTTCTTCAATGATAATCTGAATCTGGTCCCAGTCGTTTTCGTCGATTTCTTCACGTTCTGTTTTTAATGTGTCAGGCATACGAACCGCCATTTTCATTAATTCTGTTTCATCTGCATCAGGATAAACCTCCTTAAGTTGTGCGATGTAATTTTTTACAACAGGAACATTTACCTTAGTTGAAGTTTGTTCAGAAGTACTTTCAATGTAAATTCCGAAATCAATTTTTCCTCTTTCTAACTTTGTAGAGATTTGAGTTCTTAGACCTAATTCCATTTCGCGATAAAGCGACGGCATTCTTACGTTTAAATCTAAACCTTTACTATTTAAGGATTTTACTTCGACGGTAATTTTTTTTGTAGGCAATTGCAAAGAAGCTTTGCCAAACCCTGTCATAGATTGTATCATATAATTGAGTATAAAGGCGCAAAGATAAATAAAAGTTTGCAGTCTTGAGTTTTAAATCGCTAATCTGTTAAAGTCAGCTTTATTAAAGTTTTTTTGTCGCGACCCGAGCGTAGCGAACACGTGAAGCACCATTTTTTTAAGAGTCAAAATTTTAATTGGGTCGTTCCCTTCGGTCAGGCTATCCGTTCCCAATCTTTTTTGAGCAGAAAAAGCTAAAAAAAAGGATTTCCGCTTCAAATGAAATGTACTTAACTCTGATTAAAATAAAAATCATGTGAAGTAATCCGTAACAAAGACCCGAATTCTTAGAACTTTGGTTATTATTTTTCTAAAGCTTTCATTACCTGCAATGTTACAGGCTGCGTATTACCAATATAAATTTTTTCATCAATGATAAAGACCGGACGGCTTAAAAAAGTATAATGCTCTAAAATGTATTTTTTATAATCTTCCTCAGTCAAAGACTTGTTTTTTAAGTCCATCGATTTGTAAAGCTGTGCTTTTTTACTGAATAACGCTTCGTAACTGCCTGCGAGTTTATGCATTTCTTCAAGTTCAGCTTCGGTAATCGGATTTTGCTTGATGTCGTGAAAAACTAAGTTGTTGTCTTTTGGTAAGCTTTTAATGATTTTTCGACATGTATCACAAGATGCTAAATAATATATTTTGTTCATGATTGTTGATTTATTGAGTACAAAGAAAATTCATTTGAAACTGAAAAATGAGTAATTTTAGAAAAAAATTACAATTATGAGTTCAGTTTTTGAAGTACAAAAAACGATTAGAGAAATTCTTTTAAAAGTTTTAGACCATCATTCATTGGAGCAGTTAAATAAAATTCCACCCGGATTTAGTAATAATTTGATTTGGAATGTTGCTCACTGCATATCATCACAACAAGTTTTAGTTTATAAATTATCAGGTCTGCCAACATTGGTTTCTGATGCGTTTATTGATAAATATAAAAAAGGAACCAAGCCAGAAGGTGATGTTTCTCAAACCGAAGTTGATGAAATAAAAGGATTGCTTTACTCAACCTTAAATCAGACAAAAAAAGATTTTGAAGCTCGTGTTTTTGTTGATTACAATGCTTATACCACAAGTATGGGTTTTGATCTTAAAAATGTCCAGGATGCTCTAGATTTTGTTAATTATCATGAAGGAATACATACCGGAATCATAATGAGCATTAGAAAGTTTGTATAAAAAAAAATCCCGTCTAGCAAATGCAGGACGGGATTCTTTTATTCCATTATTGTTTCAATAGTAACTTTAAGTGCGCCATAACCTTTGTTTCCGGTAATGTCCATAAAAGCTCTTTTAGATAAATCAATTTCTCTTGTTTTTACAAAAGGACCTCGATCGGTTACTTTTACAATAACAAATTTTCCATTAGCTTCATTTGTTACTTTTACTTTTGTTCCAAAAGGAAGTTTTTTGTGCGCAGCAGTATATTTACTGTTGTTAAATCTACTGCCGTCGGCTGTTTTTTTTCCATTAAATCGGTCTGCATAGTAGGAAGCATGTGCCGTTTTTTTGTAAAGTTTTAATTTTAAGCCTTTGTCGGTAAAAACAGAATCGTTTACTGTAGGTGTTAACGGTTTTGCTTTAGCATTCTTTAAAGTATCCTCAACAATTTTAGATTCTACTGGTTTGCTTTGGCTCATTACATAAGTAATACTGCAGCTTAGAAATAGAAGGGTTAAAATAGAGAGAATGCTGGTTTTTTTATTAATCATAGTTTTTATTTTTCATAGTTTGGGGACTTATGCAAATAACGTGTTTTTATAAAAAAAAACCTACATTTTGGTTTGTTTTTTTATTTTAGAACCATAGATTCCAAGGTATTCTGCTCAGGATTAAGAGTAATCCTAAACCGTAAAAAATAGCGAATGTTTTAAATTTTGCTTCGCTGTTAATTAGTTTTTTATGTTTTGACCATCCAATAGTAATCAGGATAATAGCTATAATATTGATTGCCGGATGTTCTAGTGAAGTTAATCTAAGTTCAGCATTTGACATTTCTCCAAAAGCGGCTTTTCCTAATGGTGAAACAAAATAAAGAATCAATCCGATTAGTAATTGTGTGTGTGTTCCAATTAAGGCAAACAAGCCAATTTTTCGATCTTTGGCCACAAATTCTTTTTTAGAAGTTATGCCGATAATAGCATTAACAACTGCAATTAATAAAAGCAATAATGCTAAATAAGCCCAGCCAGAGTGTAGTTTTTGAAGAAAATGGTACATAAAGTATAATTTTTGTTAAAACAAATATAGCAAAAAAGGGTATAAAAAAAACGGCATTAAACTAAAAGTCAATGCCGTTTTTATTATTTATTTTGGTTCTTATTAGAACATCAATTAGTTACCAAAGATGTATCTAATTGTAAATTGTGCTTGCCAAACATCTGATGTAGATGAATTTTTTTGGTAAGTATCTTTAATTAAAGTTCTATTTCCAACTGCATCTGTTTGAGTTGCAAGAGTATAGAAAGGTACGTTAGCAGTAGATGCTGAAGCAAAAGCTAAAACGTTAGGGTTTGTTGCTCTTTGAGATATACCCCAGTCTTTATTAATCATGTTAGTAAAGTTCAAGATATCAGCTCTGAATTGAAAACTGTTCTTTTTACCAGCGATTTTGATATATACATCTTGAGAGATAGATAAATCTAATCTGTGTAACATTGGTAAAGTAGACTCGTTTCTTTGTGCATATTGACCTCTTCTTGTACGAAGGTATTTATCTTGATTGATATAAGCATCAAATGCAGTTCTTTGCTCAGCTTCTGTATATGTTCTAGAAGTTGTAACTCCAGCTACAGTACTAGTTACTACAAGAGGGTTAAAACGTAGTTCATTTGCGCTGTTTGGTACATAAAGTAAATCATTACCACTTACTCTATCTCCGTTCATATCTCCACTGTAAGTGTAAGTAAATGGGCCTGCTTGTTCTCCAATGTAACCTAAGTTAATAGAAGTTGCTCCTCCAAGTCCTTTACCGTACTCAATTCTGTATCCAATAACTCCAACTAAACGATTTGGTGTATTGTTATTTGAGTTAGAAACTTCTAAATTATTATTTCCGTTTACAGATCTAGCACTTGTCCATGAACCAGAAGCTACTGAACCTGGAGACATTAAGTCTGTTGCGTTAGAGTGTGTGTAAGCGAATGATCCCCAAAGTCCTTTTTGGTAAGGGTACTCTAATTTAAATGTTGTAGAATAAAAATATCCTTCATCAGAGTTTGTTAAAACAATTCCGTTTGAAACATTGTCATTTACACGTGTACCAGCATCAGTACGTGAGTATCTTGGTCTATTGTCAGTACCACTGAATGTTCCAACAGGAGCATCAAAGTTAGCATTGTAATAGCTGATTGCATTGATATTTTTTTGAAGAATACCTTCAACTGTACCTGTAAATCCAAAAGGAAGTTTTTGGTCAACTGCCATAGTCGTTTTCCAAACCTGTGGAGATTTGAATTTTTTATCATTAAAAGATAAATCATAAGAAGATGGAGCAGTAGGAGTAGATGGAGTAAAGTAAGCAGCTGGATTTGGTGTAAAACCATATCCTCCTGCAGCTAAAGCAGCACCACTCACGTCAATAAATCCTGTAAGTACACCATTGTTTCCAATTTGGTTTGATAAGTATACCGCTGGAGATCTACCAGTGAAGATACCTGAACCTCCACGAAGGATTGTTGAAGCGTTTCCGTTTAAGTCAAGGTTGAAACCAACTCTAGGCTCAAATAAATAAGCTGCATCCGGCATATCACCAGTGTTTAATTTTTCGCCATTAGCAAAAGTCATAGCAGTAACTGTAGGGTTTTCTAATGCTGTGTCAGCATACCAAACTCTAGAAGCTCTTAAACCAACTGTTAATTTGAATCTGTCGCTCAATTTCATTTCGTCTTGAGCATATAAATCTAATTTGTTAGATTTTAAGATTTGCATTGGATCTGCTCCACCTGGCAAAGCAGAATATCTGTATTGAAAACGAGCTGGAGAAGTAACAGTTGCATTTGATGGAGCACCACCGTTAGCTACTGATTGATCTGCCGCTGCGTAGAAATCAGCTAAAGAGTTGAAAACGTAAACTCCGTTTGATCCTGAGAAGAATAAGTTGCTTGATTTGAAATATTCAAAGTTTGCACCAAATACTAAAGAGTGTTTCCCGATAGTTTTAGTCAAGTTATCAGTAAAGTGTAATGTAGAGTAAGAAAGTTTGTTACCTTGAGTAAAAGGATCTAAACCAACTGAAATGTAAGTTGCAGCACCTTGTTTGATATCAATTGTTGGGAACAAACCACCACCAATTAAACCTCTATCTTCAATTTGCTTGTCATAACCTCCAATGAAGTTGTTATACCAAGAATTGCTTAATTTACTGTTTAATTCTAATACAATAGATCTAGTGTTATCTAAAATAGTATATCCACTATTTTGGAAAGACATAGCTAGTGAGCTATTTGTTCTGTTACCAAAACCTAAAGAGTTTGAGTTAGAAGTTAACTGATCTGATGATGAATCATGATATACGTAACGAGCAGTAAGTTTATGGTTGTCGTTGATATTCCAGTCAATTCTAGTTAAGAATTTTTTTGATTCTCTTGAAGAGTTATAATTTTCCCAAGGACCTGTAACATATCCAAACTTATCTTTCATGTAGTTAGAAAGTGTTTGCATTTCGTTATAAGTAGGAAGAGCTACTTGTCCTCCTGCTTGTGGTGATCCTGTTGAAGTCCAGTTTGTAGCAGGGCTTACGTTGTCAATAGTTTCAAAGTTACCAAAAAAGAATAATTTGTCTTTGATGATTGGTGCTCCAATACGAGCTCCCCATATTTTTTCGTCAAATTTACCTGGAGTGATTGTTACATCTCCAGCATGAGTACCAATAAAATCTTTTTTATTGCTTCTGAAAGAATTGTAAATAGATCCTTCAACTTCGTTTGTTCCACTTCTTGTTACCGCATTAATACCAGATCCTAAAAATCCAGATTGACGAATGTCATAAGGAGCGATGTTTACTTGTAATTGCTCAATTGCATCAAGTGAGATAGCTGTAGAACCTGTTCTACCACCCGCTTGTGAATCTGATCCTAATCCAAATCCGTTGTTGAATACAGAACCGTCAATTGTAAAGTTGTTTAATCTTGAATCTTGACCGCCAAATGTTCCGTTAGCACCGGCATTAGCGTTATATTTTGTAACAGCGTTGATTGAACGAGCTCCTAATACTGGAACTGCTGCAATTTCTCTGTTTGTAAACTGTTGCGAAGCACCAGTTCTTCCTTTGTTAAAATTTCCTTTTGATTTTGTTGTAACTACAACTTCTTGAAGAGCATTTTGTTCTTCGTCTACTTTAACGTTTACAGTTAGGTTGTTACCTAAACCAACGTTAATGTCAGTGATTTCAGTTGTTTTGAAACCAATGTAAGTTACTTTTACAGTATAAGGACCTCCTGGTCTTAAACCCTGTACAGCATATCCACCGTCAAAATCTGTAGTAGAGAAGTACTTAGTTCCAGTTGGCTTGTGAACAATTTCCACCGTTGCCCCTGGAAGAGCTTCTCCCTTGTTTGATCTAACAGTCCCTGACATGGCTGAGCCCGTAACCTGAGCATGACCTAAGGCCGATAGAAAAATAATCAAAATAAAAATAATTTTTTTCATTTCTTGTATTTGTTTAGTTTTTGTTTTTGGCAAAATTATAACAAATAACTCAGATAGTGTTATCAAAATGTTAAGAAAAACGAGTTTTATTTAATGTGTTGCGCATTAAAATGATTTTTTCTTTTTTCCTTACATAAAACAATGTTTTTTTGAATTTCAATACTTCTTTTTTGTTAAAATCATAATAATGTGAGCGGCCATGTAGGGGTAACCTTTCATTAATCATTATTACACTGGTGGTAAAGCATCTATTTATACGAAAAAACACCTTAATTTTTGTTAAATTAAGGCGTTTCAGTTTATTGTGTAGTTCTGATTTTACTAAATTTTATTTGTTTAGTAAAAAATGGTTTAGCAAAAAAGATGTTGAGCTATCGTGACTTTTTATTGTTTTTGTGTTTATTTCATCTAAAATTGAATTGGCTAATTGTTTTCCCAATTCTACTCCCCATTGATCAAAGCTGAAAATGTTCCAGATAACACCTTGAACAAAGATTTTATGTTCGTATAAAGCAATCAGCGAACCTAAGCTTTTTGGAGTCAATTTGTGAATCAAAATTGTATTGGTTGGCTTGTTTCCTGTAAAAACTTTGAAAGGCAATAAGTAAGACGCTTTTTCTGCAGAAAGCCCTTGTTTGTCAAATTCAGCTTGAACTTGGGCTTCAGTTTTTCCATTTAACAACGCTTCAGTCTGTGCAAAAAAGTTCGACATCAATTTATCATGATGATCTTCGTTTCCGTATAACGGTTTTACAAATCCAATGAAATCTGTCGGAATCAATTTTGTTCCTTGGTGAATCAATTGAAAAAAGGCATGCTGTGAATTTGTTCCAGGTTCTCCCCAGATAATAGTTCCTGTTTGATAATGAACTGGTTTTCCGTCACGGCCAACACTTTTTCCGTTACTTTCCATAGTGGCCTGCTGTAAGTAAGGGGCTAATTTTGATAAATATTGCGTGTACGGAATCAAAGCTTCGCTTTCAGCGCCAAAGAAATTATTGTACCAAACGCTTAACAAAGCTAAAATTACCGGAATATTTTCGTTAAATTCTGCCGATTTGAAATGTTCGTCCATTTCGTTTGCGCCTTTCAATAATTCATTATAATTATCAAAACCAATTGACAAAGCAATGCTCAAACCAACAGCGCTCCATAAAGAAAATCTTCCTCCAACCCAGTCCCACATTGGAAAAACGTTATCTGGGTTAATTCCGAATTCGGTTACTTTTTGAATATTAGTTGAAACCGCTACAAAGTGTTTTGCGATATCTTCCTGATTTCCTGATTTCAAAAACCACTCTTTGATAGTTTCAGAATTGGATAAAGTTTCCTGAGTTGTAAAAGTTTTAGAAACAATTAAAAACAATGTCGTTTCAGGATTTAGTTTTTTGATGATTTCGTTTACGTGATCACCATCAACATTTGAAACGAAATGTGTATTTAAGTGGTTTTTGTAAAATTGTAAAGCTTCAACAGCCATAACAGGTCCAAGATCTGAACCTCCAATTCCGATATTTACGATATCTGTAAAAGCTTTTCCTGTAAAACCTTTTCTCTCTCCAGAAATAACTTCATGCGTAAATTTCTTAATTTTATTTTTTACTTCATAAACTTCAGGAATTACATTTTCTCCGTCAACTTTAATAACGGCAGATTCTGGTGCACGCAACGCTGTGTGTAAAACAGCTCTGTTTTCTGTTTGGTTGATGATTTCACCACCAAAATATTGAGCAATTGCATCTTTTAATCCAATTGAATTTGCCAATTCTATTAAAAGAGAAATCGTTTCTTGACTGATATTATTTTTAGAATAATCTATTAAAAAATCATTCCATTGTAAGTTGAATTTTTCAACACGAGCATTATCTTGCTGAAACAATTCTTGTATCGTAGTTTCGTGAATTGCGTTATAGTGGTTTTGCAGATTTTTCCACGCTTCAGTCCCAGTTGGGTTTGTTGTGTTTAAAGCCATTTTTGTTTAAATTGAAAATGTGGTTTATAAAAACACAAAAATACTGAAATTACTTTTAAAAGGATAATCCTTCATAATTATATAACAATTAGTTGCGAAAACGTTTTTTGAAATTGATTACAGTTTTTTCCAGACCACTTCTGCGGTTACTGATTTTCCGCC
Source organism: Flavobacterium sp. MR2016-29 (assembly GCF_015350695.1). Lineage (NCBI taxonomy): Bacteria > Pseudomonadati > Bacteroidota > Flavobacteriia > Flavobacteriales > Flavobacteriaceae > Flavobacterium > Flavobacterium sp. MR2016-29. The sequence continues at coordinate 79,492 of NZ_JADKPU010000006.1, forward strand.
TTGAGTGGTATTGGTTACTAGATATTTAAGTTCATTGTTCATAAAAGCATACGATCTCTTTTGAATTGTTCCTTCCCAATTTGGGAAAGAAGCCGTTTTTATTTTGAAAGTAAGAATCTTATTCGTTTCATCAATTTCATATTCACCAAAATGCGAATTGCTTCCCTGAACAATTGCAGCATTTTCTTCGGGTGTAGATTTGTTTTTGTCGCCTGAAATTATTTTCGGTCTTTCATTTTTATAAATTTCAATGGCGTAATTTCCTTTTTCATCAAAAAATAAAATGCCTTTTGGATTTGTGCCATACGGAAGATTTTTTGTTCCGTCTGAATTTATATTTTCAACCGAAACTAAAGTCCATGAACCTAATAATTCAGGTTTTGTTTTTTGCGCAATAGCCGAATTTATAACTAAAAGAAATAGCAGGAAAGTTGTGTTTTTCATCTTTAAAATTTTAATAGTTTACTTTAATAATTTGTCCATTTAGAGTTTCTTCAATACTTTTTGCATAGGCTTGTACTAAATCGTCAATCGGAATATCTGCAACTTTTCCTGGGCTTATCGCATTTATTCTTATTCCTCTTTCAAGCTCAAGTGAAGCCGCAAGAACAAAACTGTTTATGCCACCATTTACAATCGATTTGCTAATATTGTTTTTTACCGGTTTATCTGCCATTTTTCCAGAAGTAAGGGTAAACGAGCCATTATCATTTAAATATTTTTGACCAATTAAAACCAGATTTATTTGACCCAATAATTTATTTTTGATACCAATATTTAATTTTTCTTCGTCAAGCGAATGCAAATCTCCTGTGTAACAATCGCCAGCGACACATAGACACGCATCAATGTTTTTAACTTCTTCGAATAATTTTTCTATTGAATGTGAATCTGATAAATCGATTCTAAAATCACCGCTGTTTCTTCCGGCTGAAATTATTTCATGATTTTTAACCAATTCCGGATTCAATATTTTGCCAATTTCTCCATTTGCCCCAATTAAAAGTATTTTCATTTTGTTATAGATTTAAATTATTATCTATAACAAAATTAGGATCTTGGCCATTGTTTAAAATTGTACTAATTGGTACTAAAATTGTATTTTAGCGATATGACAGATACGAATTTATATCTTCCTTTTGAAGTCGATTTTAAAGAGTTGGAACAGTTTCCGAAAATAATTCGGAAAAACAATTTCTTTGAATTGATTTATGTTGTCGACGGAACCGGAATTCAGATTATTAATGATAATAAATTTCAATACCGAAAAGGAAATCTGTTTCTCGTAACACCGCAAGACATTCATTCATTTGAAATTACAACACCAACCAAATTCTTTTTCCTTCGATTTAATGAATATTATATCAGAGCAAATTCTCAAAATGGACAAATGGAAACGGTACTTCGAATGGAGTATATTCTTCAGAATGCAAGTCATCGTCCGGGATGTATTTTAAAAAATAAAGTTGATAAACCTTTAATTGCGTCGCTGATTGAAAGTATTATAAACGAACAAAGCAATCAGCAAATTTATCATCAAAAGATTATTGAACAGATCGTAAATACCATAATTACGATTGTAGCGCGAAATATTGCTTTAAAACTTCCAAAGAATATAAAAGAGACAACAGGAGAAATGGTTCTTGAGATTTTGCATTATATTCAGGAAAACATTTATGATTCAAAACAATTAAAATCAGAAAAAATAAGCGAACACTTTAATATTTCGCTTCATTATTTAGGGAAATATTTTAAGAAACAAACGGGTGAAACGCTGCAGGAATATATCGCAAATTATAAATTAAGATTGATTGAAGCACGACTTTTAAACAGTGATATGCGTATTAATGAAATTGCAGACGAATTAAATTATTCAGACGAAAGTCATCTCAATAAAGTCTTTAGAAAACATAAAGGAATGAATCCGTCGGAGTTTAGGAAAAAGCATTCTTAATAATTCGGAATTTATATTACCAAATTTTCCACCAAGGTTTTTTATTAATCGAAATGATTTTTTTCTCTATGTCAATTTCGATTTTTTTTGGCGATTCAATTTTAATTTTAGAATCGTCAAAAAATAGTTCCCCGTTCTCGTTCATTCCAATCGGAGATTTGGTTCTCTCTTTCCAATCTTCAGTTTGTAATTCGGAAATTAAAGCAATATTTCTCTTGTCTACGAATTTCTTTCTGGCCTTTTCTGTGATTTCTTCTTCTAGATTTGAATTTGAATTTTTAAAAAGTGAAATTGAATTATCGGGAATGTTCAAAAGAAAAACTTGTGTTTGATTATCCATTTTCTGTATGTCTAAAACCTTAAAATAGGCAATAGAATCTAAAAGGAAATGACCAATTTTTGCTGAATCTGGATTGAATTTTGATATGTCTTTTGCATTTGCACTGGCAATCAGATACCTCAAATTTCCTGAAAGACCTGCTCCCATAGAAGTCATATCAGTAAAGCCTTTTTCCTGAATTATTTGCCCGATTTTATATTTTGAAATTAAGTCTTCTGAAAGATTTGTGTCTCTGTAAAATAATTTTAAATCTGAAAAAGTTTCGTTGTAAATTGTTTTGAGACGTGAGTTTTTCATGGTTTTTTCTATTTTTTAGAATGGAGTTCTCAATAAAAAATTACAAGTTTCCAATACTGTCCAATTCTCTTTTCAGAGGTTCAATTTGTTTCTCAAAACGAGTTTTGTCATTTCCGGTTAAAGATTCTCCGGTTGGTAAATTCAATCGAAGCGCATCCACCTGAACTCCATTTTTCCAGAAGCGGTAGCAAACATGAGGTCCAGACGCTAATCCTGTGCTTCCTACCAAACCAATTGTTTGTCCTTGTGTAACGCGCTGTCCGCGACGTACCAAAATTCTAGACATATGAAGATATTGAGTAGAGTAGGTTCCGTTGTGTTTTACTTTTACAAAATTTCCGTTTCCTGCGGTGTATCCAGTTGCTTCTACAACGCCAGATGCAGTTGTCGAAATTGGCGTGCCTGTTGGAGCGGCGTAATCTGTTCCTTTATGTGCTTTCCAAGTATGCTGAACAGGGTGAAATCTGTTCATTGTAAATCTTGAAGTGATTCGGCTAAACTTAATTGGTGTTTTTAAGAAAAAGTTTTTTAGCGTTTTTCCTTCATCATCATAGTATTCAATTTTCCCCGAAAGGGTATCTTTTTCAAATGGAAAAGCGTAAATAATCTTTCCTTTATATTCAAAAAATGCGGCTTCTAGATCTTCAACGCCGTCGTATGTTTTGCCATTAATAAAACGTTCGGTAAAAACTAATCCGTAACGATCTCCTTTTTTAAGTTTAAAGAAGTCAATAGACCAAGAAAATACTTTTGTAATTCGATTGGCAAGTGCTGTTTCTACACTTTCGTTTCCTAAAGTTTCAGATAATGAGCTTTTTAAGACTCCGCCAATTATTTTGCGTTTAAATGTAACAGGCTTTATTTTTTTGTATGCTTTTGCAATGCTATCTCGTAAATCAATTACATAATAGGTTAACGCATCAGGCTGATAAATAAAAACTTGCAGCTTGTTGGTTTTGTTTTTAGATCGAAGAATTGTGTAAGGTTTGTTGTAGCGAATTGTTCGAACATCAAAAGTGTCTTTTACCTGTTCGACAATATCAAAAACTTTTTTGTTGCCAATATTTTGGCTTTGTATGATAGATCCAAAAGAATCTCCTTTTGTTATAGTGTCATTAACGACATTAAAATCAGCGTAATTAAAACCGAATTCTACTTTCTTAGTTTTTGGTTTAGTGATTTTAATTTCAACTTTTTCATCGGTTTTATTACATGAAAATACTGAAAATAAGAGGACTATAATTACGAATGCTTTTTTCAAACTTTTAATTTTTTTTGGGAAATTAAGCAGTGGTTTCATTTCCCCAATTGGACAATTCTTCTTCGGTCCACAATTTAGGAAAAAAGATGCGTCTTTGGTATTTTGGATGCATATATTTTTGCCAGTCACTTCCTCCGGTTGCTTCGCCATTGCCTTTTCCGCTTTCTAGAATGTACTTTCTAGCTGTATTAAGGTGTTGCATAACCCAGGTGATATTTACAGTTTTATCATAATGGCGCATTGCCTGAATTAATTCTTGGTTTTGCTGATCTTGTTCAGGCAGTTGCGTAAATTTTTGCCAAATATTCTTTGTCTTAAACTCAGACATTTGTCTTAAAAAATGACCTTTATATTTCTTTTCGAATTCCTGAAGCAAATATGATTTTTCGCCTGTTTGATAATCTTTTCCTGCAGCTTGCCAGTATAAATGTTCGAAACTTATTTCTAAATCAGTATTTTCATCAAAGTTGTCTTTGTAGCGGCGGTCTGTTAAATTGATAACATCTGTCGAAGCAAATTCAATTAAACGATATTGCGCACTCTGAAAACCGCTTGCGGGAGTCAATGTATTTCTGAATTTCATATACTGATCCACTTCCATTCCGTTTTCCATAATACTGAACGAATTGGTAAGCATGTCAAAATAGCGTGTAATTCTAGATAATCTTTCGCTGAAAAAATCGACTTGAATGTTTTGAGTTTCTGCAATTTGATCTATTTCCCATAAAATCATTTTAAAGATCAATTCATTTACCTGATGGTACATGATAAAAACCATTTCGTCAGGAAGTGTAGTGCGTTGTACTTGTAAGCTTAAAAGAGCATCTGTCTGAATATAATCCCAATACGTAATTGGTTTAGACCAAAGTAATCCTTCTAACTGAACATCAGTTTTTTGATTTATTGCTTGAAATTTTTGGTCAATTTCTTTTAAAATTGATTCTGAATGATCAGTAAGGTTCATTATTTTTTTACTTTAAATGGATTTTTTAATCCTTTATATTCGTCAAGATCCGCTTTAAGTGATCCAACGGCAAGATCTGCTTTTATTCTGACTGGAACTTTATTGTCGTCATCTGTGATCCAGAGTGTTACGCTTTCTTTTTCTTTAAAAACTCTTCCTGTTTGTACCAAAGGTTTAAATACCATGGTAGAAACGGTTCCAAATTTAGTTGTAATATCTTGACGGCCTATATATTTTAACTTAAATTTTGTGATTTCCTCATCGAAAAACATGTCAATTGTAATGGCGTCTCCTGATTTAAGTTTGTCTATATTTGGGTGATTTCGCAAATAGTAAAAAGACGAAATTATATCTTGCACATTATCAGTAATAATAATTGTTTTTTCTGATTTTCGCTTATAATCTTTTACCAAAACTCTATTTTCGGCCTGATTAAAAATACCTTCCTGATTTTTTGTGTAGCCTCCTTCATCTATTTTTCTGATGTAGCGATATGGACTTCCTGTTTCTTTGTCAAAATAACTTTCATATAAATCTTCTACTTTGAAGAAAAATTTTGACATTCCGGTTGTATAACCTTTACCAATAGCATGATGCACTTTTTTATTGTTTATGGTGGCGTCTTTTATTTCGAGTGTAGCGTAACCTGCGTTTACAATTCCGTAGTGAATTCGGAACTTAAAGTATTCACCTGTTCCAAATGCATCTTCTTTTTGGGTATCAAAAGCAAGTGAGGTGAGAATTAATATGATGAGAACTAGCTTTTTCATAGTACAATTTTTACATTTCATTATAAAGATAATTAAATGCAAATTCTATTCCAAATGTACCGAAACAAAAAAACTCAGTCAAGGAATGACTGAGTTTTTATGCTATTAACTAACCAAAAAACTATAAATTATGAAATTTATATCAATTCAGAAGGAAACCACCCCTTCTTGATTTGCGAGTGCAAAGATATGCAGAAAGTTCAAAAAAGAAATAGCAAAAGGCAAGTTTAACATAACATTTGCATAAAAAGCATCGTTTTATAGCGAATTTTTCTATATAATGTAAAAATATTGCGATTTTACAAAGTTCCTCTCAATTCTTGCTCTCTCTCAATTGACTCAAAAAGGGCTTTAAAGTTCCCTGCACCGAATCCTTTTGCCCCCATTCTTTGAATAATTTCGAAGAAAAGCGTCGGTCTGTCTTGAACCGGCTTTGTAAATATTTGTAATAGATAACCATCTTCATCGGCATCGACCATGATCGCTAATTTTTCAATTTCGTTGATATCTTCTTTCATCATGTCCATATGAACACCTAATCTTTCAGGGATTGCTTGGTAATAAGTATGAGGAGGAGCTGATAAAAACTCAACGCCGCGTGCTCTTAGTTGAGATACTGTTTTAATAATATCATCTGTAGCAATTGCGATGTGCTGAATTCCAGGGCCGCCGTAGAAATCTAAATATTCTTCAATCTGTGATTTTTTCTTTCCTTCTGCCGGTTCGTTAATTGGAAATTTAATTCTGCCGTTTCCATTAGACATTACTTTACTCATCAATGCAGAGTATTCTGTGGTAATTTGTTTGTCATCAAAAGATAAGAAGTTCACGAATCCCATAACTTCTTCGTAAAATTTTACCCAGGTATTCATTTCGTTCCAGCCCACATTTCCAACCATGTGATCAATATATTTTAATCCGGTTGGTTCTGGATTGTAATCAGATTTCCATTCTTTGTAACCTGGCAAGAACACGCCATTGTAGTTTTTTCTTTCTACAAAAATATGAACTGTTTCTCCGTAAGTATAAATTCCGGAACGAACAACTTCTCCAAATTCATCTGATTCAACAGTTGGTTCCATAAAAGATCTGGCACCGCGTTTCATAGTTTCTTCGTAAGCACTTCTGGCATCTTCTACCCAAAGCGCCGCAACTTTTACTCCGTCTCCATGTTTTTGAAGATGTGCATGAATTGGAGAATCTTGCGTTAATGGCGTTGTCAAAACAATTCTAATTTTATCCTGTTTCAAAACATAAGATGCTTTGTCTTTTACTCCGGTTTCTAATCCGGCGTAAGCTAATGACTGATATCCAAAAGCTGTTTTGTAATAATGTGCAGATTGTTTTGCATTCCCTACATAAAATTCTACATAATCTGTTCCTAATAATGGAAGGAAATCTTGTGCTCCTTCAAATATTTTCTCTAATCCGTATTCTACTGATTTTACTTCTTTTGACATGATGTTTATTTGTTTAATCGGTTAATCGTTTATTTGAAAAACCGAAGTGTTGATTTAAGATTTTGTTTTTTTAACCGCAAAGTTCGCAAAGATTTTACGCAAGGTTCGCAAAGTAATTATAGCGCTCTTTGCGTAAAATCTTTGCGAACTTTGCGGTTAAATTCGATTAGTTACTCCGTCCAGGATTTATAATACTGACCATCATCTAATCCCATAGCTTCTTCTGTAACCATTAAGGGTCTGAAAGTATCAACCATAACAGCTAATTCCTGAGTTTCTTTGTGGCCAATACTGCGTTCCATCGCTCCTGGCGCTGGTCCGTGCGGAATTCCTTTTGGGTGTAACGTGATATGACCCTGCTCAATATTATTACGACTCATAAAATCGCCATCGACATAATATAGTACTTCGTCTGAATCTATATTGCTGTGATTGTATGGCGCCGGAATTGCTTTCGGATGATAATCGTAAAGTCTTGGACAGAAAGAACAAACGACAAAAGTAGCCGTTTCAAAAGTTTGATGTACTGGTGGCGGTTGGTGAACACGCCCAGTTATAGGTTCGAAATTGTGAATGGAAAATCCGTATGGAAAATTATATCCGTCCCAGCCGACAACGTCAAAAGGATGTGTTGCATAAACCACTTCGTGAATCATGCCTTCTTTTTTGATTTTAATTAAAAAATCACCTTTTTCGTCGTGCGTTTCCAATTCACTTGGCAAAATAAAATCACGCTCACAAAAAGGAGAATGTTCTAAATGCTGACCCGATTGGTTTTTATATCGTTTTGGAGTGTAAAATGGAGAATATGATTCGACATAAAAAAGTCGGTTTTCTTCGGTTTCGAATTCAATTTGATAAATAATGCCTCTCGGAATAATCAAATAATCGCCATATTCAAACGGAATATTTCCTAACATGGTTCTTAATTTTCCCTTTCCTTTGTGGATGAAAAGCATTTCATCGGCATCGGCATTTTTGTAGAAATAATTTCGAAGCGATTCTTTCGGTGCAGCCAAACCAATAATGCAGTCTTTATTGACTAACATGGCTTTTCGGCTGTCCAGAAAATCATTTTCAGGCTTTAATTCAAAACCTTTAAAAAGTAATGATTTTATGTTTTTTCCGATTGCAATTTTTGGTTCAACCGAATAAGAGTTTAAAATTTCTTTAACCTGTGTTGGTCTATGAACATGATATGACAATGATGAATGTCCGTGAAAACCTTCAGTTCCAAACAATTGTTCGTAGTAAAAACCACCGTTAGGTTTTTCAAATTGAGTGTGTCTCTTTTGTGGAAAGTCTCCGAGTTTATGATATAATGGCATGGCTTTTCAATTAGATAATTTGTAAATTAGATAATTCGAAAAATTTGAATTGTGTGAACAGATAATCAGCTCAATTTTCTAATTGACTAATCATCTCAATTCGATCGGTTTTACTCAGGATTTCTCTTGATAAGGAATTGAAGATATTCTAATAAACCTGTCCATTTTGTTTTCATTATAACAAATGTCGTAATTTTTATTGATTTAAATTACAAATTAAAATAAAAATCCGATACTAAACCAAGTAAAACTTTTTGACATTTCTGGAGACCATGATTGTTTGATTTCAATTGGACCAATAATAGTTTCTAATCCGTAGCCTACTGCGTACCCAGAATATTTGGGCATTGAGATCCAATCGACAGTACCAAAAATATCATCACCTAAATTGGCGTAATTGGCAGAAAAATTCACGTGATTTTTTTTGAAAATTTCATAATCTAAAGTAATTGTTGATTTTATATAGCTGTTTCCAGCAATACTTAGAAAATCATATCCGTAGAAATAATTGAAATTATTGATTTTGCTGTAGCCATAACCGCCGAGAATAAAATTGAAAAACGGAACACTGTCGCTGCCAATATTAAATCCGGCATCTGCTCCAATTTTTACTGTAGCTCTTCTAAATAATGTTTTGGCAAAAGCAACTTCGGCTTTAGCGATTGAAAAAGGCTTAAACTTATTTGTATAATCTGATGACGCTAAATAAGTTTGTAAATCAGATGAAAAATACAATCCTGAATGCGGAAAGCTTTTGTTGTCGAAAGAGTCGTATTTTAAATACCCAAAGACACTCATATAATTACTTTTGTCAATTATGTTTTCATTATTAGAGAGCGTTGGCGAATTTATTTTCAAATATTTGTATTCTAAACCGCCGCCCATTAAAAACTTCTGTACAAAAATAGTTTGAAAATAAGCTTGATTTGTGAGGTCTAAAAAGTCAACATTTATCAAGTTTACGTTTGGATTTTGTGTTTCTAAATTACTAATGCTTGTCGTAACATTTCGGTTGAATTGATTTAGTCGCGAACGAAATCCAAAACTGATATTAAATCCGTTTTCAACATAATAATTTAAATCATATCTAAAATTATCACCCAAAATAACATCTAAAGAAGTAACATCATTTTTTAAGAATGTTTTTTTATGGGTAAGATTCAATAAAATACCACTTTTATAAAGTCCGTCATAATGCAGGCCCAGTTTTAGATAAGTCTGAGTTGGGTTTTCTTTTAACACAAGATCTAAATCATCTTGCTTTCCGTCAGGCTGAAGGCAATACGAAATGGTACTAAAGTTTTGAGTAGCATTCAGATTGTTTATTCCTGTTTTAAGATCATCATAAGTAATGGTACTTCCGGGTTTAAAACGCAGTTTTCCTCGAATGTATTCTTTAGTATAATTGTCTAACAGTTCACTGTTTATTTTTTTAATTTCTATAGTATCCGTAGCCAGTTTTAGTTTTGGTTTTTTATAAAAATTATCTTCATTAACGAGTGATTTAATTTTTTCATAAACAGCAAAAGCAGCTTCTTCTCCTTTTCGGATTATTTCTTCACCTTTATCAAATGAAATTACACCAAAATCGCGAATATCTGGTTTAATATAAACGTCAGTGTCCTTTATTTTACTTTTCATTTTATCGATTGACTGCAGATTGGTAATCTGAACCAAAATTCGGGTAGCATTTTTCAGGTTTTTTCTTTTCATTAAATCGTCCTGAACATCAACACCAATAATAATATCAGCCCCAAGATTTCGTACTTCCTGAATTGGATAATTGTTTACTACGCCACCGTCGACCAATAAATTTCCATCAATTTCTACTGGAGTAAATAGGGAAGGGAATGCCGCACTTGCCATCATCGCCTGAACTAGGTTTCCTTTGTTAAGCAAAACTTCTTCGCCTGTTTCGATATTTGTGCCGATGCATAAAAAAGGAGTTGGCAATTTATTAAAATCACGAATGTGACGCACATTTCGAGTTAAACTGCTCAATAAATTATAATTATACATTCCTTTTGAGAGTGCTTCGGGAATTCCAACTTTAAAATTACTAAAAGGCAAAACGATCGCATACAATTCATCATTTTTCTTTCCGTAAAAGTTTTTAGACGAACGCGGAATATAATCGTTGATTAATTCATCAAAATTGGTTTTTTTGAAGATTGAATCAATTTGAGAAGCATTATAGCCAGAAGCGTAAAGACCGCCAATTACAGATCCCATACTTGTGCCGCCGATAAAATCGATTTTGATTCCGGCTTCTTCTAAAACTTTTAAAACGCCAATATGTGCAAATCCTTTGGCGCCTCCACCGCTTAAAACCAAACCAATTTTTGGTCTTTTAACAGAGTCTTTTTTTATTTCTTGCGAAAAAGTGTTTTGTGGATTGAATACTAAAATGGAAATAAGTGCCAACGCCACAGTCCAGTAATTTCCGATAGTCATCGGAAATGAAAACTTTGATTGCTTATTTAAAATGGACAGCTGTTTTGGGCGCATAAAGTGAACTAGTTGGTTTTGTAAAAGTCGACAATTTTTTTGGCTTTCTAATATATTATCTTAATATGATTCTGTTTTAGAAAGTATTAAATTTTTGTTCTTGTCATATTTCCAAGTATCTATATGATTTCTTGCACCGCCTCTGCAACTCGACGTTAGTGTCTTTTTAGTTTTATCTATTTTAACATCACAAAACATGTCGCATTTAGGACTAAAATTCGATGGAAATTTTAAAGAATCAAATTTTTTTGTTTTTGGATTAAAAATAAAAATCTGATAAATGGTATAAACTCCCATTCCGTCATCTGTGTGAAATGAAGCAAAATCTGTAAAACCATCAAAGTTATAATCGTTTATTTCTAAATGTGAAGGTTTTTCCGTTATCGAAACTTCAATATTATTTATAATTTGTATTTGTCCGTTCTGCATATTTTCTACTTCTAAACTCTCAAAATTATTGATATAGCTTACTTTAATTTTGCTTTTGTCATTTTGCAAAAATGAAATATCGTTTTGACTGTACGTAATGCCAAAAACAAACAGCAAGATATGTAGAATGTGCTTTTTCAAATGAATTTAGTTTTCTTTAGGATGATAAAAATCAATAATTTTCTTGGCTCGTGATAAACCTATAACGTCAGATATTTCTTTTTCTGTAGCCAATTTTAATCTTTTAACACTTTTAAAATGCTGAATTAATGTCATCATTGTTTTTTCGCCGATTCCAGGAATGCTTTCAACCGAGGAATTTAGTGCCGCTTTGCTTCGTTTGTCGCGGTGAAAAGTAATTCCAAAACGGTGCGCTTCATTCCGCAATTGCTGAATTACTTTTAATGTTTCAGACTTTTTGTCTAAATATAGCGGAATCGAATCTCCAGGATAAAACAACTCTTCAAGTCGTTTTGCAATTCCGATAATGGCAATTTTACCGCGTAATCCTAATTCATCAATACTTTTTAATGCCGCAGATAATTGCCCTTTTCCTCCATCAATAATAATTAATTGTGGCAAAGGTTCATTTTCATCTAATAATCTTTTATAACGGCGATAGACAATTTCAGTCATCGAAGCAAAATCATCTGGGCCTTCAACAGTCTTCACATTAAAATGGCGATAATCTTTCTTGCTTGCTTTTCCATCTTTAAAAACCACGCAGGCCGCCACGGGATTTGTTCCTTGTATATTTGAGTTGTCAAAACATTCAATATGTCGAGGCTCAACCGGCAAACGCAAATCTTTCTGCATTTGTGCCATAATGCGATTAGTGTGTCGATCCGGATCTACAATCTGCAATTGTTTCAGTTGTTCTATTCTATAAAATTTTGCATTTCGAATAGACAAATCTAAAATCTGTTTTTTATCTCCAAGCTGCGGAACAGTCGTTTTTATATTTTCGCCTAAATCAATTTCAAACGGAACAATAACTTCTTTTGATAATAATTGAAAACGTTCACGAAGCTCGATAATCGCCAATTCTAATAATTCTTCATCGCTTTCGTCTAGTTTTTTCTTGATTTCTAAAGTATGCGAACGAATAATCGATCCGTGAGAAATTTGTAAAAAATTGACAAATGCGGCACTTTCATCAGACACAATCGAAAAAACATCAATATTGGTAATTTTCGGATTTACGATTGTAGATCTGGATTGATAGTTTTCAAGAATTTCTATTTTTTCTTTGATTTTTTGGGCTTCTTCAAAATGCAGATCCTGCGCATATTGATTCATTAAACGCTTAAAATCTTTCATGCTTTCTTTGAAATTTCCTTTCAGAATTTCTCTAATTGCATCGACTTGTCTTTGATAATTTTCTAAGGGTTCTAAACCTTCACAAGGACCTTTGCAATTTCCAATATGGTATTCTAAACAAACTTTAAATTTGCCAGCTCTGATATTTGATTCGCTTAAATCGTAAGTACAAGTTCGTAAAGGGTATAATTCTTTTATTAAGTCGAGAATGGTATAAACCATTTTGAAATTAGTATACGGGCCAAAATACTCAGATCCGTCTTTGATCATTCTTCTAGTCAAAAATATTCTAGAAAAAGGTTCTCTTTTAATGCAAATCCAAGGGTAACTTTTGTCGTCACGAAGCAAAACATTATAACGTGGCTGCAGTGTTTTTATTAAATTGTTTTCTAGTAAAAGCGCATCAGTTTCAGTAGGAACGACAATATGTTTTATGGTTACAATTTTTCTAACCAGCACATTCGTTTTTCTCGTATCGTGAATTTTATTGAAGTAGGAGGAAACTCTTTTTTTTAAATTTTTTGCTTTTCCAACATACAATATTTTGTCGTCTTTATCGTAATACTGATACACGCCAGGATTGTCTGGCAAGGTTTGAATTTGAAGTTCTAAAGACGGTTTTTGCATTCTGTTTTATTTCTGGAGGTATTGAAAAGCTTTGTCAAAAATCATTCCGATTTCTTATAAAAAGCTTAGCATTGATTTAGTTTCAAATTTACGAAATCAAAAGAATAATTTCTATATTTAGATTTTATAATTCTACATGAAAAATAGTAAACCCTTAGTTATTTTTGGCGAATCGATTTTGCCGGGAGAAAACAAAACGATAAACGTCGAAATTGCGAGGCTGCATACCACGACAAAACTTAATATCCCTGTTATTGTTCGCCGTTCTAAGCTAGAGGGTCCGGTAGTTTTATTCTCTGCAGGAATTCATGGTGACGAAATTAACGGAGTAGAAATTGTTCGCCAGATCATCAGCAAAAAAATAAATCGCCCTGCAAGAGGAACTATTATTTGTATTCCGATTATCAATATGTATGGTTTTGTCAATAAATCGAGAGAGTTTCCAGACGGAAGAGATTTAAACAGAGTTTTTCCAGGAAGTAAAAAAGGTTCTCTAGCAAGCAGATTTGCTTATCATATTGTTGCAGAAGTTTTGCCGATAATAGATTATGCTGTTGATTTTCATGCTGGAGGCGCAAGCCGTTTTAACGCACCGCAAATTAGAATTACAGAAAATAACCCAGATCTAAAACTTCTAGCCGATGTTTTTAATGCGCCGTTTACATTGTATTCTAAAAACATCAACGGTTCTTTTAGAAATACCTGCGAAAGAGCCAATATTAAAATGTTGCTTTTTGAAGGAGGAAAATCTTTAGATATCAATAATTCGGTAGCAAATGAAGGAGTGATGGGAGTACAGCGTTTGCTGGCTTATTTAAACATGCTTGACCCTAAACATATTGTCGAAGAAGCTGAAGATCCTTCTATTTATATCAAAAATTCGGTTTGGCTTCGTGCCAAATGTTCTGGATTATTGCATGATTATAATATGATTGGAAGATTTGTTACTAAAGGAACTATTTTAGCTATTATAACAGATCCGTTTGGTAAATTTGAGCAGAAAGTAAAAGCACCGCACGACGGATTTGTCATAAACGCGAATCATTCGCCGATTGTGTATGAAGGTGATGCAATTTACCACATGTCTAAAAATAGCCCTGATAATGCCGACGAATAAAAAAGAATTAAGATTACAGTATAAAAATCTTCGAAAAGAACTTTCAACTGATGAAGTCGAAGAAAAAAGTCTGGCTATAGCCAATAATTTAATTCAATTGCCCATTTGGGATAAAACCTATTATCATGTTTTTCTGCCTATCGAAGAACAAAAAGAAGTAAATACAGAATATATTTTGCATTTGCTTTCTGGAAAAGATAAAGAAATTGTGGTTTCTAAAAGTGATTTTCAAACTCGTGAAATGACTCATTTTCTTTTGACTGATAATACCAAAATCAAGAAAAACGATTATAATATTCCGGAACCAGTAAATGGTTTGCCAGTGCCGTCACAAACTATCGATGTGGTTTTTATACCGCTTTTGGCTTTTGATGTTTTAGGAAATAGAGTAGGTTATGGAAAAGGTTTTTACGATAAATTTTTATCTGAATGCAAACCAGAAACCATAAAAATTGGACTTTCTTTTTTTGAAGCCGAAAACCAAATTAAAGATGTCTTCGAATTCGATATAAGATTAGATTATTGCGTAACGCCTTTAAAAGTCTATGCTTTTTAATTTTTCACCATATAAGTGATATAAGTTGATTTAAGATCTTAATTTAAACAAACTAATATTTGCTTATATCACTTAAATAGTTTGAAAATAGTATAGGATTAAAAAATTGGCTTAACTTCTTTAATCGTTGTAGCATCAATCCAGCCTTCAGTACCGTCAGTCAATTCTATTTTTTTCCATTTTCCTAAAGTTTCTTTTACATAAACTTTTGCACCTTCATGTAATAAGAAAATGGCAACACCGGCTTTTTGCGGTTCGCTTCGAACTTCGCTTAATTCAGCAAAAACAATTGCGGGGCGATCATTATCATAATGACTTTTTTCAGACATTCCAGCAGATACACTCAAAGCCAAACCAGCCAAAAGAACAAACATTCCAATAAAATGTAGTCTTTTTGAAAGGGTGAGCTGTGAAAAATAGTAGCCAATAAAAGTTAATAAAAAAGCAAATGCAATTCCGACAGAAATTTTTGCCCAAGTATTATAATCGAAAATTCCGGTAAAGTTCTGTATCAGTTTTGCAAAACCTACTTTAGGAACTTCTTTAATTTCGTCAATAGTTAGTTTTTTAGCAAATTTTAAATTGTTTAAAGTCTCAGGATCATTAGGTTTTAAAACTAATGCTTTCTCGTAATTATAAATAGAAGGGGCTACTTTATTGAGCTTATAATAACAATTTGCTAAGTTAAAATACAATTCAGCCGACTCTTGTTTGTCTTCTTTTAGGATATTTTCATATTCCTGAGCTGCTTGCTGATATTGTCCCTTTTGGTACAAAGCATTTCCTTTTTCAAAGCTGCTTTGAGCAAAGAAAATCTGAGAGATTAATAAAAAGAGATAAACTATATTTTTCATTTTGTAGAGGTGTAATAACATTTCTAACTTTGCGATTAAAACTAAACCATTTGTTTTTCAAGTTCCGAAATAATCAAAACAGCCTTGTCATAATCTTGCTGAATCGAAGCGCTTGAAGCCGGAGCATAACGCGCAAATTCACAGTTTTCTGTCAAAATAATAAAGTTCTGTACCGTTTCTGGGTTTGCTTTTCTTGACAATAACAATTCACGAATATTGTCTTTGCTCATTTCTGAGGTTTCAATATGCAGTTTTGCTTTCAAGAAATTGTGCATTGCTTTTTCTAAAGCAATATAAAATGGCTCTTTGTTATTAAGCTGTTTTTTGGCTTCAGATAAATATTTCTTCGCCAGTTTGTTGTTCATTTTAATTCGGTTTCCGGCAACGTCACCGTCAATCGCTTCTTTTTTCTTTTTAGCCAAAACTATGATCGGCAAAATAACAAACGGAAGGAATATCAATATAAAATACAAATCTGAGCTGTAAAAATCTTTTTTAGCTATCGAAACCAAAGTTGTTTTTGGCTTAATGTATTTGAATTGTTCTGTTTTTGTAATGACATTTTTAGAAGCATTAGCAGAGTTGCTCGCTTCGGTTTGCATTGGTCCGTCTAAAACGTCAACTGTAATTTCTTGAGAGGTTATAGTTTTATAAGAACCTGTACTCAAATCGAAATACGAAAACTGCATAGGTTTAATGACGTATTTTCCTTTGTATTGCGGAATAATAGTGTATTTATCCGAAATCTTTCCAGACATTCCAGCCAATGAAGTTGTTACCTTTTCGTCATGAACAGGATCGTACATTTCTAAAGCATTTGGCACAACTGGTTTTGGCAACGTAAATAATTTCATGTTTCCAGCTCCTGATGCGCTTACAACTAAATCTAAACTTTCACCATTTTTCAAACTTGTTTTTGATGGTGTAACTGTAAAGTTAAATTTACCAACAGCGCCACTAAAACCTTCGGGTTTATTGCTTTCAGGAAGCGGCCTAACATTAATGGTTTTAGCTCCAGCCGAAACAATTTTGTTATCATCCGTTAAAATCATTTGACCAAACATATCACGGCGATTTGTTGGCAATTGCACGCCAATATCTAATGAAAGCGGTTCAATCGTTAATTTTCCTGATTTTTGAGGATATAGAATAGTCTTTTTCAAGATGACATAATAACATCTTTGGCCTTGATAGGTTCCTTCTTCTATTGCCAATTGTTTGATGTCGATGTTTTGATTCCAGAAATCATTATATTTCGGTTTTGCCAATTCTTTAAAACCAGTAACGCCGATATTGTTGAAATACAATTTATAAACTACCGTAATGGGTTCATTTAAATACGGATTCGTTTTAGATATTTCTGCAACCAGATTCAATGTTTCGCTTCCTGATCCCTGAGGTCTGTCATTCGGGTCTCTTTCTTGTGCAACGGCATTTGTAACAACAATCTTTATTGGAGAAGTTTTGTAAACTTGTCCATTAAATTCGATCGCTGCCTGTTTGATATTGATTGTCCCTTTTCTGTCGGGCTGTAAAATGTAAGAGTATATCTTTTGAAAAGAACTTCTGCCATTTACCCAAGACTGACTTATTTGCTGGCTAGGACCTGCAACAACTCTAAAGCCATCAAATGCAGGCTGTTCGAAATTGTCTCCATCAACATTCATAATGAAGTCAACGCGAAGTCTTTCGTTTAATCCAAGCGTATTTTTGCTTACTCTGGCTTCAAATTGAACTTGAGCCATAAGTCCTTGAAAAGTGAATAGTAATAGAATTAAATATCTTTTCATTAATTTTTCAGTTTTGTTTAACTGTTTAATTGTTATTTGTTTAATCGGTTTTTTTACAGTTTTATTGTTTATTCGAATAAACAGTTAAACGAATAAACCTAAAAATCTACCAGTCTTTTTCTGTTTTTCTAGGACTTCCTTTTACTTTTTGAGCGTTAACTTTATCCTGAATTTTCTTTTCTTCGTTGTTAACCGCATCTAATAAATTCTGAACACGTTCTTTTGAGATTCCTCCGGGCTGCGGTTTTGGCTGTCCGTTATTGTCTGATTTATCATCTTTTTTTGGATCGTTTTTGCCGTCTTTTTTATCTTTGTCTTTATCGCCTTTATCGTCCTTCTTATCTTTATCCTTGTCCTTGTCCTTATTTTTATCTTTGTCCTTGTCTTTATCTTTATTTTTATCCTTGTCTTTGTCCTTATCCTTATTCTTGTCTTTATTTTTATCGTTTTTCGGAGGATTTTCTTTTAGTTTTTGTTTGGCCAGAGCATAGTTATAACGCGTTTCATCGTCTGTAGGATCATTTCGTAACGCTTCTTTATAAGCTTCAACTGCCTGCGTATAATCTTTCTCTTTCATTAAAACATTTCCTAAATTGTGGAATGCTTTATGTTTTTCAGGCCTTGTTTTAGCATTTTTTATTGCTTTCGCGTATGCGAATTTAGCTTCAGAAACTTGATTTTGCTTATAAATTGTATTTCCTAAATTATAAGAAGCTATTGCTTTTTTAGGAAATTTTGACTGCGAAATTCTATAATTGGCTTCAGCGTCTACAAATTTATTCTGCTTATATTCTTCATTCGCATCAGGCAATGTCTTGTCTTTCTCTTGAGCCGAAACAGCTAAAGAAAACGTTAGTAAAATATAAAGAAGTAAATTTTTCATTCTAATTTTTTATGTTTTTTGTTCCGAATTTAAACGGATCAATTATTTCTTTTCGTTAAATAAATTCAACTCTTTTATCCAATTTGTTTTTCTTTCCAAAAGGAAAATATCTAAGAATAATAATAGAAAAGCAAAACCAATAAACCACTGAAACTGTGATTGAAATTCTGCCATTTGTGTTGCTTCAAATTCGGTTTTTTGAATATTATTCAAAGCATTTTTTACATATTCTAAAACCTCTTTTGTACTTCCACCATAAACGTAACCGCCTTTTGTAGCTTTTGCAATCGTTTTTAAACCTTCTTGATTTAGCTTTGTAATTACAACTTCATTATTGTTATCTCTCTGAAAACTTTCGACTCTCCCGTTTACTTTTAGCGGTATAGTTCCTCCTTTTTCAGTTCCAATACCAATTGTTATAATTTTCATTCCCAATTTATTGGCTTCTTCCGCTGCAGCAGAAGCTCCTTCAGAATGATCTTCTCCATCCGAAATCAAAATCAGCAATTTGCTTGTTTTGCTCTTTTCATCGAAATAAGTCGATGATAATTTAATTGCTTCATCCAGCGAAGTTCCTTGAGAAGAAACCATATCTGGACTCATACTTTGTAAAAACATTTTAGCAACACTATAATCTGTAGTAATTGGCAAAACCGGAAAGGCACTTCCTGCGTAGGCCACGATACCAATTCTGTCACTTCCTAAATTATTAATGATTTGCGAAACCAGTTGCTTGCTTTTTTCTAAACGGCTTGGTGCCACATCTTCGGCCAGCATACTTTTAGAAACGTCGACTGCAAAAACAATGTCAATACCTTCACGCTTTACAGTTTCCATTTTAGTCCCGATTTTTGGATTGACTAACCCTATAATTAAGCAGGCAAGCGCTAAAAGCAATACTGATAGTTTCAGCACAGGTTTAAAAACAGATCTTTCTGGACTCAGTTTTTTAACCATTTCTAAATCGCCAAATTCGCGTTGTTTTTTCCTTTTCCAATACATATTGAAAAGAAAAATACACACCACAATTGGCAGTAAGAATAAAAGGTATAAATATTTTTTTTCGTCTAATTCCATTTTTTAATTCTAGTTTTCAGTTTCCTGCCGCAGTTTTCAGCTGTTAGCTGAAAACCGAGACTGCGACTAAAATATTAAATAAAGCTTCTATAAACCGTGTTTCGTAAACCAACTTCCAACAATAGCAAAAAGACAGCAATTAAGGCAAATGTTCTGTATTTTTCGTCATAATCGTAGAACTTCAATTCTTGAATTTCAGTTGTTTCTAATTTATTGATCGAGTTATATATTTCAGCTAATTTATCGTTGCTCGTCGCTCTAAAATAAGTTCCATCTGTTTTGCGGGCAATGCTTTTCATTAATTGCTCGTCGATTTCAACTTTTTGCATTTTAAATAAAAATCCGCCATTTGGTGCATATGCATATGGAGATTCTGCCATTCCGTTGCTTCCAAGTCCAATTGTGTACACTTTTATCCCGTATTGTTTCGCAATATCAGCAGCAGTTTCTGGTTCGATAAATCCAGCATTATTTACACCATCAGTAAGTAAAATAATAATTCTGCTTTTTGCCTTACTGTCTTTCAAACGGTTTACAGCAGTTGCCAAACCCATTCCAATTCCAGTTCCGTCCTGCAAGGCAGTATCATATTTAATTCCCTTTATAGCTTCTAAAATAATAGCCTTGTCACTTGTAACCGGAGTTTTTGTATAGGCTTCAGATGCATATAAAACCAATCCAATTCGGTCATTAGGTCGTTCAGTTACGAAATCTCCAGCAACTCTTTTTAAAGCTTCCATACGGTTTGGCTTTAAATCTTTTGCCAGCATACTTCCTGAAACGTCTATTGCCATTACAATATCAATTCCTTTAGTAGTTTTAGTTTGATTGCTGATGTCTACTGTTCTTGGTCTTGCCAAAGCAATAATCAAGGAACATAAAGCAAGAATTCTAAAAATATACAAGCAAGGTTTTAATTTTGTTAAAAGCGATTCGCTGTTTTTAAAACCTGCTGTCGAACTCATTTTTAAAGTAGCCGATTGTTGGTTGCGTTTCCAAAAGAACCAAGCAATTGCAACTGGAATTAAAAGAAACAGCCAAAAAAACTCTGGATTTAAAAAAGTTATCTTTCCCATTAGTTGTTCGCTTTTTTAAGTTCAACAGAATTTAAAATTCGTGTTGTAATGTCATTTGCATAAGTGTCTCCTTCTTCATGTAAAATCACGATTTGCTGTAATCCTTGTTCTTGTTTAAAGAGCAGTATTTCATAGTATGCTTTTGTGCTCGTTTTAGTAGTAGGATTTAATATGCTCATGGTTCCATATCCTTTTAATCCTTGAATACCTTGATTCGTTTGATAATCTTCTTGTTTTATAATGATATTTTGTCCGCCTTGAGCTTCAATTACTTTTAGATAACCTTCTAAAGCTTTTGCTAAATCAATATCTGTAGGATTTTTAAATTTACTGGTCGAAACCGCGATATAGAAATTATCAATCATACTTCCGTACCCGAAAAGCTGCATTTCTTTGATCAAAGCCATGGCTTCTTTAGGCAGTACTTTTTGAGTATCCATTCGTTTTAAAACTTTTGGAGTTTCAATTAAAATACCAGGATTTCCGTATTCACTTTTTACCCATTCGCCTTCTAACAATTCTTTAGACGGATGGCCAATAATATTATCTTTTACGTAATTAAAACCTTTAGTGACAATAAAAAAGGTAGTTGTTGCTGCCAATAAAAAGACAACTGTTCCCACTGCAATAGCAATGCGTTTATTGCGTTTTTTTCGTAATTGAAGCTGAATCTGTTTTTGTTTCTGAGCTTCATTCAACAGTTGATCTTCTTCATCCGCCGACACTTCGGTTGGAATTGCATTGTCAAGTGTTAGAATTACTCTTTGAATTTTATTTCGATCTTCAGTAATTTCAAAATCCAGCGGTTTAGATTTTGCAAATTTTACTAAATCGGCCTGACGTAAAACACGCTCTAAATTCTCTACAGTTTCAGGTGTCAAAGTCATTTTCTTTTTAGTCGAAGCCGTTCTTATTGCCAGAATTAATTCAGAAGTAGTGCTTTCCATTGCTGGAATATGAATAGCTTCTTCAATGTAATTACGTGCAATATCTGTCAGTTCGCTATAATATTCTTTAATTTCACCTTTTTGAACAAGTTCTTTTTGCTCCAGATTATTTAGTAAACTTGTCGCTTTTTCGATTGGTGTTTTATAAACTTCCTCTTCAATTTTTTTATGTTGACGTTTTTTAACGAACCAATATACAAATGCGCCAATTCCTAATATAATAACAATAGCCAAGACATATTTCCACCAATCTCCAATCCCACTTTCAACAGTAGAAATATCTTTGATGTCATACATTTTTTGCTGCATCGTGTCTACTTTTACATTAGCAACTTCAACACGAATAGAATCAGATAAATAAGGTTTTTTATCAATTAAAATTTTGATGCTTGGAATTGTATATCTTCCAGAATCAAATTGTGTTAATCCATATTTTTTAATCAGTTCATAATTTCCGTCTTTTTTAACGGTATCAATCGGATAAGATTGAATTACTTCTAAAGGGCCAATAGTTTTTAGTTTAGGAAAAACAACTTTCGATTTAGAACTTACCACTGTTTTTAGCGTTAGCTTAAACTCGGCTCCAATTTTATTTTTAGTGGTATCAATACTGGTTTCCACTTGCTTTTGTTGTGCAAAAACAGCGGAACTTAGTAAAAATAAAAATATGTAAAATTTTAATTTCATTTGATTTTTGATTTAGATTTTAGTCTAAAACGAATGCTTAAAGATGGTACGCGGATAACACGGATTTAAGCGGATTTTTTATTTGTGCAATGCAGAAATCATAAATTATTAAATTTGAAAAAATCTAAATCTAAAATCTGCAATCTAAAATTATATTTATCGTGATTTAAAATAACCCAGTAATTTGGTGACATAATTTTCATCAACTCTTGTGTTTACAACACCGGCACCAGATTTACTGAAAATATCTTTGAAATAATTTACCCTGTCGTGATAATGTTTTTCGTAATTCATTCGTACCGTTTTTGATCCGGTATCAACCAATTGAATTTTCCCTGTTTCAGCATCGAGCATGGTTACCATTCCTAGATTTGGGATTTTTTCTTCACGTACATCATATACGCGAACACCTGTAATATCATGTTTTTTAGAAGCAATTTTCAATGTCCGCTCGTAATTTTCAGACATAAAATCTGAAATCACAAAAACGATTGCTTTCTTTTTTTGTGTTCCTGATAAAAACTTCAAGGCTTGAGAAATATCCGTTTTATTGCTTTTTGGTTCAAATTCGATTAATTCACGAATAATTCTTAAAACATGCGAACGGCCTTTTTTTGGTGGAATATACAATTCGACATTATCAGAAAATAATATTAAACCAATTTTGTCATTGTTTTGTGTAGCCGAGAAAGCCATCGTTGCCGCAATTTCGGTGACGATGTCTTTTTTAAACTGACTTTTTGAACCAAAACCCTCAGAACCTGAAATATCGACCATTAACATCATTGTTAATTCGCGTTCTTCTTCAAAAACTTTTACGTGGGCTTCGTTGTAGCGTGCGGTTACATTCCAATCGATGTTACGAATATCATCGCCATATTGGTATTGACGGACCTCGCTAAAAGTCATTCCGCGTCCTTTAAATGAAGAGTGGTATTCTCCCGAAAAGATATGATTGCTCAGTCTTTTGGTTTTGATTTCTATTTTCCGTACTTTTTTTAAAAGCTCTTTTGTATCCATTTTATTTGTTTAAAGTTTAAAGTTTAAAGCTTTCAAGTGTGCTTTACAGCAACCTGAAACCTGAAACTTGAAACAAATTTTTAAGGTACTTCAATCTCGTTTACGATTTTGTTGATAATGTCTACAGAAGTAATGTTTTCAGCTTCAGCTTCATATGTTATTCCCACTCTGTGACGTAAAACATCATGTACAACTGCGCGAACATCTTCTGGAATTACATATCCGCGACGTTTAATGAAAGCGTAACATTTAGCTGCATTAGCTAAATTGATACTTCCACGCGGAGATGCTCCAAAACTGATAAGAGGTTTTAGGTCGGCTAATTTGTACTTCTCTGGATAACGAGTAGCGAAGATGATATCTAAGATGTATTTTTCGATTTTTTCGTCCATGTAAACTTCACGAACAGCTTCCTGCGCACGCAAAATTTGTTCAACAGAAACTACAGGATTTACTTTTTCATAACTTCCTTTTAAGTTCTGGCGAATTACAAAACGCTCTTCATCGATTTTTGGATAGTCAATTACGGTTTTAAGCATAAAACGGTCAACTTGTGCTTCAGGAAGCTGGTACGTTCCTTCTTGCTCAACAGGGTTTTGAGTTGCAAGAACTAAAAACGGACGATCAAGTTTGAAAGTTGTGTCGCCAATAGTAACTTGTTTTTCCTGCATCGCCTCTAAAAGTGCAGACTGAACTTTTGCTGGCGCACGGTTAATCTCATCGGCAAGTACGAAATTAGCAAAAATTGGTCCTTTTTTAATAGAGAACTCGTTTGCTTTAATGTTGTAAATCATCGTTCCGACAACATCGGCAGGTAATAAGTCAGGAGTAAACTGAATACGGCTGAAAGATCCTTGTACCGCTTGCGACAAAGTATTTATCGCTAAAGTTTTGGCCAAACCAGGAACACCTTCTAATAAAATATGTCCTTGTCCCAAAAGCCCGATTAATAAACGCTCGACCATATGTTTCTGGCCCACAATAACTTTGTTCATTTCCATTGTAAGAAGGTCTATAAAAGCACTTTCTCTCTCAATTTTTTCATTTATCGCTCTAATGTCTAAAGTCGTTGTATTTTCTTCCATATAAATATTTTTAAAACCTTTTTAAAACCTTGATTTTTATGCCTTACTTTTGAGAGTGCAAATTGAATATTTTTTGAGAAGTACAATGTTAAAGAATGGTTAAAACTTCGACCAATGACCTAATTTTAAGGACTAATTGTGAATCTATTTTTATATTTTTAAGAACTTTGGTGATTATGCTTTACAAAAGCATATTTATTACCAAAAATAACGCAATGTAACCATGAGTAAAACAACATTATCGCCCATAATTTCGGGTACTATGAATTGGGGTGTTTGGGACAAAAACTTGACGCCAAAAGAAATGGAAAATATGATACAAATTTGTATCGAAAACAAAATTACCACTTTTGATCACGCAGACATTTACGGATCATATACTACAGAAGCAGATTTCGGAAAAGCATTTGAAAACAGCAAAATTTCGCGCGAAAAATTACAATTAATTACCAAGTGCGGTATTCAGATGATTGCTGAAAAACGTCCACAGAATAAAATCAAATATTACGATTATTCTAAAGATTATATTATTTGGTCTGTTGAAGAATCTCTTAAAAATTTAAAAACAGATTATGTTGATGTGTTTTTATTGCACAGACCAAGTCCGCTGATGCAGGCTGATGAAATTGCGGAAGCGGTCGAAAAATTAAAATCAGAAGGGAAAATTATCGATTTTGGTCTTTCGAATTTTACAAATTCACAAACCGAATTGATTCGCCAGAAAACCGAAGTTAGTTTTAATCAGGTACAATTTTCCGCAACACATTATGAAGCAATGGTTGACGGAAGTTTAGATTATATGCAAACGCACGGAATCCGCCCTTTATCATGGAATCCGCTTGGAACGGTTTTTAGAGAAGATACCAAACAAACACGCCGTTTGAAAAAATTGCTTTCAGATTTGGTTAAAAAATATGGTTTTGGTTCTGATACATTATTGCTTTCGTGGATTTTAAAACATCCAGCAAAAGTAATTCCGATTGCAGGAACTGTAAATGTTGCCAGAATTCAATCTTTGATGAAAGCTGTTGAATTAGAAATGGATAAAGAAGACTGGTTTGCCATCTGGACTGAAAGTATGGGCGACGATGTGGCTTAATTTTAGCGTTTAGTCGCAGTTTTTAGTATTCAGCAGAACTTATCATAAAAAAAATTAGCCACAGGTTAAAATGATTTTCACCGATTAAAAATCTGCAGGATCTGCGTGAAAAATTACTTTTGAAGATTTTTCAGATTACAGATAAAGAATCAATCATTTTAATCTGTGGCAAAAAACACAAAATATTACAATGAAAAAAACAGTTTTAATTACTGGAGCTACAAGCGGAATTGGAAAAGCAACCGCACAAATAATGGCAAAAAACGACTATAAAGTTATCCTTTGCGGAAGACGTAAAGATCGTTTAGAGGCGTTGGAAAAAGAACTTTCTGCTTTTACAGAAGTATATTCTCTTTCTTTTGATGTTCGTGACAAAGAAGCTGTTTTTTCAACTATTAATTCTTTGCCAGCAGCATTTTCAACTATTGATGTTTTAATTAATAATGCAGGAAACGCGCATGGTTTAGATCCGATTCAGACTGGAAACACAGATGATTGGGATGCTATGATTGATATTAATGTAAAAGGACTTTTATATGTTTCAAAAGCAATTATGCCGCAAATGATTGAAAGAAAGTCGGGACATATTATCAATATTGGTTCGATAGCTGGAAAAGAAGTGTATCCGAATGGAAATGTTTACTGCGCTTCAAAACACGCAGTAGATGCAATCAACAACGGAATGCGAATGGATTTGAATCCGTACGGAATTCGAGTTGGAGCAATTCATCCAGGAATGGTCGAAACCGAGTTTAGTGAAGTTCGTTTTAAAGGCGATGCCGATAGAGCTTCGAATGTATATAAAGGTTTAGATGCATTGCAGGCTGAAGATATTGCAGATATAATTCATTTTGTAGTTTCAAGAAAATATCATGTAAATATCGCAGATCTAATAGTCTATCCAACAGCGCAGGCATCGGCAACCATTGTTAAAAGAGATTAATTTAGATGTCTTAGATATTTAGACTAACTTAGACTGCAGATGAAAATCAATATCTAAGAAGTCTAATATCTGAGGTCTAAAGTCTAAGAAGTCTAAAATCTAAAAATCTAAGAAGTCTAAAATAATGATCAACAAACGCCTTTTAATAAAAAATTTGCTCGCTCATAATGATGAGAGCAGTTTTTATGACAAAAAAAGGCAGTTGAATCTGCACTCGCGCGAGGGAAAAGGAAAGTTTCTGAAGCATATTTGCGCGTTGTCAAATTCAAATCCAACCAATAATTCTTATATTGTTGTTGGGGTTGAAGATCAAGATAATGAAATTGTAGGCGATGATTTTTTTGATGACAGCCGAATTCAGAATCTGGTGAATGCTTTCTTAGAAAATCCACCTAAAATTCAATACGAGAATGTACCATTTCCAAATCTTCCAAAAGATAAAGTAATTGGGCTGGTTACCATTAAACCTAAAAGTAAAATCTCGTATTTCAAAAAAGGAATTCATACCATTCTCGCCAACAGCGTTTTTGTAAGACGAGGGAGTAATTCGATTCCGGTTGAAGGCGAAATAGAGAAAAATTTCCAAAATACTGAAACGGTAATTGGAATCGAAAACAGTTCTCGAAACAGTATTCAATATACACTAGACGGCGTAATCGATTTTATGAATTTTCGCCACAAAGACATGTCGCCAAAATATCATGTTTTTAAAGAATTATTTGTGATTTGCTGGGCTGGAGTTCCTAAAAAATCGCGTGATAAAACCTTTCTTTCCCGCGTAGATATTGAGCTTATCAATGAACAAATTAAACTTTTCTATTCGGCGCAAGATGTGGTAACGATTGTTTTTGATGACGATAGTTTTACAATAACCGAATATGTTCCGCTTGGCTTGAACGATAAAACAAGTTATTATCCTTTAGAAAAACAAACGATTCACTTTTTTGATAACGGTTATTATAAAATTGACCGTGAAATGCTTTTTCTGCCTCCAGAATTCAACCGAAAAATGCTCTATCATATTTACAATTCGAATATGGCTTTGCTTCAAAAACTGCAAAAAGGAATTGTTTTATCTGAGCGTGAATTAAAAGATTTAGAAAACCTTCCATCGACTTTTATGATTTGCTATTTGAATGGTTTTGAAGATGCCAAACAAAAACTCATCGATGCTAAATTACTTTTAAAACCTTATGGGCAAATTTATTTATCGTTTAAAGAAGCACTTAGAATTTTAAGAAAAATGAAGTATGATGTTCAGTAAGAAAGGTCTAAGAAGCTAAGAAGCTAAGATTCTGATTTTTATTGAAAATTCAAATATTTATTTATTTCATTGTAAGGAAATAAAATTTCTTTTGGACCGTCAGCATAAGAAGCCGCTTCATATGAATTATAATAAAGAAGCAAGCCTTCAGAAGTGTAAAAAATATTCTGTGGCAACTGAAATTTATCATTTTCGAACATCAAACCCGTGGCATTAATGTTAGCACTTGCTGGGATTTTATATTTTGTTCTGAATTTTTTTTCGGCGAAAGCCTTAAAATCTTTTTCGTTTTTAAACAATTGATCGTTAAAAATGGTTTTTCCTGTTTTTGGATTAAATAATAACGATCGGAAACCTTGATATCCGTGTGCGCCTCCGGTAAAAGTATAATGATCAATTTTGATGTTTACAATTTGATCTGATTCAAATTCAACATTTCCAATAATCTTTCCTTCCCAGCCAAAAGTTTCGCTTGGGAATTTGGTATGCATGTCTTCGTAAGAAGCAATAAAAGATTTTGCTAAAGATTTATAATCGTTAGTTTTTGCTGGATCTTCTCCAAAATAAACTATTTCTTTTACTACAGAAAAAACCTTTTTATTAATCGAGTCTGCCGGAATTTTAATGTTTTTTGCAATTGGGATTTCAATAGTAATTTTTGGGCAATCGCTTTTACATGGAATTTTAGATTTTTCTTCAAACGTTTCATTTTCAAAGGAAAGCTCTTTATTGCAACTCGTAAAAATCAAACACAGAAAGACTAAAAATGTATAATGTTTCATATCAAAAAGTGTTAATTATATACAAAGGTAAGAAGTTGATTCAGGATTAAAATAAATTAACGGTAAATTTGTGCAAGAATTAAGCATTTAAAATTTGTAACTATATGAAATTCAATACTAAAGTAATACATGGTGGTCAGCATCATGATCCAAGTACTGGTGCTGTTATGCCTCCGGTGTATCAAACTTCAACATTTATACAAACAAGTCCGGGAAAACCTTTGGCAGATTATGAATACAGCCGAGCATCAAATCCAACTCGTACGGCCTTAGAAAATGCTTTGGCAAGTATTGAAAATGGTACACGCGGATTGGCTTTTTCATCTGGTTTAGCTGCGACTGACTGTATTTTAAGGTCGTTTAAAGCTGGTGACGAAATCATTGCTATGGATGATTTATACGGAGGGACTTATAGAATGTTTACGCGAATTTATAAAGATTCAGGAATTAAATTTCATTTCGTAGATATGACGGATATCGAAAAATTGAAATCTTTAATCAATGAAAATACAAAATTGGTATGGGTCGAAACACCAACTAACCCATTAATGAAATTAGCTGATATTCAAGAAGTAGCTAAAATTACAAAAGCCAACAAAATTTTATTTGCTGTCGATAATACTTTTGCAACTCCATATTTGCAAAAACCTTTAGATTTAGGTGCTGATATTGTAATGCACTCAGCAACAAAATATTTAGGCGGACACTCTGATGTTATTGCTGGAGCATTAATTGTAAAAGACGAAGCTTTAGGCGAACAATTGCATTTTCAGCAATTTGCAACTGGTGCAACATTAGGCCCAATGGATAGTTTTTTGGTTTTGAGAGGAATTAAAACGCTTTCTTTAAGAGTTCAAAGACACTGCGAAAACGGAGAAAAAGTAGTTGAATATTTAACGAAACATCCAAAAATTAATACCGTTTATTATCCTGGATTAGAAAATCATCCGTTTCATGAAATTGCTAAAAAACAAATGAAAGCTTATGGCGGCATGGTTTCTTTTACTTTTAAATCGGGTAAAAAAGAAGATTCTATTGCATTTTTAGAGAAATTGAAAGTATTTACTTTAGCAGAATCTTTAGGTGGAGTTGAATCATTAGCAAATCATCCAGCTTTGATGACACACGCTTCTATTCCGGCAGATAAAAGAGCTGAGGTTGGAATTACTGATGATTTAGTTCGGCTAAGTGTTGGTATTGAAGATGCAGAAGATTTAATTGCTGATATAGAACAGGCTTTGGCTTAAAATAAATTTTTAGAAATAAAAAATCCCAAATTCCAAAATAATTAATATTGGAATTTGGGATTTTTTTTATTTTGGGATTTCTTTAGAATTAGAATTCTAAGTAGTAAATGTATCCAACATTAAACCAAACTTGCCAGTCGTTGTTTTTGTTTTCTTTGTAAATATCTTTATTCGGATTTAACCCGTCAACCCAGTCTGAACTGAACATCTGAAAACGGCCTTCAACCATTAAGTCGCTCATTGTTGTTAGTTTATAATGTATGCCTAAACCAGCTGTTGCAGCTAAAACTACACCATTTTCGCTAGAAAAACCATATTGATGACCGTCTGAAGGAGTTAAATATTTACTATAAGTAGTTTCAGGAATTCCTAAAGGGCCAAGATCTGAGCTTACTTTGGTAGAATAATAACTAATTAAAAAACCTAAGCTGGCGTACGGGCTAATGCTTCCAACGCTATTCTCAAAATCATGTATTTTTATTGGCGAAAATTCTAATTGTGATCCAATACTTAATACACTTGAAGTACCATGCATTGCTTTAAGCTGTTCTACAGCTAAAGTTGGAGGTTTTTTTTCAACCCATTCTCCAAAATGGTTCAGTTTGGTTGTATTAAATGATAATTCTGATCTAACTTTGAAATGTTCTGTGAAAAAACTTTCACGATTATTATTTGCAGAGAAGTTTATAAAGTGAACAATTCCTACCCCAAATCCGGTGTTTCCAACATTTGTATCGAAATTGTGTCTTTGTCCATAATCGGATTGAAAAGTTACGGGACCGAATATTATTCCTACTTCTTGTGCGAGGTCTGATTGTGCGGTGGCTATCGTCGAGATGCCAAAAAAGGCAAATAGTGTGATAAATAGGTGTTTAGACATGTTATTTGGGCTTTCAAATCTTGGCAAATATATAAAAAACATAGTCTAATCAAAATATAAAATACTTCTATTAAAAAATTAGTAGCAAAACACTTAATTTTCTGACTTTAACTAGGGTAATTTGGTGTAAATTCGTAAGTGTAAAATTGTATTTTTATTTTTGTTTAGAAATTACACAATTCTCTTTTAAAAACGAAAAAAAATAACAAATCATAATCAATTTGATTTATCTTTGCGTGTTATAACGAAAACGTTTTCTTTAAATCTGTTTTCGTACTTTAATTGATTAAGTATAAAACTATTATTTGAATAATTTATTTTAAAAATGGAACAAAAAATAAATGAATTTATGACTCTTGTTGAGTCAAAAAATCCAAACGAGCCAGAATTTCTTCAAGCCGTTAGAGAATTTGCAGAAACGGTAATTCCATTTATCGCTGAACGAAAAAAATACGATGGTAAAAATTTACTTCTTAGAATAGCTGAACCAGAAAGATCTATAATTTTTAGAGTTCCGTGGGTTGACGATAAAGGAGAAATAATCGTTAACAGAGGTTTCAGAATTCAAATGAATTCAGCGATCGGTCCATATAAAGGAGGAATTAGATTTCATCACACAGTAAATTTATCTGTTTTAAAATTCTTGGCTTTCGAACAGGTTTTTAAAAATAGTTTGACAACACTTCCAATGGGTGGAGGAAAGGGAGGTTCTGATTTTGATCCTGAAGGAAAATCTGATGGCGAAATCATGCGTTTCTGTCAATCATTTATGACTGAATTATGTCGTCATATTGGTCCAGACTTAGACGTTCCTGCTGGAGATATTGGTGTTGGCGCCAGAGAAATTGGTTACTTATTCGGTCAATATAAAAGAATTAGAAATGAATTTACAGGAGTTTTAACCGGAAAAGGTCTTGCTTACGGTGGTTCATTAATCAGACCAGAAGCTACAGGTTATGGCGTTGTATATTTTACAGATCAAATGCTTCGTACTATTGGTCATGACATTAAAGGGAAACGAGTGGCCATTTCAGGTTTTGGAAATGTAGCTTGGGGAGTTGCCTTAAAAATAAATGAACTTGGAGGAAAAGTAGTTACTATTTCTGGTCCTGATGGTTATATTTATGATGAAGAAGGAATTTCTGGAGAAAAAATTGATCATATGGTCGAAATGAGAGCAACTGGAGATAACAGAGCAGAACTTTACATTAATAAATATCCAAACGCTGTTTTCCACAAAGGAAAAAGTCCTTGGGAAGTAAAGGTTGATATTGCTATCCCGTGTGCTACTCAAAACGAATTGAATGGCGATGATGCTAAAAAACTTATTGATAATGGTGTTTTGTGTGTAACTGAAGCTGCAAATATGCCGTCAACTTTAGATGCCATCAAATTATTCTTAGATAATAAAGTGCTTTTTGCTCCTGGGAAAGCTGCAAATGCAGGCGGAGTTGCTGCATCTGGATTAGAAATGACACAAAACTCTATTCGTCTTAACTGGACAAGTGAAGAAGTAGATTTAAGATTAAAAGATATTATGGTTGGAATTCATAACCAATGTAAAAAATATGGAGCTGGCGAAGATGGCTATGTAAACTATGTAAAAGGAGCTAACATTGCAGGATTTGTAAAAGTTGCCGATGCTATGCTTGCTCAAGGTGTAGTGTAAATTTAATTACAGTAAAAAAAATGCCTTCATTCGTCTTTAAGATGAATCGAAGGCATTTTTATTTATAAGAGAACAAAAATCAAATACTCCGGTTTGTATTATATTTGTGTATCTGAATATATTAATAATGGAGAGAAGGTTTCTTTATATTTTATTTTTAATGCTGTTTCAATTTAGTTTCTCTCAGAATAAATTGTCATGGGAGGGTTATTTTTCATTTAATGAAATAAAAGATATTTCAGAATCTTCAACAGCGGTTTATACAGCCTCAGAAAATGCTTTGTTTTCTAAAAATACTGCCGACAACATTGTAAAAACAACCACTACAATTGATGGTCTTTCGGGCCAGACTATTTCTGCGGTTTACTACAGCGAAACTTTCAAAAAAACTATTGTTGGTTATGAAAACGGCTTAATGATCGTGATAAACGAAGCAGACGGAAGTATGCTGAATAAAGTAGATATAATCAACAAGAAATTAGCTGCAAACCTTAAGAAAATTAATCATTTCATGGAATATAACGGCTTGCTGTATGTTTCGTGTGATTTTGGAATTGTTCAGTTTAATTTAACGACATCGCAATTTGGCGACACTTATTTTATAGGAGATAATGGAGCTGAGATCAGTGTTAAGCAAACCGCTTTTTTTAACGGATTTATTTATGCCGCAACTTCAAGCGGTATTCGAAGAGCAGACAGCACAAATTCAAATTTGATCGATTTTAATCAATGGTCAGTTATTAATTCGGGGGATTGGTCAAGCGTAGAAACTTTGGATACAGAACTAATTGCAATCAATTCGACTGGATACGTACATCGATTTAATTCAAATGCATTTGCTGGGTTTTTACAGCTTCCACAATCTTCGGTTGATTTGCGTGCAAAAAATCATAATTTGTTTATTACTACTGCAAACTCCGTTTTAGTATATAACAATCAAATGGTTTTGATTCGTCAAATATCTAATACTCAAGTTTTAGATAATACCATACATTTTACTTGTGCAACTGCTGTTGGCAATTTAATTTTCATCGGAACAAAAGAAAAAGGATTATTTTCATCAATACTTTCTGGAACTGCAACTTTTGAAAATACTACGCCGGCAGGTCCTTCAAGAAATAATATTTTTTCACTCGATGTAACGCCTAATTCGCTTTGGAGTGTGTACGGAGATTACGATACGTATTACAATCCTTATGACTTAGATAGTTATGGTATAAGTAAATTTAGCAACAAGAATTGGTTAAATATCCCATATTCAGAAGTTTATGATGCAAAGTCAATAACTAGAATAATTATTAACCCAAGTAATGAAAAACAAGTTTATGCAAGCTCATTTTTCTCTGGATTATTAAAAATAGAGAACGATATTCCCACTATTTTATATAATGAAAAAAATAGCAGTCTTGAAACTTTAACAACCGAAGGGCCAAATTATATTGATGTACGCATAAATGGAACTGCCTTTGATAAAACAGGAAATCTTTGGATAACAAATAGCCGAATTAAAAACGGCTTGAAAGTTTTAAAATCGAATGGTCAATGGGGAAGCTATTCGATGACAAGTATTATTGATGATGCAGAAGCCTCAAGTTATGCGAGTATTCTTGTAGATAAAAACAGCGTAAAATGGATCGCTACAAATCGTGATGGTGTAGTTGGATTTAACGAAACTACAAATACATTCAAAAAAATCACTTTTGGAGCTGATGCTGGAAATTTGCCAATTGCTGACGTAAGAGCAATAGCGATTGATACTAAAAATCAACTTTGGATAGGTACAACAAAAGGATTGCGGGTTTTGTCAAATGTGGGAAGTTTTCAGAATGACAGTCAATTAAAAGCAAATGCAATTATTATTACAGAAGACAATCTTGCTCAAGAATTGCTTTATGAGCAATTCATTACTTCAATTGCAGTAGACGGTGCCAACAATAAATGGATAGGCACTGCAGATGCAGGAGTTTTTATGGTTTCACCAAATGGACAGGAAACAAAATATCATTTTACGATCAGCAATTCGCCTTTGCCAAGCAATGTTATAAACGATATTAAAATTAACAGCGCAACAGGAGAAGTTTTTATCGCCACAAATAAAGGAATGATTTCTTTTGGCGGTATTGCAACAGATGCAAATGAAGATTTGAATAATGTGTACGTTTACCCAAATCCTGTTCGCCCAACGTATTCAGGAACCGTAAAAGTGGCCGGATTAATTGATAAAGCCAATATTAAAATTACAGATATTGAAGGGAATTTGGTTTACGAAACCATTTCAGAAGGCGGCACAATTGAATGGGATACTACTGCTTTTGGAAGGTATAAAGTAGCTTCAGGAGTTTACATAATTTTTATTTCTGCCCAAGACGGTGGAGAAACTAAAGTTAAGAAAGTTATGATTATTCGGTAGAGAGATTTAAAAATAAATAACGACAATTATTCAAACATCAAATTATAACCAACAGAATGCTTTTTAATTCTATAAATTTTGCAATATTTTTGCCAATTGTGTTTTTTCTTTATTGGTTTGCGACAAATAAATCACTCAAAATTCAGAATATCTTGTTGCTTATATCAAGTTATTTTTTTTATGCTTGCTGGGATTGGAGGTTTTTATTTTTATTAATTTTCTCTACATTTTTAGATTATTTTACAGGAATAAAGATGTCAGAATCTAAAACCAAAACTGCAAAAAAGTTTTGGTTTTGGTTAAGTATATCTATAAATCTTGGTTTTCTAGGTCTTTTTAAATACTATAACTTTTTTGTTGAATCATTTGCTCATGCCATATCTAATTTTGGCTTGCATGTAAATCCATGGACATTAAATGTGATCTTGCCTATTGGGATTTCATTTTACACTTTTCATGGTTTGTCGTATGTAATTGACATTTATAAAGGAAGAATAAAAGCCGAAAAGAATATTGTTGATTATTCTGTATTTGTTAGTTTCTTTCCTTTACTTGTTGCGGGACCTATAGAACGAGCGACACATCTTTTACCGCAAATTCAAAAAAAAAGGATTTTTGATTATGAAAAAGCTGTTGATGGATTAAAGCAAATTCTATGGGGATTATTTAAAAAAATTGTAATTGCTGATCAGTGTGCCCAACATGTTAATACAATTTTTAATAATTCGGCTGAATATTCAGGAAGTACCCTTTTACTCGGGGCAGTGTTTTTTTCATTCCAGATTTATGGAGACTTTTCGGGTTATTCAGATATTGCTATAGGAGTTGCACGCCTTTTTGGTATAGACTTACTTAAGAATTTTGCTTTTCCTTATTTTTCTAGAGATATTGCAGAGTTTTGGCGAAGATGGCATATTTCTCTTTCTACTTGGTTTAGAGATTATTTATACATTCCGTTAGGTGGAAGCAAAGGAGGGATGTGGATTAAAGTTAGAAATACATTTATTATTTTCTTAGTAAGCGGATTTTGGCATGGAGCCAATTGGACTTTCATTGTCTGGGGTTTCTTAAATGCATTGTATATTATGCCGTCTATTATTTTTAATACAAATCGCAATAATTTAGATATCGTAGCCCAAGGTAAATATCTGCCTACTGTTAAAGAAATTTTTCAAATTGCTTTGACATTTAGTTTAACCGTTTTTGCATGGATATTTTTTAGAGCAAATAATATAACGCATGCTTTAAGCTACATTGCGGAAATATTTTCAAGTTCATTATTTTCTTTTCCTAGATATGACGGAGATGATTCTAAAAAACAATTATTTATTCTGCTGTTTGTATTTATGCTTATAGAATGGCTGGGAAGAGAAGAACAATTTGCATTAGCTAAATTGGGTGTAAAATGGACATCGCCACTTAGATATGCATTGTATTATATTATTATAGTCGCAATTTTTGTATTTAGTGGTGAGAAACAGCAATTTATTTATTTTCAGTTTTAATTTATGAAAAAATTTATTTTTAAAACATCCTTTTTCGTAGCGCCGTTCGCATTTCTTTATGTGATAACATTATTGTTTTACAGTAGTTCTGAATCTCCAGATTTAATACGCTTAGGCTGTTTTCCAAACATTTTTAAAGAATATAGAAATGTATTCCATGATGACTTTAAACGTAAAATTTATTTTAATAAAATTTCAAGAATAAAAAACAAAAAAGAAAAAATTCTTACTATAGGAGATTCATTTTCAGAACAGGGTAACTATGGATATAAGAATTATCTTTCAGAAAAATATAGTGTTTTACACATTGATAGATTTATTTCGGGTAATCAAATTCAAACTTTATACGAATTGTTAAATGGAGATTTTTTTGCAAAGCAAAATATTGAATATGTGATATTGGAAAATGTAGAGAGAAATTTTATTTCTAATGCAAATAATATAGATTCGTCAAAAATAATAATGACATCTCAATTAGATAACTTAGTTCGTGACCATAAGATTTCTAAACTAGATAATTCAGATCCTTTTTTTTCAAAGAAAACAATCCAATTTCCTTTTTCTATGCTTCGGTATTACTTTAGCCAAAATTACTTGTCTAATAAATATGTTTATAATGTTGTTCTGAACAGAAATAATTTATTTAGCATTAATGAGAGTAATTTATTGTTTGTTTATAAAGATTTGTCATGTTTGGAAGAAAATAATGATTTGGCAGGAGTTCAAAAATTAAATAATGTTTTAAATGATTTGTCGAATAAACTGAGAGATAAAAAAATAAAGCTTATTGTTTTACCAGCACCAGATAAATACGATCTTTACTATGATTATATTGCTGATAAAACTAAATTTCCACGACCGTTGTTTTTTAATAATTTAGGTGCTCTTAAAAAAAATTATGTATATATAAATTCAAAGAAAATTCTCTCTGCTCAATTAAGCAGAAAAAAAGATATTTATTTTTATGATGACACACATTGGTCTCCAGTTGCTTCTAAAATTATAGCAGATGAGATAAAAAAAGAGATAAATTGAACGAATAAAATGTTTGGTTTTAGGTAAAATTTTAATCAATATTATGGAGAATTAGAGTGTAAATCGATGCAAATCAAAACCAAAGCAATAGTAATTTCGGCATTAAAATTTCAGGAAAAAAGTTTGATAGTAAAATGTTTTACGCTTTCTAACGGCTTGAAGTCTTATTTTGTGCGTGATGCTTTTTCGAGTCGAAAAGCAAGTCAAAAAATTGCTTATTTTCAGCCTTTGTCAATTCTTGAGATCGAAGCCGTACATAAAAATAAAGGCACTTTAGAAAATTTTAAAGAAATAAAAACGGCAGTTCCTTTTCAAACTATTCATACCGATCTTGTAAAAAGTACAATGGTCATGTTTTTATCTGAAATGCTTCATTATTCTATTCAGGAAGAAGAAAAAAACGAATCGCTTTTTGTCTTTTTAGAAACAGCATTAACATGGCTGGATCATCATGATGAAATTTCTAATTTTCATTTGATTTTGCTTTTAGAAGCAACTAAATATTTAGGCTTCTATCCTGATACTTCTGAAATCGATTTGCCTTATTTTGAAATGAATAATGGTGTTTTTACCCTTTTTCATGGTTTGGGTTGTTTGACAGAACATAAAACTAATTTGTTCAAAAAACTTATTGATTTGAAATTCGATAATGATCAAAAAATATTTCATGTTATGGAAAGACAAATACTGTTAAAAATCCTGATTGACTATTATAGTTTTCATTTGGATGGATTCAAAAAACCGAAATCTTTAGAGGTTTTAAAAGAAGTTTTCTCCTAGATTTATAAAATGAGCGATTTTTTTTGCGGAATATACCTGAAATTTCCTGACTAAGCTCTTTTTTCTGTCATCTTTTATCTATTTTCCTCAAAATTCCTTACTTTCGCACCTCGTTTAAGAAAAGGATAAAATGAGCACAAAATTTACTGAATACAAAGGACTTGACTTGCCAACGGTAGCGTCAGAAGTTCTTGATTTTTGGAAGAAAGAAAATATATTTGAAAAGAGTGTAACAACTCGCGAAGGTGCTGAGCCTTACGTATTTTTTGAAGGTCCGCCTTCAGCAAACGGATTACCAGGAATTCACCACGTGATGGCACGTGCGATTAAAGATATTTTTTGCAGATATAAAACTCAAAAAGGTTTTCAGGTAAAAAGAAAAGCCGGTTGGGATACGCACGGATTGCCTGTAGAATTGGGTACCGAAAAAGAACTTGGAATTACAAAAGAAGATATTGGTAAAACGATTTCTATCGAAGAATATAACGAAGCGTGTAAAAAAACCGTTATGCGTTATACTGACGTATGGAATGACTTGACCGAAAAAATGGGTTATTGGGTAGATATGGAAGATCCGTATGTGACTTATAAGCCAAAATACATGGAATCTGTTTGGTGGCTTTTAAAACAAATCTATGATAAAGGTTTGTTGTACAAAGGATACACAATTCAGCCATACTCTCCAAAAGCAGGAACTGGATTATCTTCTCACGAAGTAAATCAGCCTGGAGCTTATCGTGATGTTACAGATACTACGATTGTAGCACAGTTTAAAACATTGCCGGAAACATTGCCAAGCTTTTTACAAGGTTTTGGAGATATTCACATTTTAGCATGGACGACTACTCCCTGGACATTGCCATCGAACACAGCTTTGACAGTTGGGCCAAAAATCGATTATGTCTTAGTAAAAACGTTTAATCAATATACTTTTGAACCTGTAAATGTAATTTTAGCTAAGAATTTAGTTGGAAAACAATTCGGAAAAGGGTTTTTTGCTAGCGAAGATGATGCTGATTTTGATAAAGTAAAAAATGGTGACAAGCAACTTCCGTACAAAATTTTGGCAGATGCTAAAGGTGCTGATTTGGTTGAAATAAGATACGAGCAATTATTACAGTACACATTGCCATATCAAAATGCAGAAAATGCATTTAGAGTAATTGCCGGAGATTTCGTAACGACAGAAGACGGAACAGGAATTGTACACACGGCTCCAACTTTTGGTGCTGATGATGCTAAAGTTTCAAAAGAAGCTAAGCCTGAAATTCCACCAATGTTGGTTTTAGACGAAAATGGTACGCCGGTTCCTTTAGTAGATTTACAAGGAAAATTTACTTCACATGTAGGTGATCTAGCAGGTAAATATGTAAAAAACGAATATTACGATGCGGGTCAGGCGCCAGAACGTTCTGTTGATGTGGAAATCGCTATTCGTTTAAAAGAAGAAAATAAAGCTTTTAAAGTTGAAAAATACGTACATAGTTATCCACACAGCTGGAGAACTGATGAACCGTTATTATATTATCCACTAGACTCTTGGTTCATTAAAGTAACCGATGTAAAAGATAGAATGTTCGACCTGAACGAAACTATCAACTGGAAACCTAAGTCTACTGGTGAAGGACGTTTTGGAAATTGGCTGAAAAATGCCAACGACTGGAACTTATCTCGTTCTAGATATTGGGGTATTCCGTTGCCAATTTGGAGAACTGAAGACAAAAAAGAAGAAGTTCTTATTGGTTCTGTTGAAGAATTGTACAATGCGATTGAGAAATCTATTGAAGCCGGTTTTCAAAAAGAAAATCCGTTTAAAGGTTTTGAAATCGGAAACATGGCTGAGTCAAACTATGATTTAATCGATTTGCATAAAAATGTAGTCGATCAAATTACATTGGTTTCGGCTTCAGGCCAGCCAATGAAACGCGAAAGCGATTTAATTGACGTTTGGTTCGATTCTGGAGCAATGCCTTATGCACAATGGCATTATCCTTTTGAAAACAAAGACAAAATTGACGAGAATAAAGATTTCCCAGCGGATTTTATTGCCGAAGGTGTAGATCAAACTCGTGGGTGGTTTTATACTTTACATGCTATCGGAACTTTAGTTTTTGATAAAGTAGCGTATAAAAATGTAGTTTCGAATGGTTTGGTTTTGGATAAAAACGGACAAAAAATGTCGAAACGTTTAGGAAACGCGACAGATCCTTTTGAAACAATTGCAGAATATGGTCCTGATGCCACACGCTGGTACATGATCTCGAATGCAAATCCTTGGGATAACTTAAAGTTTGATATTGAAGGTATTGCTGAGGTTCGTCGTAAATTCTTCGGGACACTTTATAATACATATTCTTTCTTCTCGTTATATGCGAATATCGATGGATTTAAATACGCTGAAGCGGAAATTCCGTTAAACGAAAGACCAGAAATCGATCAATGGATTATTTCTGAATTGCATTCGTTAATCAAATTTGTTGATGAATGTTACGAAGATTATGAGCCAACAAAAGCTACAAGAGCAATTTCTGATTTTGTTCAGGAAAACTTAAGTAACTGGTACGTTCGTTTGTGTCGTCGTCGTTTCTGGAAAGGAGAATATGCTCATGATAAAATTGCAGCTTACCAAACGCTTTATACTTGCTTGTTAACAATCAGCAAATTAAGCGCTCCGGTCGCTCCTTTTTTCATGGATAAATTGTACCGAGATTTGACAAGTTCGACACAAACTGAGGAATTTGCCAGTGTTCACTTGGCTTCGTTTCCAAAATTTGTCGAAAACTTTGTTAATAAAACGTTAGAAAGCAAAATGCAGAAGGCGCAAACCATCTCATCTTTGGTTTTATCTCTTCGTAAAAAGGAAATGATTAAAGTACGTCAACCATTGCAAAAGGTAATGATTCCGGTACTTGACGAAAATCAGAAGGTTGAAATTGAAGCGATTTCTGAGCTTGTAAAAGCAGAAGTAAACGTTAAAGAAATCATACTTCTGGATGATGATTCTGGTATATTAGTGAAGCAGATTAAACCTAATTTTAAAGCATTGGGACCACGTTTCGGTAAAGATATGGGGTTGATTTCCAAAGAAATACAAGCATTTTCGGCTGATCAGATTAATCAGTTGGACAAGCAGGGAACACTAGATATTATTATTGCTGGAAATAATGTAACTTTATCATTAGAAGACGTCGAAATAACATCGCAAGATATAGAAGGATGGCTGGTTGCAAATTCAAACGGAATTACAGTTGCGCTGGATATTACAATTTCGGAAGAATTGAAAAACGAGGGAATCTCGAGAGAATTGGTAAACAGAATTCAAAATATCCGTAAAGATTCTGGATTTGAGGTTACCGATAAAATTAAGGTTCAAATACAAAGAAGCGGTCTATTAGAAGATGCAATTCTTAAAAATGAAGACTATATTAAGTCTGAGACATTAACAGACGATTTGGTTTTTGTAGACGCTTTAGAAAACGGCACAGAAATTGAGTTTGATGATATTAAAACAGTGATATTAATTTCAAAATAATATAAATACCATGATAGATGAAATTACAAGATACTCTGATGCTGATCTAGCAGAGTTCAAAGAAATAATTCAAAATAAAATACAAAAAGCACAAGCCGATCTGGATTTAATAAAAAGTGCTTATATGAATGATTTAAATAACGGAACAGATGATACTTCTCCAACTTTTAAAGCATTTGAAGAAGGAAGTGAAACAATGTCGAAAGAAGCGAACTCACAGTTGGCTATCAGACAAGAAAAGTTTATTCGCGATCTAAAAAACGCATTATTCCGTGTTGAAAATAAAACGTATGGTATTTGCAAAGTAACTGGCAAATTAATCAGCAAAGAAAGGCTTAAAATTGTTCCTCATGCTACAATGAGTATCGAAGCCAAAAACTTGCAACGATAATATTTCAATTTTTAAATTGATAAAACAAAGCGCTCCTTTTAGGGGCGTTTTTTTTTTTTTTTGTTTAATGTTTGATCGGAGTTGAGTTGGCTTATCTTTTTTTGTTTTGAGAGAAATTGTTTATAATTAATCAAAATAAAGCAAAGAAAGGTATTGCGTTTTTTGTAGGAATAATAAAATGAAGTACTTAAAGTATGTTTTGAGAATATATTCTAATTAGAACTGTCATAATCAAGACAGTTCTAATTAAAACAAAGAGTAAATATTAAGCCAAATTTTTCTCTAAATCTAATTTGTGTTTTCTTAAAACAGCTCTTGTCATTCCTAAATTTGCTTTGCTGGCATCTGCAGCAAGATAAATCATGAATTTTTTGTTTGGTGAGATGTCGATAATATGAATTTGATTCGTAAGCGTAATCAAAATATCTTCGATTTCTTGGTTTAGGTTTAGGGCTTTAACGGCACTTAGTTTTGCCTTTACAACTTCTAGGTTGTAAGCTGCTGCAAGTTCCGGATCAAAAGAAGGGTCAATTGTTAAGTTTCCAAAACTTAGTCCAGACTCGATTTCAGTTACTGCCACAGCTATAAAGCCGTTTACGTTGGTTTTCATTTCATTTAAAAACACGTTTAAAAAATCATTACTCATAATTCAGTGGGTTTGTTGGGTTAATAGATTTATGTTATTTTAATAGGGAATTTTTACTTAATTCTGAAGCAACTTCATCAGTTGAACGCATTAATAATCCGAGATTGCTTCCGTCTTTAGAAAATGCAATTAGAAAATTTGTACCGCTGATTTTGTTTCCGATGACAACTCCTTCAGAGGTTTTTAAGAAAAGCTGCTTTAATGCTCCTTTGTCTAAATCGATTAAAAATTTTTCGCTCATAGATAAAATAGCTGCGCTCATTGCAGCAACGCTGTCTCCGTAATCTAAGTGTAATGATGTGATTAATTTTCCTTTGCCATTTAAAATTAATGCGGCGTTAGATTTTGTAGTAACTAGAAAATCATTTAGAGTAGTGTTGATTTCATTCATATTTGTAAGATTTGGGAGAATTGTTAAAATAATTTCATTCTTTCGCTTGACTTATCTGTATTATTGTGTTTTTTGCTAAACAAGTGTTAATTTTTGTTAACAAATATAAATTAAATTATGTATCATTGTAATGTCGAATTGTTAATAATTTTAATTTTTTACTATAAAAAACTTACACCATGGCTAAAGTGTTGAAATTCAAAGAAGTGAACTCAGACGTAGAGACTAGAATGAAGGAATTTGAGAAAATGCGTTTGAAATTAAAATCGGACATTAAAAAGAGCGAAGCTAAAAAGGCAAATGCTGGAAAAGAGAGCAAGGGTTTGCTTAAATCTATTTCTGGTTTTTTTGCTGATAGTCCTAAAACTCCAGCTAAAACAGAGGCTAAAAAGTAGGCTTTGTTTTAACTGTAGAAATGCAGACTTAACCCATTTAGTTTTATTGTAAAAGAATTAACGCTCCTTAGGGAGCGTTTTTTTTGATTAAATTGCTATTTTTGCGCATCAAAAAAATATAAAATGTCATTACGAAAAGCGTATTTCCTAATATTTCTAGTTTTAATTGTCGATCAGCTTTCTAAAAT
This sequence comes from Flavobacterium sp. MR2016-29, assembly GCF_015350695.1. Lineage (NCBI taxonomy): Bacteria > Pseudomonadati > Bacteroidota > Flavobacteriia > Flavobacteriales > Flavobacteriaceae > Flavobacterium > Flavobacterium sp. MR2016-29. The sequence continues at coordinate 122,999 of NZ_JADKPU010000006.1, forward strand.
TTACGTAAAAACAAACTTCATTCTTGGTGAAGAAGTGGTTGTTTTCGATTGGTTTAGAATTCATTTCATAGAAAATGAAGGAATGGCTTGGGGAACAAAAATTCCTGGAGAGTACGGAAAATTGATTTTGACCGTTTTTAGAATCTTCGCAGTATTCGGAATCGGATATTGGTTAGCTGATGCAATCAAAAAACGTCATTCTACTTATTTAATCGTTGCGATCGCTTTAATATTTGCTGGCGCGGCGGGAAATATTTTAGATTCTGTTTTCTACGGAGTGATTTTCGATGACAGTACGCATAACTTAGCGACAATTTTTTCTCCAAATCCTTATGGAACTTGGTTTCATGGTTTAGTTGTAGATATGTTTTATTTTCCTATTTGGGAAGGGAATTTGCCAGCTTGGCTTCCGATTTTTGGAGGAAAACATTTTGCCTTCTTCAATGCTATTTTTAATGTTGCTGACATGGCTATTTCTACTGGCGTTGGGATACTGTTGGTTTTCAATAAAAAAGCCTTCCACAAATAAAATAATTTTTAAAATATTAAAATTCCAAATTCCAATATTTGAAGCATTCATTGCGTGCAGATATTGGGATTTGGAATTTTTCATTATTGAGATTTAATATTATTGTGCTATTTTTACAATACAAAACCCAAACGTATGCAAAGTCCGTCTTTCTCTATTTATGATGCATCTGCAGGATCAGGAAAGACCTATACTTTGGTTAAGGAATATCTTAAAATTATTCTTTCTTCTCCAAAAAATGATGCCTATCGAAATATTCTGGCTATAACTTTTACCAACAAAGCGGTTCATGAAATGAAAAGCCGTATTGTTGGCAGTTTATCTGAATTTGCGAAAGATGAACCTTCTGCGAAAGCAACCGATTTAATGGGAGATCTATCTCGAGAAACTGGGCTTTCAATTATAAAAATCAAAACAAAATCTCAAAATATTATAAAGCATCTTATTCATAATTATGCTGCTTTTGATATTTCTACAATTGATAAATTTACGCATAAAGTAATTCGTGCTTTTGCACATGACTTAAATCTTCCGATGACTTTTGAAGTCACTTTAGATACAGAAAATTTATTAATCGAAGCGGTCGATGCGATAATTGCGCAAGCGGGACAAGATGAAACCTTAACGAAACTGCTGATTGATTTTACAATGGAAAAAACCGACGACGATAAAAGTTGGGATGTTTCGCGTGAAATTCTTGAAACAGGCCGATTGGTTTTAAATGAAAACAATCGGAATGAAATTTTACATTTTCAGGATAAATCTATTGAAGAATTTGTAGAGATAAAAAAGAAAATGTTGACTCTTTGCAAAAATTTAGAATCTGAAAATGAGCAATTGGCCACAGAAGCACTTTCTTTAATTGATAAAAACGGGATCGATTTAAAATCATTTTCACGCGGGACTTTTCCGAATCATTTAGAAAATATTCGGGACGGGAAATTCAATCCAAGAAATAAAACTTTTCATGAGTTTGATGATATTGCAATTAACAAAACTGCCAAAGACAAAGCATTAATTGAAAATATAATTCCAGAGCTTCTACAGGTATTAGATAACATTTATAAAAATTTCGAAAAAAGAGATTTCTATAAAGCTTTCCTCAAAAATATTACGCCGCTTTCACTGCTTAACACGGTTAGTAATGAATTGGCTAAAATTCAGTCAGAACAAAATATTTTGTCGATTTCTGAATTTAATGCTATTATTCACCGCGAAATTCAGAATCAGCCTGCTCCTTTTATTTACGAACGTTTGGGCGAAAAATACCGCCATTTTTTTATTGATGAATTTCAGGATACTTCTGAGATGCAATGGCAAAATCTTATTCCGCTTATAGATAATTCCCTTTCTGGTTTAGATGATTTAGGAAATAAAGGAACTTTAATGATCGTTGGAGACCCAAAACAATCGATTTATCGCTGGAGGGGAGGAAAGGCAGAACAATTTATAGAATTGAGTAAAGATGTAAATCCCTTCAATAATCCAGATAAAGCAATTAAGCATTTAGACACAAATTACAGAAGTTACAGCGAAGTAATTGATTTTAATAATGCTTTTTTTGGTTTGATTTCCACCGAATTTATAAACGAAGATTATAAAGATTTATATGAAAACCATAGTTTTCAGCATTCAAATGCCAAAAAAGGCGGTTATGTAAATATTTCTTTTCTTCCGATAATTGAAAAAAATGATTTTGCAGATGAGGAAGAAGTTGTAGAAAAATCAGATTTATATGTTTTGGCAACTTTAAATACAATTCAAAACGTTCTTCGCGAAGGTTTTGAGTATAAAGATATTGTGGTGCTCACGCGTAAAAGAGATCAGGGAATTGCAATTGCAAATTATCTGACAGAGCAAAATATTCCTCTTTTGTCGTCAGAAACATTAATGATTCAGAATGCAACAGAAGTTCGCTTGATTGTTCATTTGCTGAAATATCTAAACAACAGTGCTGATTTAGAATCGAAAGCTAATTTCTTGCATTTTTTAGCTACTCACATAGAAATCGATATGCCAATTCATGATTTTATTGCAAAAGGAATGGCAGAGAAATTTGAAATTGATTTTGAAAAATGGCTGTTGAGTTTTGACGTTTCCCTTTCTTTTGAAAATGTCCGAAAAAAATCATTGTATGAAGCAGTTGAAATTATAATTTCGAAATTTATTCTTCCCTTTGAAGGAAATGCTTACGTGCAATTTTTCTTGGATATTGTTTTAGAAAGAGATATTCGAAATCAAGCCGGAATAGCTGACTTCTTAAATTACTGGGATAAAAATGCAGACAAATTCAGTATTCCATCTCCGGAAGGGAATAATGCTGTTAGAATTATGACCATTCATAAGTCGAAAGGTTTAGAATTTCCGGTTGTAATTATGCCTTTTGCAGAAGAAGATTATAATAGAAAACCAAAAGATAAGTTATGGCTTGATACAGAAGGTGTAGAATTGGATTTTCCAAAAGCCTTAATTGATAACAGCAGTGCGGTTGAAGGTTTTGGCGAAAGTGCATCGGCTGTTTTTAATTTGAAAAAACAAGAAGAATTACTGGATAATATTAATGTTTTATATGTGGCATTAACCCGTGCAGAAGAACAATTGTATGTGATATCGCAGTCATTGAAAGAAAGAAAAGATGGGGAATTTCCAAATAATATGGCTTCTTTTTTTATTAAATATTTAATGAATAAAGGAGTTTACGATCCTGAAAAATTAGAATATGAATTTGGAAATAAAATGAAACTTTCCGCTCCTGTAAAATCTGCTGATTTGGTAAAGCTGATTCCGATTGTTGCAGCTATTTTAGATGCTAAAAATATAAAAATTGCACAGCGAGAAGCTTTAATGTGGGGAACGCACCAGCAAGAAGCAATTTCGTATGGAAATATAATTCATGAAATTTTGGCTTTTATTAAAGATAAATCAGATATTGATTTGGCAATTACAAAAGCAATTGAAGAAGGATTGATTAAGGTCGATCAAAGTGAAATGGTATTGAATACGCTTCGAGAAATTGTAAATCATCCCGAATTGAGTATCTGTTTTGATGGGAAAAATAAAATTCTTAATGAGCAGACAATTGTTCAAAAAGAAGGGAAAATTTTGAAACCAGACCGGATTATTCTAACACAAAATAAAGAAGCTTATTTGTTGGATTATAAAACTGGGGCTATAAATCCAAAATACAAACAGCAAATTCAAGAATATCAAGATGCTATTGAGGATTTAGGATACAAAGTGTTAAAAAGGGCTCTGGTATATATAGGAACCGAAATCGATGTAGTAAATTTGTGAAAAAATTAATCAGATGTTAAGGTTTAACAGCTTCAAAATTGATGTAAATTGTTAATTTTTAACGTTTTAAATAAATAGAAATGTACGGTAAAATTAAAGAGCATTTGCAAAGTGAATTGCAGACTATTGAAGAAAACGGAATTTTTAAAAAAGAGCGCATTATAACTTCTGCTCAAGATGCAGAAATTACAATTTCGACTGGAGAAAAAGTGTTGAACTTTTGTGCCAATAATTATTTAGGACTTTCGTCACATCCAGAAGTTGTTCAAGCAGCTAAAGATGCTATGGATACACATGGTTTCGGAATGTCATCTGTTCGTTTTATATGTGGAACACAGGATATTCATAAAACATTGGAGAAAAAAATTGCTGATTTTTACGGAACAGAGGATACGATATTATACGCGGCTGCATTTGATGCAAATGGTGGTGTTTTTGAGCCTTTATTGGGAGAAAATGATGCGATTATTTCAGACAGCTTAAACCATGCTTCGATAATAGACGGAGTTCGTTTGTGCAAAGCCGCCCGTTATCGTTACGAAAATAGTAACATGGAAGATTTAGAACAACAGTTAATTAAAGCAAATGAAGCTGGCGCGCGTTTTAAATTAATTGTTACAGACGGTGTTTTCTCTATGGATGGTGTTGTGGCTCCTCTAGATAAAATTTGCGATTTAGCTGATAAATATGATGCCTTAGTGATGGTAGATGAATGCCATGCTGCTGGATTTATTGGAGCTACGGGGAAAGGTACTTTAGAAGCGAAAGGTGTAATGGGAAGGGTAGATATTATAACTGGAACACTTGGTAAAGCTTTAGGAGGAGCGATGGGCGGTTATACGACAGCTAAAAAAGAAATTATAGAATTACTTCGTCAGCGTTCGAGACCGTATTTGTTTTCCAATTCATTAGCGCCTGCAATTGTCGGGGCTTCAATAAAAGTTTTTGAATTATTAGAAAAAGATACTTCGTTAAGAGATAAATTAGAGTGGAATACAAATTATTTTAAGGAAGGAATGAAAAAAGCTGGTTTCGATATCATAGATGGAGATTCTGCAATTGTACCAGTCATGTTATATGATGCAAAATTATCTCAAAAAATGGCTGATGAATTATTGAAAGAAGGTATTTATGTAATCGGTTTCTTCTTTCCTGTTGTACCTAAAGATAAGGCTAGAATTAGGGTGCAATTATCTGCGGCACATACCAAAGAGCACTTAGACAGAGCAATAACTGCATTCAAAGTTGTTGGAGAGATGTTAAAAGTTATATAATTTCCATTTACTGAAATTTTTGTAGGTTTTTTTTAACATTTCATTTTGTATTTAAAAATTTTGGTGTTACTTTTGTCTGTAATTAACTAAATTGTAATTAAAAAAATTAAGTATGAAACATCTTAACAAACTTTTAGTTGCTGTGATGATGGTGATGGGTTTAAGTTCTCACGCACAAGACAGTAACAATCCATGGGCTATCTCTTTTGGAGTTAATGCCGTTGACACAAGAACCAGTTCTGGTGCAGGACATGGTTTCTTCGATCAGCACTTTTCTCAGCCATTTGCTGTAAAAGACAACTGGAATATTCTTCCTTCTTTATCTTACATCAGTGTATCTAGATACGTTGGTAGCGGTTTCTCTGTAGGTTTACAAGGATCTGTAAACAAAATTGACAAAGCGGTTTATTTTGATTGGAGTAATCCTAATGCAGATGGAAGAGGTAACTATGTATCTAATCCTGGAGATTTAATGTATTATGGTATCGATGCTAACATCAGATACAGTTTCCAAGAATTAATTAAATCTAAAGTAATTGATCCTTCGTTAACAATTGGTGGAGGTTATACTTTCTTAGGGAAAGATAGCTTTGGTACTGTTAATCCAGGTGCTGGAATTACATTCTGGTTTACTGATGCAATTGGTTTATCTTTAAACACAGCTTACAAATGGGCTGTTGCTCCAGCTGATCCTCCAGGAAGAAATGATTATAATGGTGTAATTGATACTCCATCTCATTTCCAACATACTTTAGGTCTTACTTTCAAATTCGGAGGTAAAGATACTGACGGAGACGGAATCTACGATAAAGATGATGCTTGTCCAGATGTTGCTGGTTTGAAACAATTCAACGGATGTCCTGATACTGACGGAGATGGAATCGTTGATGCTTCTGATGCTTGTCCAGATGTATTTGGTTTAGCTGCATTAAACGGATGTCCTGATACTGACGGAGACGGAATTGCTGATAAAGATGATGCTTGTCCAGATGTTGCTGGTTTAGCTGCTTTAAAAGGTTGTCCTGATACTGATGGAGACGGAATCGCTGATAAAGATGACAAATGTCCTACAGTTGCTGGTCCAAAAGAAAACGGTGGTTGTCCTTTCTTAGACGCTGACAAAGATGGTGTAGCTGATAAAGATGATGATTGTCCTACAGTTTACGGTCCTGCTTCTAACAGAGGTTGTCCAGAAGTAACTACTGAAGCTTTAGAAGATCTTAAAGTTCAAGCTAGAGCAATCTACTTTAACTCAGGAAAAGCTACTTTCAAAACTGGTGACAAAGAAACTCCAGCTAGATTAGATGCTATCAAAGAAATCCTTAAAAACTATCCAAACGCGAAATTCAGTATTGAAGGTCACACAGATAGCGATGGTTCTGATAAATTGAACCAAAAACTTTCTGAAGACAGAGCTGCTGCAGTTATGAACGCTTTGATCGAAAGAGGAGTAAATGTTGATAACTTAGTATCTAAAGGTTTTGGTGAGTCTATGCCAGTTGCGACTAATAAAACTCCAGCAGGAAAAGCACAAAACAGAAGAACTGAAATCAAACATATTGGTTCTAAATACCAAGGTAAACTATAATTTACTTTTGTAAATAAATACTAAAAGCCATTCTTAATTGAATGGCTTTTTTTATTTTTATCAAATGATAAATACTTCTTTTCTCGAAAAAATAGCAACAGTTGTAATTCAGGATTATGGAACTAAACTTTCTGAAACTACTATTATTTTACCCAATAAAAGGGCTAAGGTTTTTTTAATAGAAGCTTTAAAAAAGGAGACTTCTAAAACTATTCTATCGCCAGAAATTATAAGTATAGAAGACTTTGTTCAAGATGTTGCTTCTATTCGTTCAGTTGATTCAATTGAACTTTTATTTGAGTTTTACGAAGTATATCTTTCTGTTACAGAAAAACAACATCAACAATCATTTGAATTATTTGCCAATTGGGCAAAAACACTTCTTCAGGATTTTAATGAAATTGATCGATACCTTTTAGATCCATCTCATGTTTTATCTTATTTAAAAGATATTGAGGATATCAAGAAATGGGGAATTGAAGTAGAGAACAAAACTAAACTCCTAGAAAACTATATTGATTTCTGGAAACTTCTCCCTTTGTATTACGATGCCTTATACAATCACTTGTTAAATAAAGGAATTGGCTATCAAGGTTTAATTTATCGTGAAGCGGTAAATAATCTAAATCACTTTTCGAATACAATTTCAAATCGATCTTTTATTTTTGCGGGCTTTAATGCACTAAACGCTGCGGAGGAAAAAATAGTGCAGCATCTTTTAGCATTAGATCAAGCCAAAATTTACTGGGATGTCGATCAGACTTTCTTAAATGATCCTTATCATGATGCAGGTCTTTTCGTAAGACGTTTTAAAGAGAATTGGAAACATTATAAATCACATCCGTTTGAGTGGATAGTAGACGACTTTTCGCAATCAAAAAACATTCAGGTTATAGGTTCTCCTAAAACTATTGGTCAGGCAAAATTAGCTGGAAGTATAATTGAAAATATTATAAATGAAAATCCAACAACATCACTAGACAAAGTAGCTATTGTTTTGGGTGAAGAAAATCTGCTGATGCCGGTTTTATATTCATTGCCTTCTTCGGTTGGAGCTTTAAATATTACAATGGGATATTCTGGCAAGAATAATCCATCCCAGATATTGATTGCAAAATTATTTAAAATGCATACTAATGCACTTTCTCGAAAAGGTGAGAGTTATGTGTTTTATTATAAAGACGTTTTGGATATTTTGACACATCCTTTGGTTGCGCCATATTCAAATACAGGTAATTTAGTGAAAATTATAAAAGAAAATAATTACACGTTTATTACGCACAACAGAATAATCGAACTAAATTCGACTTCATCAAATTTATTTCAGTTATTATTTAAAAAATGGGAAAACGGCTCTATTGCTGTTCTCGAAAATGTCTCCGAAATATTGCTTCTGATAAAAGAAAATTTCAGCAACGATAATGAAGAAGAAAAAATTGCCAAATCTTTTGTATTTGCTGTTTTTAAAGTAATTAATAAGCTGATTAATTATTATTCACAGCATCATCACATTGATAATATTGATACTTTGCATGCGATTTATAAGCAAATTATCGATGTTGCCGAAGTTTCATTTGAAGGAGAGCCTTTAAGAGGTCTTCAGATTATGGGAGTTTTAGAAAGCCGTGTTCTTGATTTTGATACTGTAATTGTTACTTCTATGAATGAAGGAAAATTCCCTGCCGGAAAATCTCAAAATTCATTTATTCCTTATGATGTGAAACGTGAATTGGGTTTGCCAACTTTTAAAGAAAAAGATGCCATTTATACCTATCACTTTTATCACTTGCTGCAAAGAGCAAAGAATATCTATTTGATTTATAACACTGAAAATGATGGTCTTGATGCAGGAGAGCGAAGTCGTTTTATCACGCAGTTAGAGGTTGAAAAACAAATCAAACATACTCTTACTTTTGATATTTATAATCCTGTTTTGCCAACAACGGCTTATCAGCCAATGGTTATTCCGAAGTCGGAAGCTGTTATGGAGCGTCTAAAAGAAATTGCTGTAACTGGATTTTCTCCTTCGGCATTAACAAGTTATATTCGAAACCCAATTGAGTTTTACTTTCAAAAAATACTTCGAATTAGAGAAGTGGAAGAAGTGGAGGAAAATATTGCTTTAAATACGCTCGGAACTATTATTCACGAAACTTTAAAAGCTTTATATGATCCTTTTGTGGGCAAATTTATTTCTGAATCTGATATCACAAATTGCTTTAAATTGCTCGATGATGAAGTTTTAAAACAATTTAAGCTGGTTTATAAAGAAGGGGAAATTAAAAAAGGCCGAAATCTTTTAGCGTTTGAAGTTGCGAAACGAAACGTTTCTAATTTTTTAAGATTAGAATTAGAATCGATACAGAATGGAGATGCAATTCAGATTATAGCTTTAGAGAAAACTTTCGAACGTCAACTCGTTCATGAAAATTTGCCATTTCCAATTCTAATTAAAGGAAATGTAGATAGAATTGAATTGCGAAACGGAAAAATAAGAATCGTTGATTATAAGACAGGAAAAGTAGAAAAAGGTAATGTTGTACTGAAATCGTGGAACGGTTTAACGCAGGAGCTTAAAAATGACAAAATCATTCAGGTTCTTGCTTATGCATTTATGTTTGAGAAAGAAGCAGGCGAAATTCCTATTGAAGTTGGAATTATTTCATTTAAAAACTTAAAATCTGGTTTCTTGCCTTTTGGTTTTAAGGAAGATAAAGATCTTGACATTGTAGTGACAAAAGAAATTCTTCATTATTATTTAGAAGAAATTGTATTGCTTTTAAATGAAATTTTCGATGCAGAAATTCCTTTTGAAGAAAAAATAAACTAAAAAAATATGAGAAAGCTTGCTAATATTTTTGAGTTTTTTAAATCTACTTTAGCTATCAATTTGACGGTGTGTGCTATTCCGGTTTTTTTGGCCGGCTATGATTATTTCTTTATCTATTTTTTGAGTTTAGGATTTTTGGTGAGTATTGGTTATAAAGAATTATATCGCAAAAATGAGTACCTGTTTTATTCAAACAACGGAATTTCTAAAATACAGCTTTTGGTCTCTAGCTACATTTTGACATTTTTCTCCACAATAGTTTTAGGATTAATCCTTTTTCTAATAAAGAAGTTATCTTGAAGAAACATATTTTAGAAGTCGATGGAATACAGAAGAGGTATAGTGAAAAAATTATACTGTCTGATATATATTTGAAATGCGAAACTTCAGAAATTGTTGGTTTGCTCGGCCGAAATGGATCCGGAAAATCAACTTTATTAAAAATTATTGTCGGACTTGAACCTGCGCCAAACAAATGCGTTCGGATAGATTCGGTTTCACTAAATAATAAAAATGTTTTGCTGAATGAAATTAGTTATCTGCATCAAGATCAATTCATTCCGAAATATTTGTCTGTTCGCAAAGTAATCTCATTAGCCATCGATAAACAAAATAGGGATTTTTTTTGCCAAGATGAATTTATTCAATCTCTTTTAGATAAAAAAATAAGTCATTTATCTGGTGGAGAATTGCGCTATCTCGAAATCAAAACAGTTCTTTTTAACCCTTCAAAATTTGTTTTGCTCGATGAGCCTTACAACGGATTGTCTCCTTTAATGGTTGATGTTGTCAATGAAATGATACGATCAAACGTAAGCAAAAAAGGAATTATTATTACAGATCATAATTATCAAAATGTAATCCAGATTTCAACTAGACTAAATTTGATAAAAGAAGGAAGACTTCATAAAATCAATAAAATAGAGGAACTTGCTGAAAAAGGATATTTATCTTATTCTGCCTTTTTGTAAGTGCTTTTTAGCTGAAAATTTTCTTGAAAAATCCTTTCTTTTCGCTCTCTTCAGCATCTCCATTGTTTATTTTTCCGTTTTCAAAACGAAATCTTCTAAACTTCATAAGTTTTACATTCAAATCAAATCGTACTTCGTCAACAGTTTTCATTTTATTAAAATTTTTTGCAAAGCTATGAAAAACTTCTATTAAACGGCATTAGTCTCAAATGTTAATTGTAGAAATGAGTTTAATGGAAAGAAATGTTTGATTTTTAAATAATTCTACTTTTTCTGTTAATTTTTTTTGCATATTTTATTTTAAAGAATGCCAATAATTATGCTATAAATAAAAGTGCTTCAAATGGTTACGAAGGTCTTTTTTTTTAACAAGTGTTTACCAAACAATTATATTTATTAAAAATATCTTTGACCCTTCTTATAATATATAATAACAATTATGATTGATTTAAATACGCTTGTTGAAGAGACCGGAGCTGAGTCTGGATTAAGTTTTAATATAGATGGTATTTTGCTAGAGTCAGTTAATTTGGAGTACGACGGCAATGTAGCGGCAATGATTGGAATGATATTAAAAATGTGTTTAGAGATGTCTGAAGATGTTAATAATGGAGATCTTAAGCAGGTAATGATTAAAAATAGAGATGGTATCGTGGTAGCAAACAAAGACCAATATGATAATTGTGTTGCACTGCTTTCTAAAGATATAAGTAAAATGGGTCTTTTGCTTCGAAAGATGGATACCGTTTTCAACAATTAATTTAAACAAAATTTAAAACATGTCAGATTTTTTACAAAATTTTCAAAACGATTTAAAAGAGAATGTTAACGGATTTATCGCTGTTTCAGTGACTGAAGTTGAAACAGGAATGTCTTACTGTTCGCTTACTGTAAATCCTGATTTTGACCCAGAATTGGCATCTGCTTACAATTTAGAAGTAGTTAAAGCAAAACTAAACGCCATTAAAGCTTTAGGATTAAACCAAAAAATCAACGATATTTTAATTACACTTACAGATCAAATACATATTATTGACGTTTCTGAAGACGGAAGATATTTCATTTATTTAGCTGTAGATTCTACTAAAGCAAATCTTGGATTAACAAGAGCAACTTTATCTAAATACAAAAAAGATATTTCTTCAAAGTTATAATGATATTTTGCCCCCAAAAATGAGAAAAAGGCTATTTTCAACCTCGGTTAGAAATGGCCTTTTTTGATTTTTATAAGGTTAGGTTATTCGAAAAAATTCAATAAAATTGTTTTCAATTCTTCTTTATTTTCGATGTGGCTCATATGCCCGTCTTCAAATGAAACGAGTTCTGCAGTTGTGTCTTCGATTTGAGAAATACTTTCTTCATAATTTAAAACAGGGTCTTTTTTGCCTAAAACCAATAAAACCGGAAACAGATTTTTTTGCAAAAGTGCTTCTCTGTCTTTTCTGATTTTCATTCCTTCTAGAGAAGCTACAATGCCCTGCAAAGGTGTTTTTAAAGCCTGAACTTTTACTTTTTCGATTTCATCAGCCAATATTATCCTGTTTTTTTCGCTGAATAAATTTGCAATTGCCAGGCTTACAAAGCTTACATAATTCTGCTTTACTGCTTTTATAGCGCGAGTTCGGTTTAATTTCTTTTCGGAGCTGTCTTCTTTGGAAGTTGAATTGAGTAAAACTAATTTTTGAATGTTTTTTGGGAATAATTCGGCGAAAGCCAAACCAACATAACCGCCCATCGAATGCCCTAAAATGATAGCTTTTTCAATTTTTAAATGTTCTAAAACTTCATGAACTGCATTGGCATTTTCTTCCATAGAATGTACATAGCCTAAAGAATCTGATTCGCCGTGACCTAATAAATCAATGGTGACAACACGAAATTTTTCTGAGAAGAAAAGAACATATTCCTGCCACATTTTTTTATTTTCTAAAAAACCATGAAGCAGTACAATTGCAGTTCCAGCGCCCGAATCGGTATACGATATTTTGGTGTTTTTATATAGAATGTTTTTCAAAATGATGCTTTAAAGTTTAAAGTGCAAAGATAAGAAACGTAATATATATAAGAAATATAAGGAAATTTAAGCCTGCATTGTTGATAGGTTTTGTGTTTAAATGAGCTTACATGACTTATATTGAGCAAAAAAATGGCTCCCATTTCTGAAAGCCATTTAATTTTTATGATTTTAAAAAGGAATTTATTTCTCCAAAATACTTTTCTTTTGCGTCCAGCCATCCATAATGTCGGCAATGTTCAAGTAAAATGAGTTTCGAATTAGGAATTGTTTTATGAGCCAATTCGCCAATTTCGTTGCTGATAACGTCTTCTTTACCTTGAATAATTAAAACAGGATTTTTAAAGTTTTTCAATTTGGCTGAGCAGTCAAAATTAATTTTTTGCATATCATCCCAGAGCAAACTGTTTATAGTCGAATTTCCTTGTGTTAGTCTTTCAGCAATGACCGGAATATATTTTCGATCAAACACATAGGCAGGTGCCATTGCTTTTCCGCGACCAAGCGCAGCGGTGTATGAAGTGTCGCCTTTTTCAATTCTGTCATTCCAGTAATTCATTGAGTCTTTCTCTACTTTGCTTAAGTTTCTTTCGATAAGATTTTCTGTTTTTCGTAAAGTCAAATCAATGCCTCCAGAAGAAGATAAAACTAATTTATCGATGCTATTTGGGTAAATTGTTGCGTAATATGAAGCTAGCATTCCGCCAAAAGAATGTCCAAGAATATTCCATTTTTTAATTTTTAGATGTTTTCGTAATGACTCAATATCGTCAGCCATTATTTTCATCGAAATAGTTTTAGAATTTACGTCTTTCAGTTTTGATTTTCCAGTTCCTCTTTGGTCGTAAATAATCGTTTCTTGAGTTTCTGCCAAAATTTTAGCCATACCTTCAAAACCATTACTGTTCATTCCGGGACCGCCGTTAATAATTAAAAGCGGTTCGCCTTTTCCGAATATCTTATAATACGTTTTGCTGGCGTCGCTGTTTGTTGCATAACCTTCGGTTTGAGCAAAACTATGTCCGATAAACATCAAAAAAACAAATAGAAAAATCTTTTTCATTTTTAAATTATTCATTCATTAATGTTTCAATCTCCTCAACTTCAACCGGAATGTTGCGCATTAAGTTAAACGGCGCTCCTTTTTCCTGAACCACAACGTTGTCTTCCAAACGAATTCCGAAACCTTCTGCAGGAATATAGATTCCAGGTTCTACCGTAAAAACCATATTGGCTTTCATTGGTTCGTGAAGTAATCCGTAATCGTGTGTGTCAAGTCCCATATGGTGAGAAGTTCCGTGCATGAAATATTTTTTATAGGCTGGCCATTCTGGATTTTCGTTCTGAACATCAGCTTTGTCAATTAATCCTAAACCTAATAATTCAGATGTCATGATTTTACCCACTTCAACATGATATTGTTTCCAAAGTGTTCCTGGTGTTAACATTTTTGTAGCTTCGTTTTTAACTCTCAAAACGGCATTATAAACTGCTTTTTGTCTTTCAGAGAATTTACCAGAAACCGGAATAGTTCTAGTCATATCGCTCGAATAATTAGCATATTCTGCCGCAACGTCCAACAAAATTAAATCGCCAGCTTTACATTGCTGATTGTTTTCGATATAATGTAAAACGTTCGCATTGTTTCCAGAAGCAATAATTGGCGTATAAGCAAAACCTTTAGAGCGGTTACGGATGAATTCGTGCGCCAATTCTGCTTCAATTTCATATTCGGTTACGTTTGGTTTCACAAACGAAAGCAATCTGCGGAAACCTTTCTCCGTAATATCACAAGCTTGCTGAATCAAATCAATTTCTTCGCTTTCTTTTACAGAACGAATGCGTTGTAAAATTGGATTGCTTTTCGCTACATTGTGTGCAGGATAACGTTCTTTCCACCATTTTACAAAACGAGCTTCGCGGGTTTCAGTTTCAACCGTTGCGCGGTAATGTTCGTTTGTATTAATGTACATCGTATCGGCATACGTCATCATTTCATTCAAAACTTTATGAAAATCCTGCAACCAATAAACAGTTCTAATTCCAGAAACCTGAAAAGCGCGTTCTTTACTTAATTTTTCACCTTCCCAAACCGCAATATGGTCGTTAGTTTCTTTCAAGAAAAGAATCTCTTTTTGACTTTCGTAAGGCGCATCTGGAAACAAAAGCAAAATACTTTCTTCCTGATCTACACCACTTAAATAAAAAATGTCGCGGTGTTGTGCAAACGGCAAAGTACTGTCGGCACTAATTGGGTAAATGTCATTTGAGTTGAAAACGGCAACCGAATTAGGTTTCATTTCTGCCGTGAATTTTTTGCGGTTTTTTACAAAAAGAGCGCTGTTTATTTGATGATATTTCATAATAATTTCGTTTTTGAACTTCGAATTTCAAAATTACTATTTTTTACAGAAGTGCGTATAATTGATTTATTAAAGTTTTCTTATTTGTTAGAGTTTGCCACAAAGACCCTAAGACACAAAGTTTTTGCACAATCTTGTCATTTCGGCGAAGGAGAAATCTCCGCAAGTAACTCCGTAAAGATTGATAAACGCAAAGTTCTGTCATTTCGACGGAGGGAGAAATCACAATAGAAACTCGACAAAGATTGGCGATTTACACAGATTTGACAGATTTTTAATCTTAATTTAGTATCTTAAAATAGGCGTGCCCCTCCGGTTCGTCGCGAAGCTTCGGGATCGGCTATATTTTTTATTTTGCTCCGCTGCATAAAAGGATACCGCCTTTATCTCTCACGCTTGCGGTTTAAAAAGAAGAAACAGATAATTAGAAATTTTGATTTTGTAATAATGTTGTTTTAATTCTTATTTTCGGTTATGAAAAAGAATTTCAAAAAACAAACTGAAAAGAATGGCGAATTACAAATGGACAATTAATTTGAGTATTGCTACACCAATGATTTTAATTTCTTCTATAATTATTTGAGGAGGAGGACATGGTTTTACAGATCAACTTATTGTTTTGTTTCCTTGGGGTTCTTTTTTTTTATCTGTTGATGTTGGTTTTCTTTTTTAGTTTAATACAATTTCCTATTTATGGACTTTTCTATGATAAATCTTTTAATAAATTGAAAACAGTATGTACAACTACTGTAACTCATTTATTAGTAGCGACAGGAGTTTTTTTTAAAATATAAATAAAAGATGAAAGAAATAATATTATTTTCAAAAGCTGAAATAAGAAAAGTGAATACTCTAGACCTAGATTTCATCTATAAATCAATCTGTGAATTAGAAAATGAAATTATAGAATTCGAAGTATTCAAAGCAATCTTTAACGAAAACATTTCAAATCCAAAAAATCTTTATTTAATAGCCGAAAACAAAAACGAACCATTAGGTTTTATAAGCTTTCACACCCAAAATCTTTTACATCATTGCGGATTAGTTGGCGAAGTTCAGGAATTTTTTATTCATCAAAATTATCGTGGTCAAGGTGTTGGAAGATTATTGATAAATGAGATTTTAAATTTTGCAGATCAGAATAATTTAAAAAGCATCGAAGTAACCACAAATAAAAAAAGGGTAGAAAATGTATCTATTTACGAAAATCTTGGATTTACTTTATCGCATAATAAGTTCACTATTTATAAGTAATGAAACAGCTAAATTCATCCATAAAACACAATCTGATAGTAGGCTTGTTGCTTGCTTTATGGATATTCATTTTTGCTTTTATTATAAAACCTTTTGATGACGGAACTTTAAATTTTCGTTCTTGGTTTTTAATAAGTCTTGGCTTTAGCGTAATAGCATTTTTATGTTATGGCATTTTTGCTTTTGTTCAAAAAGCGGTTTACGAAAAAAAAGCAAAATGGAACAGCAGTTTAGAAATTGGCAGTGTCCTGTTTTTTTACGTGATTTATTTAATCTGTATTTACACCTATTATAAAAGTCCGATTTTAAAAGGAGGATATGATTTTGGGCAATTCTTCTCGATAATATTTATAAAAGTAGCGCTTGTTGTAACTCCAGTAATTGTTCTGGCAAGAATATATTTAATAAAACTGATTCCGATAAAAGATGAAGTTTTAATTATTAGAGGCGAAAACAAATTAGATGTTTTAAAAATCAGCAAAGCCGATTTAGTTTGTATTTCTAACGCTCAAAATTATGTAGAGATTTTCTATCTTGAAAACGAAAAACTAACTTCAAAACTGCTTCGGGCTTCTCTTAAAAAAGTACAGCAAGATTTTGATTTCTTACTTCAAATTCATCGTTCTCATTTAATAAATCCGATGCATTTTAAATCTTGGCGAAATCAAAATACGGTTCTTCTTACCCAAATCGAACTTCCGGTTTCTAAAAATTATAAAGAAGCTTTATTGTCTTTGTAATTTCGTACCTAAAAACGCTGGTTTTGTACCTAAGTTAGTAAAATAAGGATTTACGTAGGTTTTTCATTTTAGTTTTGTTCATCAATTTTTAAAATAAATTATGAAAACAAAACACCTTTGCCTAATCGGATTATTATTTTTCGTCATCAGTTATTTATTCTTTTCTAAAATTTTGCCCAACTTTCATCAGCCAATCGATTTTGCACATTGGTTCAATTTAATTGGAGCTTGTTTGTTATTTTCTTTCAATCATGTATTTCCTAAAAACAGATTAAATCTGGTCGCTTCTACAATTACTGCATTAGGCGTTATTGCACACATCGGACTTTGCACAATCGACTTACTAATGTGGAGTTTTGGGAATGATGATTTTGCCAGAGAAAAATTAAGCCAGCATATTAGTAATGCGCCATCGATTTTATATCCTTTTGTAATTGTTGGTCCGTCTTTACTTTTTATTGGACTTTCTATGCACGCGTTGAATTTTATCAAAACAAATACGATAAGTTTTCTCATGGTTTTTGTTTCTTCACTGGCAATCGGTTTTTCCTTTTTTGTATTAAAAAATGGAGTTTATATGCTGGTGAGTTGTATTGTTTTTGTTTTGGGATTAGGATTTTTACTTTATAGAAAGGAATAAAAACAGAAGCCATGCATTAAATTAGTTTGGCATAAAAATCCAAATTCAATTAAATAAGAAAGATTGATGTCTTATTTAAAAGCAAGAAGCGCAATTTTTTTACAATATTGAAATAACCCAAAGAAAAAAAAACCGAAACATGAAGCTTCGGTTTTGGAATTTCCTTATTGGAATTTAAAAATTTAATCAATCCATTTATAATATCTAGCTCCAATCAAATTTGGAATTTCTTTTTCAATTCGGTCCAGAACCCATTCGTTTTTCGGAGTTCGAACACTTGTTTTTTGTTCTTTTTTATGAAGGCTTTCATAAGTTTCAAAACCAATTTCTATGCTTTCAGCTAAGTTTTCAAAAAGCTTTACATTTGCCAAAGCCGATTTCCATTCCGGTTGAATCGTTCCTTCAAAAACTTTCGATTTAGATCCGCTTCCGTAAGCAAGGAATCCGAATTTAGTTCCGGCAACTTCTTTATTGCTGTCATAAAAATGAGCTAAAGTCGATAATAATCCCATGAAAATGGAACCTGTATATAGATTCCCAATTAGCGATGAAGCCAATTCTGCAGGCTGTAATTTCTCGGTTACAAATTTTCTGTATTCATCAGATTTTCCAACTTCTTTAATTTTGGTTTGATAATCTGCCGGTGCAATATTCTCTGAAATAATTTTATCATTATGATCTAAAGCGTAAATTTCAGATAACATTCGTCGCCCCTGAAAAGAATACGGCAAGTGCATGATAATGCTGTTCCAGGAATTGTATAAAGTTTCGGTAGTGTTTTTTAGTTTTTTAAATGAAAAATAAGCATTACGCGTACGATCCATATAACATTGATTCGAATATTGGCCGTCAAAAACCGGCTGATCCTTGTGGATCTCGATTTCAGCTTCTAAATTATCAAACCACGGATCGTTGTTTTGGTTTTGCGTAATCGCTTCTTTTGAAACGCTTCTGTAAGGTTTAAAGAAATCGAAAACACCTTTTGTACTTGTAGCCCAATTTTCATCAAAAGCAATTATTCTTGGGTTTGAAGTTATAAGCATTGCTACAGCTCCGGCGCCTTGTGTGTATTCTCCGGTTGAGTTTAGATCGTATTTAGCAAAATCAGTCGTAACCACAATTGCTTTTTTGGTTGGATTTAGTTTTACAAAATCGATACAGTTTTGCAACGCGTCAATACCGCCAATACAGGCAAAAGTAAAATCGACAACATCACATTCTGCTAAAGAATCTTCACCAAATTTTTGTTCCATTAAGCTGATTAAAAAAGAACTAATTGGTTTCGAGCTGTCGATACCGCTTTCAGTACCAACGTAAATTCGGCTGATTTCACTTAAGTTTATTTCGTTTTCAAGAATAAGTTTAGTCAAAGCATTTGCTCCAAAAACGACTGCATCTTGATGAACGTCTGGTAAAGTCATTTTAAGTAATCCGAGACCTTTTTCTAATTTTTCGGCTTCAATATTTCGGGCAACGGCCAAAGTTTTTATGGGTAAATGTACGTTGGCTACATCAAAAGAGATAGCGTCAATTCCTGTTTTCATTCTGATTTTTTTTGAAGCCGATAAAGGTAAAATTATGCTATTAAAATTCAGCCGTTTTATTGGATTAAAATTGCTGTAGCGTTTATTTTTGAGGAAAAGAAACCAAAAAGTATAAAAAAATAACAATTTGGTAATTATATAAAAGTCAGGATTTAGTTAAAATGCTTTCAGAAAAAACCCTATTTTGTTGTTTTTAAATAATTTGCAATAATGTTATTCAAAGCTCTTTAAAATCATTATAAATAACAGCGAAATGGTTGTAGTTCATGTCTAATTGCTTTATTTTTGTCTAATTTTTTAAAACAAACTACTTAAACACTTATGGCACAATCTGCACAGTTGAATGCTTCCATCTTAAAGAAAGTGGCTATGGCTCTTTCGGGAATATTCTTAATCACGTTTTTAGCGCTGCATGTTTCCTTAAATTTTATTTCTATTATTAGTGAAGATGTTTTTAACGAGGCTTCGCACTTTATGGGATACAATCCGCTGATACAATATGTTATGCAGCCAGTTTTGGCAATTGGAGTAATTTTCCATTTCGTAATGGGATTTGTACTTACTGCTCAAAACAATGCAGCAAGACCAATTGCTTATGCAAGATACAACGGAGCGGCAAACGCTTCTTGGAGTTCTAGAAATATGATTATTTCTGGATTGGTTATTTTGGCTTTCTTAGGATTGCATTTTTATGATTTTTGGTTTCCAGAAGTAAACTATAAATATGTAGTAGGTAATGCGCCAGATGCTACAAGATATTATGGAGAGTTAGTTCATAAATTTCAAGATCCAATCCGTACAGGATTATACTGTGTGTCTTTTATCCTTTTAGGATTTCACCTTTGGCACGGATTCGGTTCATCTCTTCAGTCAATGGGGATGCACAATAAATATTCTAGATTTTTAAGTAAAGTGGGTTATGGTTTTGCAGTTGTAGTACCGGCACTTTTCGTAATTATCGCATTATTTCATCATTTCAATAATTAATATAAATTATAATGGCATTAGATTCAAAAATTCCACACGGCCCAATATCGGACAAATGGACAGATTATAAAGATCATATTAATTTAGTAAACCCTGCAAACAAACGTAATTTAGATATTATCATTGTTGGTACAGGTTTGGCTGGAGGTTCAGCTGCGGCTACTTTGGCTGAGCAGGGATATAACGTAAAAGCTTTTTGCTTTCAGGATTCACCAAGACGTGCGCACTCTATTGCAGCACAAGGGGGAATCAATGCAGCAAAAAATTATAAAGGTGATGGTGACTCAGTTTACAGATTATTTTACGATACTGTAAAAGGGGGTGACTACCGTGCACGTGAGGCAAACGTTCACCGTTTGGCTGAAGTTTCTGCTAATATTATTGACCAATGTGTGGCTCAAGGAGTTCCATTGGCTCGTGAATATGGCGGACTTTTAGATAACCGTTCTTTTGGAGGAACTTTGGTTTCTCGTACTTTTTATGCACAAGGGCAAACTGGTCAGCAATTATTGTTAGGAGCTTATTCTGCAATGAATCGTCAGATTGGTCGTGGAAAAATTAAAATGTACAATCGTCATGAAATGCTTGACCTTGTTATCGTAAACGGAAAAGCGAGAGGTATTATCGCTCGTAACTTAATTACTGGAGAAATAGAAAGACATTCTGCTCACGCGGTAGTAGTTGGTTCTGGAGGATACGGAAACGTATTTTTCTTGTCAACAAATGCTATGGGAAGTAATGCAACAGCAGCTTGGAAAATTCATAAAAAAGGAGCGTTTTTCGCAAATCCTTGTTACACACAAATTCACCCAACTTGTATTCCAGTTTCTGGAGATCACCAGTCAAAACTGACTTTGATGTCTGAATCGTTACGTAATGACGGTCGTATTTGGGTTCCTGCAAAATTAGAAGATGCTAAAGCAATTCGTGAAGGAAAGAAAAAAGCAACAGATTTATCTGAAGCTGAGAGAGATTATTTCTTAGAAAGAAGATATCCTGCTTTTGGTAACTTAGTACCTCGTGACGTTGCGTCTCGTGCTGCAAAAGAAAGATGTGATGCTGGTTTTGGAGTTAACAAAACTGGAGAAGCTGTTTACTTAGATTTTGCTGCAGCGATCAAACGTTACGGAACTGAAGAAGCTTTCGTAAAAGGTTTAGATGCAAATGATGCTGCATTAGTAACTAAATTAGGAGCTGAAATCGTGAAAAGTAAATACGGAAACTTATTCCAAATGTATTACAAAATTGTTGACGAAGATCCTTATACTACACCAATGATGATTTACCCTGCAGTTCACTATACGATGGGTGGAACTTGGGTAGATTATAATTTAATGACTACAATTCCTGGATGTTTCTCAATTGGAGAATCTAACTTCTCTGATCACGGAGCAAACAGACTTGGAGCTTCTGCTTTGATGCAAGGTTTAGCTGATGGATATTTCGTGTTACCATATACTATTGGAGATTATTTAGCTCCGGATATTAAAATGGGACCAATTTCTACAGATTTGCCAGAATTCGTAGCAGCAGAAAAAGAAGTAAAAGATCAAATCGACAGATTTATCAATAATAAAGGAACTCATTCTGTAGATTATTTCCATAAGAAATTAGGAAAAATCATGTGGGATAAAGTAGGTATGGCACGTAATGCTAAAGGTTTAACTGAAGCTATCGAAGAAATTGCTGCTTTACGTGAAGAGTTTTATAAAGATGTAAAAGTTCCTGGAAGCGCTAACGAATTTAATCAGGAATTAGAGAAAGCAACACGTGTTGCCGATTTCTTAGAGTTAGGAGAGTTGTTCGCAAAAGATGCATTACACCGTAATGAATCTTGTGGAGGTCACTTCCGCGAAGAATACCAAACAGAAGAAGGAGAAGCACTTCGTGATGACGAAAACTTTGCATACGTTGCAGCTTGGGAGTACAAAGGAAAACCAAGTGACGCGGTATTACACAAAGAACCTCTGGTTTACGAAAACATTAAATTAGTTCAAAGAAGCTACAAATAAGAATTTGGTCGAAAGTCCAAAGTCTTAAAGTCCAAAGGCAAAATGTCAAGCGACTTTCGACTTTCGACTTTATGACTTTCAAACTAAAAAGGTATGAAACTTACATTAAAAATATGGCGTCAAAAAAACGCCCAAGATAAAGGGGGAATTGTTGATTACCCAATCGACGGAATCGAACCAGATATGTCTTTCCTTGAAATGCTTGATGTTCTTAACGAACAATTAATCAACAAAGGAGAAGAGCCAGTAGCATTTGACCACGATTGTCGTGAAGGAATTTGCGGAATGTGTTCTTTATTCATCAACGGAGAAGCACACGGGCCAGACAGAGGAGTTACAACTTGCCAATTGCACATGCGTATGTTTAAAGATGGTGACACGATTTTTATCGAGCCATTTAGAGCAAAAGCTTTCCCTGTAATTAAAGATTTAGTTGTAGACAGAAGTTCTTTTGACAGAATTCAGCACGCTGGTGGATTTATCTCGGTAAATACTTCAGGAAATACAATTGATGCGAATACAATTCCGATTAACAAACACGATGCAGATAAATCATTTGATGCTGCTGCTTGTATTGGTTGTGGAGCTTGTGTTGCAACTTGTAAAAACTCATCTGCAATGTTGTTCGTTGCTGCAAAAGTATCGCAATACGCTTTATTGCCACAAGGTAAAATCGAAGCTGTTGATCGTGTTTTAAACATGGTACACCAAATGGATCATGAAGGTTTTGGTAACTGTACTAATACCGGAGCTTGTGAAATCGAATGTCCTAAGGGAATTTCTCTTGAGAATATTGCACGTATGAACCGTGAATATTTATCTGCAAGTTTAAAAGGATAATCTAAAGACTTTTAGTTTTAAATAAAAAAAGGATCAGCTTCAACTGATCCTTTTTTTTGTGTTTTATTTCTAAAAAATTAATGTCAATGAAAGTTTTAATTTATAACTGGGCATTTATGCAATAAAATATTTTATAACATCGACAGTAAAAAAATGACGAAAACACATAGGTACAATCCGTGCTAAGTGTGTCTTGGCACATCTTCGGCAGTAATAACAGGAGGTTTTATTACTTGATTTTTTTGGTTTATTAGGAAGTATTTGCATAAACGCTGAACTCCATAGTATAATCTTTCTTCACTAACGGTAATTGTTATCTTTTTTAAAGTAATATTAATTTGATAAGCTGCTTTTTTTGATTAAAAGGGTTGACTTTTTGCAATAAATTCTTTTCTGCAAAAAATGCAAAAGCAATTCTTGCTTAAATGTCTTTAAAATAGAGTGATTATCTTTTTGTTTGTTTGTGTTGTGCTTTGTTTCGCAATATTATTGCATTTATTGTTTAAATTTGTTTAAAAATAATTCGCATGAATAATGATAATGAAGCAGTAAATTACAGTAAGGAAGAACGTAAAAATCTTATTTTAAAAGAGATTAACTTGCATACCCGTGTAAGTTTCGAAACGCTTTCGGCTAAATTATTTGTTTCAGAAGATACTATAAGACGTGATATAAATGAACTTGAATCAGAATCTTTATTGATAAAAGTAAAAGGGGGTGCGATGACAAAAGCATATCACCATTCTTCATCCAATCAAACTTATGCAGGCGAATCTAAACAAATTATTGCGCAAAAAACTTTAGGACTTCTTCATGACGGAATGGTTCTGTTAATTGGTGGCGGTACTACAATTCGTGAATTCATTCGCTTAATTCCCAATGATTTAAATCTTACTATTTTCACGGTTACCGTTTTATCTGCGGTTGAACTTTTAGATAAGCCGAATGTTAAAATTATCATGATTGGGGGCAGTATTTCTTCGTACAGCCAAATGTGTGTGAGCGGCGATGTGTATAATCAATTGGCAAATATAAAAGTCGATTTATTACTATTAGGAACCAATGCTTTAGATATCGAAGGCGGATTCTCAGATTCTGACTGGGAAACCGTTCAGGTAAAAAAAGCAATGATTCAGGCTTCTGAAAAAAAAGCAATTTTGACTATTTCTGAAAAACTTGATACGGTTCTAAAAATGAAAATTGCCAACTTATCTGAGGTTGATTACGTTGTAACGGAGGTTGATCCAAGTGACGAAAAATTACAATCGTATAAGAAGGCAGTTCCAAGTGTACTTTTTATTTAATCCCAATTCTTCATTAAAAATTGAGCCAGTTTTAAAAAGATTCTTTTCTAATTCTTCATCACAATATCGGTTGTTTTAAAAATTGGCCATTCAATGCATTCTGGTTCAGATAATTTGTCGGCCAATCCCTATAATAATCTGGCGTTAAAGACATTGTTAGGGCCAATTTGATCCTTGGCGATTTTAGTTTTAGGTTCTTTTGTTTCGAAAAAATTTCCTTCATGCATCCCCAATCCTTTGTATAAATGTGCAGAACCGTCTGATTTCTAAAACTCATAGAAAGTGTTTTATAAAATTCGTATTTTTGAAGTATGAAAATCGCACTTATACAATCAGATCTTTATTGGGAAGATGCTTCTAAAAACAGAAAAAACTTGGAATCGAAAATAAATAAAATCGATTCTGAAGTAAATTTGATCGTTCTTCCAGAAATGTTTTCTACCGGATTTACTATGAATGCTTTACCTGTAGCCGAACCTATGGAAGGCGAAACATTTTTGTGGATGAAGGCGATAGCGAGACAAAAAAACTGCGCCGTTACAGGAAGTGTAATTATCATCGAAAACGAACAATATTATAATCGAATGTTGTTTGTTTTTCCGTCAGGAGAACTTAAATATTATGACAAACGTCATTTGTTTACATTGGCTGGAGAAGATCAGTCTTATACTGCAGGAACTCAAAAAGTAATTGTTAAGTACTTAAATTGGAAAATTTGCCTGCAGATCTGCTACGATCTGAGATTTCCTGTCTTTGCAAGAAATGTCGAAAATTATGATTTGCTTTTGTATGTTGCTAATTGGCCAAAAGTGCGTACAAACGCATGGGATGCCTTGTTAAAAGCACGAGCAATCGAGAACTTAAGCTATGTAATTGGAGTAAATAGAATAGGAGTAGATGCGAATAACTACGAATATATTGGACATTCGCAAGCAGTTGATTATTTAGGCAATTATATTCTAGAACCACAAGAAACAGAAAATGCTTTTGTGGTTGACTTAGATAAAAATAAAATGTTGGAAACCCGAGAAAAACTCGATTTTTTGAGTGATAAAGATTTTTTCGAAATTAAAATCTAAAAAGCTTTCCGTTTTTTGACTTCTTCTTTTTTCTTTTTCGCGTCTTCTTTTTTCTCCACTTCCGGATTAAAAGGAACACTCATATCAATTGCTTGATCTACATCCCAATTCGCGCGGACATCAACTGCTTTCTGGAAATAAAAGACTTCTTCTGAGTATGTCTTGGTTAAGAAATTACCAGAATCATAAATTTTATTTTTGTTGTCGTCGTATATAATTCGGACAGTAAATTCTTCTGGCTCTAATAAATTGAATTCGATTTTGGTTTTTCCTTCAGAATATTCAGTCGCAATAACGTTGTCACCTTTTTTATTGGTTATTTCAACGATAATAGGAAAGCGTTTTACATTCTGTAAATTCAACACTAAATTTCCGTAATCTTCTAATTCCTTCGTGCTTAGTTTATATGTTAAAGTATCGTTTGTTTTATCATAGAAATCAGTCAATGCGCCCGGCAAGAAAGTAAATTTATACTTTTCTAAAGGCTCTTTTTTGAAATCTACATACAATTTTTGTTCAAACTCATTATATTCTGTAGTAAAATCTACAGCAGTCGAATCTTTATTGATTAACTTGATTTTAGATTTATCAAATTTAACCAAAGGCGTTGCAGTTTCAAGCGTAAACCTGTCTCTGAAATTAATAATACCATTTTGAAGTGCCGTGATGTTCAGTGTGTCTTTTTTCTGGTCTTTAATCTTAAAATTGAATTTTTTGTTGTAGTTCTCAGCGTTCACTTCTAAAGAAAGCGAGTCGACTTTTATTGGTTTATACCAAATTTGCAATGAATCTTTTTTAGGAAATTGTGTTACAATAGATTCTACAACTTCATTATTATTTCTAATGGTGATTTTTGGCTTAGAAAGTTTGAAACTCTGTTTTGCATCATAAGGAAGAAACAATCTGTTTCCAGATACCTGAATAGGTTTCAGTGTTTTCAGCGGAAGCGTTTCCTTAAATAATTCTAATTCAAAAATAGTGTCGTTTGGTATCGTAATAGGATGCTTTATAAACCCGATTTTATCATCTTTGGGATTATATCGATTATTTCCAGATTTGTCTTTCATCGCCACTAAAAGATATTTTCCGGCTTTTAGATTTTCTAATTTAAAAGTACGCAAACTGTCTAAAGTGTTTGTAATGTACCTCGGGTATTCCTTATAAACAGCAGAATCTTTAAATTTATCGTTTACTTCGTACAGCATTACAGAAACAAAATTGTCTACATTTTTTTCATAAGAATCCTTAATGATACCGCTTATAGAAAGCGAATCAATATAAGATCCGGTCGAAAAAACATATTTAAATTGATTGATCGCATTTCCTTCATTATTATCGGCAATACTTTGACCAAAATTCAAACTATATGTTGTGTTTGGCTGTAAGGTGTCTTTGATTTTGATGCTGATAAATTTACTTACGTTAGTAGGTGTAATAACGGGCTCATGTTTCATAGGTGGCGAAACGATAAGCTGTTTGTTTATGTTTTTAAGTTTTATGTATTCATCAAATGTCAGAATGATTTCGTCTCCCTTAAAATCAGTGCTGAAATTTTTAGGCGAACTTGATCTTAAAACAGGAGCAAGAGTATCTTTTAGTCCACCTGTTATACTGCCTCTTTTGGCACAGCTCATCATTAAAAATACCAGTAAAAATGAAAAATATTTTAAGTTGTTTTTCAACATAATCGTTTTTGAATTTGATTGCACAAAATAACGATTATATTTGCTTTAATCGAAATTTTTTATCTATTTATTAGGATTCGCCCGTTTTGATTTTTCTTATTTTTAAGAATTTGAAAGCACTAATGGCACATAATTTCTTACTTTTGATTTCAAATGTAATTTCTGCTAGTTTTGATAAAAAGAATTTTTTTAGGCTGCCTGTTTTTTTTGCTCGTTGCCTGCGGTAAAAGTAACAGACCAATTATTGCTTTTTATTATTGGAAAACAATCTTGAAGTTTTCTGAAACCGAGAAAGAGATTTTGCATGATAATAAAGTAAATAAACTTTACGTCAGGTATTTTGATGTTGGCCTGCATCCTAAAACACAACAGCCTATACCAATAAGCCCGATTCATTTTCAAGAAAATACTAGCAATTTTGAAATTGTTCCTGTAATTTTTATTCAAAATAAAGTCATGCTTTTGTCGAATATTGATATAAATGATTTGGCTCAAAAGACAGTTCGTTTAGTCGAAGAAATAAATTCGAAAAATAAAATTGACTGCAAAGAAATTCAGATTGACTGCGATTGGACACTGAAAAGTAAAGACAATTATCTTAAATTTATAGAAAAATTTAAAACGCTTTCTCGGAAAAAACTCTCGGCGACAATTCGTCTGCATCAGGTGAAATATTTCAAAAAGACAAAAATTCCAAATGTTGATTCTGGTGTTTTGATGTATTATAATATGGGAACAATTGCAAACGATTCTTTAAATTCTATTTACAGCGAAAAAATCGCTAAAAAATATCTGGCAAGCTTAAAGAAATATCCGCTGCATCTTGATTTTGCCTTGCCAATATATTCTTGGGCAATTCATATCAGAAATCAGAAAGTGATTGGTTTACGCTCAAAACTTAATCTAAGCGAACTGAGAAAAGATGGAAATTTTCAGCAGATTAGCACCATTTTTTTTAAAACAAAACATTCTAATTATAAAAACGGCATTTTTTATGAAGAAAATGATTTGCTTAAAATAGAAGCTCTTTCATCTGAAAACTTGATTGAAATGGCGGATCAATTATCGGAGAATACGGCTGAGCATCCAAAAGAAATTATATTTTACGATTTAGATGAATTCAATTTAAAAAATTATGAAAAAAATATTTTTGAACAAGTTATTTCTTGTTTCTAGTACAGTTTTACTTTTTGCTTATGGAATAATTTATGCCTGCGCAGATGGCGATTGGGATTATTTTTTGGATAATTCTAATTTTACGCCAGAAACCTTTACAGATAAATCGTATACACCACTATTTTTATCAGGTTCAATTTTTTACGGAATTGGTTTTGATACCGAACATAATTCAAGATTCAATAAAAATATTCAATCAGATTGGGAAGTTTACCTTAAAGGAAAAGCCGATACCGCAACTGTAAATTATTTTTTAATTGGAGATGAATCGCCAAAGTACTATTCTGATAAAGATAAAACTATTGAAAACAAAAGCGAAATTGAACAGCTTCATGTGTATTTCAAAACCAAAAAAGATAATAAAACGTCTTTAAAATGGGGAAAGAAAATCAGTTTGAAAGATGCTAAAATTAAAAGTTTTATTGAGTTTTTATATTTGGCACAAAAAATTGAAACGGTTTCTATTGGAGACGATTATTGGAGTTATGATCCGGTTGTAGCGAAAACGTTTAATGATTTGAAAATGATTCAATCAATCGAGAATGTTTACAATACAACTGCAGATTCATTTCTAAAGAACAGATATTGGTTTCTTACCATGAAAGCCTATTTCTACAGTAATAATAAGCAGAAAGCAATTCAGTTTTTTAATGAGACAGAAAATTCAGTTCCAAAAAACACTTTATATTATCGTGCGCTCTCTTATGTGGCGGGAATAAATTACCAGCAGAAAAAATACGCAACTTCAAATTATTTGTACGCACAGGTATTTGACAAATGTCCGGAAATGCGAATTGTTACAGCTTATAGTTTTCATCCTAAAAATGAAGCTGACTGGACTAAGTCTTTGGCAATGGCTAAAAATAATCAAGAAAAGGCAGCGCTTTGGGCAATTCATGGTTATTATAAAGATGAAGTTCAGGCAATTGAAAAAATTTATGAATTAGATGCAAAAAGCGAACATCTTAATTATTTGCTTACGCGTTTGGTAAACAGACAAGAGCAAGATTTGAATAATTCATTTAAGCAGAGCGCAGGAGAAAATCAGCCAGTTAAAAATCAAACAATTGTAGAAAATAGAACTGAAAATTTAGCTAAAATCAATAAAAAAGCATTTGATGTTGTTTCAAAAATAGCAACAGCAGGAAATACTGAAAAGCCATATTTGTGGAATATTGCTTTAGGTTATCTCCAAACTCTAAAAGGCGATTTCGCTGTTGCGGATGCTAATTATGATAAAGCAGAAAAAACAATGCCACAGACAGAATTGGCAAAATACCAACTGCGATTACTTCGCTTTGTAAATAATCTAAGCAAAATAGATAAGCTGACAGATAAAAACGAAAAAACAATTTTAGCCGATTTAAATTGGCTTTATCAAGAACTTCCAAAAAACTATAAAGGATTGGAGTTTCGTTATCAAAATGCGGCACAGTGGAGCAAAAATTATTTAGCTATACTTTATAGCGCAAAAGCAAATCCGGTCATGGCAGAATTGTTTAATGAATCGCGCGATAATTATTGGAACGATGGTAATTCTTTTTATGATAACGAAAAGAATTTACTGGATATGAAAGCTTTTTTGGCTAAGCCAAATAAAACGGAGATCGAGAAAATTGCTGCTGGGATTTATAGTCTAAAATTAAAAGACATAAATAATTTTCAAGCAGTTCAGTCTACTTTCAAGAATAAAATTCCAGAAGCAATTGCTTTTATACAACAAACAGATTCGGTGCAGTATTATACTTTTTTAGGAAATCCATTTAATGGAAATATTAAAGACTGTCATGATTGTGAACACGCGGCGTATCAGAAGAAGAAATATTCGCAATTAGAATTCCTGACTACAATAAAATCAATGCAGGATAAATTAGCTCAAAAAGAAGACGTGTATACAAATAGTTTTCTGCTAGGAAATGCATTTTATAATATCACACATTTTGGAAACGGAAGGACTTTCTATGAAATTAATATTGTCGGATACGGTTCTAGTCCATATTCTTTCCGCGATTCAATGAAAAAAATGATTACCAATTGCGATGTTCCAAAAATGTATTATCAAAAAGCATTTGAAGCTGCAACGTCAAAAGAACAAAAAGCAAAATGCGTGTATTTGATTTCAAAATGTGAACGAAACGAATATTATAACAATAAGTATAATAATGTAACCAATTGGTGGAGTGTTGACGATGATAAAATTAATTTCCTTGCTTGGAATGGTTTTAAAACTTTAAAGAAAGACTATTCAGACACGAAATATTACCAAGATGTAATTGCAGAATGCGGTTATTTTAATACTTATATCAATCAATAATACTATGGTAAATAAAATAGAACATATTGGAATTGCCGTTAAAAACATAGACGACGCAAATGTATTGTTTGAAAAATTGTTAGGCATTCCGTCTTATAAAATGGAAACTGTCGAAAGCGAAGGTGTATTAACTTCTTTTTTTCAAACAGGAGTTAATAAAATTGAACTTTTAATGGCAACAAATCCAGAAAGTCCGATTGCTAAATTTTTAGAAAAAAAAGGAGAAGGAATTCATCATATTGCTTTTGATGTAGAAGATATTCATGCCGAAATTTCCCGCTTGAAAAGTGAAGGTTTTGTGCTGATAAACGAAGTTCCTAAAAAAGGCGCTGATAATAAATTGGTCGCTTTCCTGCATCCAAAAAATACAAATGGCGTTTTAGTAGAGCTTTGTCAGGAAATTAAGTAAAAAAATAATGTTTTTTGATTTCAAATAAGACATTGAGAATCAATTGTGTTTTAAAATATGAGGATTGCTATTTGAAATTAAATACAAATCATATCCTAAAATATTTGGAGTGAATTAAAAATAGTAGTAATATTGCATCCTCAAACCGGTCCTATAGCTCAGCTGGTTAGAGCACCTGACTCATAATCAGGTGGTCCCTGGTTCGAGCCCAGGTGGGACCACTCCAAAGCTTCATAAATCTTTATGAAGCTTTTTTTTTGTGTTTAAAGTTGCTTTTTTGCAAAAATCTTATACATTTGTCAAAGAAAAGCGTTATAAATCAAGGTTTTGTACGAAATTTCTATTATCAGGCCCCAAGTCTAATTAATATCGCACTTGCTTATAGCAGGTTTAACTTATGAAAATAAATAAAACTATTTTTTTAGCATTTTGCTTAGTTATAGCAAATGTGTCGAATGTTTTGTCGCAAGCTCCGCCAGACCCTAGGCCAGACCCGCCAGGACAAGAAACACCATTAGATACAAATCTTTTAATTTTATTAGCTGCAGGATTAATCTTCGGAACTGTAGTTATTTATAAGAACAAAATGAAAAAAGCTTCAATGTAAATTGAAGCTTTTTTTGCGAAATTGTCTTTTTTGCTTTATTTGCTGATCGAGTAAAGTCTAGAGATGTATTTTCCGACAACATCAAATTCTAAATTTATTTTTGTTCCAACTTTAAAGTTTTTGAAATTGGTGTGCTCAAAAGTATAAGGTATAATCGAAACGCTAAATTCATTTGTTTTAGAATTTACAACGGTAAGACTTACTCCATTTACAGTAATAGAACCTTTTTCTATTGTTATATTGTTGAGGTTTGAGTCGTATTCAAAAGTATAGTTCCAGCTTCCGTTTGCTTCTTCGATCTTAATACAAGTTCCGGTTTGATCTACATGGCCTTGCACGATATGACCGTCAAGACGGTCGCCAAGCTTCATTCCTCTTTCTAAATTAATAATGTCATTTACGTTCCAATCTCCAATATTTGTCTTTAAAATAGTTTCATCAATAGCCGTTACGGTATAAAAAGAATCTGTTATGTTAACGACAGTCAGGCAAATTCCGTTATGCGAAACGCTTTGGTCAATTTTTAATTCATTTGTAAAAGAAGACTCAACTGTAACGTGAAGATTGTTTTGATCTTTTTGTATTTCGTGAACCCTTCCTAGGGTTTCTATAATTCCTGTGAACATTGTTGTTTTATTTTACTAAATTTGCACATCAAAATTAGTAATAAATAAGCTGAGCTCATGAATAAAAAAGCAGAAAATATAATTGTTGGAATTTCAATTGGAGATTTAAACGGTATTGGAAGCGAAGTTATACTTAAAACATTCGAAGATTCTCGCATGTTGGAGATGTGTACGCCAGTTATTTTTGCCAATGCCAAAATACTTTCTTTCGTAAAAAAAAGTTTTACTTCATCAGTTCAATTTCATGGAATTGATAAATTAGATCAAGTTTTGCCTGGAAAAGTAAATGTATTTAATTTATGGAAAGAAGGCGTTGATATAAATTTAGGTCAAAATGATGAAAAGATCGGCGAGTATGCTATAAAATCTTTTGTAGCAGCAACCAAAGCTTTAAAAGAAGATTTGATAGATGTACTTGTTACAGCTCCGATAAATAAATATAACATTCAGTCAGAAGATTTTAAATTTCCAGGACATACAGATTATCTGAATCAAGAATTAGAGGGTAATGCTCTTATGATGATGGTTCAGGATAATTTGAGAGTGGGTTTGTTAACGGATCATGTGCCATTGAATGAAGTCTCTTCTCACTTAACAGAAGAATTAATTACAAGAAAAATTGAGACAGTAAGAAAATCGCTGATTCAAGATTTTAGCATAGTAAAACCAAAAATTGCTGTATTAGGATTAAATCCTCATGCTGGTGATGGAGGAGTTATTGGTAAAGAAGATGATTTGGTTTTAAAACCAGCCTTGAAGAAAATATTTGATGCCGGAACGATGGTATTTGGGCCATTTCCTGCTGATGGATTTTTTGGAAGCGGTCAATATGAAAAATATGATGCTATTGTGGCGACCTATCACGATCAAGGATTGATTCCTTTTAAAACATTATCTTTTGGAAAAGGAGTAAATTATACGGCAGGTTTAAACAAAGTGAGAACCTCGCCAGATCACGGTACAGCCTATGATATTGCTGGAAAAGATATGGCAGATTTTAATTCGTTTAAAGAGGCAGTTTATCTCGCGATAGATATTTTTCGTTCGCGTAATCAGTATGAGGAGATTAGCCAAAAACCTCTTAAAATAAAAGAAAAACAGTTATAAACAAAAAAAGGTGAATAAGATTATTAGTTTTATAATAATTTTATATCTTTGCACCCCAATTCAGGTATCTGAGTTTTAGATACGAGTTGGTCAAATTGATGTTGAAATGAGCAAAACAAAAGAATTTTTAATTCCTTTCATAGGATTAAAGCTGGGAAAACACCATTTTGAGTATCAAATAAGTAACACGTTCTTTGAGAACTTTGATTACGACGAATTTCAAAGTTCGGATATCAAAGTGAATTTAGTTTTAGATAAGAAAAGCAACATGTTAGAGTTGGAATTCAAACACAAAGGAACTGTAAATGTACCTTGTGATCTAACAGGCGAAGATTTTGATCTTCCTATAAAAGGGAAAATGAAATTAATTGTTCGCTTTGGAGATGAATTCAATAACGATAACGAAGAGTTGTTGATTTTACCACACGGAGAGCACGAAATAGATGTACAGCAATACATTTATGAAATGATTGCGCTTTCGGTACCGCTAAAACGAGTTCATCCAGGAGTAAAAGACGGCAGTTTGCAAACTGAAGCCTTGAAAAAACTAAATGAACTGACTGTAAAAGAAGTCAAAGAAGAAAAACAAGAGAGTAAAAAAGAAGAAGATATTGACCCGCGCTGGGACAAATTAAAGCAACTATTAACGGATAAATAATATAGTAAAATGGCACATCCTAAGAGAAAAATCTCGAAAACAAGAAGAGATAAGAGAAGAACACATTATAAAGCTACTGTAGCTCAAATCGCTACATGTCCTATTACTGGAGAAGCACATTTATACCACAGAGCTTACTGGCATGAAGGTAAAATGTATTACAGAGGGCAAGTTGTTATCGATAAATCTGTAGCGGTTGCTTAATACGTTTTTGTAAATGATACTGGAACTCTCACATAGTGAGAGTTTTTTTTGTTGGTTACAATTTTCTTTTTTTAAGAAATTATCTACAAATTAATTTCGTTTTTTTTTGTAATTTTCAAGTCTTTTAAAAATTTTTCAAATGCACTGTGTTTGAAAGGAAATAATAAAATATAATGAATACAATCACAGCCGCAATTACCGCTGTTGGAGCCTATGTTCCTGACTTTGTACTTTCAAACAAAGTATTAGAAACAATGGTCGATACTAATGATGAGTGGATCACTACTCGTACCGGAATTAAAGAAAGAAGAATTCTTAAAGATGCTGATAAAGGAACATCGTTTCTTGCCATTAAAGCAGCACAGGATTTAATAAAAAAAGCTAATATTGATCCGTTAGAGATTGATATGGTTATAATGGCAACAGCTACTGCAGATATGCCGGTAGCCTCTACAGGAGTTTATGTTGCAACAGAAATTGGAGCTACTAATGCATTTGCATACGATTTGCAGGCAGCATGTTCAAGTTTCTTATACGGAATGTCTACTGCAGCAGCTTATGTGCAGTCAGGACGTTACAAAAAAGTATTATTAATTGGTGCTGATAAAATGTCATCAATTGTAGATTATACAGACAGATCGACTTGTATTATTTTTGGAGATGGAGCAGGAGCAGTTTTGTTCGAACCAAATTATGAAGGCTTAGGCTTGCAAGATGAATACTTACGAAGCGATGGCGTAGGACGCGATTTTCTTAAAATTCCTGCCGGAGGTTCTCTAATACCAACTACTGAGGAGACCGTAAAAAACAGACAACATAATATTATTCAAGACGGAAAAACCGTTTTTAAATATGCTGTAACTAATATGGCTGATGCCAGCGAATTAATCGTTCAGAGAAATAATTTGACTAACGAAGATGTAAATTGGTTAGTACCGCATCAGGCAAATAAACGTATTATTGATGCAACTGCAAGCAGAATGAATCTTGACGATTCTAAAGTATTAATGAATATTGAAAAATATGGTAATACAACTTCTGCAACTTTGCCATTAGTAATAAGTGACTTTGAACACCTATTCAAAAAAGGAGATAATATTATTTTTGCTGCTTTTGGTGGTGGATTCACTTGGGGATCTATCTATTTAAAATGGGCTTACGATACAAAATAAATTAAAACTAAAAACGAATCATTATGGATTTAAAAGAAATTCAAAACCTAATCAAATTTGTAGCAAATTCGGGAGTTGCAGAAGTAAAGTTAGAAATGGATGATGTAAAAATCACCATCAGAACTACTTTAGAAGGAAATGTGACTGAAACTACATATGTACAACAATTGCCAGCTCAGGCACAATTGCCACAAGCAGTTGCTCCACAAACTGCTCCAGCTGTCGTAAACGTAACTAGCGAGGTATCTGCTCCAGCTGAAGATTCTAAATTTATTACTATAAAATCTCCAATTATCGGAACTTTTTATAGAAAACCATCTCCAGACAAACCAGTTTTTACTGAAGTAGGAAGTACTATTGCAAAAGGTGATGTTCTTTGTGTGATTGAAGCAATGAAATTATTTAACGAAATCGAATCAGAAGTTTCAGGTAAAATTGTAAAAATTCTTGTTGACGATATGTCTCCTGTAGAATTTGACCAACCTTTATTTTTAGTTGATCCATCTTAATTTTAGATCGTTAGATTTTTAGATTTCAGACTTTTTCGGAAGTGCTTAAAATCTAATTATCCAATTATCTAATTATCTAATTATCTAATTTTAAAAAGATGTTTAAAAAAATATTAATTGCGAATAGAGGAGAAATTGCACTTCGTGTAATTCGTACATGTAAGGAAATGGGAATCAAAACTGTAGCAGTTTACTCTACAGCAGATGCAGAAAGTCTACATGTAAAGTTTGCTGATGAAGCGGTTTGTATTGGTCCCCCTCCAAGTAACTTATCGTATTTGAAAATGTCAAATATTATTGCCGCTGCAGAAATTACGAATGCAGACGCAATACATCCAGGATATGGATTTCTTTCAGAGAATGCTAAATTCTCTAAAATTTGTCAAGAGCACGGAATCAAATTTATTGGTGCCGCTCCTGAAATGATTGATAGAATGGGAGATAAAGCTTCTGCAAAAGCGACAATGAAAGCAGCAGGAGTTCCATGTGTACCAGGTTCAGAAGGATTATTAGAATCTTTTGAACAAACACAAAAATTAGCTAAAGAATTTGGTTACCCAGTTATGCTTAAAGCAACTGCTGGTGGTGGCGGAAAAGGAATGCGTGCCGTTTGGAAAGAAGATGAACTGTTGAAAGCTTGGGAAAGTGCACGTCAGGAAGCTGCTGCTGCATTTGGAAATGACGGTATGTACATGGAGAAACTTATCGAAGAGCCACGTCATATCGAAATTCAGGTTGTTGGAGATTCTTACGGAAAAGCATGTCACCTTTCTGAAAGAGATTGTTCTGTTCAGCGTCGTCACCAAAAATTAACTGAAGAAACGCCTTCACCTTTCATGACAGACGAATTGCGTACTGCAATGGGAGAAGCTGCTGTAAAAGCTGCTGAATTCATTAAATACGAAGGAGCTGGAACAGTAGAATTTCTTGTAGACAAACACAGAAATTTCTATTTCATGGAAATGAATACACGTATCCAAGTAGAGCACCCAATTACTGAGCAAGTTATTGATTATGATTTGATTCGTGAGCAAATTATGGTTGCAGCTGGAATTCCGATTTCAGGGAAAAACTATTTGCCGCAATTACATGCTATCGAATGCCGTATTAATGCTGAAGATCCTTATAATGATTTTCGTCCTTCACCAGGAAAAATTACTACGCTTCATATGCCAGGCGGACATGGAGTACGTTTAGATACGCACGTTTATTCTGGTTACAGTATTCCTCCAAATTACGATTCAATGATTGCTAAGTTAATTACAACAGCGCAGTCTCGTGAAGAAGCTATCAGCAAAATGAGAAGAGCTTTAGATGAATTTGTTATTGAAGGTGTGAAAACTACAATACCATTCCATAGACAATTAATGGATGATCCAAGATATATTGCAGGAGATTATACAACTGCTTTTATGGATACTTTTAAAATGAATACAATAGAATAATTTAAAGGCTGTCAATTCTGACAGCCTTTTTTGTTTTACATAAATATGAACCCGAAAGATTTATAAAATCTTTCGGGTTTTTGTCATTTGTATCCTTAGTAAACACAATTTGTGTATACTTTTTACACACTTTTTATAAAATTACACACTTTTATATATTGATAAATTTTGGCGCAAATCTCTTAAACTACTGTAAAATAAGGCTTTTTGGGATGGAGACTAAGAAATGTTGGTTACGGCATGATAATTTCATTATCTAAAGCGTAAACAATTATCAAACTATTTAAAATATATACATTATGAAAAATCTATTCTTATCAGCCGCTATAGTATTGGGAGGTTTAACATCATTCGCTTCTACTTCTCCAGTAACAAATTCTATTGTAAAAACGATTTCAATTCAAGATGAATATACAGAAATTAAACTAGAAGAAATTCCGGCTCCAATTACGGAAGCTTTGAAAAAAGCTTTTCCAGATGCAGTACTTTCAAAAGCATATAAAAATGCAAAATCAGAATATAAATTAGACGTAACTGTAGGAGAAAAAGTAGGTTCTCTTTACGCTAATGCAGATGGAACTTGGATTAAAAAATAATCTATCCTATTAAAAACTCAATTAACTCATTAAATATACACACTATGAAAAATTTATTTTTATCAGCCGCAATCGTTTTGGGAAGTTTAACTTCATTTGCTTCGACTTCACCAATAACTAATACAATCGTAAAAACAATTTCTATTCAAGAAGAATATACAGAAATTAAAGTAGTAGAACTGCCAACTGCAGTAACTGACGCTCTTAAAAAAGCATATCCAGATGCAGTATTGACAAAAGCATACAAAAATGCAAAATCAGAATATAAATTAGAAGTAGCTGTAGGAGACAAAGTAGGTGCTCTTTATGCTAACGCAGATGGAACTTGGATTAAAAAATAATCCTAATCCATAATTAAATTATCAATTAACTCATTAAAATATACACACTATGAAAAATTTATTTTTATCAGCCGCAATCGTTTTGGGAGGTTTTACATCATTTGCTTCAACTTCACCAGTAACTAATACAATCGTAAAAACAATTTCTATTCAAGAAGAATATACAGAAATTAAAGTAGAAGAAGTTCCAACTGCAGTTACTGAAGCGCTGAAAAAAGCGTATCCAGATGCAGTTTTAAATAAAGCATACAAAAATGCTGCTTCTCAATATAAATTAGAAATTACAGTAGGAGACAAAGTTGGTTCTCTTTATGCTAACGCAGATGGATCTTGGATCAAAAAATAACCAACTAACTAAAAAACTATAATTATGAAAAAGTTAATCTTATCGGCAGCAATCCTATTAGGAGGGTTGTCAACACAAGCTGCAACTACTGAAAAAAATTCAAATATACAATCAGTAAAGTTTCAAGACGAATATAAAGAAGTTGATGCTGTTCCGGCAGCTATAAAAACAGCTTTGGATAACGCTTATCCAGGTGTAAAACTTGAAAAAGCTTATGTAAACGACAAAAAAGAATATAAAATTGAAATTTTGGTAAGAGATGTAAAATCTATTGTGTACACCGATATTCAAGGAAATATTATTAAAAAATAAATTAATTATTAAAATCACCTCATTATGAAAAAGTTAATCCTTTCGGCAGCTATTGTTTTAGGTAGTTTGTCAATGCATGCAGCAAATGCTGTTGTAACAAATTCAATTGTTAAATCAATAAATGTTCAAGATGAATTTACTGAAGTTAGTGCAGATGCTGTTCCAGCTACAGTAAAGTCAACTATTGAAAAGTCTTTTCCGAACACTAAGCTAGAAAAAGCGTATAAAAACGAAAAGAACGAGTACAAACTAGAAATTTCTAGTGGTGACAAAAAGTATACTGTTTTTACAGATGCTTCTGGAAACATCATTAAAAAATAATTTTTAAAAAGGACATTATGAAAAAGTTAATCTTATCAACAGCAATTATTTTAGGAAGTTTATCACTGCATGCAACTACAACGACGACAAATGATGCCGATGTAAAGATTGCTGTAAATTTTCAAAATGAGTATAAAGAAGTTGGTACTGATGCAGTTCCTGCAGCAGTAAAAACAGCTCTAGAAACTGCTTATCCTGGTGCAAAACTAGATAAAGCGTATGTAAACGAAAAAAAAGAGTATAAACTCGAAATATCAGTTGGTGACCAAAAGGCTACTGTTTACTCAGATGTCAATGGCAATTGGTTGAAAATATAATTAGGTGAATTAGATTTATGTTTTTGGTGAAAAAGAGATTGCTCGTAGCAATCTCTTTTTTTTTGCATAATTTTGTGAAAATACAACTTTAATAGTATTATTTTAGCAAAAAAGTCCCAAAAAACAGATGTCAAAGATATTACTGATAGAAGATGATATTGCGTTTTGCAAATTATTAGAAAAATTTCTAATAAAAAAAGCATACGACGTAACCATTGCTTTCTCGGCTGAAGAAGCACGATTAGCAATGAAAAAAGAATCTTTTGATTTGATTCTGACCGATCTGCGTTTGCCAGATTCGGACGGTATTGGACTTATGTCTGAATTTAAAATTTCAAATCCTGACATTCCTGTTGTACTTATGACAGGTTACTCAGATGTAAATACTGCTGTGAAAGCAATAAAAAATGGCGCTGCAGATTATATCTCAAAGCCATTTAATCCGGATGAGGTTTTATTAGTTATAACAAATGCACTGCAGACTACAGAAACAGAAATAGAGGAAACTCCAGCTGTTGCCAAGAAATCAGTTAAAAAACAAACTTCATCTGAAAACGAATTTGTAAAAGGAATTTCTGTCGCTTCTAGAAAATTGCTGGATCACATTCAATTGGTAAGCCCAACGGATATGTCGGTATTGATTATTGGAGAAAGCGGTACTGGAAAAGAAATCATTGCAAAAAGTATTCATCAGCAAAGTAATCGCAAAAACAATAATTTCATTGCAGTAGATTGTGGCGCAATACCGAAAGAGTTGGCAGCAAGCGAATTTTTTGGTCATTTAAAAGGATCTTTTACTGGGGCAATCAGCGATAAAATGGGTTATTTTGAGGCTGCAAATGGCGGAACTATTTTCTTAGATGAAATTGGAAATCTTTCCTACGAAAATCAAATTCAGTTATTAAGAGCGCTTCAGGAACGAAAAATCAAACCTGTTGGAAGCAATAAAGAAATTAACGTTGATATCCGCATTATTACCGCCACAAATGAAGATTTGCGAGAAGCAGTAAAAAACGGCGATTTTAGAGAAGATTTATACCATAGAATCAATGAATTCTCTATTCTTTCTCCTTCATTAAAAGATAGAGAAGAGGACTTAATGGTCTTTGCCGATTATTTCTTGGAAAAAGCCAATCAGCAATTGAATAAGGAAATTATTGGATTCTCTCCAGAGGTCGTAGCTATTTTTCAGAAATACAATTGGCCAGGAAATTTACGTGAATTGCAAAACTGTGTAAAACGGGCGACTCTTTTGTCGCGCGGAGAATTTATTGAAAGTGATGTTTTGCCAGCAGAATTTTTTCAGATTCAAAAGCAAAATACGATAGAAACGGTTAGTTCGTTTTCTTTGTCTGAAAATGAAAAAGAAACAATTATTCATGCTTTATCTAAAACACAGAATAATAAATCGGAAGCGGCAAAACTTCTTAAAATTACAAGAAAAACACTTTATAATAAATTGAAGCAATACAATATTGATTAAAATTGAATGCTAATTTTCCTTAATCAAATTCGTGAAAATTCATGTCTACTTTCTTTTTCTTTTAAACAATTTCCTTTTGAAGAGCCTTAAAAAGCGACTCTGTTTTTGATTTTAAAACCTTATAAATATCTTTTAAATCAGAAATTTCAAAATCATTTTTTTCTAGTGCTTTCAAAAGTCCGCCAATTTCTCGGGCTTCAATTTGCTTGAACATCGGTGCAATTCTATGTGCAATTGAATTTATTTCTGGTACATTTTCTTCGGCGATTGCATTTTCTAAAAATGTTAAATTTTCATTGCTGCTTTCTATAAAAGATTTTAAAACTTCGTTAAGCGCAACAGTATCGTTTCCTAAAAACTCTTTTAAAGTTTCTAAAGAATACAATTTAGAAAATGTTTTTTCTTCAACATCATTAATCTCCACTTTTGGCAAAGTATCATTTTCTAAAATTAGTCTAATAGTCTCTAATAATATTTTGGGAGAATAAGGTTTTTTAATTACCGTTGTAAATCCGGCATCAGCATAAACAGACGAATCTAGATCAGATCTTCCGGTCAGCGCAATCACAGGCTGATTTTTGTAAACATCAGTAGTTTTTAGTTTTTGAAGGAATCCAAAACCATCCATTTCTGGCATTTGAATATCTGTAATCACAAAATCAAAATTTGTCTGCTGAATCGCTTCTAATGCTTTAATAGCACTATTAAAAGATAAGACCTGATGTTTTTCTTGTCTCAAAACACCACTTGTCAAATTCAAAAGATTAATATCATCATCAATAACTATAAAAGTTTGTGCTTCTATATTTTGAGAAACCTGCTTTTTAACTTCTGGAACTGAATTTGTACTTGTGTCAAAAAGCAACGGAAGCTGAATTTCAAAAACACTTCCTTTTCCGAAGGCACTTTCTAATTCTAAACTGCCTCCTAAAGCCGAAATAATTTTTTTGCAAATAGATAGGCCTAAACCTGTTCCTCCATATTTTTTCTCGATATTTTCATTGGCTTGAGCAAATTCTTCAAAAACTAATTTCTGATTTTCTTTTTCGATTCCAATTCCGGTATCCTCAATAGTAATAGTAAGAAAGTTTTCATTTTCAGCAAGATATGCGCTGATTCTGATAAAACCTTCTTCGGTAAATTTATAGGCATTTCCGATAAGATTGCTCAAAATTTGTTTCAATCGAAAAGGATCACCCACAATTTTAGCGTTCAGTTTTTCATCAACATTAATAACAAGATCGATGTTTTTTTGCTTGTAAACAGTCTGAATACTTTTGGCAACTTCATCGATTATTTCTGGCAAAACAAAAGGCACTTTTTCTATAGAAATTTTTCCAGCTTCAATCTTAGAAAAATCCAATAAATCTTGAACCAGCTGTGTAATATATTCAGAAGAGTTTTTAATATTTTTAATAAAATAGGACTGTTTCGTATTTACATCAGAATTGCCCAAAAGTTCAGAATAACCCACAATAGTGCTCAAAGGCGTTTTTAAATCGTGGCTTACTGTCGAAATCAACTGTTCACGGCTTTTTAGTAAATTCTTGGTTTTGAAGTTCGCAATTTCAAGCTGTTTCTTGTAAACTTGAGATTTTGAGTAATCGCTCACAATTAAAATCGAAAAAAACAATGTCAGAACTAGACCAATAATCGCCGAAGCTGTTACGATTTCGTTTACTTTTTTAAGTGATTTTTCTTTTAAGGAATTGTTTTTTATCGAGTTGATAATAATTTCTCTTTCTATAATTCGAAGTACTTTTCGAAGCTGATCAGAGATTGCAATTTCGTTTTTAAGCAATTTATTTTCTTCAAAATTCAGCGATTCTTTTTTCTTTTCTGCTTTCAATTTTACATTGCTCAACAGCTTTTTAGAATTGGCCAAAATAGAATCTGATGCTTTTTTGCTAAGTGTGTTTGTGCTGTCGTCAGGAATATTTTGGTTTAAATAATCGACATATTTTTGAAGTACATTACGCTGATAATTTCCTAATTGATTTGGGTTTTTGTTGAAATCCTGAAGTTCTAATTTTCGGAGTTTAAACTCCATTTTAGTAATTTCATCAATAGCTGTATTTACCGAAACTTCATCTTCGGCTTTGTTTTTAATCGTCTTTAATTGTTTTATGTTTTTTGTCTTTTCAGACAGTAAATAAGTTACGCTGTCCAGTAAAGTTTTTTGATATTGGGTCGTAACAATTTGCTTTAAAGTATCAATTCGTAAGCGGAGAGAATCGGTTTCGATAAGATAGCTTTTAAAGTCATTCTCAGAGTTGGTCTGAATCGTTTTTCGGGCTAAGCTTTCCGTTTTATAAACATTCGAAAATAATTTGCTAACTCTTAAAATCTTGGTTTTTTCAAACGCAATTTTATCTTCCAATTTATTGTAAACCTGATTTTCAGAATATAAAAACCATCCAACGGTAATCACCAGAGCCAGTAATGCAACATAGCTGAAAAGCACTTTTATCGCTGTATAACTTTTTTTGCTCTCCATAGGTATTTTGCGGGATTGGGCCCCGACGCCTCGGGATTAAATTTGAAATTACTGCAATTTATTTAAAAAAAACTGTTTTAAAAAGATAAATAAATGCTAAAGTGTTATATAATTTCAATGTCTCAAAAACAAAATAGCCGGAGATTATAAAAAAATCTCCGGCTATTAATATTTTAAAAATCGTATCTTAAAGTGTTTCGCTCAGCCATTTAAAAAATTCTCCTTGCCAAACCTGAGCATTTTGCGGTTTTAAAACCCAGTGGTTTTCATCTGGAAAATAAACAAATCTGCTTTTAATGCCTCTTAACTGTGCAGCTTGAAAAGCTTCTTGCCCTTGCCCGATTGGTACACGGAAATCTTTTCCTCCTTGAAAAATCAAGATTGGCGTATTCCAGTTCTGAACCAAAGTCGCAGGATTGAAAGTCGTGTATGCTTTTTGAGCTACAGCGTTGTCTTTTTCCCAGTACGCTCCGCCGAAATCCCAGTTGTTAAAGAAAACTTCTTCTGTGGTGCCCAACATGCTTACGGTATTGAAAACACCATCGTGCGCGATAAAAGTTTTGAAACGTTTGTTGTGAATTCCAGCTAAATAAAATACTGAGTATCCTCCGTAGCTTGCGCCAACACAGCCTAAACGAGATTTGTCGACATAGCTTTCTTTAGCAACATCATCAATTGCAGAAAGGTAATCGTCCATAACTTGTCCGCCCCAGTCTTTACTGATTTTTTCATTCCATTCAACACCGTGTCCTGGCATTCCGCGACGGTTTGGCGCCACAACTACATAGCCTTTTGCAGCCATTAATGAGAAATTCCAACGGAAAGAATACGATTGTGTCAAAGGAGATTGTGGTCCTCCTTGACAGAATAATAAGGTTGGATATTTTTTAGAAGCATCAAAATTTGGAGGCAAAATTACCCAAACCAACATT
The DNA here is from genome assembly GCF_015350695.1 of Flavobacterium sp. MR2016-29. NCBI lineage: Bacteria > Pseudomonadati > Bacteroidota > Flavobacteriia > Flavobacteriales > Flavobacteriaceae > Flavobacterium > Flavobacterium sp. MR2016-29. The sequence continues at coordinate 167,319 of NZ_JADKPU010000006.1, forward strand.
TTTTTTCCGTCAGTTGTAGTAACATAACGTTTTTCCGTTTTGCTTAAAGTTAATGTTTTATACGTTTCTGTATTTATGTTTGAGATTTGTTTCCAAGTGTTTTTCTTCAAATTAAAAGAAAAAATCTCGCCAGCATGATTCATGTCAGATCTTGTTACGATAATTTCATCGCCTGCAAATCCAACTAAATCATTTACATCAAAATCTCCATTTGTCAATTGACGAACTTGAATAGCAATTTTTGTTAATCCCGGAAAGTTTACTGTAAAAAGTTGTTTTGTACCATCAACTGGCGCTACAAAAAATACGTTTTTGCCATCTTTACTCCAGATAAAATTATCTACAGTTCCGTCCCAATTTGCAGTTAAGTTGGTTTTGATTCCTTTAAATTCAACAATAATATCGTTTTTATCAGACTCATATCCGTCGCGTTTCATTTGCAGCCAAGTCAAATTTCCTGTTGGAGAAAATTGCGGTGCCGTGTCGTAACCTAAATTATCTTCGGTTCTGTTGATTGTTTTTTGAGTTTCTAAATTGTACTCATAAATATTTGTGTTCGTAGAAATTGCATATTGTGTTCCCGCTTTTTTCTTGCATACATATAAAATGCTTTTTGATTCTGGCGACCAAATATAATCTTCGTCTCCGCCAAAAGGTTTTTGAGGAGAATCAAAAGTTTCTCCTTTTAAAATATCGATTCCTGTGGCACCTTCTTTATTTTCTTTATAAAAAACATGGTTAAATTTCCCTTCATTCCAAGTATCCCAATGACGGTAATCAAGTCCGTCATAAATTTGAGCGTCTGATTTGTCTAATTTCGGATAAAAATCTTTTCCTAAAACCTTGTCAATTTTTACTTCTTCATTGTACACTAAAAATTTTCCGTCTGGCGAAACATTTTTGTCAGCCAAAACAGCTTTTGTGTCTTTAATTTCAGTTGCAGTGCCGCCACCAACAGGGAGCATGTAAAATTTTGAAGACGATTTGTTTTCTTCTACAGAAGGAGTTGAAACCTTAAAAACAACATTTTTTTCATCTTTAGAAAGTCCAAGTGCCGTCACTCTTCCTAGTTTCCATAACAATTCTGGCGACATTACATTTTGTCCGATAGCGTTTAAACTCATCATTATTAAGGTTGTTAATACTACTTTTTTCATAATAAAAATTCTATTTTTTGTGGCGCTAAAAATACAACAATTAAATTCCAATTTTTAAATCCCAAATTCCAATTACTGTTAAAGTTTGTAATTTCAAATTCCAATATAAAAAATCCAAAACTTTTACAGGAATGTTCCGTCACTAATTCACTGATTTTCAAAATTAATTCATGAATTCTTGGCGAATAGAATCCGTTTAAAACAAAGTTTTAGAATTTGGATTTTAAAAATTGAAATTTATTTTTTAGGATAAAAAAATCATTATTTTTATAAAAAATTGGCAAATGGAATTAAGTTACTGGGAACTAAAAAACTGGTTCACGAATGTTGATTATACGATTGTTGGAAGCGGTATTGTAGGTTTGCACGCGGCATTGCGCTTGCGCGAAAGATTTCCTGTTGCTAAAATTTTAGTTTTAGAACGAGGCATGTTGCCACAGGGTGCAAGTACAAAAAATGCAGGTTTTGCCTGTTTCGGAAGCCTGTCTGAAATTTTGGAAGACTTAAAAACACATTCAGAAGAAGATGTGGTAAATCTTATTGAGAAACGCTGGAAAGGTTTGCAATTGCTTCGAAAAAGATTGGGCGACACAGCAATAGATTTTAAGCCTCACGGTGGATATGAATTATTTTTAAAAGACGATAATCTTGGATTTTCTGAATGTATTTCGAGATTGCCTTTTATTAATGAAATTCTAAAACCGCTTTTTAAAGCCGATGTTTTTTCGAAAGAAGTTGATCGTTTTGGATTTGAGAATATTCAGGAATATTTAATTTTTAATCCTTTTGAAGCGCAGATCGATACCGGAAATATGATGCAGGAATTGTTGCGGCAAGCGGTTTCTGAAAATATTTTAATTCTGAATCAGCAAACGGTAACAGGTTATGCCGATTTAGGAAATCAAGTAGAAATCGCGCTGGCCGATTTTACTTTTAAATCCAAAAAAATACTTTTTGCAACAAATGGTTTTGCTAACACTTTGACAAAAGGTGCCGTTCAGCCTGCCAGAGCACAGGTTTTGATTACAGAACCTATCAAAAATTTAGATATTAGAGGCACTTTTCATTTAGACCGCGGTTATTATTATTTCAGAAATATAGGCGACAGAATACTTCTTGGCGGTGGACGAAATCTAGATTTTGAAGCTGAAAATACAACCGAATTTGGGCAAACGAAAATTGTACAAAATAAATTGGAGGAGTTGCTGAAAAATGTAATTTTACCAAATCAGGAATTCCAGATCGCGCATCGTTGGAGCGGTATTATGGGAATAGGAAACAGTAAAAAACCTGTTGTTTCTCAACTGTCTGAAAACGTGTTTTGTGGAGTGCGTTTAGGCGGCATGGGCGTAGCAATTGGAAGTTTAATAGGAACAGAATTAGCAGATTTAATATAATGGCAGCAACCAAAAAACCAGCACCAAAAAAAACAACAGCAACCAAACCAAAACCAACTGCTAAAAAAGGCAATCGCTCTTTTGGCGAAAAAGTAAAATGGTTTTTCATCAAATTAATGTTATGGTTTTTCGGACTCTCGATTGGATCGGTCATACTTTTTAAATATGTACCGGTTCCTTTTACGCCGTTGATGCTGATTCGTGCAATTGAAAATAAATTGGGCGGAAAGGAAGTTTATTTTGATCACGACTGGGAGCCAATTGAAAAAATTTCGATGAATTTGCAGAAAGCCGTTATCGCGAGTGAAGACGGAACTTTTTTATATCACAATGGTTTCGATTTCAAAGCGCTCCAAAAAGCATATAAAAGCAACGAGCGCGGACGCCGCATTCGAGGTGGAAGTACGATTTCGCAGCAAACCGCAAAAAATGTCTTTTTATGGCAAGGCAAAAGTTATTTTCGTAAAGGTTTAGAAGCTTATTTTACTGTTTTAATAGAAATTATCTGGGGCAAAGAACGCATCATGGAAGTGTATTTGAATAGTATCGAAATGGGGGATGGGGTTTATGGCGCTTATGCCGCGACAGAACATTGGTACCGTCGTGATGCATCGAGCTTAACCCCAATGCAAGCTGCCGGAATTGCAGCCATTTTGCCAAACCCACGAAAGTTTAAAGCGACGGGATCTTCAAGTTATATTAACAGACGTAAACAGCGAATTGTTCGCGAAATGCGTGCCGTTGGAAAAATCAATTATAATGGGAAGTAAAAATTGCTTTATTGCGCTCTTTCTATTAACGTCAATATTGGGTTTTGGACAGGCAAAAACAACAGAAATAGGTTTTATTACAGACAACGATTTGTATACTTCGTCTAAAAATGACATGTATTATACAAATGGTTTAGAGCTTTTTTACCGATTTTTATCGAAAAACGAAAATGAAAAAATCAATAAAAAGATTACTGAATTTCGTTTAGGGCAATACATTTACAATCCGAGATATATTAATGAAACTTCTGTAGATATAAACGATCGCCCTTTTGTAGGTTATCTTTTTGCCGAAGCGGGAAGAAATTTTTTCTACCAAAATGAATCGGTTTTAAAGACTGATTTTCAGTTCGGTTTTCTTGGGCCGAATGCACTTGGAAAAGAAACACAGGAAAGTTTTCATCATATTATTGGCTATAAAAAAGTATACGGCTGGGAAAATCAGATTCATAACGCGTTTGGCGTTCAGGCGCATGTTATGTATTCGAAGAAATTATTCCCAAGCAAACACAATGATTTTATAGATGTCCATTTTCAGTCGGAGGCAAATTTGGGAACTATTTTTACGGGAGTTTCGACAGGATTTTTAACTCGAATTGGCTTCAAGAAACTGCTTCCTGTTTACGATTCTAATTTGCACGACGCTTCTGTAAGTGCGACACCACAATACAATATTCGCGAATTTTACTTTTATGCGATGCCAAGCGTCAATTACCAATTTTATGACGCTACAATTGAAGGCAGTATGTTTAATGATACAAGTCCGGTAACTTTCGATTTAGAACCGCTTCGTTTCAACGCCGAGTTTGGTTTAAAATACCGCCACAACAATTTCAATATGTCGTATTCTTTCATTTATCGAGGAAGAGAATTAAATGATCCTGGGATTAATACTAATTCAGGATATTTTTATGGGAGTATTCGATTGGGTATTTTGCTGAAGTAGGAGGTTTTAAAAGTTGCTAGGTTTTGAGATGCTATCCCGAAATCTCAGGACTAAGTTTTTATCTTTGAATCAACACAATCTTATCATCCAGAGGAGCGAGCGATCTCCGCAAGAAATAATATATAGTTTTTGAGATCCGATAGCGCGGATTTACAATCAATCCGTGCCTGCAAAGCAAATCGTGAATCTAAATCAAAAAACATAAATTGAAAATCAAAACCTTCAATTCTAGCCCCGATTGAAACGGCATCCTTTTTCTTGCTTCTTTAGCAAGGAAAAGATAGAGTGGAAAGCGGGACAAAACGATCTTTTGAAAACGAAAACCTTCTGCTTCTAATTTTAGAAGTACTATTTAATAATGGTTTTTATTCTGAAATGGCTATCACAAAATATATAACAGAAGCGATTAAAAGAACCACTCCGGTGATTAGCAGTACATCATCTTCTACTGTGCTGATGCTTTTTTTGACTAGATAATAACGATCGACTAACATTCCGATTTCGTAAACCATTAAGAAGCCGATTAAGGTTAATAAACCGTATATTTTTTCTAATCCGCCACCTCCGCTAAAAGCACCTTCGTAGGCAAACCATGAAATAATGCCAACTGCAGGAACAATTAGCAATGCTGATTTTATAAGGAGCGGACTTCCTTTCCAGAATAGTAATACAATCAGAACTATTATTGGTATGAATAACCATCGCAGTAATAATGTCATTTTTAAGGTTTTAATTTAATGTAAGTTAATTAAATTTTTTTTTACTTGAACAAGTGGTCTTTGAAAAACTAAAATTTATCTGACTATTTATGAGGTTTAACCTTTTAGTAATAATGCTGCGTTTTTTAATCCGTAAATTTATTTAAAATTAAAACTATGGAAATCAATTGGATCATAATTGGAATTATTGCAGCAGTAGTTGTAGTTGTAATTGTTTTTACGGTTAGGAAAAATCAAAAAGAGAAAAAAAAGTTAACAGAAGAATTGAATAACGATTTTACTAAACCAGAAGAAGACGAGCCAAATTTTGAAGATTCGGCGAATGAGAAATAATTAATTTAAGATCTAAAATTCTATCGAAATGACAAGATTTTGTAAAATAGTTAATTTAAAAAAAATAAACCCTTGTAAACTAAATTACAAGGGTTTTGTTTTGTGGAGAATATCGGATTCGAACCGACCACCTCTTGCCTGCCAGGCAAGCGCTCTAGCCAAATGAGCTAATCCCCCAAAACGTTAACAAATAAAGTCAATTAATTGACAAAAAACAAATTTCAAATTGCTTCGGCTGAAAATATTTTGCAAAACCGTAACTTTACGTTCAAATCTATTTTTATGAGTTCAGAAATTCAAAACGGTTCTTTAGAAACTACTTTTAATAATGCCGTTGCAACGGTGCAATTTGGTCATCCTGCGAGCAATTCTTTTCCGCGTGAATTACTGGATCGCTTAACTGCCGAAATTAATTTGTTAAGCCGAAATGAAACGGTTTCGGTTATAGTTTTACAAAGTGAAGGTTCGAAAGTTTTTTGCTCTGGCGCTTCGTTTGACGAACTTTTGCAAGTTCAAAATGAGGAGCAGGGAACAGAATTTTTCTCTGGTTTTGCACATTTGTTAAACGCCATGCGAAATTGTTCTAAAATAATTGTCGGCCGTGTTCAAGGCAAAGCAGTAGGTGGCGGTGTCGGCATTATTGCGACTTGCGATTATGTTTTGGCAACACCCGAAAGTGCAGTAAAATTATCTGAATTGGCAATCGGAATTGGGCCTTTTGTTATCGAACCGGCTGTTTCGAGAAAAATAGGAAAAACGGCGATGACAGAAATGACATTGGCGGCGCACGAATGGAAGTCGGCTAACTGGGCTTTGCAAAACGGACTTTACGCCTCACTTCATACTGCAGCGGAATTAGATGCCGAAGTTGCGAATTTTGCTCAAAAACTAAGTTCGTATAATCCTGAAGCTTTATTCGAAATGAAAAAAATCATTTGGGAAGGAACAGAACAATGGGAATCGATTTTAATTGAACGTGCTAAGATTACAGGTAAATTGGTTTTGTCTGATTTTAGCAGAAATGCTCTGACGCAGTTTAAGAAGTAATTTTCAGTTTTCAATCTCAGTCTCAGTTCTTGAATTTTGACAAAGTTTGGACTCAATATAACAAAGCTAAAAAAAGACCCGAAAACGGTTATTAATTTGTAAATTTGCAACCTAAAATTTAAATCGATGAGTAATATCAGAATTACAAAGCAATTTAATTTCGAAACCGGTCACGCTTTGTACGGTTACGACGGAAAATGCAAAAACGTTCACGGGCACAGTTATAAATTATCGGTAACGGTTATTGGTTCGCCAATCACGGATCGAAACAATGTGAAATTCGGAATGGTAATCGATTTTTCAGATTTAAAGAAAATTGTAAAAGAAGAAATTGTCGATCAGTTTGATCATGCAACTGTTTTTAACGAAACTACACCGCATATCGAATTGGCAAATGAATTGAAAAACCGCGGACATCACGTAATTTTAGTAGATTATCAGCCAACAAGTGAAAACATGGTGGTCGATTTTGCTGAAAGAATTGTTGCAAGGCTTCCTGCAGGAATAACGCTTTTCTCACTTAAACTTCAAGAAACAGAATCGTCATTTGCAGAGTGGTACGCAAGTGATAATCAGTAAAAAGTAAAAAGTAAGATGTGAAAAGTAAGATGTGAAAAGTAAAATGTAAAAAGTAAAAAGTAAAAAGTAAGATGTGAAAGGTAAAACAATTCACATTTGACATCTCACAACTCACATTTGACATCTCACAAATCACAACTCACAGTTCACAAAAAAAAAATCAATGAAAAAAGTATATTTTGCTTCTGATCAGCATTTTGGAGCGCCGACTCCAGAGTTGAGTTTGCCTCGTGAAAAGAAATTTGTCGCTTGGTTGGATGAGGTTAAAGAAGATGCGGAAGCTATTTTTTTATTGGGCGATTTATTTGATTTTTGGTTTGAATATAAAACCGTTGTGCCAAAAGGATTTGTGCGTATTTTAGGCAAATTGGCTGAAATTCGCGACAGCGGTATTCCGATTTACTTTTTTGTTGGAAATCACGATTTGTGGATGAACGATTATTTTGAAACCGAATTAAATATTCCGGTTTACCACGATAACAAAGAATTTACTTTTAACGGAAAAACCTTTTTGATTGGCCACGGTGACGGAAAAGGTCCTGGCGACAAAGGTTATAAAAGGATGAAAAAGGTATTTACAAATTCGTTTTCAAAATGGCTTTTCCGATGGCTTCATCCAGATGTTGGCGTGAGTTTAGCGCAATATTTATCGGTTAAAAACAAATTGATTTCTGGTGACGAAGATGTAAAATTTTTAGGCGAAGAAAACGAATGGCTGGTTTTGTACGCCAAACGAAAACTCGAAACCAAACATTATAATTATTTTATTTTCGGACATCGTCATTTGCCAATGATCATTCCTGTTGGCGAAGATGCTAAATATGTAAATCTTGGCGACTGGATTGGTTATTTTACCTACGGCGTTTTTGACGGTGAAACTTTTGAACTTCAAAAATTCGAAAAATAACTATTTTTATTTAGCCGGATAAATTCCGATTTTGTGCGTTCTCAGATTGTAATTCGAAAATTGCTTGCTGTTTGAAAGCTGAAATTTAATCGCACTAGACGGTTTTTTCGGCATATGGCATTCTACACAATTATTTGCCAGCATGCTTCCTGACATTGTTTTTAATGTAGTTTCAGTGTGTTTTAAATCTTGATGACAATTCATGCAGATCTTAGAATAAGACGCTAGTTTAGTAGGCGCATTCTCGTGTGGATTATGACAGGTCATGCAATCCATTTTTTCGCTTTTTTGAAAACATTTGCTTTGCGCCAATAAACCCAATTGATTGCCGTGAACATCAAAGTGAAGACTATCATTTGAGGATGGAGTTGCTCTGAAGTAATCATTTATATTATCACCGGGCTTAAATTGAAAACGAGATTTCATTCTGAGTTTATCGTTTCCTGAATGGCATATTGCACAAGCATCAATTCGTTGCTGTCTGGTCAGATTTTTGAAGGCAACAATATTTTGGGATTTCTTTAGATCAGGAAATTTTAAGTGAGTTTGAACGTGCTCTTTTCCAGGACCATGACAACGTTCACAGTCAATACCGTACACTAAAGTGTTTTTGTCCATAAAATTCTCGACTTCCATTGTCATCGAACTTACTTTGTCTGAACTTGTTGTTATGTAACTGCTTGCAATATTTGAGCTGTGACAGCCGTAGCATTCTTTAGCTATTTCTCGAGTAAAATTTGGTTTGTCTGCCGGATATCCCGGACTTGTAGCCCAACTGTTTAAGGATTTGTAATACGATAATGGAAGTTCGTATGTGTAATGGTTTTTCCAGAAAGCACTTGTTTGTGCATGTTTTGTTCCAAAGACAATATCATAAGGATGTGCTTCGACTTCTTTTCCATTTTTGTATAAAACTTGGTACAGGCTGTCGTTGCGTTCTTCCATGACCAATTTGGTATTTTTGTCATAGATGAAAACATGATTTCCTTTATTAAAATCACCTAAAACATTTTCTAAGGTTGCTGGAGCAGTTGCTTTAAAATGAGAACTCACTAAAGCCAATTGATGTTGTGTCTGATGACATTGAATACAGCTTTCAGAACCTGCGTAATCAGTACCGCGCGGGTCTATATATTCATCAGATTTATTTGTGCAGTTTGTTAGAAAAACGGCTAAAACAGCAAGGACAAAAAGAATGCAAGTTTTTTTCATTGCTGTAAATATACTTTTTTTTGAAGAAAATCAAAATATATTTCAATAATGAAAAAATGTTGTTAAAATATTTAGAATGCTTCTTAATTCAAGCCAGCTCCATAAACATATTCGTCAAGTTCAATTCGGAACAAAGACCCTTCAACCAAATCTTTAATAGATTTTAATTCTGTCATAGAAACAGCCAAATCTATTGCTGCGCAAGGTGTTTTCAATAAAAATTTATGACAAGAATATTTTAATTCGCAAGCTTCGCAACATGCATTTTCGATCAGGCTGTCTTCTATTAAATCACAGAATTGATTCATTTCAGAAATGGTGAAATAAAAACCTGTTTCCTTAAAAACGAGCTGTACTTTGTCTACCAATGTTTCGTTTTCTTTTTTCCAGTAAAAAGCTATCCCAAAATTGTTGTGGTATATCTGCTCTATTTCTCTCATTGCAAATCTTTTTATTGTCACAAATATAAATATTATTTATATTAGTTCTAAATAAAAGATTCATAAAAAACAGAAAATTTTCAAACTCTATAAGTAAAATAAGTTCATATTAAACATTCTTATTTTGGCATACGGCGAAATAATAAAATAAAACAGCCTCAGTTTAACTTGAGGCTATTTAATTTAAAGTTCTATAATTAGATGAACTTATATTACATATATGAGAAAATATAATTACTCCATATTCTGATGATCATCCATATCTTTTTGAAGATCTAGATTTCTAAATGTAGGCGATTTTATTCCGAAACCTAAAACGGTTAAAAGCGTCATACTTCCTCCAAAAACTACCGAAACAACAGTTCCCATTAATCGTGCGGTTAAGCCGCTTTCAAATGCGCCTAATTCATTTGATGACCCAACAAATATAGAATTTACTGCTGCCACGCGGCCACGCATGTGATCAGGAGTTTTAAGCTGTAAAATGGTTTGACGAATAACAACTGAAATTCCATCAGCAAGTCCACTTAAGAATAAAGCAACTACCGAAACCCAGAAAATAGTCGAAACTCCAAATAATATAATAGACAATCCGAAGATAAAAATGGCAGCCAACAGTTTCATTCCGGCTTTTTTGTATAAAGGAACGTAGGCCGATACCAACATTGTGATAAAAGCTCCAACAGCGGGAGCAGCTCTTAAAACGCCGAATCCTTCAGGGCCAACTTTTAAAATATCCTGTGCAAAAACAGGCAGTAAAGCTACAGCTCCACCAAAAAGCACGGCAACCATATCAAGTGAAAGAACTCCCAAAATGGTTTTATTATTGAAAACAAATTTAATTCCCTCTTTCAGACTTTCCATAATTGGCTCGCCAATTTTTGGATTTAAAATTGGTTTTTTCTCAATTTGAGATAATGCGATTAATGAGAAAACAGAAAACCCAACTACCAAACACATTGACCAGTGAACCCCAATCCAATTGATCGAAAATCCTGCAACGGCTGGCCCTAAAACAGAACCAATCTGCCACACCGAACTGCTCCAGGTTGCTGCGTTTGGATATGCTTTTTTAGGAACAATCAAAGATAAAAGTGAGAAAATAGTTGGACCAAGAAAAGAACGAACCAATCCACCGATAAAAACTAAAAAGTAAATAGAAAGTAGGATTGCATCTGTAGACCACCCGTGAACAATTTTTGGCCACGTTAATAAAAACAGTCCAAAACTAACGACCGAAAAACCGAGGATACATTTTACCAACAATCCTCTTTTTTCTCTTTGATCGACCATGTGTCCAGCAAATAAAGACATTCCGATGGCTGGTATTATTTCTGCCAAACCAATAAAGCCCAAAGAAAGCGGATTTTTCGTTAAGCTGTAAACTTCCCATTCAATAACAATAAACTGCATGGACCACGCAAAAACCATTGCAAAACGCAGGATTAAAAAAATATTAAATTCTCTGTAGCGCAATGCCTGATACGGGTCGGCTTTTTTTGATTTATCTTTCATTTGTTCTAATATCTTTTAGCATAAGCTGAGTCGAAACATTTCCGTTCCACTCATTTTCAGCAATACAATAGGCAAGCTGAAAAGTATTTTGATTTTTGGTAAGGTCTATTTTTTTTCCGAGTCCAAAACCAATTGCTGCAATTCCGTCTGTCCCAATGCTTCGGGATTGTTTAACGAAAAGCCTCAAATGTTCTTCGTCTGCGCCTAAAGTTTTGGCATAACCTGTATCTTTTACATCCGAAGTCATAAAAACAGGTGTCATATTTTGCGGACCAAAAGGTTCAAATTGTTTTAAAATCCGAATCAGTTTTGGTGTAATATCGCTAAAGTTTATCTCTGCATCAATTTCGATTTCCGGTGTTCGCATTTCAGGCAAAATGGTTGCTGAAACTTGTTTCTCAAAAGCTTCTTTAAAAGTTTTATAATTCTCAGCTTTCAACGTCATTCCCGCAGCGTACATATGGCCTCCAAATTGTTCTAAATGATGTGCACAAGCGTCTAGAGCATTATAAACGTCAAAACCTTTTACAGATCTTGCCGAAGCAGCATATTTGTCGCCGCTTTTAGTGAAAACCAAAGTGGGGCGATAATACGTTTCTATTAATCTTGAAGCGACAATCCCAATTACGCCTTTGTGCCAGTCTTCTTGAAAAACAACAGTTGAAAAACGCTCTTCTTCTTGATTTTCTATAATTTGCTGAAAAGCTTCTTTGGTAATTTTTTTATCTAGATCTTTTCGATCTGCATTGTATTGCTCAATTTCGGAAGCAAATTGCTGCGCTTGATCAAAATCAAATTCAGTTAATAATTCGACCGCATGATTTCCATGTTTGATTCTTCCTGCAGCATTTATTCTAGGAGAAATAATAAAAACAACATCGGTAATGTCCAAAACTTTCTTCTTTACCTGATGCACTAAAGCTTTGATTCCCGGTCTTGGTTCGCTATTAATAACTTGCAATCCAAAATAAGCCAAAACACGGTTTTCTCCCGTGATCGGAACAATATCTGCTGCAATCGCAGTTGCAACCAAATCCAGATACGGAACAAGATCTTCAATAGTTTCATTTCGATTTTGGCCCAAAGCCTGAATCAGTTTAAAACCAACGCCACAACCGCATAATTCATCGTACGGGTAGGAGCAGTCTTCTCTTTTAGGATCTAAAATTGCAACAGCATCAGGAAGAATATTTCCGGGTCTGTGGTGATCGCAAATAATAAAGTCGATGTTTTTTTCTTTCGCGTAGGCGATATGATCTATTGATTTGATACCACAATCTAAAGCGATAATTAATGAAAATCCGTTATCATCGGCAAAGTCAATTCCTTTAAAAGAAATTCCGTAACCTTCATCATAACGATCTGGAATATAAGTAGCAATATTAGGATAATGCGATTTCAAATAAGATGAAACCAAAGAAACGGCTGTCGTTCCATCAACATCATAATCGCCAAAAACCAATATATTTTCCTGATTTTCAATAGCCGATTCGATTCGGGAAACCGCTTTGTCCATATCTTTCATCAAATACGGATCATGAAGATGTTCTAACGATGGGCGAAAGAAATTCTTGGCATCGTCAAAAGTTTCAATGCCACGCTGAATCAAAAGTGTTGCTACAAAATCTTCTACATTTAAGGCTTGCGCCAAATGTTTGATTTTATCTTCAGAAGGTTTTGGTTTTAATGTCCAACGCATTTTTAATGATTTTTGATTTTTGAATGAAGATTAACGATTTTTTATTTGAAATACAGATTTGTAATTAAAAAGATTTGTAATTCTGAAATCAAAAATCGTTAATCAAAAATCTTAAATAAAATTACTTCAATTCTAAAGCATTTCCTTCAAACTGAATTCCGTCCCAGCCTAAGCTGATGAAATTTCTAATGTTTTGGTGATTGGTTCCGTTTGGATCTTTTAAAACTTCTTCGAAATAAAAAGCGCCGAAACAAGCTAAAGTTTCTTCTTTGCTTAAGTTTTGCAATTTCGCGAAAGAAAATAATTTGCAAGAACCAGAGTTTTCGCCAGCAGCATTATGCTGTGTTCCATTTTGAAAAGCAGTTGGAGTAAAATTATAGTTTTCCTCAATTACTGCAATAGTTTCCGGGAATGTTATTTGTGTTGGAGTTTGTTTTACTTTTTCTAAAAAGGCTTGAATTGTCATTGTTTTTTAATCTTTATATTTTATACTTGAAGCTTAAGTTCAATCTTGGTTGCTAACCTTTTCCACATTCTCAAAAGTGTTTTTGTTTCACTTTGAGTTTCAGAAAATATTTCTTTTCCGATTTCAGTTAAAGAATATTTCTTTCCTGTTTTTACAATTAGTTTATTGTTATTAAGCCAAGTTAGTGAGCTTTGCATTTCTTTTTCGTTTGGAATAGAATGATTTATCCCATCTGCAATTTGAGAAATTGAAATAAAATTAACTGGAGAATCTTGAGAAGCAATTGCTAAAGCTAGAACTATCCACGATATCGTTTCTGCGTTTCTCATAATTCTGTTGGATAACTGTAAATAGTATAAGTTTTATTCCTCGTTATCATCATCCTTCGAATACTTATTTTTCTTAGCTTCTTTTTCTATTGTTTTTCCAGCAACGACAACCACGATTTCACCTCGCGGTGCTGTTTTTTCAAAATGAGTTAAAACTTCTCTTGCGGTGCCGCGGACATTTTCTTCGTGTAATTTTGATAATTCTCTCGAAACGCAAACTTGTCTGTCTTCTCCAAAATATTGAATAAATTCGGCTAAAGTCTTAACGAGTTTATGCGGTGAAACGTATAGAATCATCGTTCTGGTTTCTTCGGCTAAAGCCAAAAAACGAGTCTGACGTCCTTTTTTATCCGGCAAAAAACCTTCAAAAATAAATTTATCATTTGGCAATCCGCTGTTTACTAACGCGGGAACAAAAGCGGTTGCACCAGGCAGACATTCTACTTCAATTTTATTTTCGACGCAAGCGCGTGTTAATAAAAAACCTGGATCTGAAATTGCCGGAGTTCCTGCGTCAGAAATTAAAGCTATAGTTTCGCCAGCTTTCAAACGTGCAATTAAATTTTCAGTCGTTTTATGTTCGTTGTGCATATGATGGCTGTGCATGTGCGTGCCAATTTCAAAATGCTTTAAAAGTTTTCCGCTTGTTCGGGTGTCCTCGGCCAAAATCAAATCGACTTCTTTCAGAATTCTGATCGCACGAAAAGTCATGTCTTCAAGATTGCCAATTGGCGTTGGAACGATATATAATTTAGACATAGTTTTTTTATATTTAACACAGATTGCACGAATTAGCACGAATGATTAGAATGCTAAAAATTTCACCAAAATAAATTAGTGTAAATCTGTGAAATTCGTGTTTAAGAGAATTTTTTCTCTACAATTCCCAGAAAACGTTCTGCATAATCATCTTTTCCTTCCCAGTTATTATAATCTGGTTTTACCATATTTTCAATAAAATCTTTGGCTTCTCCAAAAGTATCAAAAGTCAATAATTGATTTAAAACACGACTGTAATCTTCAGAACTGTTTCCGAAAAGATTTTTAGTAAAAGCAATTCTATCATTCAAATCAACGTGAAAACCTTTTGCCAGTTTTTCGTTTAAAGTAACTGTCTTTGGTTCAGAATGAGTTTCTAAAACTGCCGTTTCAGGAGTTTTCTTTTCTGTAAATTCATTGAATAATGGAGTAGGAACGGGAGAAACTGCTTCAAAACTATCCACTTTTACAAATTGTGCATCGGCATAATTGATTCCGAAATCTTCAAACGAAATTGGAACTGGAATTGATTTTGTTGAAGTTTCAATTTTTGGCTCTTCTTTTTCCTCTTCAATTTTTTCTAATTCAAAAGCAGGTTTAAAATCCGGAATTGGTTTTAGTTCGTTTACTGTCGTAAAAGAAAGATCTCTATTTGCTTCGATTGTTTTTTTAGCTTCAAAAACAGCTTCTTCAATTTTTTTAATAATTGGATCTTGAACATTTTCGGCAGTTTCAGGAATAGTTTCAACAATAGATTCCGCAATTATTTCTTCTGGAACTTCGGCAACGATTTCTTCAGAAGCTTCCTCAGCTTTATTTTCTTCTGTCACTTCTGATTCGGCGATTATTTCATTTGGAGTTTCTTCAACTGCAACAGGAGTTTCAATCACAGCTTCTGCTGGAGTGTTTTCTTGTTTTTCGAAAATAGTTTCGATTTCAGAACTAATGTCGCTGTGGCTGATCGTTGGTTTTGCCGTGTCGAAATTTTCATCGACAAATTTTAAAATCGCCAGTTTCTCATATAATTTCTGAGTTTCAAGATACAATTGATTGATATCGGATTTATTTTTAAGCTTTAAAATTCGATGTGCAATGCTGATTAAATCGGCTTCCAATTTTTTTTTCATAACTGTTGAAATTATAGTGAATAGGGTATTTTAGTGTATTTTGTATTTGAATGTCTTTATTAATGGAGAAAATCAACGAGATAATTTTTATTTCTGTTAATAAGCGTTTGCGAATCTCCGATTTGATAAAAATTTTCTACTTTTGAAAAAACGTAAAACATCAAAATTTTGCGTCAATTTATTACCAGTACAAAGTAATAAAAACTATTCATTTTTAAAGGTAGAAAAATACAAAATGTTTCTCGAAAATACAGTAAATCACAAAGAACAATTTGGTTGGATTGAAGTTATTTGTGGATCAATGTTTTCGGGTAAAACCGAGGAGTTAATCCGCAGATTAAAACGCGCCCAATTTGCCAAACAAAGAGTCGAAATTTTTAAACCTGCTATTGATACCCGCTATCATGACGAAATGGTGGTATCGCACGATGCCAACGAAATTCGCTCAACCCCAGTTCCAGCAGCAGCAAATATTGCTATTTTAGCCCAAGGATGCGACGTTATCGGAATTGATGAAGCGCAGTTCTTTGATGATGAAATTGTTACGGTTTGTAATGATCTTGCCAATCAAGGAATTCGTGTTATAGTTGCAGGACTTGATATGGACTTTAAAGGAAATCCTTTCGGACCCATGCCAGCTCTTATGGCAACCGCCGAATATGTAACTAAAGTTCACGCAGTTTGCACCAGAACAGGAAATTTAGCGAATTACAGTTTTCGTAAAACCGACAATGATAAATTGGTAATGCTCGGTGAAACCGAAGAATATGAGCCGCTTAGCCGTGCAGCATATTATAATGCGATGAAAAAAAGCCAAGAGAAATAAATTCAAAATTCCATTTAAAGCCAAATAACAAATGCAAGAAAAGCAAAGTAAAAGAAAACAGAACATCTTATTATTGGTTGTAATTGGAATTGCGATTTTTTTAGCTGTCTTTTTTCAGTTTTATCTTTCGAAGAATTCAGATGAAGTAAATACTGAAATAACAGAATTAGTTGGAAAATATAATAAAAATTGTCCTCTCACGATTCAGCAAGGAATTCGACTAGACAGTGTAAATTTACCTTCAGAGCAAGTTGTGCAGTATAATTTGACATTGATGAATGTAGAAAAAGAAACTGCAGAAATTAATGTTATAAAGAAAGAAATTGAAAAAAGTTTGATCAGCACTGCAAAAGCAAATCCGGGGCTTCAAGTTTTTAGAGATAATGATTATACCTTGGTTTATAAATATAGTGACAGAAAGAAAGCGTCTTTGTTTGAAGTAAAAATATTGGCTGATCAATATAAATAATTGAACTTCCAGAAAAAAAATAAAACCCGACAGATTTCAAAAATCTATCGGGTTTGTTGTTTTGTTTAAAATGGACTGAAGTCCCGCTCTACAATATACTACGTTCCTTCGGTACTATTAAAGAACCTGTAGTTTTATCCATATTTTAAGGACGGATTTTAATCTGGTTTATAATGAGTAATTATATTAAATCTTCTTTCTCATTCTTGCTACCGGAATATCAAGCTGTTCTCGGTATTTTGCAATAGTTCTTCTCGCAATCGGATATCCTTTTTCTTTAAGAATTTCAGCCAATTGATCATCTGGAAGCGGTTTGTGTTTGTCTTCTTCTTCAATTGTATTCTTCAGAATCTTTTTGATTTCTAAAGTCGAAACATCTTCACCTTGATCATTTTTCATCGCTTCAGAGAAAAATTCTTTGATTAGTTTTGTTCCGTAGGGTGTTTCAACATATTTACTGTTGGCAACACGCGAAATTGTCGAAATATCCAATCCAACCATATCGGCAATATCTTTTAAGATCATCGGTTTTAGTTTGGTTTCGTCGCCGTCTAAAAAGAATTCCTCCTGATAATGCATAATCGCATTCATCGTTACAAAAAGTGTTTCCTGACGCTGTCTGATCGCATCTATAAACCATTTAGCCGAATCCAATTTCTGTTTGATAAACTGAACTGCATCTTTCTGAGCAGTCGATTTATCACGAGAATCTTTATACGTCTGCATCATTTCCTGATAATCTTTAGAAACATGCAGAGAAGGAGCATTTCTTCCGTTTAAGGTTAATTCTAGCTCGCCGTCAACAATTCTGATGGCAAAATCCGGAACTACATTCTCCGTAACTTTATTGTTTCCGGTAAAAGATCCTCCCGGTTTTGGATTTAGTCTTTCGATTTCGTGAATGGCTTTTTTAAGCTGTTCGTTAGAAACACTATATTTCTGTAAAAGTTTATCGTAATGTTTTTTTGTAAAAGCATCAAATTGATTTTCGATGATGTCAATTGCTAAATCAACATATTCAGTTGGTGTTTTGTGCTTTAACTGCAATAATAAACATTCCTGCAGATCACGTGCTCCAACTCCGGAAGGTTCAAGTTCGTGAATAACGTGAAGCATTTTTTCGACCATTGCTTCATCAGTATAAATTCCCTGAGTAAAAGCCATATCATCAACAATATCCGGAACGCTTCTGCGGATATAACCCATATCATCAATACTTCCAACAAGAAATTCTGCAATTTCACGTTCTTGATCGTTCAGAATAAAAGTATTCAGCTGATTGATTAAATCCTGATGAAAACTAATTGGAGAAGCAAAAGGTGTTTCTCTTTCTTCATCTTCACCATAATTATTTACCTGAGTTTTATAATCAGGCGTATCGTCGTCGCTTAAGTATTCGTCAATATTAATGTCGTCTGCTTCGATTCTGTCAGATTCTGCATCATCATAATCGTCGTATTCTTCATTGGCGAATTCATCGGCTTCGTATTCGTCTTCTTTTCCAGCTTCCAAAGCCGGGTTTTCGTTCATTTCTTCTAATAAACGTTGCTCAAAAGCTTGCGTAGGCAATTGAATTAACTTCATCAGCTGAATTTGCTGTGGAGATAATTTTTGGGATAATTTTAAATTTAAAAATTGCTTTAGCATTTGTTTTTGTTAAAAGTTTCAAGTTTCAAGTTTCATGTTTTCCAACTGAACGGAGAACCTAAAACCTGAAACTTGAAAACAAATTTTATAATTTTAGTTCAAGCTTCAATAACTTGAAACCTGAAACTTGAAACTTTTTTAAACTAATTTTTTAAAATTCCGCGCTTCCAGGAGTTCTTGGGAAAGGAATTACGTCCCTAATGTTTGTCATTCCGGTTACAAACAATACCAAACGTTCAAATCCTAATCCGAAACCTGCGTGAGTGGCAGAACCAAATCTTCTGGTGTCTAAATACCAGTATAATTCTTCTTTGTCGATTCCTAAAGCTTCCATTTTCTGAACTAAAACATCGTAACGTTCTTCTCTTTCAGAACCACCTACGATTTCTCCAATTCCTGGGAAAAGGATATCCATGGCACGAACTGTTTCTCTTCCTGGTTCTGTGTTGTCGTTCAAACGCATGTAAAACGCTTTAATGTTTGCTGGATAATCGTATAAAATTACCGGACATTTAAAGTGCTTTTCAACCAAGTAACGCTCGTGTTCTGACTGTAAATCAGCTCCCCATTCGTTAATTAAGTAGCTGAATTTTTTCTTTTTATTTGGAGTTGAATCTCTTAAAATGTCAATTGCTTCAGTATAAGAAACACGTTTGAAGTTGTTCTCCAAAACAAAATTCAATTTCTCTAACAAAGGCATTTCGCTTCTGTCTGCTTGCGGTTTTGATTTTTCTTCTTCTAAAAGTCTCCCTTCTAAGAATTTCAAATCGTCTCCACAATTGTCTAAAGCATATTTAATTACGTACTGAATAAAATCTTCAGCCAAATCCATGTTATCATCAAGATCGTTGAAAGCAACCTCTGGCTCGATCATCCAGAATTCTGCCAAGTGACGAGAAGTGTTTGAATTTTCTGCTCTAAAAGTTGGCCCAAAAGTATAAATCTGACCCAAAGCCATAGCAAAAGTTTCCCCTTCTAATTGTCCAGAAACTGTTAAGTTAGTATGTTTTCCAAAGAAATCTTCTTTGAAATCAATGTTTCCTTCTTCGTTTTTTGGAAGATTATCCAAAGGCAATGAAGTCACCTGAAACATTTCTCCAGCACCTTCAGCGTCAGCGCCGGTAATAATTGGTGTGTTTACATACACAAAACCTTTTTGTTGAAAATAGCTGTGAACTGCATAAGACAATACAGAACGTACACGCATAATCGCACCAAAAGCATTTGTACGTACGCGCAAGTGAGCATTTTCGCGTAAAAATTCTAAAGAGTGTTTTTTAGGCTGCATTGGGAATTTCTCAGCATCAGAATCTCCAAGGATTTCAAGTTTATTAACCTGAATTTCATATTTCTGACCTGCACCTTTACTTTCAACCAAAGTTCCGATTACAGAAACCGCAGCTCCAGTCGTGATTCTTTTTAAAGTTTCTTCTGGTGTATTTTCAAAATCAACAACACATTGTATATTATTAATGGTAGAACCGTCATTAAGCGCGATGAACTGATTATTTCTAAAAGTTCTCACCCATCCTTTTGCATTCACTTCTTGTAGCGTCGTAGTACTGTTTAATAAGTCTTTAACTTTTGTGTGTCTCATTTTAATTTTAGATTTATAGATTGCTGATTTTAGATTAAAATAAAATCAGTGTTTTATATCGAATTGCAAATATAAACGATAATAATTAATTTTTGAAGCTATTCCTGCTATCCGCTTGTATCTTTTCCTTGCTAAAGAAGCAAGAAAAAGGATACCGCTTCTATCAGGGCTAGGCGACTCACTTTCATAAGAAGCAACCGTTTTTATTTTTGTCATTTCGATCCCGAGGCTTCGGGAGAGAAATCTTCACAAGTAGCTCCGTTTAGTATTTCTTAGTCTTGCAGAATCTCGCAGATTTCGATCCCGAAGCCTCGGGATCGAAATGATAAATTTTTGTGTGATTCTTAATTAAATTATGATTTCAAATATTTCGTTGAACTTTCGTTCTAAATTTTTCATTTCTTGTTTTGTTCGCCATTTTGTATAAAACGTTGAAAAAACAATAAACAAGTTAAAAAATAAATATACTTGTAAAGGGATTTTTTCTTGACTAATAAGAACTGAATTTGCTAAAACAAATGCAATAATTGGAAAATACTTTATCCAAATAATTGAAAGTTTGTGAGTTGGCTCAATTGTATAACTAATATTTAATGTTCTATTTGCTGTTTTGTAATTGCCTTTTATTGTATAAAATGTCGGCAATATGGCTGTATTTATTGTTAAACGAAATGTTGAATCGTCAAAATTTCCATAAAAAGGTTTTGAAATTCCTTCAAATATTCTGAATAACCAAAATGGACTAATATATTTAAGTTTTGGGTTACCAATTACTGTGTTGCTTTTAATCTTATTTCTAAATTCAGTCGCTTCCAGTTTAGATTTCATTTTATTTTTTTAATTAATTCGTGCTAATTCGTGAAATTGGTGTTTCCTTCCAATCCTTCCAAATCCTCTTTCTTCGCTTTTTTCTTCTCAAAAGTCAAAACCAAAGCGGGCAAAACCAATAAATTGGCAAACATCGCAAACAATAAGGTACATGAAATTAATCCGCCAAGTGCGATTGTGCCACTAAAGCTTGAAAGCGTGAAAGTAGCAAATCCTAAAATTAAAACGACAGAGGTGTAAAAAGTACTGATTCCGGTTTCTCTTAAAGCGCTGAAAACAGATTTTTTTACTTTTCCGTTGCTTTGCAATAAATCATGTCGATACTTCGCCATAAACTGAATCGCATTATCTACCGAAATTCCGAATGCAATACTAAATACCAAAATAGTTGACGGTTTCAACGGAATTCCGAAATAGCCCATTAATCCAGACGTAATACAAAGCGGTAAAACATTTGTAATTACAGACGCAAAAACCATTTTAAAAGATCTAAATAAGTAAAGCATCAAAGCAGCAATTACTAAAATGGCAAAAATCAGCGACTCGATTAAGTTATCAACCAGGTACGATGTTCCTTTCTGGAAAACCAATGCTTTTCCGGTTAAGGTAACTTCATAGCGGTCTTTCGGGAAAATTTCAGCGATTTTGGCATGCAGTTTTTTCTCAACTTTCGCCATTTCATCGGTACCAATATCTCTCATAAAAGTCGTGATTCGGGCGTATTGTCCAGTCGAATCTACATAACTTTTCATTAAATTATCTTTGCTGTTTTTTGTTGCGTTTTTAGCATACGATAAAATAAAAGTTTGTTCCTGCGAAGTCGGCAATTGGTAATATTCTGGATTTCCGTTATAAAAAGCCTGTTTCGAATATTTAACCAAATTTACAATAGAAACCGGCTTTGATAGTTCTGGAATCGACGCAATTGTATTTTGCAGTTCATCCATTTTTTTCATTGTCGATAATTTCATTACACCTTTTTTGTGTTTGGTGTCAATCATTATTTCGAGTGGCATTACACCTTTAAACTCTTTTTCGTAAAATAAAATATCTTTAAAAAACGAAGCGCTTTTTGGCATTTCGCCAATCAAACTTCCTGAAACTTTCATTTGTGCAACTCCAATAACACTAAAAACTAAAAGCAAACCGTAAATGGTATAAATTACTTTTCGTTTGTTTTTAACTACATTTTCTACAAAATCCAGTAAAGTAGAAATGTAAGTTTTAGTCAAATGATAAAGGTGCTTTTCTTTTGGCAGCGACATAAAACTGTATACAATCGGCACAATTAAAAGCGTCAACAAATACACAGAAATAACGTTGATCGATGTTACTAAACCAAATTCAAAAAGCAAATCATTTCCTGTAATCATAAACGTTGCAAAACCTATCGCAGTCGTAACATTTGTCATTAAGGTCGAAACTCCAATTTTCGAAATAATGCGCTGTAATGCTTTTGCCTGATTGTTATGCAGTTTAATTTCCTGCTGGTATTTATTGATCAGGAAAATACAATTCGTAATTCCGATAACGATAATTAGCGGCGGAATAATAGCCGTTAAAATCGTGATTTTATAATGAAATAATCCTAAAGTTCCGAACGACCAAATTACCCCAACTATCAAAATGCAGATCGAAATAAACGTAGCTCTAAACGAACGGAAAAAGAAAAAGAAAATCAATGAAACCGTCAATAAAGCAGCGCCGATAAAAAGTGCGATTTCGCCTTTCATATTGTCAGCATTGATGGTTCTGATGTATGGCATTCCAGAAACTTTCAAATCGATTCCGGTTGTTTTCTCGAATTTAGCAATTTTCGGAACCAAGTTTTCAAGAATAAAAGTTTTTCTCTCCGCCGTATTTACAATTTTTTTGTTGATGTAAACTGCAGAACGAATACTGCCGCTTTCTTTATTAAAAAGCAAGCCTTCATAAAAAGGAAGATTGTGAAATAAATCGTACTGTATTTTTTTTAAATATTCAGGATCAACCGCTTTGCTTTGGTCAATAAAAGGCGCCAAAACGAATTTTTCGTTAACAGTATCTTTTTCTAATTTTTTCAAGTCGTTTAAAGAAACAACCAAATCAATTTCCTTCGATTTTTTTAAACCCGTCATCAATTCATTCCAAGCCGCGTAATTTTTTGGCGTAAAAAACTTTGGGTCTTTAAAACCAATTACTACAAGATTTCCTTCTTCACCAAATTTGTCAAGAAACTTTTGATAATCTTTATTTGCAACATGATTTTTAGGAAGCAAATTCGCTTCGGTATAGGTCATAGCAAGATTTCTCCATTGAAAACCAAGGAAAATGGTCAAGGCTGCAACCACAACTAAAATCGTAATTCTGTTTTTAAGAATAATTCGGGCTACTTTTTCCCAAAATCCAACTTGAATAGCGTTTTTCATAAAATCTTTAAAATGGTTGCAAATGTAGTGAAAAGTGCTCAAAATCATAAATAATCGTTTGTATTTTACTTAATGTTAACACAAATCTGCAACTTTATATTTTATAATAAATTTCTTTCTTTTTGCTGATTAATCCTAAGCTTTTCTCATATTTGCAATTAATTTAAAAATGAAAAGAAAATGAACTGGATTTTATTAATTATCGCTGGACTTTTTGAAGTTGGATTTGCATCGTGCCTTGGAAAAGCCAAAGAAACAACCGGAATTATTTCGACGTATTGGATGGGAGGTTTTTTTGTATGTTTGACCATAAGTATGGTTTTATTATATAAAGCAACTCAAACATTGCCAATCGGCACGGCATATGCAGTTTGGACAGGTGTAGGCGCGGTAGGAACTGTTTTAGTTGGAATTTTAGTTTTTAAAGAGCCGGCAACTTTCTGGAGAATATTTTTTCTTTCAACTTTAATCACGTCGATAATTGGGTTGAAGTTTGTTTCTAGTCATTAGAAAAATGTTTATGGAGTATAAAAAGATTAAAATTGCAACTATTGTACTAAGTTTAGTGCTTTTTGGTATTTCACTCACTCAAGATGCAATAGTCAAAAATTATAATGATGAGATAAGCTCAGTTTCATCTTTAGAATATTTTTTTATGGGAAGTACTGCTTTTATTGGCGGAGGATTATTAGAGCAAATTATTTGGTTAGCAAATCCCTTGAGTTTATTTGCAATTATATATTTATTTAAAGACAATAGAAAAGCCATAATATTAAGTTTAATAGCATCCGTTTTGGCAGTTTCATTTTCATTTTGGAGTGAAATATTAGGTGCAGAAAGTGGTTCTATGGCTAAAATTGTTTCTTTTGAATTAGGTTATTATCTTTGGTTATCAAGTATTTTTACATTGACAATTGGAATTTTAATTTATTACAAAATTTCGTTGAAATCAATTTTACAATCTTAAAACATGCAGGAAAACAACACAATTACTTTTATTTTTTTAGCAATTCTTTTGTTGCTCATTGTCATCATTTGCTTTATGATGTACCAACTAATGCAGGCAAAAAAATCGAAAGAAGATGCTGAAGAGAGTTTTTATGCACTGGAGAGAAAGGTAAATGACTTGCAGTTAGAAACTTTAGAGTCTAAACTTAATCCGCATTTGTTTAAGAATATTCTAAACTCAATTCAATCACACGCCTATCAAACTTATTTTGCTTTAGATAAATTAGCCAATGTTTTGGATTATATTTTATACGAAAGCAAAAAGAAATTCGTCACGGCAAAAGAAGAAATTGATTTTGCACTGAATTTAATCGAAATCAATAAAATCAAAATCAGCCCGCTTTTTGAGCTGAAGATAAAAACCAATATTAATAAAGAAGATAAATTATACGACCAGCCATTATTAGCGCCGTTAATTTCAATTGATTTAATCGAAAATGCTTTTAAACATGCTGATTTGCAAAGTGCCGATGCTTTTATTTCGGTTGTTTTTGAGTTTAAAGACAATGCTTTTTTTATGACGGTTTCGAATAAAATTTCAGATAAAAAAGTACTCAAAAAAGAACGAAGCGGTTTTGGCCACGCAACATTAGAACATCGTTTGCGCATTATTTATAAGAATAATTTCAAACTTGATAAATTCGTAGAAAACGACGTTTATATCGCTCATCTTAAAATAGATTTACTTGAATACAAAACTGAAATGCTTGCTTCTGGACGATGAGTTGCCCGGATTAACGTACTTGAAAATGCTTTGCGAACAAATTCCTGAAGTAGAAATTGTAAAAACGTATAACAATCCTGAAAAACTCCTTGCCGATATTCCGGATCTCGATTTTGATTTATTAATATCAGATATCGAAATGCCAGGAATGGATGGCTTGCATTTGGCTGAAATGTTAGAAAACAAATTAGTCATTTTTTGTACGGCATATAAACAATATGCAGCCGACGCTTTTAATATTGACGCTGTAGATTATATTACAAAACCAGTAAAATTAGAGCGCCTGCAAAAAGCAATCTCAAAAGCTTTTGAGAGGTTTCACAAACCAGAGACTGCTAAAAAATTTATGCAATTAAATACGGACAAAGGAAAAACCTTGCTGTATTTTAACCAAATTCACTACATCAAAACCGCAGTAAGCGACAGTCGCGACAAAACAGTTTTGCTCTCTGATGGAAGTTTTTTGAATTTAAAGAATGTTAAGTTTGATACACTTCTGAAAGAATTGCCAGAAGCTGATTTTTGCCGTGTAAACAAAAAAGAAATCGTGGCGGTAAAAGCCATTAAATTCTTTAACCACAACGAAATTGTACTTCATCATTTAGAGAAAAATGATAAAAACAGCACATTGATTTTAAGTGAAACGTACCGTTCTGACTTTCTGAAAAAAGTAAAAATCTAACTTATTACAAAGTTTTTCCCACTTGTTACATAGATCGAAAATTAGCAGTAAATTTACTTTATCGCTAAATTTTCAGTGTTGATATTTGCAGCATTAAAATCAAAAAAACGAGTTATGAATAACTTAAAAAACTCTTTGTTTTACGTAACAATTATTGGAGGTTTCGGCGCTCTGATTTATTGGATAATTTCAAAAGGCGCATCTCTAGAAGTTGGACGAGGCATCATTCAGAAAAAAATAGAAAGCAATCATTGGAATGATTTTCTTCATTCTATGGTCGAAAATTTACAGCATCCTTTAGCTATTTTATTAGCACAAATCGTGACTATTATTTTAGTGGCACGTTTATTTGGGTGGGTTTTCAGAAAAATAGGACAGCCGTCTGTAATTGGCGAAATGATTGCAGGTATTGTTTTAGGGCCATCTTTGGTCGGAATGTATTTTCCTGAATTCTCAGCGGCTTTATTTCCAAAAGAATCTTTAGGAAATCTTCAATTCTTAAGTCAGATTGGTTTAATCCTTTTCATGTTCGTAATCGGTATGGAATTGGATTTGAAAGTTCTAAAAAATAAAGCGCATGAATCTGTAGTAATCAGCCATGCTAGTATCGTAATTCCGTTTGCATTAGGATTAACATTTGCTTATTTTATCTACGGAACTTTTGCGCCGGTTGGTGTAGAGTTTTCTTCTTTCGGATTGTTTATGGGAATCGCTATGAGTATTACAGCTTTTCCGGTTTTAGCGCGAATCGTTCAAGAGCGAGGGATGCAAAAAACAAAACTCGGAACTATTGCGATTACTTGTGCGGCCGCAGACGATATCACGGCTTGGTGTATTTTGGCAGTTGTAATTGCTATTGTAAAAGCAGGTTCATTTACAAGTGCTTTGTATGTAATAGGTTTAGCTATTTTATATGTAATTGTAATGCTTAAAATAGTTCGTCCGTTTTTGAAACGTGTAGGCGATTTGAATTCAACACGCGAAAGCTTAAACAAACCGGTTGTTGCGATTTTCTTTTTAACACTTTTATTTTCTGCATATGCATCTGAATTAATCGGAATTCATGCTTTATTTGGCGCTTTTTTAGCGGGAGCTATTATGCCTGAAAACAATAAATTCAGAAATATTTTTATTGAAAAAGTAGAAGATGTTTCAATCATCGTTTTATTGCCATTGTTTTTTGTTTTCACAGGTTTGCGTACACAAATCGGATTATTAAATGATCCTTATTTATGGAAAGTAACTGCAGTAATTATTGCGGTAGCGGTAACTGGAAAATTCTTTGGCAGCGCATTGGCAGCAAAATTTGTTGGACAAAACTGGAAAGACAGTTTGGCCATTGGAGCGTTGATGAATACACGCGGTTTAATGGAATTGGTAGTTTTAAATATTGGTTACGATTTAGGAGTTCTTTCTACTGAAATTTTTACTATGATGGTAATTATGGCTTTAGTAACCACTTTTATGACGGGTCCGGCTTTAGATTTCATCGGATTTATTTTTAAAGATAAAGTAACAACTGTACCGCAAGAAATTGGAAATAAAAGCAAATACAAAATTTTGCTTTCGTTTGCTACTCCTGAAAGAGGAAAAAAATTGTTGAAAATCGCTAACAGTTTAGTAAAAAAACAAGGAGATAATTCGATCGTAACAGCGATGCATTTATCTTTAAGTACAGAAATACATTCATTTGATGTAAAAGATCATGAACGTAAAATGCTGATTCCGGTTATTGAGGAGTCAGAACGTTTGAATCAAAATATGATAAGTGTATTTAAAGTGACCAATGATATTGATACAGATATTATTGATACTGCAAATCAAGGTGAATACGATCTTTTATTAGTTGGTTTAGGTCAGTCAATTTTTGACGGAACTTTGCTGGGCAAGATTCTAGGTTTTACAACCCGAATCGTAAATCCGGATCGTTTGATTGACAAATTTACTGGAAAAGAAGGTTTGTTTGAAAATTCTCCTTTTGATGAAAGAACACGTCACATTATTGCAAAAAGCAAAATGCCAGTCGGAATTTTTATTGATAAAGATTTAGAAGAAGTAAATCAGATTTTTATGCCTGTTTTTAGTAAAGAAGATGCTTTTTTAATTGAATATGCTAAGAAATTAATCAATAACAACGGCTCTCAAATTACAGTTCTTGATGCCAGCGGTGAGGTAAAAAGTACACGCGATATTCAGGAAACGATTCGTTCAATCGAACAGATTGCACCAAATCATATTATGATTATGCACGATAGAACCATTAAAAAAGAGTTTTTAGAAAGCCAAAACTTAATGATTATTAGCTTAGACAGCTGGAAAAAGCTGATTGAATCTCAAAGTACATGGCTGAACAATACGCCATCAGTTTTGATTTTGAAACCATAAAAGGATTTAAATTGCAATTCTTAAGCCTCACAATAAAAATCCCAAATCCAATTTTATGATTGGAGTTTGGGATTTTTTGTTCTTGTCATTTCGATCGGAGGGAGAAATCACACGCGTAACTCAACAAAGATTGGCGATTCTTTTTCCGGAATATCTAGTGTGATTTCTCTCCCGAAGCCTCGGGATCGAAATGACAAGATTGTGTGGAAGATTGGAATTTGGATTTATCTTGATACCTACATGGTTTGAAATTTTAGGTATTAAAGTCCCAAATCCAAAACATACGAAATCTTAACCGCTATATTGTCTTCAAATTTCAACAATTGATTTGGGCCATAACGGTAAAATCCGCCTAAACCAAAACCTTTAAAGATTTTATTCAATTCAATTCCAGATTCAAAGAAGCCTTTGTCTAAAGTTTTATATGCCGGACCAACATGCTGTTCTGGGTTTTGCATATTTCCCCAAGCCATTCTCGTAACTAAAACTAAAGAGGGACGGACTTTTTTAAGAATTGTAATTCGGTCAAAACCATGTTTAATTTGAAAAAACACATATTGGCTCGAGAAAAACTCATTAAAGTACATGGTTTCAAAACTGTTTCTTCCTGCAAAAGTAATACGCTGCATAACCGTTTCTTTGGTTAAGTTATTAGGCATTGTATTGTACAAATGTGTTATTGGCACATCGCCAATAGCGTAACCGCCCTGTAATAGTAAACTTGTTTTTTGGCCGTTTAAATATTTCTTTTCATATTCTGTTTTGAAATCTATTTTACTGAATTTAAAATCGTTTTCTAAAACATTTGGCAATGATTGCGTATACTGAAAAGTAAACCTCGGAAATCTTTTGTCAGATTCTGTTCTTCCTGTTGGCGTTTGCATGAAATCGCTAAAAGGCGCCCAAACAATCGAAGCCATGGCAGTTGTCATCACATAACTTGAATATAACTGTCCGTTTAAATTAAAAAGATAATCAAATTTTGGCTCAACATCCGTTCGTGATAACTCAAAAACAGCTTCGGTTTTCGGAATAATTTTAGTTTGAATATTCGCTTTCCAGCTTATGTATTTATAAAAAGTACTAATGTTGATTGGCCGTGGATCGTAAATTTTGAAAACACGTTTGTCAACTGCAAAAACGGTACTCGCAATTTCTCGAACATCATCTGTGTAAGATCCGTTTAGCCAAGTATTAGTCGATTTGTCCAACAAAACTCCAGAGCCTAAATTGTATTTAAAAACACCGTCTTTTGTTCCGTATGCAGTATAGCCTTCAATCCTGAAATTTTTAGAAAAACGATCATTCGTAATACCGCCGACGCCTAAACGAAAACCTTCGTAATTGTTAAAGCTGATTAACTTCTTTAAGTCAAGATCTACAGGTCCGATAGGCAGATAACCATTTATGATTTTTCGCCCAAGGCCTAAACGTTTTTCTATTCTCTTCTTAACCGAAAGACTGTCTAATAATTGATAGGTTTTCTGGCTTTTTAGGTCTAAACTTTCTTTTCGGTACTCATTCCAAAATTCTTCTGGTTTTTTGCTGGCATCGTCTTTAATTTCAATATAGAGTGCAGGATTTTTTATCGCAGGATTTGTGTTATAATGAATGTCAAAATTGTTGCTTTCTGAAATCAGATAAGTAAAATCAGAAGCTACTTTTTTTCTTCTTTCAAAATTATCTTCAACATCTCCGTCAAACTGGATTGTACCGCCCAATATTTTGATATCATCATCATTTTTTCCTTTGACAATTTTAAAAGTTGTATTGCTCTGAAACCAGATTTTTTCCTCCGGAACATATTCAAATTCATGAACACCGCTAATGTCTAGAACGCTTTTTATACGCATTACAGCTTTGGCAACAGCAAAATTTTCCTGATCAATATATAAAACGCCTTCAAGAGCATTTGTTTTTCTTTTCTTGTTTTTAAAGTAAATCATAAAAGTTTCTCGTCCTTTTATATTTACGGTATCAAGAAGTTTATAATTGTAATCATCAAAAGCGTTGTTTGCAATCGGGCTTTGATGTTTGGTTTCGAATAATTCGTATTTCGAATCGTAAACTGAAATAGATTGCAGGTTAAATGCCAGCACTTCATAAATTGGCTGTTTGAAACCAGCTATTTTAGTTCCTAAAATAGTTTCTTTGAGTTTGTTGTTTCCAAACTGATATTGTGAAACTTTTTCAGTTTGAAATAAATGCTGTTTGCTGATTATTTCTTTAAACTTATAATCAGACGAATCAATATTGATTTCTTTTTTATTGAAATCTTTATACGCTGCAGAAGAATCGATTCTGCCGTCAATTGAATCTGGATTGGCAGTTACAATAAGTTTGTTGTAGGTTTTGTACTCAAAACTGCTGAGTTTTTTTTGCGGATCGTTTTTGGTTTTATTAGCGATGACTTTTCTAATTATGGCTAAAGCTGGATTTTCATTAGAAATTACAACTTCTTTTAAATCATCTGTTTTTTGAGAAAGAGAAATCGAATAAAACTTTTTATGATCTGCAATTGCAATGATTTTAGTTTCAAAACCAATGTAGGAAACAGCAAAATTGGTAATTTTTACTGAAGTTTTAAAATCAAATTTACCGTCAACATCTGTAATAGTATTCTTATTGTCAGAAGTTGTTATAGTTGCAAAAGGCAACGGTTTGTTGTTAGAATCAGTTACAATTCCGTTTACTTGAAATTGCGCTTGAATAGAAAGCGTGAAAAACAAAGTCAATAAACAGAATAGCTTCATACAGAATGTTATAGTTTCAAAAACGAAAAGAATGTGATTTTGGTATGCAAAAATAAGAATAAAAAAATCCGTCTGGTAAATTTAACCAAACGGATTTCTATTTTGTATCAAATACAATTAAACCTTCATTATTTCAGCTTCTTTCGCAGCTAATAATTCATCGATTTTTTTGATAAAAGTATTTGTTAAGTTTTGAACTTCTTCTTCAGCAGATTTGCATACATCTTCAGAAGTTCCGTCTTTTTCTAATTTTTTAATATCAGAGTTGGCGTCTTTACGAACGTTACGAACACCAATTTTAGCATCTTCAGCTTCAGATTTTGCTTGTTTCGCCAAATCTCTACGGCGCTCTTCTGTCAAAGGCGGTACGCTGATGATGATTACGTCACCATTGTTCATCGGATTAAAACCAATGTTGGCAATCATAATTGCTTTTTCAATAGCTTGAAGCATATTTTTTTCAAAAGGCTGTAACGTGATTGTTCTTGCATCAGGAACACTAATTTTTGAAACTTGCGAAAGTGGTGTTGCAGAACCATAATAATCTACAAAAACACTTCCCAACATTGCTGGAGAAGCTTTTCCTGCACGAATATTTAGAAATTCTTTTTCCAAGTGTGCAATAGAACCGTTCATTGATTCCTCAGTACTTTCTAATATAAAATCTATTTCTTCACTCATTTTTTTTTCGATTTTTAAGTCCCGAAGCCTCGGGATAGACGTTTGGATTTTTAGATTTTAAAAATCGTTGGATCTAATTTACTAACTAATATGATTTTTGTTTTTTTTTGAATATTAAACGATTGTCAAAAATTAAGAGAAATCTAATAATCTAAAAGTCGAATAATCGAACAATCTAAACATTTACTACAGTTCCAATATTTTCTCCTTCACAAATTTTCAATAAATTTCCAATTTTGTTCATATCAAAAACAACGATTGGCAATTTATTTTCCTGGCTTAAAGTAAAAGCCGTTGTATCCATAACGTTTAGTCCTTTTTTAAGAACATCATCAAACGAAATCATATCGAATTTTACTGCCGAAGCATTTTTTTCAGGATCAGAATCATAAACACCATCAACGCGAGTTCCTTTTAAGATAACATCAGCATTAATTTCGATTCCTCTTAAAACAGCTGCAGTATCAGTTGTGAAATATGGATTTCCGGTCCCGGCTCCAAAAATTACAATTCTTCCTTTTTCAAGATGACGATCTGCTCTTCTTTTAATGTAAGGTTCAGCAATAGATTCCATTTTCAAAGCAGTCTGCAAACGCGTTTTCATTCCTTTGTCTTCAAGCGCACCTTGCAAAGCCATTCCGTTAATTACAGTGGCAAGCATTCCCATATAATCACCTTGTACTCTATCCATACCGGCACTTGCACCTGCAACGCCTCTAAAAATATTTCCTCCTCCAATAACAATAGCAATTTCTACTCCTTTACTATGAATCTGCTTAATTTCGTCAGCATATTCGGCTAATCTTTTAGGGTCAATTCCGTATTGTAAATCACCCATTAAGGCCTCGCCGCTAAGTTTTAGAAGAATTCTTTTATATTTCATGTTTGTGTTGCGTTAATTTGTGCAAATATAGACATATTCTGATTTTTAAAAATAATGTTTACAAAAAATTAATAGCTCTTTTATATTTAAATTTAAACAGACTTTTGGTATTAATTTCGGTCTAATGTGATAAAAGTCATACTCGCATCTTCTTAAAATCATTATTTTTATAGAACCAAAACGAAGTAAATATGAAAAGTATTGTTGCTAAAGCATTATTCAATAGTTATTCTTACACAGAATATAGAAAATTAGTTACCGATTTATTGTCAGAAGGAAAATCGACAGGAGATACTCAATCTGAAAGTTTGACTCATTATACGAGTTTGAATGAAGCTCGAATGAATCGGCTTGAAAAAACGATTAAAATTTCAGAAGAAACAATTGAGAAGCTTCAAAAATTAGACAACCATTTTATTTGGTTAGTAATTTCTGAAGGCTGGTGTGGCGATGCTGCGCAAATACTTCCTATCCTTAATAAGATGGCTATTGAATCAAATAAAAAAATCGATCTTCAAATTGTGCTTCGTGACCAAAATGATGATTTAATGAGTCAATATTTAACGAATGGCGGAAGAGCAATTCCAAAAGTTATTGTAATTTGTAAAGAAGCCGGAATTGTTCGTGCAGATTGGGGACCAAGACCAAAAGGTGCAACTGAATTAATGACAAATTATAAAAAAGAATTTGGTGTAATTGATGAAAAAATCAAAACAGATCTGCAATTATGGTATTTGGCTGATAAAGGAATTTCAGTGCAGCAGGAATTGCTTGAGATTATGGAGAATATAAAATATAATCGATTGTAGTTTTTATTAAAATTAAATCTTTTAAAAGCCTTTTTGTTCTAGTAATTTGTTGAGGGCAAGTGTTTTAATATTAAATAATCTGTAAAATATTTTTTTATTATGTGGAATTTTGTATCTTAGTGAAATAATCCCACTTCTATTATTTACTTTTTGATTTACTCTATTATTGGTGTTTATTTAATGTTTAACTATTAAAAACTGCACTATTATGAAAAAGTTATTCGAAAGGTTTTATGATTTTTTTTCATCATTCTTGTTCGGAGGGAAAAGTGTTCCTCACTATTAATCACAGGACAACAAGTATGAAGTAACATTACTTAGGAGTTGGCACATTACAATACCCCATTGTGTAATGTGCTTCTTTAATGCCAAACTCAGTAAGTTTGCTTAAAGAACGCTTTTAAAAAGTAATAACAGAAATTCTAAAGTTAAGACTGCAAATGCTAGAGTTTTAATACAAATAAAAGTGAAATGCAAATTTCTTTATTTCAGACTTTCCTCAAACAAAGGAATATCAATTGCATTTTTCACATCGTAATCGCCAATTTTAGTTCGGCGTAAAACGGTTAAGTGTGATCCTGAATGCATTGCTTTTCCAAAATCATAAGCAAGTGATCTAATATAAGTTCCTTTACTGCAAACTACTCTAAAGTCAATTTCAGGAAGTGCAATTCTAGTAATTTCGAATTCGTGAATTGTGGTTTTTCTGCTTGCAATTTCTACCGTTTCTCCGGCGCGTGCGTGTTCATATAAACGAACGCCGTCTTTTTTAATTGCTGAAAAAATAGGTGGTTTTTGATCGATTTCGCCTAAAAACTGTTTTACCGTTTCATGAATTAAAGCTTCGTCGATATGTCCTGTTGGAAAAGTTTCATCAATTTCAGTTTCTAAATCATACGATGGAGTAGTGGCTCCAATATAAAAAGTTCCCGTATATTCTTTTGCCTGACCTTGAAGTTCAGAAATTCTTTTGGTAAATTTTCCAGTACAGATTAATAATAAGCCTGTAGCCAAAGGATCTAAAGTTCCTGCATGGCCAATTTTGAACTTTTTTGGAAGCCCGACTTTGTTAATTAAAAGGTATTTTAATTTGTTGACAGCTTGAAACGAACTCCATTTTAAAGGTTTGTCTATCAGTAAAACTTGTCCGTCTAGATATTCTTCAGTTGTCATTATATAATGCTAAGCGGGTGAATGAAAAAGTGAATCAATAATAAAATGATTCCGGCAATGATTCGGTAATAACCAAAAACTTTAAATCCGTTTTTAGTTAAGAATCCGATGAAGGTTTTGATAGCCAAAAGCGCTACAATAAATGCCACTACATTTCCGATAACCAATAAGTTGATTTGGTCGTGAGACAATTCGAATCCATCTTTATAATAATCGTAACATTTTTTTACTGTTGCGCCCAACATTGTTGGTACTGCAAGGAAAAATGAAAATTCAGCAGCTGTAGTTCTTGATAATTTTTGAGACATTCCCCCAACGATACTTGCTCCACTTCTTGAAACTCCAGGAATCATAGCGATACATTGAAATAATCCAATTTTAAAAGCTTGCAAATAGGTAATTTCTTGAGAACCTTCGGCAGTATTTGGATTGTTGAACCATTCGTCGACTTTCAATAAAATAAATCCTCCAATTAAAAGTGAAATAGCTACAGTAACTGGATTTTCTAATAAACCATCAATAAAATCGCTTAGCAATAATCCTAAAATGACAGCCGGAATAAAAGCGACCAAAAGTTTAAAATAAAAATCAAGTGTTTGAAAGAAACGTTTGAAATATAAAACGACAACCGAAAGTATAGCGCCAAGCTGAATAACAATCGTAAAAAGTTTTGTAAAGTCTTCGTGTGCAATTCCGAAAAAAGAAGAGGCAATAATCATGTGACCAGTTGAAGAAACAGGTAAAAACTCTGTAATTCCTTCTATTATGGCAAGAACAATAGCTTGTAATGTATTCATTTATTTAGATTGTTAGATTATTAGACTTCTTAGATATCAGACTTTTTAAAGATATTAATCTAATAATCTAAAGATCTAAGTTGTCTAAGGAGTCTATTTTGTTTTTTTGAAAATAGAATAAATCGTGATTCCAAAACCAAGCAAAACAGTTGTTGGTGCTAAACGGATACGTCTAAAGCTAAAAACATCTTCATTAAAAACATTAGGATTATCACTTCCTCCACCAGACATTAAAATAAAGCCAAGTGCAATAACCGCAATTCCAATCAATAAGATTTTGTAATTGATACCGTCAAAAAGAAATTCTTGTTTTTGTGGCTGTTGGTATTCTTCTTTAATATTGTTTTTCATTTTATTTCTTTTGTAATCCTAGCAAAGCTAAAATATTTTTATTGTTTTATTGAACCATTAACATTCAGACTGTATACTAGTATAAGTCGTCCGTTCTTAAGTTCAAGAAACGTTGTGTTGCAAAGTGAGTACTTACCCAAGTAATTAAAACGCCAATTCCGAAAACGGCTAGTAATACTAATCCGATTAGGGCTTTATCTTCTAAAATCCCTAAACCTGGAAAGTTAGTGTCTACATAAAGTAAAAGTGCAATAAGACCAATAATTGCCAATCCTGCGCCAAGCATTCCTAATTTTACGCTTCTCATTACAAAAGGTTTACGGATAAACGATTTTGTTGCACCAACCATTTGCATGGTTTTGATAATGAAACGGTTTGAGTGAATCGATAAACGTAATGAGCTGTTGATTAATAAAACTGCAATTACCGCAAGGAAACCACTGATAATCAAAATCCACATACTTACTTTTTTGATATTGTCATTTACTAGATTTACCAATTGTTTGTCATACACAATATCTTCGATCATAGTGTTTTTACGCAGTTGGCTTTCAATTTGCAAAATGCTGTCTCTCTCAACATAATCTGCTTTTAGATGAATGTCGTATGAATTCAATAGCGGATTTTCCCCTAAGAAGGTCAAGAAATCTTCTCCAATAATATCAGTATGTTCTTTTGCTGCTTTTTCTTTAGAAACATACACATAAGATCTCGCAAAAGGAGCCCTTTTCAATTCGGTGTTAAATGCTTTTATTACACTATCATTAGCTTCGTTTTTAAAGAAAACCGTCATTGCGATTTTTTCTTTAAAATCATTGGCCAGTTTTTTAGAATTGATAATGAATAGTCCTAGTACTCCCAAAAGGAATAATACCAAGAATACACTTAATACAACCGAAAAATAAGAGGAAATTAACCTGCGCTTTTGAAATTTATCAAAGTTAGAACTCATAGTATGCTTAAATTATGTGGTAAAAATAATAAAGAATTTCTTTATTTAAAGTTAATAACGAACTTTTATACCATAAATATACAATTAGATATTGAATAAAAAATTGATTTTACTGCAAAGTGTTTAAAGTATTGTGTTCATTTACTTCAAAGTACGCTAAGGATTTTTAAATGTCCAGCCTTATAGAAACTTAAAGTTCACAAAGCATTATGTTGGTTAAAGCTTTGCGAACTTTAAGTTTTGTGACTTTAGTACTGAATAAAAAACCTTAGCGTACTTTGCGGTTAAACCTTCAGCCTCATTACTTAACTTTATAAACTTCAATACTCTTAAGCCAGTAAACATGACGCGGACCAGTTCGAATATCATTTCTGCAAATAGCAATCATTTCTCCATTTTTAATTGGTTTGCCATTTTCTTCAAAAAGAATATAGGCGTTTTCTCCAGTTGGATTATTGAAAATTTCAGCCCAAGAAAAAGTTGCTTTATAATCGTCTGAAGCTCTAGCAACAATGTAAAAGTTTCTGTCTTTATGATCGTCTTGTTTGATTTTTGCTTTTTCTAAGATATCTTTCAAAAGCACGCCTTTACAAGTTTTAATTTCTTTTTTGACTTCACCATTCTTGCCCAATATTTTGAAATTATCAATCGTGGCAACTTTCATTTTCTTTAATGAATCTACTGTTAATTGCAGCGGAAATTCAACATCGCCTTTTACTTCGATTTGGTGATTGGCCAATTTCAAACTATCCGCAGCTGTAAGGGTTTTGTGTTCGTGATTTTCAGTTTTTGAAGTTTGTACTGAAGCAACATTTTCTTCTTTATCTTTTTTAGACGAATTGCACATAGCACATGAAAATGCAATGAAAAGAATCAGGATGTAATTTTTAATTTTCATAATTATGGTGATTAATAGCATATTCAATATTACGTATTTTTAATAATTTGAATAAGTATTTTGATATTTTATTTGTTTGTCTATGAAATGCTTTGGTACAAACCACAATAAATGTAAATTTGCGGCTAATTAACTAGTGAAAAGCCTTAGAACCTTAGTCACTTAGAACCTTAGTCACTTAGAAATGAAATACAATCCAAACGAAATTGACGCCAAATGGCAAAAATATTGGGCAGAAAATCAAACTTTTGCAGCAAAAAACAACTCTGATAAACCAAAGCATTATGTACTCGACATGTTTCCTTATCCGTCTGGAGCAGGATTGCACGTTGGGCACCCGCTGGGTTATATAGCTTCAGACGTTTATTCTCGTTTCAAAAGACATCAAGGTTTCAATGTTTTGCACCCAATGGGTTACGATAGTTTCGGATTACCTGCGGAACAATATGCAATTCAGACAGGACAGCGTCCGGAAGATACGACGCGCGTAAATATTGACGGTGGTGTTGATAAAGAAGGAAAACAAATTGCAGGATACAGAAAACAATTAGATAAAATCGGATTTTCATTTGACTGGAGTCGTGAAGTACGAACTTCAAATCCGGATTATTACAAACATACACAATGGATTTTTATTCAATTGTTCAATTCTTGGTATTGCAAAAAACAAGGAAAAGCATTTGATATTTCAGAATTAATAACTGTTTTTGAAGAAAGTGGAAACGCATTAGTTGAGGCAGTTTGCGACGATAACGTAGTAATTTTTACTGCTGACGAATGGAAATCCTATTCTGACGATCAAAAAGAAAAAATCTTGTTGCAATACAGAATGACCTATTTGGCAGAAACCGAAGTAAACTGGTGTCCAGGCTTAGGAACTGTACTGGCAAATGACGAAATTGTAAACGGAGTTTCTGAACGTGGAGGCTTTCCTGTTATAAGAAAAAAAATGACACAATGGAGTATGCGAATTTCTGCTTATGCCGAACGCTTGCTTCAAGGCCTAAATGATATCGATTGGAGCGAGTCAATAAAAGAATCTCAACGTAACTGGATTGGGAAATCTGTTGGTGCTTTAGTTAAGTTTCAAGTTTCAAGTTTCAACTCTCAGGTTGAGGCGCAAAGTGATGAAACTTTAAACATGAAACCTGAAACAAATTATATAGAAGTTTTCACAACAAGACCTGATACTATTTTTGGAGTAACTTTTATGACTTTGGCACCAGAACATGATTTGGTAGCTAAAATTGTGACTGCTGATCAAAAAAATGCAGTTGACGCGTATATCGAAAAAACAGCAAAACGATCAGAGCGTGAGCGTATGGCCGATGTAAAAACCATTTCTGGTGTATTTACAGGTGCTTATGCAGAACATCCTTTTACAAAAGAACCAATTCCGGTTTGGATTGGGGATTATGTTTTGGCAGGTTACGGAACAGGCGCTGTAATGGCGGTTCCTTGCGGAGACGAAAGAGATTATGCTTTTGCTAATTTCTTTAAAGGTCAGGAAGGAATGCCGGAAATCAAAAATATCTTCGCTAATGTTGATATTTCTGAAGCCGCATACGGATCAAAAGACAACGTTGAAATTGCAAATTCTGATTTCTTAAACGGATTGAATTATAAGGAGGCAACTCAAAAAGCAATTGCTGAATTAGAAAAAATTGGTCAGGGAACGGGAAAAACAAATTACCGTTTGCGTGATGCCGTTTTCTCTCGTCAGCGTTATTGGGGAGAACCTTTTCCGGTTTATTATGTAAACGGATTGCCAAAAATGATCAGTGCAGAACATTTGCCAATTATTTTACCTGAAGTAGAGAAATATTTACCAACAGAAGATGGTTTGCCTCCGTTAGGAAATGCAACGATTTGGGCTTGGGATACAAAAAACAATGAAGTTGTTAATACGGATTTGGTTGATAATTTCGAAATTTTCCCTCTGGAATTGAATACCATGCCAGGTTGGGCGGGAAGCTCATGGTACTGGATGCGTTATATGGATGCACACAATGAAAAAGAATTTGCAAGCAAAGAAGCTTTGAAATATTGGGAAAGTGTGGATTTATATATTGGAGGAAGCGAACACGCAACCGGACATTTATTGTATTCTCGTTTCTGGAACAAATTCTTAAAAGACAAAGGTTTTGCTCCAACTGAAGAGCCATTCAAAAAACTGATCAATCAGGGAATGATTTTGGGGACTAGTGCTTTTGTTTATAGAAATTATTATCAAGTAAATTTCAATGCTACAGGTTTTGACGACATTTTAAAGAACGAAGTTACAAAGTCGCCGATATTTATTTCAAAAAATTCTTTGAATTCATTAAATAATGGAACGGCATCAGAATCTCTTAATTTAACTATTGAAAAACTTAAAAACGATTTTAGGAATAGAATTAGAGAGATTATTGGTGCGGATGAATATATTGATGTAAATATTGATTATAATTTTCAACCTATTCACGCTGATGTTTCAATGGTAAATTCTTCTGATGAATTAGATATTCAAAAATTCAAGGCTTGGAGAGAAGATTATGCTGATGCTGAATTTATTTTAGATGATAACGGAAAGTATATAGTTGGTCGCGAAGTCGAAAAAATGTCGAAATCAAAATACAATGTGGTAACTCCAGATGATATTTGTGCTGAATATGGAGCTGATACATTACGTTTATATGAAATGTTTTTAGGTCCGTTAGAGCAGGCAAAACCTTGGAATACTGCTGGAATTTCGGGAGTATTTGGTTTCCTGAAAAAATTATGGAGATTGTATATTGATGAGAATAACGGTTTAATCGTAAACAACGACACACCAACAAAAGACAGCTTAAAATCATTGCATAAAACAATCAAAAAAGTGGCTGATGATATTGAGAATTTCTCTTTCAATACTTCGGTTTCTCAATTTATGATTTGTGTGAATGAATTGTCGACTCAAAATTGCCATTCAAGAGCGATCTTAGAACCATTAGCAATTTTGGTTTCGCCATACGCGCCACATATCGCAGAAGAATTATGGTCGCAATTAGGACACAAAACGTCAATTTCTGAAGTAGCGTTCCCAATTTTTGACGCCAGTCATTTAGTAGAGACAAATAAAGAATATCCAGTTTCTTTCAACGGAAAAATGCGTTTCACTATCGAATTGCCTTTGGATTTAACCAAAGAACAAATCGAAGAAATCGTAATGAAAGACGAAAGAACTCAAAAACAATTAGACGGAAGAACTCCAAATAAAGTGATAATCGTTCCTGGGAAGATTATCAACCTTGTGGGGTAATTGAATAAATTCCAATATAAAAATTCCAAATTCCAATTTTGTTGGGGTTTGGAATTTTTTTTGCACACAGTTTGTCATCCTGAAGGACGAAGGATATCACTAGATATTCCGTGGTCAAAATCGCCAATCATTGTAGAGTTACGTGTGTGATCCTTCGTTCCTCAGGATGACAAAAATTAAAAATGATTCTTCATTTCCTCACGATGACAAATCTCTGAGTGTAATATTTTTTTTCATTCTTAATCTCGCACCAACATTGGAATTTAGAATTTTTTCATTAAAAATTTAAAAACTTTTGTAACATTTTAATAGTCGTCGTATCAAAAGCATGGATCCGATTTAATTAACAACTTAAAAACTATTAAAAATGAAAAAGTATATTTTAATTATCGCCCTTTTATTTTCTGCATTATGTATTAATGTTTTTGCACAAACAAAATCATATCCTTTTGAAGTTATTAAAACCGGAAAAGGAAAACAATCTATAATATTCATTCCTGGTTTTGCTTCTTCTGGAGAAGTTTGGAACGAAACCAAAACAGCATTCGAAAAAGATTTTGCTTGTTATACGCTTACAATGGCCGGGTTTGCCGGAGCGAAACCACAGCCAGATCCTTCATTTGAAAACTGGAAAACTGGAATTGCGAATTATATAAAAGACAATAAAATCGAAAAACCAATTTTAATTGGCCACAGTATGGGCGGTGGATTGGCTTTGGCAATAGCCGCAGATTATCCAGAATTGATTGGGAAAATTGTTGTAGTTGATGCGCTTCCGTGTTTGGCTGCTTTGAGTGATGCTTCTTTTAAATCAAAAGAAAATAACGATTGTTCGCCAATGGTAACGCAAATGACAGCGATGTCTGATTCTCAGTTTTATGAAATGCAAAAAGGTACTATGCCAAGACTTATGCAAGACGCATCAAAACTGGATATTGTTGTAGATTGGAGTATAAAATCTGACCGAACAACTTTTGCTCAAATGTATTGTGATTTCTTTAATACTGATTTGCGAGAAAGAATCTCGGCGATAAAATGCCCAGCCTTAATTTTATTAGAATCTTATTTTATAAATTTAAAACCAGCAATTGAGGGACAATATAAAAACTTGAAAACGGCTAATTTTCAATATGCGACTAAAGGCTTGCACTTTATAATGTATGATGATACAGCTTGGTATTTAGGACAGTTAAACAATTTTCTAAAATCGTAAGAATGGAATTTGAAGATATTTATAAAACGTACTGGGATCGAATATTCAGGCTTTGCATGGGTTTTGTGAACGATTATGATATAGCGCAGGATTTGGCTCAGGAAACCTTCATAATTGTTTGGCAAAAGCTGGAAACGTTTAGAAATGAATCGGCGATTGGAACTTGGATTTTTAGAATTGCTTCTAATAATTGTTTAAGGCAGATTGAAAAAGAAAAACGATTCCCAAAATCTGATTTGCCGATTCATTTAACCGAAGAAAAGCAACAATCGATAGAGCCTCAAATTCAGTTTTTGTATAAATGCATAGCAGAATTGCCAGAAACCGAACGTATTATTATTTCACTGGAATTAGAAGATGTTAAGCAAGCAGAAATCGCCAAAATTGTTGGGCTTTCTGAAGCAAATGTTAGAGTGAAAATTCACAGAATCAAAGAAAAATTGACTCAAAAATTTAAAGAAAATGGACAACAATAATATAGATTTCAAAGATTTATGGAAAAAACAAACCGTAAGTCAACCCAATATCGAGGATTTGCTAGCACGATTAAAACAATTTAAAAAAGTAAATTTACGCAGTTTATGGAAAACTAATATTTTGCTTTTTGCTACAAGCGCCTTTATTCTGTTTGTTTGGTATTATTATCAGCCACAGTTTATTTCGAGTAAAATCGGAATTGTTTTAGCGATCGCAGCAATGGCGATGTATGTTTTTGTTTATAATCGTTCATTAAAAGATTTTAAAAATATTGATGCCACTCAAACCAATCATGAATATTTGCAAAAACTGATTTTAATTAAGAAAAAACAGCAGTTTATGCAGTCGACAATATTAAGCTGGTATTTTGTTTTGCTTCTTGTCGGAATCTGTTTGTATATGTATGAATACGCTTCGAGAATGACGGTTTTTTATGCTTTGATTACTTACGGCGTAACGTTGCTATGGATTGGATTTAATTGGTTTTATATCCGTCCGAAGCAAATTAAAAAACAAGACGAAAAGCTAAACAGTCTCATTGAGAAGTTTGAAGAAATAGACAAACAGCTGTTGTAAGTTTTGATTTTAATTTTTAAGTAATTCCAAATTTCAACGTTCGCTTAGATTTGGAATTTTTTGATTTGGAATTGAATAATAATGCCAAAATGACATTTTTTGAAATTGGTTCATAAATTGCAGTTTGTTTTGTAACTTTAAAATTCAATCAAAAAAAACAAAAATATGGGAAGTGGATATTTAATTATTGCCGGACTAATTATGCTTTTTAGCTGGTTAGTAAGCTCTAGACTTAAAAGTAAATTCGAATTATATTCTCAATTGCAGTTAAAAAACGGAATGAGCGGTGCTGAAATTGCAGAAAAAATGCTTGCCGATAACGGAATAACAGATGTGCGCGTTATTTCGACTCCAGGTCAATTGACAGATCATTACAATCCGTCAGATAAAACAGTGAATTTGAGTGAAGCAGTTTACAATCATCGCAATACAGCAGCGGCGGCAGTTGCCGCACACGAATGTGGTCACGCAGTACAACATGCAATTGGTTATGAATGGCTTACAATGCGTTCTAAATTAGTTCCAATTGTAAGTGTGGCGTCAAATTACGTACAATGGATTTTGATTGCTGGAATTTTGATGATTAAAACTTTTCCGCAGTTATTGTTAGTAGGAATTGTGATTTTTGCAGCAACAACTTTATTTTCAGTTATAACTTTGCCTGTAGAATACGATGCGAGCAACAGGGCGTTGGCGTGGCTTGAAAATAAACACATGCTGACACAAGAGGAACAAGCTGGAGCAAAAGACGCTTTAAAATGGGCGGCAAGAACGTATGTTGTTGCGGCGATAGGATCTATTGCAACGTTGTTATACTATATTTCGATTTATTCAGGGAGCAGCAGGAGAAACTAATTTGCTAATTAGTCAATTAGAGAATTTTATAGCAAACCCGACAGGTTTTAAAAACTTGTCGGGTTTTTTGTGAAGTATTTTGAAATTACCTAATTATCAAATTGCCACATTATCTCATTATAACTGAATCTGTCTGTCAATCTGCTGATCAAGCGAAATAAAAGTTTCTGTTCTTGAAACACCTTCAATGGCTTGAATTTTAGTATTTAAAAGCTGCATTAAATGTTCGTTGTCGCGACAGATAATTTTAATTAGTACAGACCAGTTTCCTGTAGTGTAATGGCATTCTAAAACCTCAGGAATTTTTCTTAAATCTTTTACAGCTTCAGAGTTTCGCGAAGCTTTGTCAAGATAAACGCCAATAAACGCCATAGTATTGTAGCCTAAAACCTTTGGATTTACAGTAAATTTTGATCCGGAAATCACGCCAGATTGTTCTAGTTTTTTTAGACGCTGATGAATTGCGGCTCCAGAAATGCCTATTTTATTAGCAATTTGCAAAATAGGTTTTCGGGCATCATCCATTAAATAACGAAGAATTTCTTTGTCGATGCCATCAATTTCAATTAGAAGGGAGTTGATTTTCATAAGAGTTTAAATTTGAAACTAATTTTAGTGATTTGGTTTTAGTTAGAAATCAAATGTACTCAAAATGAGGGGAAAATAAAATTCCAATTTTAAAAATTCCAAATTCCAAATAGAATTGATTGCCTGTATTTCTTTGTATAAATTTTAAACTTTTACAAAGATCAGAAAAGATTGATTTAAAAGAAAAATTCCAAATTCCAACAGATAAAGTTAGAATTTGGAATTTAAAAGATTTTAATATTGTTAAGGATTTATTTTCCTTTGTTTGCTTCACTAATGTATTTTTCTAAAGCCATTGTCATAGAAGGAGTTTCAGGTGTTGGAGCAAGAATATCAATTCTTAATCCATGGTCTAAAGCTTCTTTTTGAGTTGTGCTTCCAAAAACAGCGATTCTGGTATTGTTTTGCTGAAAATCTGGGAAATTTTTAAATAATGATTTAATTCCAGTTGGACTGAAAAAAGCTAAAACATCATAATAAACATCAGCTAAATCAGATAAATCACTCATTACAGTTCTATAAAAAATAGCTTGTGCCCAATCTACTTTCAGATTGTTTAATGTAATAGGTGCATCAGCATTTAATTGATCAGATGCCGGTAACAAGAATTTCTCGTCTTTGTATTTTTT
The DNA here is from genome assembly GCF_015350695.1 of Flavobacterium sp. MR2016-29. Lineage (NCBI taxonomy): Bacteria > Pseudomonadati > Bacteroidota > Flavobacteriia > Flavobacteriales > Flavobacteriaceae > Flavobacterium > Flavobacterium sp. MR2016-29. The sequence goes on from NZ_JADKPU010000006.1 coordinate 212,210, forward strand.
GATCAGCGGTGATAAGTCTGCAAAGTCTTTTGCTCCCACATAAATTTTACGTTTTCTGTACACTACATATTTTTGCAGGTAAAACGCAACTGCTTCAGATTGACAAAAATATTTCAATCCTTCAGGAACTTTATAGCGCATTTCATCGGCTACTCTGAAAAAATGATCAACTGCATTTCTGCTTGTCAAAATAATCGCAGTATAATGATTAAGATCAATTTTTTGTAATCGAATCTCTTTTGCGTTAACCCCTTCCACATGAATAAATGGTCTGAAATCAATTTTTATTTTGTGTTTTTGTTGGAGCTCAAAGTATGGGGAATTTTCCACTTTAGGTTCAGGCTGTGACACCAAAATTGTTTTCACTTTCATATTATAAACATTTTCTAAGCACTCCCTTTTGTAATCCAATAATAGAGAAAATAATAAGGGGCTATTTCAAGTGCGCAAAGATATAAAATAAAATAAAATAACTTGCCGATTATTACATTTTGATACGTTTTAATTGAAATAAAGTAAGAGTATACGCTTATACAGAGCGAAACGCCTATGATTGCTAGCGGTATAGTTTTAGGAATATTGTCATAATAAAACAAAATGGCATTTATAGGAAGGATCAAAACTCCAATATAAGTTCTATAGGTTACTTTTTGTAAGTTAAAAAGATCTACAAAATCATCAATATTGAAAGAAGTCGCGACAATTTTCTCAATTAAGAACTTGGCCAGAATAAAATAAAGTAAAAAAGTAGCGATCTGAATAAACAAAATATAATCGGTTTTTTCTACGGTATCGTCAAAAATATGCATCGTAAGCTGAATGAAAAAAGCAAACGAAATAACCTGCACGAAAAATAAACCAACCGTAAAACTGCTTTTTAGATTGCCGTCACGATAAATTTTTGCGTATTTGTCTGAAATAATAAGCTTGCTGAATTCACTGAATCGTGTTTCATAAGCAGATTTTGTCATTGCAACGATAGCAAAGGCCACCACAAATAAAAGTGTTGCCCAATCTTTGTTTTCGAGGATTCTGGGGTGAAGTTGTTCAATCATAACGATACAAAATTAGTAATTTTTTGGCTCAATACTTTTATTATATATTTATTATGAATCAAATGCTATAAAAAGTTTACTTTTGCGGTGAAATTTACGCAGAAAAATGAATGATTGTATTGTCATAATTCCCACTTACAACGAAATCGAAAATATTGAAAGTATAGTTAGAGCTGTCCTTTCGCAACATAAACCTTTTCATCTTTTAATAATAGATGATAACTCGCCAGATTTCACTGCCAATAAAGTGATTGCGCTTCAGGAAGAATATCCTGGAAGGCTGTTTTTAGAAAAAAGAGCCAAAAAATCTGGTTTAGGAACTGCTTATGTTCATGGTTTTAAATGGGCTTTAGAACGCAATTATGATTACATTTTTGAGATGGATGCTGATTTCTCTCATAATCCAAATGATCTTGAAAAATTATTTGACGCCTGCCATTTTGGAGGCGCTGATTTAGCTGTTGGCTCTCGTTATGTAACGGGTGTAAATGTGGTAAACTGGCCTTTGAGCAGAGTACTGATGTCTTATTTTGCTTCGGTTTACGTAAAATTTATTACCGGAATGAAAATTCATGACGCGACCGCAGGTTTTGTTTGTTATAAAAGACAAGTTTTAGAAAAGATAAATCTTAACAAAATAAAATTTGTTGGATATGCTTTTCAAATTGAGATGAAATATAGAACATATTGTGGTAAATTTGAAATAACCGAAGTTCCAATTATTTTTACGGATAGAACAAAGGGTGTTTCAAAAATGAGCAATGCTATTATTAAAGAAGCGATCCTTGGCGTAATTTCTCTTCGATTAAAAAAATTATTCAATACATTATAAACGAAAGGCGATGAACAGGATTTTAATCAAAAATGCAAAAATTGTAAACGAAGGATCTATTTTTGAAGGTGATGTTTTGATTGAGAACGACTTAATTGTTGAGATTTCAGACAGTATAAGCCTAAAAACATCAGATTGTATTGTTGTAGATGCAGAAGGAAGTTATTTAATGCCCGGTGCTATTGACGATCAGGTACATTTTAGAGAACCAGGATTAACACATAAAGGTGATATTGAATCAGAATCGAGAGCAGCAGTTGCTGGCGGTATTACTTCTTTTATAGAACAGCCAAATACAGTTCCGAATGCCGTTACTCAAGAAATCCTTGAAGATAAATATCAGATTGCAGCAGTAAAATCATTTGCGAATTATTCGTTTATGATGGGTGCAACGAACGATAATTTAGAAGAAGTTCTAAAAACGAATCCGAAAAATGTTGCGGGAATTAAAATTTTTCTAGGTTCTTCAACCGGAAATATGCTGGTTGATAACGAAGCTGTTTTAGAAAAAATATTTTCAAGCACGCCAATGTTAATTGCGGTCCATTGTGAAGATGAAACTACTATTCAAAATAATTTAGCCGAATTCAAAGAAAAATATGGTGACGATGTTCCTGTAACGGCGCATCACTTAATCCGCAGTGCTGAGGCTTGTTATATTTCGTCTTCAAAAGCTGTGGCTTTAGCGAAAAAAACAGGCGCTAGATTGCATATTTTTCATCTTTCTACAGCGAAAGAAATGGAATTGTTCTCGAATAAAATTCCGGTAGAAGATAAAAAAATCACTGCTGAGGTATGTGTACATCATCTTTGGTTTACGGATGAAGATTACAAAACAAAAGGAAATTTCATTAAATGGAATCCTGCTGTAAAAACTGCTGAAGATCGCGCTGAACTTTGGAAAGCCTTGAATGACGGCCGTATTGATGTTATTGCAACTGACCATGCTCCACATACAAAGGAAGAAAAAATGCAGTCGTACTTAAAAGCGCCTTCTGGAGGTCCGCTTGTACAGCATGCAGTTGTTGCCATGTTCGAAGCACATCACCAAGGAAAAATTACTGTAGAGAAAATTGTTGAAAAAATGTGCCATAATCCGGCTAAAATTTTCAAAATCGAAAAAAGAGGTTTTATTAAAGAAGGTTATTTTGCTGATTTAGTTATTGTTAATCCAAGTTTGCCTTGGAGTGTAAAACCAGAGAATATTCTAGCAAAATGCGGTTGGTCGCCTTTTGACAATTATACTTTTAAATCGAGAATTACACATACTTTTGTAAACGGAGAAATGGTTTACAATAATTTTAAAGTAAAAGATATCCGCGCTGGAAAAAGATTATTGTTTGACAGATAAAAAGCTAAAATGAAGAATTTTGTATTTATAATATTGGTTTTGTCTCTTTCGATAAGTTGTAAAAAAGAATTGGTAAAAGAACCAAAAGGACTTATCGAGAAAGGAAAAATGATTGATATTATGTATGACTTGTCACTTTTAGAGGCTATGAAATATCAAAATCCACTTTCTTTGGATTCGGTTGATGCAGATCCTAAAAAGTATGTGCTGAAAAAATACAAAGTGGACAGTCTGCAGTTTGCTCAAAGTAATATGTATTACGCAGCAGATTTTAATGCGTACAAAGAAATGTTCGACGAACTTGGCAAGCGAATAGCTGTAAAACAGAGGGCAACAGATTCTATCGTTAAACTTGAAGAGAAAAAAGCAGCGAAAGTGGCTAAAAAGAATAAAGGAAAATCAGAGCCAGCTCCAAAGCTGAATGAAGCAAAACCTTCAAAACCAGTCAATATTGATTCAATACGAAGAACGCTTCAAATAAGATAGTTTATATTTTTGAAACGTCTTTTATATATTGATGTACATCTAGAAAAACCGTTCCAAGAGCGGTTTTTATTTTTTCATTTGAATACAGATTTTTAGAATATGATGCTTTTGCTGTTGCCTTTGTCATTCTTCTCTTTTGAAAAAACAGCGTAGAGAATATTACGTCGGCTATCCAAAGTAGATTCATTATTAAAGGTGTTGCGTGAATGCTTGGCTTTTTTACTTTTAAAGCTTCTGCAATTGTATTTAATATATCACGGAAAACAATATTGTCTGCAATTAAGGTAAATCGCTCGTTTTTAATATCGCTTTTCATTAATTCACTTGCTATTCTTACAACATCATCTACAGTTATGAAACCGGTATTTCCAAGTGTGTAAAAATAAAGTCCATCAGCAACTTTTGTATAAAGCTGGCCACTTCCTTCATTGTAGATTTTTGCCGTTGGAATCTTTGCTAAAATAACTCCCGGATTTAAAATAATAACATCTAATCCTTCTTGAACTGCGCGCCAAACTTCCATTTCGGCACCATATTTAGAAATGGCGTAATCGCTGTGCGGTTTTTCTGGGTTCCAATCTGTTTCTTCAGTTATATAAGTTTCGTGAGCAGCTAAATCTCCTAGCGCTGCAATCGAACTTACAAAACAGAATTTCTTTACCCCTTTTGCGATAGAAAAATTAACCATATTGGCCGTTCCCTCAATATTGGTTTTTCGAAGTGCATCTTCGTCTTTAGGATCAAATGAAATCAAAGCAGCGCAATGATATACGTAATTCACATCTGCGAAAGCAATTTCTAATGAAGGAACATCTAAAATATCGGCTTCAATCCAATTGATTTTTTCAAACAAAAAAGCTTTTTTATACAGTTCAAAAAGTGATTTTGTTTTCTGGATGTTATTTGAATTTCGATAAATAGCCCGAACATTTTCTCCATTTTCAATTAAATGAAGCAATAAATGCGCGCCGACTAAACCAGTTCCTCCTGTTACTAATACCATTTTGTAAAGATACTTATTTTGGTTTTTGCCACAAAGACGCAAAGACGCTAAGTTTTTTGTTTTGTCACAAATTGGCAAGTTTTTTAATTCTTCTTTGTGTCTTAGTGCCTTTGTGGTAAACCTTTTTGATATTGCGATTCACAATCTTTGGTTTTTGCCACAAAGGCGCAAAGATGCTAAGTTTTTTGTTTTGCTACAAATTGGCAAAGTTTTTTAATTCTTCCTTGTGTGTTATTGCCTTTGTGGCAAACCTTTTTGATATTGCAATTCACAATCTTGGTTTTTGCGACAAAGGCGCAAAGACGCTAAGTTTTTTGTTTTGCCACAAATTGTCAAAGTTTTTTAATTCTTCTTTGTGTCTTAGTGCCTTTGTGGCAAACCTTTTTGATATTGCGATTCACAATCTTTGGTTTTTGCGACAAAGGCGCAAAGACGCTAAGTTTTTTGTTTTGTCACAAATTGGCAAGTTTTTTAATTCTTCTTTGTGTCTTAGTGCCTTTGTGGCAAACCTTTTTGATATTGCAATTCACAATCCTTATATTTGCGCAAATTATTTTAAAAAATGAAGAATCTAGTTGAAGAATTAAAGTGGCGCGGTTTGTACCATGACAGCATGCCAGGAACGGAAGAACAATTGCTTAAAGAAGTAACAACGGCTTATATAGGTTTTGATCCAACGGCAGATTCTTTACATATTGGCAGTATGGTTCAGATTATTTTATTGGTTCACTTGAAGAATTTTGGACATCAGCCTATTGCTTTGGTTGGTGGCGCAACCGGGATGATTGGTGATCCTTCTGGGAAATCTGATGAAAGAAATTTGCTGAACGAAGAAACGCTGGCCAAAAACGTTGCTGGAATTAAAAGTGTTTTGTCTCGTTTCTTAGATTTTAATTCTACGGATTCAAATGCTCCGATTATGGTAAACAACTATGATTGGATGAAAGAATTCTCCTTTATTGACTTTGCTCGTGAAGTTGGAAAACGTATCACGGTAAATTATATGATGGCAAAGGATTCTGTTAAAAAGAGATTAAGCGGAGAAGGAGAAGGAATGTCTTTTACCGAATTCACGTATCAGTTAATTCAAGGTTACGATTTTTATCATTTATATAAAAACAACAACTGCCTTTTGCAAATGGGAGGTTCTGACCAATGGGGAAATATCACTACGGGTACAGAATTAGTTCGCAGAATGGGTGGAGAAAGTGCGAAAGCTTTTGCTTTGACAACGCCTTTGATTACAAAAGCAGACGGTTCTAAATTCGGAAAATCTGAAGGAGGAAATGTTTGGTTAGATGCTGATAAAACTTCTGTTTATAAATTTTACCAATTTTGGGTAAACGCAACAGATGTCGATGCAGAAAAATACATCAAGATCTTTACTTTCTTAGAGAAGGATGCAATTGATGCTTTAATTGAACAACATAAGGAAGCTCCACATTTAAGAGTTTTACAAAAGAAATTAGCTGAAGAAATCACGATCTTTGTTCACAGCAAAGAAGAATTAGAAAAAGCAATTCAAGCTTCGAATATTTTGTTCGGAAATTCAACTGCAGAAGATTTAAAACAACTGGATGAAGCGACTTTTCTAGAAGTCTTTGACGGAGTGCCACAAGCAGAAATTGCAAAAGCTGATTTACAAAACGGCTTGGATATTGTTTCAGTTTTAAACGAAAAAACAGGTTTCTTTAAATCTAACGGAGAAGCAAGAAGAGCTTTGACGGCGAATTCAATTTCTGTGAACAGAGAAAAAATTAAAGAAGATTTTGTGTTGACTGCAAATGATTTGATCAACAATCAGTTTGTATTATTGCAAAGCGGAAAGAAAAATTATTTTGTAATTAGAGTGGTTTAATTACAAAACCATGAGGTTGCAACCTCGAATATCAGAATTATCAAAACGTCCCAATACCTCGAAAGAGTTGTTGGGATTTTTTTTGCCCAAATCTTGAGTGGCAATAAAAGAGCATGAATTTATATTAGCCAAATCAATAACGTTGATGCCTCCGGTTTTTCCGTCTTTCACGTAAGTGAGTGCGTCTTCTGGATCGCGAACTAAAATGTGCATCCAAGACGGGCATTCGAAAATACCTTCACCTAAAGAATACGCTTGCGCTAAAAGTTCAGTCATGCCGTATTCTGAGTGAATTGCAGTAACACCAAAACCTTGACAAAGTTGTTCATGCAGTTCTTCGCGAATCATTTCTTTACGTTTGCCTTTCATGCCTCCGGTTTCCATAATAATGGTATTCTGGAGTTTGAATGTATGTTTTTCGATTAAATCTAAAAGAGCATATGTAACGCCAATTAGGATGACATTTTGACCAGATTGATCTAAAGCTGTAAGTTTTTTAATTAAGTCGTCGTGATTGTGTAGATAAAACCCGCTGTCAGGCTGATTGGAGAGTTTAATTAAATCTTCGACCATATAAATAAGCGAAGATCCATCACGTTCGAGATAAGACGGTAAAAGGGCCAAAACAACGTAATCCTCGATATTGCCATAAAACTGAGAAAACCCGTTGCGGTAGCTTTCTTCATAAAGAGAAACATCCGTAACCAAATGTCTGCTGGTAATCATTCCGGTTGTACCGCTGCTGGTAAAAGTTACTTGAGCAGGATTTGCGTTAGAAATGACATCATGGCTTTTGAAAAACTGAATAGGCAGAAACGGAATTTGCTCTAAAGATTTTACCTGTTGTGGGTTTACTTTTAAAAAGTCACAAAAATCACGATATACCGGATTATTTTCGTGCTGAAAACGAAACACTTTTAATGCTATTTTTTCAAATTGTTTCTGACTCGAAATGGTAAATATATCGCTTGCTGTAATCAAAACTTTTTTTGTGCAAAGATATTGTTTTTTAGTTTTCAGTCTCGTTTTTCAGTCTCAGTTTTCAGTCTGAGTTTTGTGCAGTCTGTTTACTGAAAACTTCCACTGCGACTGTAAACTAAAAAAGCTCCAATTAGGAGCTTTTTTTTATATTTTTATCGAATAATGAGCTTTCGCGTTGCGGAAGCATTTTCTTCACTTATTTTAATGATATAAACGCCAGGAACCAAATCCGAAACGTTTAATTCTCTTGAACTTAAATGTGTTTGAAGTACTTTTTTACCCAAAATATCAAAAATGATTATTTCTTTTTCTAAATCATTTTTTGATGAAATATTTACTTTTCCGTTAGTCACTGGATTAGGGTACAAGCTTAGTCCCTCAATAGTTGTAGTCTCTTGAGGTTTTGGTAATTGCTTACTGTCTTGTGCCGAAACACTTACAGTAAAGAAAAATGCCAATAAGAATGTAATATAAAAGTAGTTTTTTGCCATCGCGTTATTTTGGTTACGGTAAATATACAAAAAAAATTACAAAAATTACGCCAAAAAAAAACATCCTAAAATTTTAGGATGTTTTTAACATTTTATAAGATGATTCTTATTATTTGATCAAGCTTGCACCGTCAACTGAAGCCCAAGCTCCAGCAGTTAATGAAGCTCCTGTAGCAGTAGTACTAGTTGTGAAAGTTCCAGCTGGGAAAGCAACTGTAAATCCAGTAGCACCGTTAGTTGGTACTATAAGTGTAGTGTTAGAAATTTTAACATTTAAAACTTTAATTTTAGATGTATTCACTTGGTGAGTATTAGTTGCAGCATCTAAGATACTAACTACAGCACCTTGGTAAGTTGTAGTTCCAGTTGTAAAGTTTCCGTAACCATCAACAATGATATTGCTGTATTCTCCGTTACCTTCTCTTTTGAATTGGAAAGCATCAACTTGATTATCTCCAACTTCAGGAACGTTAGAAGCTTCTCTTTTTAAAGTAATGTTAGAAACTTTTGGTCCAAAAGCATTGTCATTTGCAGACGCTTCGATTTCCATTCCGTAGTTTCCTTTTCCAGTTTGGTAAGCATACCAGTTTGTATTAGCAGTACCTTGCCATCCATCTTGCCAGTCAAATGCGTCATCATAGTTACCGAAAGAGATAGCATTTGTCATGCTTACAGTTCCTCCGAAAAATTCGAATCCGTCATCAGCTCCTTTGTAAGCAACTAAGTGATCTAAAGTTGTTCCAGAACCTACTGAGTAGAATGTGAAAGCATTGTTTTCTTTTTGACCATCAGCTAATTTAGATCCAGCGTATTCAACTCTTACATAGTTTAATGAACCACCATTGTGAGTTGCATTGGTTCCTCCGTAAGAAATATTATTTCCATCTTCTGAAGTTGAAGAAGTTCCTCCTCCAGCAACTTTTGCAGGTGCATCACCGTACATGATGATACCTCCCCAAGAACCTGGAACTTTAGATTTTTCTGTAAATACTACTGGTTTGTCAGCAGTTCCGTTTACAATTAATTTTGCTCCGTTTAAAACAACTAAAGCGTTGTCTCCTGTAGCTTTGTCAATAGTAACAGTAGAACCTGCATCAAAAGTTACAGTTACACCAGCATTGATTTTTACAATACCTTTTAATGTATAGTTACCGTAAGCGTAAGTTTTGTTTGCAGTTATTGGACCTGTAATTTCACCTGTTACTGGTGTTGGTGCAGGAGTTGGATCGTCGCTGCTTGAGCAAGAATTAAAAAATAAACCTGTAGCAAGTGCTAAAGCAAGAATTTTAGTTTTCATAGTTTTTTGTGTTGTATTATTCGTTTTTATTTTTTTCAAAATTAAGCCGTAAATCTCTTTAGGGTGTTATCTGAACATTACATTACAGTTACCAAAAATCAATTTAAATGTGAAGAGAATGTTAAGCGATATTTTTGTTGATTTTTAAAATAAAAAAAGCTCCAGATATCTGGAGCTTTGAATTTTGTATGTTGTTGTATTAAAAAGTATATCCAACTTTGAAAGAGAAACCGACACCTTTTTTATAGCTGTTGGCTAATAAAGATGGTTCGTCAACTTTTACAGTTCCGTTGTTTCCAAATTCTAATTTTCTTTCTGGATTCAATAAATTGTCAGCTGTGAATTTTACATCAAAATGTTCTGAGATTTTACTTCCCCAAACAAAGTCTAATTGCGATACTGGTAATTCATAAGTATTGTCCTGACCGTTTGTACCTACTGCATAAATTCTTTTTCCGAATACACCATAAACAAGTGACATTGTATTTGTCCAGTCTTTAGCTAAATTAAATTCATACTTCAAATCAGAATTAACTAACCAGTCTGAAGCACCTTGTAAAGATCTTGTTTGGTGTGTTTCGATTGAATTTTTAACTGTAATATTACCGTCTTCGTCCTGAGATTCGTAAGTAGCTGCAACATTTACTTTTGTTGACATAACTGAAGCGTTCAATCCAAAAGAGAAATGTTCTAAATTTTCACTTATTCTGTTTAATCCTAATAAAAATTCAACTTCAGCTCCAAATAATGTTGCGTTATCTGAATTTAAAAATGTAGTTACAGTTCCAGATGTTGCATTAGCAATAAAAGTTCTCTCGATCGGATTGTCAATATATTTCCCGAATACTCCAAAAGTCATCATTTCTTTATTTGTAGGGAAAATTTCGTATTTCAAATCAACATTATAGTTGTCACTATTTTTCAATAAAGAATTTCCTTGTGTCGAAGTATTATCTGCATTGATGTATGATATCGGGAAAGATTCCATTACAACCGGTTTTGTGTATGTTTTACTTGCTGCAAAACGAATGTTTGAGGTTTCGTTTAAAAGATATTTTACGTTTAACGATGGCAAAACATAAAGGTTGTTGTATTTTTTTAATTTGAAAGGATCATCAAAAGAACCTAAAGTTCTGTAATATGTTTCTTTAATAGTGCTTTCAACTCTTACTCCTCCGTTAAGTTCAAATTTTTCTGCAAATTTCAAGAATAAGTTTGCATATCCTGCATTTGCACTTTCATTAAGTTTTACTTTGTACGTTGTGTTTGAACTTTCGTTAAAGAAAACGGCACTACTGTTAATGTCATTTGTAATTTTTGTGTCAATATTGTTTATGTCTGCTGATGAAAAAGTCCCACCGTTACTTGCAACGAATCGGTAAGAAGATTCCATTTTAGAAGCATTTCCATTATAACCAACTGTCAATTTGTTTTGTTTTGCATCTTTTCCAAATTTCAAGTTGTATTCTAATAATCCAGAAACGAATACATTTCCGTCTACATCTAAATACTGGCGTAAGAAGTTGTTTCCACCATAAGAAGTGTTAATTTGATTTTCAGCTTCCTGCGTACCTGAGAAAAATTTTCTATCAGGTTGTCCGTATTTTGTATTTGCATAAGATACACCTGCTTTTAAAGTTTGGTTTTTATCTTCTGTCAAATTGTATTCTCCTAATAATTGAGCATTTAAATAATCCGTTTTGTCCAATTGGTTAGTACGGATAAAGTTATTTTTAACTCCATTATTGCTTAAAACTCCGTATTGATCTAAAATTGAATTTAATGTTGTTTTTAAATACAATGTGTTAAACGCTAACTTAAATCTTTCAGTAGTATAATTTACTCCTACTAACGCAGATGTACTGGTCTTAAGGCGATATTCAGTATTAATAAAATCATTATTGTATTTATCACCAAGAGTTTGAAGTGTTCTGCTGACACCTTCTCTAACAGCATAACTATTGTCGAAATTAAGAGACAATAAGTATGAAATGTTACGATCATTGCTTAGGTCAAATTTTTCGGCATGAAGAAAATTGAAGCTAGAGTTTAATGGGCTTTTGCTTTTATTTACATTGAAACCTTTATCACCGCTTACAGAGTTTAATGCCTGATCTGTTGTAAAAGTCGATCTGCCAGCAGTTTCACCTAAAAAGCTTGGTAACTCTCTGTCTTTTCCGTTAAATCCAAAAAATCCTGCAGCAGAATCTGCATCACTAGAAAGTAAGAAATCTTTAAAACTGTTTCCAGTAGTATATCCTGCGCCAATATTTATTTTGGTAATGCTTTTAGAAACTTTAGAAGTTTGAATATTAAAAGTTCCACCAGCGAAATCTCCATAAATGTTTGGGTTAAATGTTTTGTATACATCAATAACACCTATAATATTTGTTGGAAACAAGTCAAGAGGGACAATTTTTGAGAAAGGGCTGTTTGATGGAACAGCAAGATCGTTAATTAATAAGTTGTTGTATCTGTCTTCAAGACCACGAACAAATAAACCTCTCGATCCAACTTTAGTGATTCCGGTTACTTTAGTCAAACCTTCTTCTACATCGCTAACACCTTTTCTAGACATTTCCTGTGCACCAATACTTTGTTTGATTACAACAGCATTTTTTTGGTCTAGCAATAAAGCAGTTTCTTTTTCTTTGTTTGCTGTCGATTTTACAACAACATCTTTTAGCGTATAACCGCCAGATGAAAGTACTTGATTTACAGTGACAGTTTCGTTTGCTGCAACTGTTACTGGTTTTTCTACAGATTCATATCCAACGAAGCTAAATATAATAGTATAAGTTCCTGGATTTACACTCAACGAATATTTTCCGTCAATGTCAGTGTTTGTGCTGATATTTGTTCCTTTTATTAGGATGTTTGCAAAAGGAAGTACTTCATTATTAGTTTCTTTGTCGGTTAATACACCAGAAATTGTACCTTTGTTTTGCGCGATCGAAATCGTACAGATAAATAATGTGATAAATAGAAATTTTAAATTGAATTTCATTTCAGTGTTGTGTTTAATTTATTTTTGTGCAAAGAAAGAAACGCGATGTAAAGTTCATGTTAGGGACTTGTTATGTTTTTGTGTTGTCAAGATTATCAAATTGTTACCAAATTAAATTACAGTTAACCGTATTTTTTAACGGCTGTTTTGTTAGTATATTTACGCTGTGAAATAAAAAACATCGAATATATAATAAAGAAAATTTGATGTAAGAATCTCTATTTTTGCTATTTATGAAAAAAACACAAACCAAGATTTTATTAGTTGACGACGAACCAGATATCTTAGAAATCGTTGGCTATAACCTTGCACAGGAAGGCTACCAAATTGTAACGGCTTCTAACGGAAAAGAAGCAATAGCAAAGGCTCAGAAAGAATTGCCACAATTAATCATTATGGATGTAATGATGGCTGAAATGGACGGGATGGAAGCTTGTGAACACATCAGAAAAATTCCAGAATTAAATAATGTTATCATAACATTTCTAACCGCAAGAAGCGAAGATTACTCTCAAGTTGCTGGTTTTGACGCAGGTGCTGATGACTATATCACAAAACCAATAAAACCAAAATTATTGGTAAGCAAAGTAAAGGCTTTGTTAAGAAGGTTAAAAGAACAAGAAGTAGTCAGCGATACCTTAAATGTTGGCGGAATCGAGATTAACCGAGAAGAATACAAAATCATCAAAGGCAATGTCGAAATTGCTTTGCCAAGAAAAGAATTCGAATTGTTTTATTTATTGGCTTCTAAACCTGGAAAAGTTTTTAAAAGAGATGAAATTCTAGATAAAGTTTGGGGAAATGAAGTTGTGGTTGGAGGAAGAACAATCGACGTTCACATTAGAAAACTTCGAGAAAAAATAGGAGAAGACCTTTTTAAAACAATAAAAGGTGTTGGTTATAAATTTGAAGTATAAGTTTTTTTAAGATGCTGAGGTTCTAAGTTGCTAAGGCTTTTAGTATTTTGCTGAAGATTAAACGGATTTGGATTATATAAAAAAATAAACCATATAGGAAATTAAAGATCACGTGAACTTTAATTTCTTATATGGTTTTTGAGTTAACTTTGTTTTGAGTTCAAATGTTAATTTAAAGAAATTTACAAACTCAAAAGAAAACTTAATTTTTCTTAATCTCTTAATGGTTAATACTACCGATGAAAATTAATTTTAAAAAAACATACAAATTTGCTGTAAAATCGGCATTATATATAAGTCTTTTTGGGACAGGATTTGTGCTGATCTTGATGAATTTGTTTTATAAAAATCAACTAAAGCATCAAGTTGCGTTTGGAATAATTTTCATAATCTCAATTTATATTTTCTCATTTTTAGTTTTGCAATATCGTGTAGAACGTTTTATTTACAGAAGAGTAAAGAAAATTTACGATGAGGTTTCGTTGTTAGAATCGACAACGCTTATCAATCAGCCCATAACGACAGATATGGAAACGCTTTCGCGCGAAGTGAAAAAGTTTGCTACTGATAAAAAGCTGGAAATCGAAATGCTTGAAATTCGTGAAGAATACCGAAGAGAGTTTTTAGGAAATATATCTCACGAACTTAAAACGCCTTTGTTTACCGTTCAAGGTTATGTTTCGACTTTGCTTGACGGAGCGATGGATGACAAGAACATTCGTAAAAAATATTTAAAACGTGCCGAGAAAGGTGTGGAGCGACTTATATATATAGTCGAAGATTTAGATATGATTACTAAATTAGAATCGGGTGATTTAGATTTGAATATGACTGATTTTGATATCGTTGAGCTGATTCAGAACGTCTTTGATTTATTAGAAATGAAAGCTGATAAAAAGAAAATCAACTTGGCTTTTGAAAGTAAAAACATAAAATCAGTTCTTGTACATGGCGATCAAGATAGAATTCAGCAGGTTTTAGAAAACTTGATTGTAAACTCTATTAAGTATGGTAAAGAAGGCGGTTTAACTGAAGTTGGAGTAGTAAATCTAACAAAGAAAAAAGTGCTCATTCGTATTAGCGACAATGGAGAAGGTGTTGAAAAACAAAATATTCCAAGGCTTTTTGAACGTTTTTATAGAGTTGATAAAAGCGGAACGCGTTCTGAAGGCGGTTCTGGTTTAGGTTTAGCGATCGTAAAACATATTATCGAAGCGCATAAAGAGAAAGTTTATGTCGAAAGTGAATTCGGAATTGGTTCTGAATTTTCTTTTACGCTAGAAAAAACAAATAAAACAATAAAACCCGAGGTTAAATAATTGTAACCTCATTTATACTTAAAGCTCAAATAAACGCATTTAACAATAAATAAACATTTGGATTCAGTCCATAACATTAAATTTTTATTATGGTAACATCTTGTTAATGATTTCTTAACATAGGTGAGTGATCTTTGCACCTTGAAATTAAGGGAATTAGAGAAAAGATGATAAAAAGAAAATTAATTATTGTTTTGTTGTTGTTACATTTCACAGCAAATGCTCAAGAAATAAATAAACAGGATGTAAAAAACGAAGTAATTCGTATTTTAGATTCTATAAACAAAGCAAAACTTCCAGATACCAAATCGGGAGTCAGCGGAGAAGAACATTGGTACGACAAAATTTCTTTAAGAGGTTATGCCCAAATAAGATACAACGGTCTTTTTTCTACAAACGACAAAGTTTCGTGCGAACAATGCGATAAATCTTGGGGAACAACTTCTACTGCTCCAGACGCAAAAGCAAACAACGGACTTTTTATTCGCCGTGCGCGTTTAGTATTTTCTGGACAAGTTCATCCTAATGTCTTTTTCTATTTTCAACCTGATTTTGCCAGTTCACCAAGTACCGGAATCCAAAATTTTGTTCAGATTCGTGACCTATATTTTGATCTTTCTTTTGATAAAAAGAAGGAATATCGTGTTCGTGTGGGGCAAAGTAAAATTCCATATGGTTTTGAAAATATGCAGTCCAGTTCACAGCGTTTGGCTTTAGACCGTAATGATGCACTAAACAGCGCAATATTAAACGAGCGTGATTTAGGGATATTCTTTTATTGGGCGCCTGCTGAAATCAGAGAACGTTTTGCCATGTTGGTAAAAGACGGTTACAAAGGTTCAGGCGATTTTGGCGTTTTTGCCTTTGGAGTTTACAACGGACAAATTGCCAATAAATTAGACGGAAACAGAGATTTGAATGTTGTAGCGAGGGTAACATATCCGTTTGTTATCGGAAGTCAGATTATCGAACCCGGAATTCAGGCTTATACAGGAAAATGGGCTTTTACTGGAGAAATTTCATCAGGAGTTATAGTCAATGATCCTCAATATGTAAAAGACCAGAGAATAGGCGCGACTTTCGTTTTATACCCAAGACCTTTTGGAATCCAGACCGAATATAATATAGGAAAAGGACCGCGATATAATACTCTAACAAATACTGTTGATGAAACAGATTTAGACGGCGGTTATGTTTTATTGAATTACAAATGGGACATTAAAAAACAGCATATTTATCCTTTCGCTAAATTTCAATATTATGATGGAGGAAAAAAATATGAAAAAGATGCCAGAAGCTATGTTGTAAGAGATTACGAATTAGGTATCGAATGGCAGCCAATGAAAGCTTTCGAACTAACTGCAGAATATGTTATCGCAGACAGAACTTTTGAAGACAGCGTACTCCCAATAAACAGGCAACAAGGAAATTTATTGCGATTGCAAGCGCAGTTTAACTTCTAAGTTAGTCTTCAAAAACAGTAAATAACGAGTCCCAGTCTATATCATTTTTAAATTGAGACAAACCTTTAAACGACTTTACCTTTGATAAATCTTCAATCGTAAAGTCGTCTTGCAATGCATAAGGTACAAGATTTTCTTCCTGAAGTTTTATCGCCAAATATTCCTGCTCATATTGCCCGGGAGTTGGAATAAAGAAAGCTTTCTTTCCGAGTTTGGCCAAATCCATTACGGTTGTATATCCGGAACGGCAGAGTACAAATTCACTTTCATTAAAAGTTTGTTCTAATTGTTTTGAATTCATGAAATTGTAATATGTTACATTTCCTGTTTGCCATTTGGTTTGTGTTTTCTCTACTATACCTTGAATAAAAACAACTTTTCCTGGATAATTTACAGTTTCCTTTTGCAGTTTTTCATCCAAATAAGTGCGCTGAGGTTCTGGTCCAGACAAAATGATCATTAAATCATATATTTTTGGAGTTTCCTTTTGGCGCATTCTGCTTAAAGGCCCAATATATTTTAAGTTCAGATGATTGGTTTTTAAATGCCCCAATTCACCCGTTAAATTTGTTCCTTCATTAGTGTCAGGAACCCAGCATTCGGTATATTTTTTTATAAAATATTGATGACATTTACTGGTAAACCAAGTCGTATTTCCAGTCATGACATTCAATTGATGCGTCATAAATACAGATGGAATTTTTCTGCTGAAAACACCCAATCGGTTATCCGAAATAATGCCGTCAATTCCATGTTTTCTAATCCAGGAATTAACGATTTTTTTCTCGTCTAAAATAGCAGTAATCATTTTAGGCAAGTTTTTAATCAGTTTCCATTTAAAGTTTTTGCCGTTTTTAGCATATTCAATATGATACGATGGCAGTTCAAGTGTTTGTATATAAGGAAATTCTTTTCTCAATAAAGCTAATGCAACACCGTCAGACGCAATAATCGGAATAAAATTGTTTTCTTGAAGCGCTTTAATAATCGGAATACATCTTGTGGCATGGCCCAATCCCCAGTTTAATGGAGCAACTAAAATTGTTTTGTTCGCAGAATAGTCAATGCTCATAATTAACGCTTTTTAAAAACGAAGATAAAGAAATAAGCTTTCTGTGTTATTTTGAATGTATTACTAAATTATTAACTCAATATTTTTTTTAAGGTTCTATCCCCAAACTTTTGGGACTGTGGGAACTAAGTTTTTGCCATTTTTTAGATTGAATAAAAAAAGCCGAACGCAAGTTCGGCTTCACAGTTTTGTATCTTACAATCTCAGGATCAAAGTCTTGGTAACTTTCTTTTAATCCTGAATATAAGTTTTATTACCGTTTTTATTAATGTAGTATTTACCGCCTCTTGGTCCTGTATATACTTTCTTTCCATTATACTCTCCTGTAACTTTATCTGGAACAGCCGGAGCTTTTTCGTTTGTTTCTTTTAAAGTTTTTGCTGAAGATTTTTTTGCTTTTGTGGCATCTTTCTTGGCTGCATCGGCATCTTTTTTAGCTGTTTTTGATGCAGATTCAGCTTTTGTTGCTGTTTTCTTTGCTTTGTCAGCTTCTGTTTTTGCTTTTGTTGCCTCACTTTTTGCTTTGGTCGCGTCTTTTTCAGCTGATTTTTTGGCAGCGCTTGCTGCTTCTTTTTTAGCTTTTGTCGATGCTTCCGTCGCTTTATCTGCAGCTTTTTTAGATTTTGCGGCTTCTTTTTTAGCGTCGGCAGCAGCTTTGTCTGCATCGCTTTTTGCTTTGGCTTTTTTTGCCGCAGCTTCGGTTTTGCTCTTAGTAGCCTTTTCAGTTGTTTCCTGAGCATAGAATGTAGAAGAAAAAACAACTATGAAACACAATAAAAATAATTTTTTCATAAGGTTAAAGGTTTAAAATTCAAATTAAAAATAAACAATTTATGCATAGGTTTTGCAAAGGGCTAAAAATAAGCACGAAGCTGAACATTTCCAGTATGAACAGTTTTACCCGTTTCGCTTTTTCGGCCTTGATAATTTAAATTGATATCTAAAAACTGTGTGATATTTTTCTGCAAAAGCAATTTCCAAACTAAATTTTGTCCAGCCTGAAGTCCTTCCAGCATCTGAAACCCCACTGACGAAAACTCATTTCCAGTAAATTTATTTTCATAAAAAGAAAACTCTCCATTCAAGGTTACTTTTTTTTCTCCAGCAAATGAAAACGAAGTTCCTAATCTGTTTTGAACTAAAGTTTCTAAATTCCCAATCTGATTTTCTTTGTTTTGAAATTCATAAAAGAAATCTAAACTGGTGTTTTTCGAAAATAAATAACTGATTTTTGGTGCAATTTGATACCCTTTTAAATCATAGTTTTTTTCGACAAAATCCTCTGAAACTAAGTTGGTATTTATGGTTTTTGTAAAGAAATTAAAAAGCCAGCTTTTTTGATATAAATGCGTGTATTGCAATTGATGCGAGCTGTTTTCGACATTTTGAGATCCAACCGACAGCAAATTTTTTCCTTTATTAATTAAATAAGAATACGTTACAGAATGTTTTTGTTTGCCTCGGTTATAGTAAAAACTATTTCTAAAACTCGAATTCAATCCCAAAACATTTTCTTCTGAAGACGCAAACGGATTCAGTTCTAACCTTTCGCCCTCACTTTTTACTTTTCTATCCATAATAAAGGAAGTCTGATTGTAAAAATAAGAAGCGAATTTTTTAAAGCCTTTTTCATTTTGCCATTGCAATGGATTTAGAGCAACAGACTGAGAAAATTTATTTTGATTGGTTTTAATGTAAATCTGATTCGGTAAAAAGATTCGGATATAGCGTGCCTGATCAGAAAATTGCGCGATTTCAAATTCTTGTAATTCTTCAATTCCGTTGCCGTTATAATCGTTCCAAGTATACACTCCTTGTCCAGTCGGAACTTCGATATATGTAAATTCCTGTTGTGCAATAGTTCCTGAACTTGTTTCATAAGCTGTTCCAACTTGCATAAATTGATTAAAGAAACGATCGTTATATAGAATTCTAGAATTTAACGAAGGCTCATTTTTTCTTGATGTATCTGTAAAATCTAAATTTCGGTAACTCATATAAACTGCCAAATCTGTTTTTTTAGTCTGAATCAGTTTCGATCTTAAATAATAAGTTTGGGAATTGTTTACATGCTGTAATAATCCGTTTTGCAAACTGTCATTGCGACGGCGCAGAAAACCAATTTCCGTAAACACTTTTGTGCTGTCTCCTCTTCCAATAAAAGCACCATATTCTGTGAATCTTTGGCTTAAAGCCGAAAATTGATTCGTGGTTTTATCTTTTTCCTGATTGTCTTCGATCTGCAGGCTGGCGCCAATCCAGTTTTTGCCAAAATGATATTTAGTTCGCGCGTGATCCCGAATAAATTTTGAAGCAAAAGCAGTAGCGTCGCTATCCAAAAAACTTCCTTGATTTTCAATCGTCCATTTTTTAATTTTAAAAAAGGCGGTTGTAGTGTGGCGCGATCCCGAATAACTTTCTGTAAAATCTAATTTTTCAAATTGATAGGTTAATAAACCAATATTTGAGGTTTTCTTTTTGGCAAATAAATTAAAGTTTAAACCGGTTACCAATAAACTTTGATTTCCAAAAAGAGTAGTGTTTAAATTCCAATCTCGATTAAATTCAATATTATATAAACGTTCAACCGATTTGAAATTTTCCTGAACAAACTGATAATTTACAAATCCGTCTAAAGTCCAGCTTCTGGTAAAAAGGCGTTTTTTAATATTTGTTTTTAAAGCAATTCCTTCATTGTTGGCATCATCAATACCCGAAAATAAATTTTTGTCATTGTTGCTTACGGCGACTTCAAAATCGACCAGCGTTTTTTCATTCGGATTATATTTTCCCAAAAAAGTTGCGACTTGCAGTTTTATAGGAGGAACCAACTGCACAATCGGCTCGTAATTTCCCTGTGGAATTCCGTTTACAGGAGCAACATATTCATAAATTCTTTCGACAGAATTGTTGTTCTGAACAATGTAATTTCCAAGATTATTGCCCACTAAACTGAACTTTACATTATATAAAACATCGCTCGAATTGTTCGAATATTCATAAACTTCAACTGAGTTTGCAATTGTTTTTTTATACAAAATTTTATTTTCTGCGTATGAATCTTCATAAGCAGATGGCGCTTTCATAAGATCTGTGTTGTCGCCGGCCTGGCTTAAAACCTGAACCTGAGCTGTAGATAGATTTTGCTGCAACGGCTGATTTTTCATATCATTTTCAGAATAAACATAACCGCCAAAACTCCAATTTTTGTTTTCGTGTGTCGCGCCTGCATAAGTAACAAGCCGGTTGTAATTTCGCTCAGAATATTGATATTCTATATTAATACGCATTTCTGAAGTAATCGTAAAAAGCGATGTAAAAACAATCTCACCCGCATTATAGTCGATCACATAATCGTTGTTTTCACCGCGTTTCAGCAAAACACCATTTACATAAACGCGCTCAGAACCAGAAATAACCAAAACATACAATTCGCCGTTTTGTCCTTTTAACTTATACGGACCTTGATTGCCTTCTTGTCCTGTAAAAGTACTTTTAGCATATTGTCCTTTTACAAAAGCAACTGAGGCAAAAACATTGGTTTTGCTTTTATCGGTGTCAAAATTAAAACTCGTCGAAAGTCCCTGAACTTTTTTATTAAAACTCAAAAATTGCGTTTTCCTGTTTTCTAAAAAAACATCGCCTGCGCGGATGTTCCAGTCATCGCTGAAAAGTTCCATGAAAATGTTATCAAACTGATCGAGTTTTTGCGAATAACCGCCATCTTGCAACGGAATATTGCTGTCTTGAAGTGAAGCCCGCAAACTGACTTTATCCGAAATTTTACCAGTAATCTGAAGATCTAGATTAGAGTTTAAAACCGTATTTTGATTGTTTCCAACTGTAACGCCTCGCGTAATGCTTCCAGAAGTATTCAATCCGTCAAACGGAATAACTTTTTTGGCATTGGTATTTTCTATTTTGTATAATTTCTCAGTGCCAACATCATTCGTAACCACTTGATTTGCTTTGTAGAGGCTGTATTCTTTGGTTATAAAATCAGGATATTTAAGATAATTGACAATTAAAGTGTCTGAGGTTGAATTTAGTTTTTCATTAAAAAGCAAAATTCCTTTTTGAAAATCTATTCTGTAAAAAGTTGAATCGAGCGGTTCGTTTTTAGTATTTAATATTTGAAAAAAACTCGAGTTGATACTGAATTCTTCTAAATGAATGGTATCTCGTGTTGCAATTACTTTTTTGGTTTTGTACGATGATTCCGTTTCCTGAGCCTGAAGTCCAGAAAACCAGATAAAAACCGTCAAAAACAGTAATTTTTTCAACATAAATACTTTAACTCTAAAAAGTCAAAAGTAGTATTAAAAACGCAAAATTATAGGGAGTTAACATCTTTATAAAAACAAAAAAGACTTCAAGTAAAGAAGTCTTTTTGTTGAATTGATATAATTAACTCTTTCTCTGAAGAATTATTCGATCTCTTTCGTTACAATCTGCATCGTTTCGCGGCTAACTTGCTTTAGTAAAACCACTTTGTTTTCTTCTACGGTCTGTGCGGCATTTTCTGTAAAATGGCGAATCGTGTATAAAGTCACATTTTCATTATAATCTACTTTGAATTTTTTCGAAAGTATCGCATTCAATTCATTAAAATTCTCAAACTTATCTTCAACACAAACAGAAAAACTAATAGCAGAGTTCTGAATCAAGTTCACTTTTATTTTGAATTGGTGAAACAAAGCAAAAATCTCACTGATATTTTCTTCCATAATAAAAGAGAAATCTATCGAGGAAAGTGAAATCAAAAGCTGGTTTCGTTTTACAATAAAACAAGGATATTGTGGCTCTAAATCAACACCTTTAGAAACACAAGTTCCTTTTAATAATGGATTTATAAATGATTTTACGTATAATGGAATTTCTTTTTTCTGTAACGGCTGTAATGTTTTTGGGTGAATAACCGTTGCGCCGTAAAAAGCCAATTCGATTGCTTCACGATACGAAATTTGGTTTAACAAACTTGCATTTTCAAAATAACGCGGATCTGCATTCATAACTCCTGGAACATCTTTCCAAATTGTTACGCTTTCTGCATTTAAACAGTAAGCAAAAATTCCTGCGGTATAATCAGAACCTTCACGGCCTAAAGTTGTAGTGAAATTATTTTCATCAGCACCTAAAAATCCTTGCGTGATGTTCAATATTTTTCTCGGTACATTTTTGCTGATCAGCTGCTGTGTTGTTTCCCAATCTACTTCTGCATCTCTGTAATTTGCATTGGTTTTAATGAAATTACGAACATCAAGCCATTGCGTCTGAATGCCCATAAAATTCATAAAATAACTTAAAATTGTAGTCGAAATTAATTCTCCAAAACTCACAATCTGATCGTAGACAAAATTGTAATTAGGAGATTTATTATGTGCTAAAAAATATTCTAATTCTGAAAACTGTGCTTTTACAGCTTCAAAAACACTGTGTTTTTCATCTTCGAATAAATCTAATAAAATTTGATTGTGATATTTTTTAATTTCTTGTACAGATGAATTCAACTCTGGTGATTTGTCAAAATAATTTTTGATCACAACCTCAAGAGCATTTGTCGTTTTCCCCATTGCCGAAACGACTAAAATCACATCTTCATAACCCACTTTTTGTAAAACGTCGTATACGTTTTTAATTCCATCGGCATCTTTTACAGATGCTCCACCAAATTTAAATACTCTCATTTTTAATTTTAGATTTTAATTTTTTTCCGCCACGAATTCACGAATTATTTTTTTTTAATCTTTAAGAATAAAAATTCGCGGCAACCTGACACAGATTATAAATCATTTTAATTCTAAAAATCTGTGACAAACTATTTTTTATAATTTTTCTAAGAACGAATTAATTCCTGCTTCATCCATTTGTACTACTTGCCAGTCTTCAAGAATTCTTGCGCCAGAACTTTTATAGAAATTAACTGCTGGAGTATTCCAGTCCAGAACATTCCATTCTATTCTGCGAACGTTATCTCTTTTTCCTTGTTTCATTATTTCAGCATAAAGTGCAGATCCTAAACCAGTACCGCGCATTTTCTCTTTGACAATTAAATCTTCAAGATGTATTGTTTTTCCTTTCCAAGTCGAATATCTGTAGTAGTATAATGCGATTCCAACAATTTCCTCTTCCACTTCTGCAACAAAAACATGAAACAACTGTTTCTCGCCAAAACCATCACGTATTAAATCTTCTTCCGTTATTACTACAGCATCAGGTTCTTTTTCGAATATTGCCAGCTCCTGTATTAATCCTAAAACTGATTTCATGTCTTCAGGATTTCCTTTTCTAATATTCATATAATGTAAAATTTGTTTTTTTAATCTTATATGTTTAGTGCCATTTTATTTTAAAGTTATTTCTTTAAAATTTTTACAGGCAATTCATATATTCTTATTATTGAGCCTTTATTAGCCAAAAATTTATGTATTTACTACATACTTTTTGCCTTTAATTAGCAAATATACAATAGTGGCAAACTAACGAAATAATTTTTAAATCATTCTCACAAAAAAAACGATATTTGTGACTTAAAATTAAAACTACAACGATATAGTAATGGAAGAACGCAATAAAACACTAGGAGAGTTTATTATTGAGAACCAAAAAGCATTTCAGTATTCGTCGGGAGAGCTTTCCCGAATTATCAACTCTATACGTTTAGCGGCAAAGGTCGTAAACTATAAAGTAAACAAAGCCGGATTAGTCGATATTATTGGCGCCGCAGGCGAACAGAATATTCAGGGAGAAGATCAGCAAAAATTAGATGTGTATGCCAACGAAGTATTTATTCAGACGTTAATAAACCGTGAGATTGTCTGTGGAATTGCTTCGGAAGAAAACGACGAATTTATTACTGTCAAGGGGAGCGACAACAGTAATAATAACAAGTACGTAATCTTAATGGATCCGCTTGACGGCTCATCTAATATTGATGTGAATGTTTCATTAGGAACTATTTTTTCTGTTTTCAGAAGAATTACCCCAATCGGAACGCCAGTAACAAGTGAAGATTTTTTACAGCCAGGCGTAAATCAAGTTGCAGCCGGTTATGTAATTTACGGAACTTCGACAATGTTGGTTTATACAACTGGTCATGGCGTAAACGGGTTTACATTAAATCCAGCAATTGGTACATTTTATCTTTCACACCCAAATATGCAATTTCCGAAAGACGGACATATTTATTCTGTTAATGAAGGGAATTATGTTCATTTTCCACAGGGCGTAAAAAACTATATTAAATATTGTCAGCGTGAAGAAGAAGACAGACCTTATACATCAAGATATATAGGAAGTTTAGTTTCTGATTTTCATCGAAATATGATCAAAGGCGGTATTTATTTATATCCAACAAGTTCAAAAGCACCAAAAGGGAAATTGCGATTATTATATGAATGTAATCCAATGGCATTTATTGCAGAACAGGCGGGAGGGAGAGCAACAGACGGTTTCGGCCGAATTATGGAAATCCAGCCAACTGAATTGCACCAAAGAGTTCCTTTTTTCTGCGGAAGCGAAAATATGGTAAAAAAAGCCGAGCAGTTTATGGCGGAAGCGCTTTAGTCTGAGTCAAAGTTTCAGTGCCAGTCACAGTTGAAGTAAAAATAGAAAACCCGACAAGTTTTACTTGTCGGGTTTTTATATATTGTAAGTTTTTGGCCTCAGCCTAAAAACTGAAAACTAAATACTATTTATGCATATGCTGCATTTCGTAAACAAAAGTATCTGCGTCAACTTTCTTATCTACTAATGACAATGCTTTTGCAATAATATAATTTACGTTGCTTGGAGTAAATCCTAAAGCAATTCCTAATTTTCTCAACATTACTTCTTGTTGATCTTCAAGATGATGATCAACATGCACCATTCTTGTTAAATCGTATAAACGCTCTAAACGCTGTACGTGTAAATAAGGTGGGTTGATTGGGTATTTTAATGGATCGTTAAGAATTTCTTCGTATTCAGTCTCTGAAATTTCTAAAC
Source organism: Flavobacterium sp. MR2016-29 (assembly GCF_015350695.1). Lineage (NCBI taxonomy): Bacteria > Pseudomonadati > Bacteroidota > Flavobacteriia > Flavobacteriales > Flavobacteriaceae > Flavobacterium > Flavobacterium sp. MR2016-29. Next base: position 237,328 of record NZ_JADKPU010000006.1, read on the forward strand.
GAGAAGCTAATTTATCCAAGAAACTTTTTTCTTCAGGATGTACAACACCGTCTGCTAATGCTACGCGAACAATAGCTGAAAAGTGACCTTTGTTTCTTTGTTTGAATTCGCTATCGAATAAATCTGAAAATGACATAATTATAGAGTTTTTTATCACGCAAATATAAATCTTATTTTAATTTAACAATTTTAAATTTCTCATAAAATTTAACTTATTTTTCTGAGTTGATTTAAGAGGAGACTTTACTTAATTTTCAAAATAAATCGTAAGTTTACAACCCCTAATCATTTAATATTATTGCCCCTATGTCAGAATTTTGGATTTATTTTCAGATAGGATTAAAGCACGTTTTAGATATCCACGCTTACGATCACGTTCTTTTTTTAATCGCATTAACAGTGCCTTACATGTTTAAAGATTGGAAACGCATTTTGCTTTTGGTTTCTGTTTTTACAATAGGCCATACGTTGGCTTTATTGCTTTCAGTTTTCGGAATAATCGCGATTAAAGTAAATATTGTGGAGTTTTTAATTCCGATTACGATTTTAATAACCGCACTTTTTCATCTTTTTACAGCTGGAAAAGCAACTAAAAATGACGGCATAAATCTGATCTTCTTCGTGACATTGTTTTTCGGAATTATACACGGACTTGGATTTTCAAACTATTTTAAAACCATATTAGGAGGTTCGCCAAGTTCAAAATTAATACCTTTAGGCGAATTTGCGTTAGGAATCGAAGCAGCACAGTTAGTAGTTGTGTTTGTGGTTTTGGTATTATCTTATATAGTGCAGACGGTTTTTCGTTTTTCAAAACGCGACTGGGCACTTGTAATGTCGGCTTTTATTATAGGAGTTGTGATTCCGATGATTATTGAAAGCCCAATTTGGAACAGATAAAATAAATGGAAATAAAGAAATTAAATAAATACGATAAAGCTTATTTGAGAATTGCGACAGAGTGGGGTGCACTCTCATACTGCAAACGCAAAAAAGTAGGAGCCATTATTGTAAAAGACCGGATGATTATTTCTGACGGATACAACGGTACGCCATCAGGATTTGAAAACTGCTGTGAAGACGAAGACGGCTTAACCCGTTGGGATGTTCTTCATGCTGAAGCAAATGCGATTTTAAAAGTAGCGCGTTCAACGCAGTCTTGTGAAGGTGCAACTTTATATATTACGCTTTCGCCTTGCAAAGAATGCAGTAAATTAATTCATCAGTCGGGAATAAAAAGAGTCGTATATCATAATGGATATCGTGACGATTCTGGAATTCAATTTTTAATAAAAGCAGGTGTCGAAGTCGAACATATTCCTGTTTTAGAAGAGTAAATGAAATTTAACTCAAAATATTTGCCAATTATAATCGGAGCTACTTTTGCTCTGGGTATAGTCCTCGGAAGCGTAATGAATGCTCCCGTTGATGACCAGCTTTTGGCTAAAAATTACTCCAAAACAAAACTTAATAAACTGATCGATTTTATCAATAACGAATATGTTGACAGCGTTAACACAGATTCTATTGTAAATCTTACAGTTGATAATATCTTATCTAAACTAGACCCGCATTCTGTTTATATTCCGCCAAGCGAACAAGCAGAAGTAGCGGAAAGTATGAAAGGTGATTTTGTTGGAATCGGAATTAATTTTTATATGTATAAAGATTCTGTTGCAATTATAAAGCCAATTGAAAACGGACCTTCGGCAAAAGCCGGAATAAAATCTGGAGACCGAATTTTGTTTGCTGGAAAAACCAAATTATACGGCAGAAAATTGCCTTCAGACAGTTTATTTTCGAAATTGAAAGGATTGCAAGGTTCTGAAATCGAATTGACTGTTTTTAGAAAATCAGAACAAAAGAAACTGAAATTTAAAGTAAAAAGAGATGTCATTCCGATAAAAAGTGTCGATGCCTCTTTATTGCTTGGAAACAATACTGGTTATATCAAGATCAATCGTTTTGCCGAAACGACTTTTAATGAATTTAAAACGGGATTAAGCAGGTTAAAGCAAAGCGGGATTCAATCACTTGTAATTGATCTTCGCGACAATGGCGGTGGTTATATGGAAGAGGCGGTGGCTATTGCTGATGAGTTTTTGAAAGACAAACAATTGATCGTTTTTACGAAAAACAAAAATGGCACAACCGAAAAAACCTATGCGACAAAAGCCGGAAGTTTTGAAACTGGAAAAGTGTATGTTTTAATTAATGAAAACAGCGCATCTGCGAGCGAAATATTAGCTGGAGCACTTCAGGATAATGACCGAGGTGTTATTGTAGGACGCCGTTCTTTCGGAAAAGGTTTAGTACAGCGCGAAATGGATTTTAATGATGGATCTGCAGTTCGATTGACTGTGGCGAGATATTACACGCCAACAGGAAGATCGATTCAAAAACCATATAAAAAAGGAAACGAAGAATATTTTAAAGAATCAGAATCGCGTTTGAAGTCTGGAGAACTTTATGCAAAAGACAGTATTAAAGTAGCCGATTCTTTAAAGTTTAAAACACCAAAAGGTAAAATTGTTTATGGCGGTGGCGGTATCGTTCCGGATGTTTTTGTTCCAATGGAATCAGAACACGGAAATGAAAATGTTGCTTATTTGCTTCAAACCGGAATCGTAGGTCATTTTGTTTTTGAAGAATTAGATAAAGATAGAAAAGCATTTAAAGGGCTTAGTTTTAATCAGTTTTTGGCAGAAATGAAAGACTCAGATGTTTATTTCAAAAAATTTAAGAACTACATTTTTATGACAGGTTTAGATTTGAAATTAGACAAGACAAAAGATTTGGTTAATCGCTATATTACTGCTGAATTCGCACGCCAATTGTATGGGGAATTGTATTATTATGATGTGGTTTTAAAACACGATGCCATGATCAAAGCGGTTTTAAATCCGAAGAAATAATAATAATTTTTTAAAATATAATGTAACAGATCTTTTGTTATATAAATTTACATTTGTGTTTAAAATATACAAATATGAAAAATCTAAAAAGAATAAGTTTTCTTGCATTAGTAATGACCTTTATAATTTCTTGTACAGCTATGAAAGATAGCGATAAGACAGTTTCAGGAAAAGTAGAGTCAATAGAAGCAGGAAAAGACGGTTACACTGCAAAAATTAATACGAATACAAAAGAAGTTTATTTTGCTGTAATCAGTATTGTAAATGTTGGCGGACCTCAAAATTACAAACAATTAAAAATTGGTGATAATGTTTCTTTAAAAGGAGAAATCTGGAAAACAGATGACGAAAAACATATGAAAGTAACTCAGATTGTTTCGGTGAAATAAAGAAACAGAGTATAAAGTTTTAAACCATATAAGTTATATAACTTATATGGTTTGTTTTTTTTTTTGAACTAAAACGAATTGTTTTGAGATTAATAAATACTTTTTTCCTGATTGTTATAGTTGGGACTGTTGCTTTTTTAAGTTTTTTTTGGCTAGGAAGTTATGAGCAAAAAATGGAATTAAACAGACAGCTTCCTTTTTCTTTTATATTTCGCTTTTTCGAATTATCAGGGATTGGTTTAATAGGGATTGGATTTCTTATTCTCTTTAATTATTTCATTAAGAAGTTAATTCTGAAGGAAGTGCGTGTTTCTGGATTAAAGAAATTAGCATTTGATGGTAGTGTTGCAGTTGGAGTCGTTGCTTTAATAGGAACGATAATATTCTTTTTTTAAAACTATCGAATACTATCGTGCACATGTGTCTGAACACCGTTATTCCATAAAGTAAGAATATCGGTTGCGACAGCAGCACCGCTTCCGGCAGCAATTGCAAGTTGGCTTCTCCAGCCGGCTAAAGTTCCAATTACATAAATGCCTTCGGCTACTTTATGATCTTCATTTTTAAGCTGAATGCGTTGTTTTTCTGGAAGTGCTTTTTTATGAGGTTCAATGTATTGCATCAAACCTTGAATGTCAAAGGTATTGGCAGAACCAATTCCTATGACAATAGTTTTTGTTTTGTATGAGTTTTTGTTTGTGATAACAGTAAATTCAGGAAAAAATCCCTCCACTTTAATTACTTTTTCATTAGGAATCTGAGTAATATGTGGGTAAGTGAGTGCTAAATCCTGTGTGCTTTCTGTTAGTAAATCAGCTCCAAGTTTGCCTGGTGTTATTCCATAAGCATTGTAGAAAATTGCTTCCTGTAAAGAAGAACTTTTTTGATGGGTAAAAATTCCGATTTTTTTATCGGCAACGAAAGCTTTGTTTTTAGCTGATCCTAAAACGAGGGCACAGGACATGCCTGAAACACCTCCGCCGACAATTAAAACGTCAAACATATATTATCGTCCGTTTGTTTTTTCTTCAATTCTTTTTGAGATTCTAAAAATCAAAAGAATTAAAACGGCGCAAAATGAAGCGGCGATTCCAATAAGCGCAACACCACTATCCCCTTGAAAAGGACTTGTAAAGTCAAGCTGCGTAATATTAAAAACGATTAAAGCTAATGCTAAAAGCACTAAGATTGAAGTAAAGATTTTCATAAGGCTGTTTTGTTTGTCTAAAATAATAAAGTAAAACTTCCAGATCTGAAAAATATCTTAAAGTTGAATTTTAGAAATTTTATGGGGTAAATTTATAAAAATAATTGTTAGACGAACAAACCTTTAACATTAGCGGCGAATAATTTAACAGCTATAGCTAAAAGTATGACTCCAAATGTCTTGCGAACGACACCAAGTCCGTTTTCTCCTAATAAAGTTTCTATTTTTTTGGAAGATTTTAAAACGATATAAACCAAAATAATGTTCAATAAAATAGCAATAATGATATTGATAGTATGAAATTGAGATCGGAGCGATAGTAAAGTCGTCATTGTTCCTGCTCCGGCAATCAGCGGAAAAGCTAGAGGAACAATAGAAGCCGATCCTGGCTCTTCATCGCGATAAATTCTAATTCCTAAAATCATTTCTAAAGCTAGAAAAAATAAAACAAAAGAACCTGCAACAGCAAATGAATGAACATCGATTCCTATTAGATTGAGCAGGCCTTCTCCGACAAAAAGAAAAACAATCATAATGGTTCCGGCAACAATAGAAGCTTTCTCAGAATCTATGTGTCCCACTTTTGCTCTTAAATTTACTATAATCGGAATTGAACCAACAATATCGATTACTGCAAAGAGTACCATTCCGACAGTGATAATTTCTTTAAAGTCGATTTCTAACATATTGCCTTGGTTTTAAGGGTTTAAAATTTTTGCAAAGGTAGGTAATAAAGGTAGGTGATTTTTTGATAAGATGTATTTTTGTTATAAAAATATGGTTTAATAGTTACAAAAGTGATATTTGTAACAAATATTGTCTTTTACCGCAAAGATTCGCAAAGATTTACGCAAAGTTCCCAAAGGATACAATGTGATAAAGCTTTGCGAACTTTGCGTAAATCTTTGCGTGCTTTGCGGTTAATATTTTAGAGTGTTTTATCTGCTTTCTTTGACTATCTTTGCACCTTATAAATTACAGTATTTTTATCATGTTTCAATTAGGGAAAACCATTATTTCAGAAGATATTCTTGAAAAAGAATTTGTGTGCAATTTATCAGCTTGTAAAGGAGCTTGCTGTGTGGATGGAGATGCTGGTGCTCCTTTAAGCGAAGCGGAGACAAAAATCATGGAAGAAATTTACCCTAAAGTAAAGCCTTTTTTGAGAAAAGAAGGAATTGCTGCTATTGAAGCGCAAGGAACGTGGGTAAAAGGAACCGATGGCGATCTTGAAACGCCGTTAATTGATGAAAAAGATTGTGCTTATGTTATTTTTGATGGTAAAACAGCACTTTGTGGTATTGAACAAGCTTACAATCAAGGAATAGTAGATTGGAAAAAACCGGTTTCTTGTCATTTGTATCCAATTCGAGTAAAAGACTTCACAGAATTCGCCGCAGTTAATTATGATAAATGGGATATTTGCGATGACGCCTGTTCTTTAGGAAAAGAATTAGAAGTTCCGGTTTATAAATTTGTAAAAGAAGCTTTGATTCGCCGCTTTGGTGAAGATTGGTATTTAGAGCTTGAAAAAGTCGCCCAAGAACTTAAAAATTCTTAAAATTCGAGATGCTTTAGTTACGATTTTGAGAGGATCTATTTTAACTCAAAAAATAAAGTTTTAACTCAAAAAAAAACTTTTAAAAACAATTCAAAATTTCTTGCTTTTTATTTTAAAAAGTCTATATTCTACGGGCTTTTAGAAGTAAATAACAATATTAAATGTCTCATTTACAAATATTTAATTATTGTCTGAAAAATATAGCATTTTTTCTCCGTTGTTAAAAACTACGTCGAATTGTGAATAAGTTTGGCTTTCATTTTTGGCTGTAAATGACAATCTTTGTAGTCTATTGAATTAGTAGAAATTCAGTACAAAAATTAAACAAAAATTGTCATGTCACAAGTCGAACCAATATTACAAGAAAATAAAAATCGTTTCGTTATTTTTCCAATCAAACATCATGATATTTGGGAATGGTACAAAAAGATGGAAGCTAGTTTTTGGACTGCTGAGGAAATCGATTTACACCAAGACTTGACAGACTGGAATAATAAGTTAAGTGATGACGAAAGATATTTCATCAAACATATTTTGGCATTCTTCGCTGCTTCTGACGGAATTGTAAACGAAAATCTTGCTGAAAACTTTGTAAACGAAGTTCAATATGCTGAAGCTAAGTTTTTCTATGGTTTCCAGATCATGATGGAAAATATTCATAGTGAAACGTATTCTTTATTAATTGACACTTACGTGAAAGATGAAGCAGAAAAAGCAGAATTGTTTAATGCTTTGGAAGTTTTTCCTGCAATTAAGAAAAAAGCAGACTGGGCTTTAAAATGGATCGAATCTGATTCGTTTGCTGAAAGACTAATTGCTTTTGCAGCAGTTGAAGGAATCTTTTTCTCTGGTGCTTTTTGTTCTATTTATTGGTTGAAAAAACGTGGTTTAATGCCAGGTTTAACTTTTTCTAACGAGTTGATTTCTCGTGACGAAGGCGTACATTGTGATTTTGCAGTTCACTTGCACAATCACCATTTGATTAACAAAGTTCCAAAAGACAGAATCAAAGAAATCATTGTTGATGCTTTAGATATTGAAAGAGAGTTCGTAACAGAATCTCTTCCAGTAAGCTTAATTGGAATGAATGCTGCCTTAATGACGCAATATCTAGAATTTGTTGCTGATAGATTATTAGTAGAATTAGGTTGCGAGCGTGTGTATGGATCAGCGAATCCGTTTGATTTCATGGACATGATCTCTCTTCAAGGAAAAACTAATTTCTTTGAAAAACGTGTTGCCGAGTATCAAAAATCTGGTGTGATGAACACAGACAGTGATGCTCAGAAAATTTCATTTGATGCAGATTTTTAGACAACAACAATATTTTAGTGGTTTACCCCAAATAAGCACTAATTAAGATTAAAATTTTATAACAAAACATTTTTTAGAATCTCTTTTCCCAAATCGAAGATTCTGCAATTTTCAACACATTTTCGATCTGATTTCAGATTGGAAGAGGGTAGCTATTGAGAATGCTATAATTCTCAAAAAATAATTTAAAAACACGCAATGTTTAAGTGCTGGAATTCGTTTTCTAGTGTCTTTCATTTTTTCAATAACAATAAAATAGTAAGCTTATGTATGTAATAAAAAGAGATGGCCATAAAGAGCCCGTAATGTTTGATAAGATTACAGAAAGAATCAAAAAATTGTGTTACGGCTTAAACGAGCTTGTAGATCCGGTTAAGGTAGCGATGAGAGTTATCGAAGGATTGTATGATGGGGTTTCTACTTCTGAACTTGATAATCTTGCAGCAGAAACGGCGGCATCTATGACTATTGCGCATCCAGATTATGCTCAATTGGCAGCGCGTGTGGCGATTTCAAACCTACATTCAAATACTAAAAAATCGTTCTCTGAAACGATGAAAGATATGTATAATTACGTAAATCCAAGAAACGGGCAAGAAGCTCCATTGCTTTCGGATGAAGTATTTAAAGTAATTCAGGAAAACGCTGCTTTCTTAGATTCTCATATCATTTACACAAGAGATTTTAATTACGATTACTTTGGTTTCAAAACTTTAGAGCGTTCTTATCTTCTTAAAATAAACGGAAAAATCGTCGAAAGACCACAACATATGTTAATGCGTGTTTCGGTTGGTATTCACTTAGATGATTTAAAATCAGTAATTGAAACTTACGATTTAATGTCTAAAAAGTTCTTTACGCATGCAACGCCAACGTTGTTCAATGCAGGAACGCCAAAACCACAAATGTCTTCTTGTTTCCTTTTGGCAATGCAGGATGATAGTATTGATGGTATCTATGATACATTAAAACAAACGGCTAAAATCTCGCAATCAGCGGGAGGAATTGGTCTTTCTATTCATAACGTTCGTGCAACAGGATCTTACATCCGTGGTACAAACGGAACTTCAAACGGAATTGTGCCAATGTTGAGAGTTTTCAACGATACGGCTCGTTACGTAGATCAGGGTGGTGGAAAACGTAAAGGAAGTTTTGCGATTTACATCGAAACTTGGCATGCTGATATTTTTGAATTCTTGGATTTAAAGAAAAATACAGGAAAAGAAGAAATGCGTGCGAGAGATTTATTCTTCGCAATGTGGACATCAGATTTGTTCATGAAACGTGTTCAGGAAGATACAACCTGGACTTTGATGTGTCCTAATGAATGTCCAGGATTATACGATGTTTACGGAGATGAATTCGAAGCAATGTATACAGATTATGAATTTAGAGGAAAAGGTAGAAAAACCATTCGTGCACGTGAATTATGGGAGAAAATCCTAGAATCACAAATCGAAACAGGAACGCCTTACATGTTATATAAAGATGCAGCAAACCGTAAATCGAACCACAAGAATTTAGGAACAATTCGTTCTTCGAACTTGTGTACAGAGATTATGGAGTTCACTTCTAAAGATGAAATCGCAGTTTGTAACTTAGCTTCTATTTCGTTGCCAATGTTTATTGAAAACGGAAAATTCGATCACCAGGCACTTTACAATGTTACAAAACGTGTAACTCGTAACCTGAACAAAGTAATCGACAGAAACTACTATCCTGTAAAAGAAGCTGAAAACTCAAACATGCGTCACCGTCCGGTTGGATTAGGTGTGCAAGGTTTGGCAGATGCTTTTATTATGTTACGTTTGCCGTTTACAAGCGATGAAGCGAAAACGTTAAACCAAGAAATTTTCGAAACTTTATACTTCGCAGCTGTAACCGCTTCTATGGAAATGGCGAAAGAAGAAGGACCATATTCTACATTTGAAGGATCTCCAATGTCTAAAGGAGAATTCCAATACAATATGTGGGGAATGAAAGATGAAGAATTATCTGGCCGTTGGGACTGGGCTTCATTAAGAAAAGAAGTAATGGGGCACGGAGTTCGTAACTCATTATTGGTTGCGCCAATGCCAACTGCTTCGACTTCTCAAATTCTTGGAAACAACGAAGCTTTCGAACCGTATACATCAAACATTTACACACGTCGTGTATTGTCTGGAGAATTTATCGTTGTGAACAAACACTTACTAGAAGACTTAGTAAAATTAGGTTTGTGGAACGAAACATTGAAACAAGAAATTATGCGTCATAACGGATCAGTTCAAAACATTGATGTGATTCCGCAAGACTTAAAAGAATTATACAAAACCGTTTGGGAAATGTCTATGAAAGACATTATAGATATGTCTCGTCAAAGAGGATATTTCATTGACCAATCACAATCTTTGAACTTGTTCATGCAAGATGCCAACTATTCTAAACTAACGTCGATGCATTTCTACGCTTGGCAGTCTGGTTTAAAAACAGGAATGTACTACTTGAGAACAAAATCTGCAGTAGATGCGATTAAATTCACATTAAACAACGATAAAAAAGAAGAGGTACCAACTCTAGTTGCAGAAACTGAAGAAATAAGTGTTGAAGATTATAAAGCAATGTTATTAAAAGCACAAGCAGCAGATCCTGAAGATTGCGAAATGTGTGGAAGTTAATCTTATAAGATTCTGAAATAAAAAAGGGAGTTTGTCTTCCTTTTTTTATGAGTTTTATGTAAAAATAAATTTATATTAAACTTGTAATAAAATAAAATTTAATCAATTTGCGCATTTTAAATATAAGTCGTATTTTTGGTGAAATAAAAAAGCTCAACGTTGGCGCGTTGAGCTTTATAAGGTCGTTCTTTGAAATATTTGATGCATTACAAAAAACAGTAAATTTAAAATGTTAAACAAAAGTAATTTTTTTCCGGAATATACACAAGGTGTTAAGTCCGATTTTTTGGAAGATTTTTTAGAAAAATCATATGAAGCCATTAGAAATGGAGCTTCACAAGCTTTAAAGCAAATTGTTAAATTTCCTGACGAATATGATTTCAGGAATGCAAAACCTGTTCGGATAAGTAGTCTAGTCAAGCGAGAGTTTGTTAAAATGCTTAGTCTGGATGAAGGATTACGAAAGAAAATTAGTCGATTTAAAAGTCATGGAGTCGATTATTTTCTAATTGAAGGTAAATTTTTAGTCTGTCTGAAGAAGATAGACAAAAAGGGGAGAGTAAGTAGTTTTTATTCCAAAAGGTTTAAAACTATATTAAATGGAGAGGAAAAAGTTCCTTATTCTAAAGAAATGTTAGAACAATTGGCGGAGCTAGGTATTCATAAGCCTTTGCCCATAGTTTTTATTGGTCCAACATTGGATAATACGGGTTTGGTTTGTGAGGATGTAAAGTGTGTTAATTATAAAGATGGAGTGATTAATTTTTTAATTAGTCTTAAAGATATTTTTACTCCTAATTTGTTTAACCAAGACATAGCATCTTCAGAGGGTAATAAAGTAGACGATTGGAATCCTAAGTTAAAAGGAAACAAGAGTGCTGAAAAATAATAGTATTAATTAGTAATGCATCAAATATTTCAATACGATTTTTAACCAAAAAATCTAATGATATGACTTATAATAATGAAACACTTAAACTTTATAGAGAATATAAAGGTTTAAGTCAGAAAAAATTTGCTGATTTTTTAGGTATTTCTCAAACTGTGATTTCAAAAATAGAAAAAGGTTTGAGGCCTTTAGATGAAGATATTGTCAATAATTTATCCTCATTTGTAAATAAAAAATTCTTTTTACAAAAAATTGAAAATCTAAATCTTAAAATTTACTATAGACAAAGCTCATCTACAGCTAAAAGTACAACTGATTTATTTGAATCTAGATTGACTTTAATCGCAAATCATATTTCGCATTTTTTAGAAGAAATTGAAGCTCCCGAAAATAAAATTCCAAGTATAGACTTAAATGATTTTGGTTTGAATCCTGAAGCGTTAGCTTTAGAAATTAGACAACTTTTTGGGCTAGGGATTTCTCCAATAGACGACATTGTAGAATTGCTAGAATCCAAAGGAGTTTTTGTTCATTTTTTTGATTATCCTTTTGTTACTCCAGAAAATAAAACTTTAGATGGAGTCAGTTTTTATATTAAAGGTAGTCCAGTTATTTTAATAAATAATAAAATACAGAATGCAAGAAAGGTGTTTACATTGGCTCATGAGTTGGGGCATCTAATTATGCATTTAAATTTTATTGTTGAAAGTAATCGTGATGAGGAAGCAGAAGCAAATAAATTTGCTTCGGAATTTATAGCGCCGAAAAGAGCTCTCAATGGTGAATTTAGCAGGTTAACTTTAGAAAAATTATTTATGCTGAAAGCGTATTGGAAAATGTCGGTTGGGGCGTTATTATATAAAGCAAAACAAATTGCGCTAACTCCAGATCAATATAGAAGATGGGTTACACAGCTTTCTGCATATAGAAAAAATGAGCCGCACGACATTGATTTAAGTATTCCAAGAAATTTAAAAAAATGTTTCACTTTCTTTAGAGATACGTTGCATGCAGGTGATAATGAATCTCTTTTTGATGAATTAGGAATAGATAAAAAAATATTTGATGATTTGTATTCTACTTTTACGGAAAAGAGAAAATTAAGAATTATATATTAATAAAGAAGCAACCATGTTAGGTTGCTTTTTTATTTAAAAAAATAAGGTAAAATCTTATATATTTATTGTTTGAATTAAATCATTTTTAAAAGAGCTTCATGAAAAAGAGAAAAGGAATGATAATCACATTAGATGAATTTATAGAAAAACATTACGGAAAAATTGGAACTCCAAAACGAGATAAATTTGAAGCTGGCTACCAAAAGTTTAAGAATAAGGTTTTAAAGAAGTTGTAATTTGCTTTTGATTGTTCGAGTTTCTTGTGAAGATTCCTCGTTGTTCAGAATAACAATATCCCCAAAAAATCCCCGTTCTAATATTACCAAAGCCTTTTAAACTTAACACCTCAGAATCTTAGCGACTTAGCATCTTTTAAAATTAAACCTATAAAAGAAATTTGAGTCTTATTATAATAATTTCTGAATTATGAAAAAAAGCAATCTTTGGTCCTTACGATTAGGTTTTTCAGGAAAACAAGCCTCAACAATTGAAAAACTCGGATTAGAAAAATTTCTAAAACATTCTTACGATTCAAAATTTGATACAGAATTTCCAGTGTTTCTGCAAGATCAGCCTAAAACTGCTTTAGAGCTTAAGCAAATTCGGGAATTATTGAAAACCTCAGATCCTGAAACTAAAAAGGAAATTCAGAAAAAAGAAAATCAAGCAACCGCTGCACTTAAAAAATGGTGGATTGCAAAAATGCGTAACGACGAATTTCCATTACGTGAAAACATGGTTTGTTTTTGGCACAATCATTTCGTTTCCACTTCTCAAAAAGTAAAAATCAATTACTGGATTTACCAGCACAATATGATTTTACGCGAAAATGCCTTTGGAAATTTTAAAGATTTAACCAAGCAGATTCTTAAATCAAACGCAATGGTGCGCTATCTCGACAATGGTGACAACAAAAAAGGCAAAATAAACGAAAACTTAAGCCGTGAATTTCTGGAATTATTCACTATCGGAATTGGAAATTATACCGAAGAGGATATTAAAAACGGAGCTAGAGCTTTAGCGGGTTTGAATATTGGTGATGACGGCGCTGTTTACAGAAAAAATATTGAAGATAATAGTGATAAAACCTATTTCGGAAAAACCGGAAACTGGAAAGCTGATGATCTCGTTGATATCATTTTCGAGCAGAAAAACATTCCGTATTTAATAACCAGAAAAATTCTAGAATGGTTTATATATGATAATCCGCCTGAAAATTTAGTCGTTTATTATGGAGATTACTTCAGAAAAGTAAAGTTTGAAATCGAACCTTTGCTGACTAAAATTTTTACTGAAGAATTTAAAAAAGAGAATTCGGGAAATAAGATTAAAAACCCGCTGGTTTATATTTTACAATTAATGGACGAACTGCATATTACCGATGTTGATGATGCAATGGTCTTGTTTTTTCTGAAACAGCAGGGAATGGATTTGTATAATCAGCTTAATGTGAAAGGGTGGAATGGTGGAAATTCTTGGCTGACTTCGCAGATTTATCTCCAACGCAATAATACTTCGGATTTGCTTTGCAGTGGCAGAAGTATTACGAAAAGAATTTTAAATACAATGTCTAATGCAGACGAAAAACCAAAAGCAGAATTCGAAAAAATCGAAATAAAAATTGATTTTGATTCTGACGGAAATAACAAAACCATCATCGCTGAATTGTCTAATAGATTGTTATTTACAGTAAATGACTCAATGCAGAAAGACATGGAGAATTTGATTAAATACGATTTTGACCCAAAAGATGTGAATGCCAATTTTGCTGTTATTCGATTGTTTAATTACATCACAAAATTGCCCGAATATCAATTGATCTAAAAACTTGCAATTATGAACAGAAGAGATTTTCTAACATTGACAGGAACTTTTACAGGCGGAATGCTTGTGCTTCCTGATTTTTTACACGCTTTTGGTTCGCAAAACAATTTGGTTATCGGCGAGCAATGCATTGTTTTTGTGCAGTTGAATGGCGGAAACGACGGATTGAATACTTTTATTCCGTATCAAGATCCGCTGTATTATGATTTGCGAACTAAAATCGCGTTAAATAAAGATGCAGTAATTGGAAAGAATAACGGAATGGCATTTCATCCTTCTTTAAAAGATTTTGCACAAATGCAGCAAAACGGTGATTTAACCGTGATTCAAAATGTGGGATATCCAGAACCAATTCGTTCACATTTTAGAAGTCAGGAAATCTGGCAGACTGCAACAGATTCAAATAAATATATAAACGAAGGCTGGCTGGGCAGATATTTAGATTTACAGTGCAACGGTCATCAGGCAACAGCGGGAATAAATCTGGATTCAATTGATAATTTGGCATTGAAAGGATTAGAACCAAATTCAATAACAGTTAAAGATCCGAATCGATTCAAAATAAAATCAAATAAAGACGAGAATATAAAACTATCTGATAATCCTCAATTAGATTTTGTACGTAAGATTGCTAATTCGGTTACAGAAGGATCAGATGAAATTCAGAAAGCTTTAGCGAAATCGAAATCTGAAATCAGTTATCCAAAAACAGAATTATCCAAAAACCTAGAATGGATTGGCAGATTAATAAAAGGAAATTTAAATTCGAAAGTTTATTATACTTCACTTGGCGGATTTGATACGCATGATAATCAATTGGCTATTCATGAGAAAAAATTAACCGATTTAAATGATGCTTTATTTAGTTTTTACAGTGATTTAAAACAAGCACAATTACTTCAAAATGTTACTATTGTGGTTTTTTCCGAATTTGGGCGACGAGTAAAAGACAACGGAAACGGAACCGATCATGGAACCGCAGCGCCAATGTTTGTCATCGGAGGAAATAACAAAGGAACTATTTTAGGTAATAATCCAAACTTAGCCGACTTAGATAATGGCGATTTAAAATACGAAATAGATTTTAGAAGTGTTTATGCTTCTTTATTAAAAGAAAAAATGAATTTCGATTATTCTAAAATTGGGATTTCGAATAAACCGGTTTCAGGATTGTTTGCATAATCGCAACCTTGTCATTTCGACTGAAAGGAGAAATCGCACTAGAAATTCCGTACAGTATATCATCAATCTTTGTCGATTTACGTTTGTGATTTCTCCTTTCAGTCGAAATGGGAAAAACACCGAGTAATCTGTGTAATTCAAATTAAATAGCCACAAAGATTTACGGTAATTCGTGAATTCGTGGCGAAAAAAAACTTAGAACCTTTCAAAAAGCAATTATAAATATCTCATTTTAAGCCGATATTTTTATATTATCATACAAAAGCTCCTAAATTTGTTAAGAAAACCTTTTTTGTTTCATAAAATGCATTATTTTTTTTGGTGCGGTGAAAATAATTTATACATTCGCAGAGAATTTATTGAAAAACACAAACAAAATGTCTAATAACCGTTTTTATTTTAGCAACTCTTTTTATTTCTTCTTTAGTAGAAGTAAGGATTGTGCTATGGTTATTTGAGAAATATAAAATACAAATAAAACTAATATACAATCCTGATGCAAATCAGGATTTTTTTTTGAATATATGACAACGAAAATTGCAATACAAGGTATAAAAGGTTCTTTTCATCATCAGGTTGTAAAAGAGTATTTCTCTGAAAATGTGGCTATTGATGAATGTTTATCTTTTGAAGAATTGATTGACAGTCTGCTTTCTGGAAAATCAGACCAAGCAGTTATGGCGATTGAAAATTCGATTGCAGGGCCAATTATCCCGAATTATGCTTTGATTGACAAAAATAATTTACACATTATTGGAGAACATTATCTAAGCATTCACCAAAATTTAATGGCTTTAAAAGGTCAGAAAATTGAAGATATAAAAGAAGTTCATTCGCACCCAATGGCAATTTTGCAATGCATGGATTTCTTAAAGCAATACCCAAATATCAAATTGGTTGAAGATAAAGATACAGCCGAGACAGCAAGAAGAATTCAGGAAAAGCAACTAACCGGAATTGCGGCAATTGCTAGTAAAACGGCTTCTGAAATGTATGATTTAGAAATCATTGCGCCAGAAATTCAAACGATCAAAAACAATATGACTCGTTTTGTGATTATCAAAAAGCAAAATTCATTTTTGCCGGAAAACGAAATCAACAGAGCTTCAATCAAATTTGAACTAGATCATAAAAGAGGAAGCTTAGCCGCCGTTTTAAACGTAATGAGCGACTGCAAATTGAATTTGACAAAAATCCAGTCATTACCAAAAATTGAAACACCTTGGAAATATTCATTTTTCGTAGATGTAACATTCGAGAAATACGAGGATTTCGCAAAAGCCAAATCATTATTGAATATAATGGCAGAGTATTTAAAAGTTCTGGGAGAATACAAGAATACAAAACCTTTTATAGGTTAAATGTTATTAGTTAAAAGTTAGAAGTAAAAAAGAGCCTAAAGCTTACAGCTTAAAGCCTAAAGCAGAAAAAAATGATTACAACAGCAAAAAGATTAGATACAGTTGAAGAATACTACTTCTCATCAAAATTGAGAGAAGTTCGTCAATTGCAATCTGAAGGAAAATCGATCATCAATATGGGAATTGGAAGTCCTGATTTGAGTCCGTCAAAAGCAGTAATTGAAGCAGTGGCTGCAGCAATTCAAGACGAAAACGGGCATGGTTATCAAAGCTATCAGGGATTACCAGAAATGAGGCAGGCGATGGCAGATTTTTATAAAGATCAGTTTGGTGTTGAAGTGAATCCGAATAATGAGATTTTACCTCTGATGGGTTCGAAAGAAGGAATTATGCACATTTCGTTAGCATTTTTAAATGAAGGCGATCACGTTTTGATTCCGAATCCAGGTTATCCAACTTATACTTCGGTAACTAATTTGGTTGGAGCAGTTCCAGTTTATTATGATTTGAAAGAAGAAAATGGATGGGAACCGGATTTTGAAGCTTTAGAAAAATTGGATCTTTCGAAAGTAAAAATTATGTGGCTGGGATATCCCCACATGCCGACAGGAGCGAGAGGAAGTTTATCGTTATTTGAAAAATTGGTTGCTTTTGCTAAAAAACACAATATATTATTGATCAACGACAATCCGTATAGTTTTGTTTTGAATGATAATCCGATGAGTTTGTTGCAGGTTGAAGGCGCAAAAGAGGTGGCTTTAGAATTGAATTCTTTAAGTAAAACCTTCAACATGGCAGGCTGGAGAGTCGGAATGGTTTTAGGGAATCCTGAAATTATTGATGCAGTTCTAAAAGTAAAAAGCAACATGGACAGCGGTATGTTTTACGGAATTCAGAAAGGTGCAATCGCAGCTTTGAATTGTGATAAATCGTGGTTTGAAGACCAAAACAAAATTTACAGACGCCGAAGAGAATTAACAGAGAAATTAGCAGAAAAATTAGGCTGCGAAGTTTATAAAGAAGGAGTCGGTCTTTTTGTTTGGGCAAAACTTCCGGAAGGAATAGCATCATCAGAAAAGTTCATTGACGAAATATTATATGAGAAACATATTTTCATCACGCCGGGAACTATCTTCGGAAGCAATGGTGAAGGGTATATCAGATTCTCGTTGTGTGTAAAAGAAGAAAAAGTACAAGAAGCGATAGACCGATTTTAAGTATTAAGATTTTAGAATCAAGAATCAAGATTTTTGACGCAGTTTGTCATTTCGAGGAACGAGAAATTACACGAGGAACTCGACAAAGATTGAAGAAATAGCAGGTGGAATTTCTAGTGTGATTTCTCGTTTCTCGAAATGACAAAATTAAAGCTCTTGAAAAAACGAGAAGTTCTAGCTCTGATAGAAGTGGAAATCCTTTTGCGCCGGTTCCGAGGCTTCGGGAGGCGGAAAAGATTGAAACGGATAGCAGGAAACAGCTTCAAATAAAAAGAATTATGAAAGTATACGTAATAGGAATAGGATTAATAGGCGGATCGATGGTACTGGACATCAAAGACCAACATCCTGATTCGACAATTTTTGGAATCGACAGCAACGAAAAACATTTGCAGGAAGCCATTGATTTAGGAGTTATCGACGAAGCAGGAAGTTTTGAAGATTTGGCTGAAGCCGATTTTGTAATTGTTTCCGTTCCAGTTGATGTCGCATTGACAGTTTTGCCTAAAGTTCTGGATTCGGTTGGAGATAAAACAATTGTTTTTGAAGTTGGATCGACTAAAAAGCCAATTTGTGAAGCAGTAGCCAATCATCCGAAAAGAAGAAATTTTATCGCTACACATCCAATAGCAGGAACGGAGTTTTCGGGACCTTCGGCAGCGATAAGAGGTTTGTTTAACGGAAAAACAAACATTATATGCGAAGTGGAAAAAACCACTTTTAAATTGCAGGAAAAAGCATTAAAGCTTTTTAGCGAAATCGGAATGAGAATTCGATATATGGATCCGACTTCGCACGACAAACACATTGCTTACGTTTCGCATTTGTCGCACATAAGTTCATTTATGCTCGGAAAAACGGTAATGAACAAAGAAAAAGACGAACAGGATATTTTTGATATGGCAGGAAGTGGATTTGAAAGCACCGTTCGTTTAGCAAAAAGTTCGCCCGCAATGTGGACGCCGATTTTTAAGCAGAACAAAGAACACGTTCTGGAAACATTAGAAGAATACATTTCAAATCTCAGTCGGTTTAGGGATTTGCTGAAAGATGAAAATTATAACGCCATTTTTGAAGAAATGGAAAGCACAAATAAAATAAAAGAAATACTAAACGGATTAACAACAACTAAAAAGTAAATTAGAATTAAGATGGAAAATAAGAAAGAAATGAGAAAGTGGTTAGAAGATTTCAATTTAAATCACCCACTTGTGATAGCTGGACCATGTAGTGCAGAGACTGAAGATCAGGTTTTAAAAATTGCTCACGAATTAAAAGATTCAAAAGTTAGTGTATTCAGAGCTGGAATCTGGAAACCAAGAACTCGTCCGGGAGGATTTGAAGGTGTTGGAGAAATTGGATTAAAATGGTTGCAAAAAGCTAAAGCAGAAACTGGTTTATTAATGGGAACTGAAGTTGCAACTGCAGCTCACTGTAAACTAGCTTTAGAACACGATATCGACGTTTTATGGGTTGGTGCACGTACAACTGCAAACCCTTTTGCAGTTCAAGAAATTGCTGATACTTTGAAAGGGACAGATAAAATCGTTTTAGTAAAAAACCCAGTAAACCCAGATTTAGCTTTATGGTTGGGTGGTGTTGAGCGTTTACACATGGCTGGAATCGAGAAATTAGGAGTTATCCACAGAGGTTTTTCTACTTACGAAAAAACAAAATACAGAAATATTCCAGAATGGCAGATTGCTATCGAATTGCAAAATAAATTCCCTGATTTACCATTAATTATCGATCCATCCCACATTACTGGAGATCGTAAAATGATTTTCGAAGTAACGCAAGAGGCTTTAGATTTGAACTACGACGGTATGATTATCGAAACGCACTACGATCCAGACAACGCTTGGTCTGATGCTGCGCAACAAGTTACTCCAGACGCTTTGAAACAAATCATTAAAGATTTGACTATCAGAAAAACGGACGATACTACAGATGAGTACAGTTCTAAAATGACAAAATTAAGAGCTAACATCGATGTTTTGGATGCTAACTTATTAGAGTTATTAGGAAAACGTATGAAAGTTGCTGACGAAATTGGTCAGGTGAAAAAAGATGCAAACGTAGCGATTCTTCAAAACAACCGTTGGAACGAAATTTTAGGAAAAATGATTTTGGAAGGTGAGAAAAAAGGTCTTACTGAAGAGTTTGTTTTGAGAATGTTCAAAGCGATCCACCAGGAAAGTATTGGTCATCAAGAGAAAATTTTCAACGCATAATTTTTGTTGAACCATATAAGTGATATAAGATAGTTTTAGTTTTCTAAAGTTTGTTATTTGATTTTCTTATATCATAATTTTAAAAATAGATTGTTTTTTTAAAATCTCCATCGCTTTTAAAGAAGTGCTGGAGATTTTTTTATGATTTTAAATACCGAAATCAATGGGTTTCAATTGTAAAACAGTAATTTTGTGCTTTAATATTTTTTAGTTTTCAGAGTAATCTAAAAATCTAAAAATCTAAAATCTAAAATTTGAATGACAGGACTCGTATATAAATCTACAGGAAGTTGGTACACCGTAAAATCAGAACAAGGTGATTTTATAGAATGCCGTATGAAAGGAAAGTTTAGGATGAAAGGTATCAAAAGTACTAATCCTATTGCTGTAGGTGATATTGTCGATTATGAATTAGAAGAAACTTCAGATGCGGTAACCGGAACGATTTTTAATATCCACGAAAGAAAGAATTATATCGTTCGTAAATCGGTTAATCTTTCGCATCAAATGCATATTATTGCGTCGAATATTGATCGTGTATTTTTATTGATCACCATTAATAATCCGCCAACAACCTTCAATTTTATAGACCGTTTTTTGGTTACGGCCGAGGCTTATAATATCGAAACTATTTTGGTTTTCAATAAAATAGATACTTTTGATGAGCCAACGCTCGAAGATCAATTGTATATGCAATATGTCTATCAGCAGATTGGTTATAAATGCCTTCGTGTTTCTTCAACAGAAATGAAAGGTATTGATGAATTGAAAGAAATGATGATTGGTAAAGTGAGCATGTTTTCCGGACATTCAGGTGTAGGAAAATCAACTTTGGTAAATGCCATGGAACCTTCTTTGCATCTTAAAACCAAAACTATTTCTGAAGCCAGTAAACAAGGTCAGCATACTACTACTTTTGCTGAAATGTATGATTTGTCTTTTAATGCAAAAATTATCGACACCCCGGGAATTAAAGGTTTCGGAATTGTCGATATGGAAAAAGAAGAAATCAGCGGTTACTTTCCTGAATTTTTCAAATTGAAAGATCAATGTAAGTTTAACAACTGTTTACACAAAGAAGAACCGCATTGTGCCATAAAAGCAGCACTGGAAAGAGACGAAATCGCCTGGTCGCGTTACAATAGTTACTTAAAAATTTTAGAAGGCGACGAAGAAAATTATCGCACAGACACTTATGATGAGGATCGTAAAATTAGTGATGAAACTAGAAACCAGAAATAATTGTGAATTGTAAATGGTTAATTGTGAATTATGTCTGACAATGTGATAAAAACTAAGTCATTTAATTTTGCTTTAAGAATTATTAAATTATTTCGTTTTTTAAAGGAAGAAAAAAAGGAGTTTATTTTAAGTAAACAATTGCTTAGGAGCGGTACATCTATTGGAGCATTAGTACGTGAGTCTGAACAAGCTGAAAGCAAAAAAGATTTTATTCATAAACTTGCAGTAGCACAAAAGGAAGCAAATGAAACAGATTACTGGCTAGAATTATTATTTCAGTCGGGCTATTTAAATGAGACTCAATTCAAATCTATAAAATCAGATATTTTAGAAATAAATAAAATTTTAGCTTCCATCATAATTACAACCAAACAAAAATTATCCGCAATTTAATTCACAATTAACCATTTACAATTCATAATTTCTATGAAAGTTGTTCTTCAAAGAGTTTCCCAGGCATCAGTTACTGTCGATAATCAAGTAGTTGCCAACATTCAAAAGGGATTATTAGTTTTGGTTGGAATTGAAGATTCCGATAATCAGGAAGATATTGATTGGCTGGTCGGGAAAATCATTAAAATGAGAATTTTTGGAGATGAAAGTGACATTATGAACTGCTCGGTTCAAGATATTGATGGTGAAATACTTGTTGTAAGCCAATTTACACTTCATGCTTCTACAAAAAAGGGAAATCGTCCTTCGTACATAAAAGCTTCAAAACCAGAATTCGCGATTCCGATGTATGAAAATTTTGTAAAAACTTTAGAAAAAGAATTAAATAAGAAAGTTCAAACTGGAATTTTTGGTGCTGATATGAAAGTCAGTCTGTTAAATGACGGACCGGTTACGATCATAATGGACAGCAAAAACAAGGAATAAAAAATAATTAAACGTTTGTTAAGAATTTCTAAAAATAATATATATTTGGAGAAATTCCTTACTAATGAAAAAACCTTTTTTTGCGTTATTTTTTTTCTTTTTTACCCTTATTTCTTTTGCTCAAAAGAGCGAATATTCAATCCTTACTATTGCCGATAGTCTTAAAGAAAATGCCAATGCAGTTGTTCGTTTAGACCAAACTGATATTGCTATTTTGTCGCAGCGAAGCATGAATGTCAAAAATCATCGCGTTGTGACTGTCTTTAATGAAAAAGGTTTTAACGCTACAGATGCTTACGAATTTTACGATAAATCGACTACAGTTAGAAGTATAGAAGCTACCATATATGATGCATTTGGGAAGGAAATCAAAAAAATCAGAAGAAAAGATTTTAGAGACCAAAGTGTTGTGGGCGGAAGTACACTTTTTTCAGAAAGCAGATACGTTTATTTAGATTATACTCCAGTTTCATATCCGTTTACAGTTGAATTCAATAGCGAAGTTCAAAGTTCTTCAACTGCATTTATTCCAAGATGGATGCCATTAAGAGGATTTAATTTCAGCATCGAAAAATCAATCTTAAATGTTGTTTATCCTACTGATTTAGGATTCAAAAAGAAAGAATTTCAATTCTCGAATTTCAACGTCAAGAAAAATACAGATACCAATACACAGCTTTCTTACACTGCGGCTAATATTTTAGCGCAAAAACAAGAAGATCACAGTCCGTCTTATAAAGAACTTTTCCCACAAGTAATGATGGGCTTAGAACATTTTCATCTTGAAGGCGTTGACGGGACAGCTACAAACTGGACAGACTTTGGAAAATGGTATTCTGAAAAAATACTTTCTGGCACAACCGATTTGCCCGCAGAAACAAAAGCGAAAATTAAGGCAATCGTAGGAGATGAAAAAGATCCGATAAAAAAAGCAAAACTGGTTTATGATTTTGTACAGAAAAAGTCAAGATATGTAAGTATTCAGGTCGGAATTGGCGGTTGGAAACCCATGTTGGCCACAGATGTTGATCGGTTAGGTTATGGAGACTGCAAAGCATTAACAAATTATACAAAAGCGCTTTTAGAAGCAGTCGATGTTCCTTCTTACAACACCGTTTTATATGGAGACACTTATAAAACAAACATCGAATCTGATTTTGTTTCTATGCAGGGAAATCATATGATTCTATCTATTCCAAACGGAAATCATTATACGTGGTTGGAATGCACAAGCCAAGATGATCCTTTTGGTTATCAAGGAACTTTTACAGACGACAGAGATGTTTTAGTAATCAAGCCAGAAGGCGGTGAAATTGTTCGAACTAAAGTTTACGAAGACAATGGTAATACTCAAAAAGACAAAGGGATATATTCAATAGATGAAAATGGAAATTTTTCCGGTTCGATTTCAATAGTTTCTGAAGGCTCTCAATACAGTTCAAAAGCCAGAATCGAAAATTTACAGCCTACAGAAAAAGAAGCACATTATAAAGAATATTGGGATAATATCAATAATTTGAAATTAGGGAAAATAACTTTTTCAAATGATAAAGAAAACATTCGTTTTACCGAAGATGTGCAGCTGAGCGCTATAAATTATGCTTCAATTTCGGCTAATAAAATGATTTTTGCTATTGATGCTTTCAACCAGAATACGGGAAATATCAAGAGAATCAGAAATAGAAAAAATCCGTTTCAAATTCAGCGCGGTTATTTAGATTCTGATGAAATTGAAATTAATCTGCCAGCTGGTTTTGCAATCGAATTTCTTCCTTCAAACTTCGAATTGAAAGGAAAGTTTGGTGAATATAAAACGGAAATCATCAAAAAAGAAAATAACAAACTGACTTACAAACGATCTATGTTTTTGAATAAAGGAAAATATTCAAACAAAGAATACGATGAGTATCGTCTTTTTATGGAGCAAATTTCAAGAAACGACAACGCCAAAATTATATTAACCAAGAACTAACCAAATGAAATCTATTAAATTTTTTAGTCTATTTATTGTACTGCTATTTGTTTCAAAAACAACAGCGCAAGAATTTAAATTAGGAAAAGTATCTATCGCCGAATTAGAACAAAAAGTGCATCCAAAAGATTCATCGGCCGTGGCAGCTGTCTTGTATACGAAAGGAAAAGCCAGAATCGAATACGATCCAAGCGATGGATTTGTTACTTTGACTGATGTTGAAGCTAGAATTAAAATTTACAAAAAAGAAGGTTATGATTGGGCCAATCAAAACGTTTGGTATTATAATATTACAAATCTGAGTGAAAAAGTGTCGTTTAGTGACGCGTATACTTATAATCTGATTGATGGTAAAATTGAAAAAACAAAGCTGAAAAGCGAGGGAATTTTTGATGAAACTGTAAATAAGTTTAGAGCAAGGAAAAAAATTACAATGCCGAATGTTAAAGAAGGTTCAGTAATTGAATATCGATATACGATCAAAAGCCCAAGCGACAGATTAATCAGAGAATGGGATTTTCAAAAAAGTATTCCGGTTAATTATTCAGAGTTTATGACTTACGTGCCTGAATATTATGTTTTTAATTCGAGACAAAAAGGTTATGTTTTTCCTAAAATGACAGTTGATAAAAGGCCTAGATCTATCACTTTTAATAATAAAGACAGAGTTTCAGACGGGCATGTTGTAAAAACAGAATATTCGACTGAAAAAGTAGATTATATTGAAACGCAAACAACCTACATAGCGCAAGATTTTCCTGCGATGAAAGATGAGGCTTATGTAAATAATATGGATAATTATGTTTCGAGTATTCAGCATGAATTGTCTATGACAAAATTTCCAAATTCACCAATGAAAATGTATTCAGCAGATTGGAATTCTGTTGCAAAAACCATTTATGAATACGACAGCTTTGGCCCAGAATTAAATAAATCAGGATATTATGAAGATGATTTAAAAATTGTGCTTGCAGGAAAAAATACACCTGAAGAAAAAATATGGGCAATTTTAAACCATGTAAAGTCAAATGTAAAATGGAATGGCTATCGCGGTTATGATTGTGATAATGGTGTAAAAAAAGCCTATAAAGAAAAATCAGGAAATATTGGTGATATCAATTTAATGCTTACTTCGATGTTGCGTTATGCTGGTTTAACGGCAAATCCGGTTTTGGTCAGTACACGTGAAAACGGAATTGCATTGTTCCCAAATCGAACTGCTTTTGATTATGTAATCGCAGCTGTCGAAACGCCAACCGGAAATGTATTACTGGATGCATCTGATAAATTTTCGACGCCAAACATTTTGCCTTTCAGAACACTGAATTGGTCCGGACGATTAATTAGAAAAGATGGAAGTTCTGAAGAGGTGGATTTAATGCCTAAAAAAACGTCAAGCGATATTGTTTTTCTAAGTTATAGTATAGAACCTGATGGAAAAGTAACAGGCAAAACCAGAAGGCAATGTACAGATTATAATGCCTTGATGACTAGAGATCGAATTAATGGTTTGAAAGAAGAAGAGTATCTAGAAAAGTTAGAGAATAAAAGCGGTAAAATCGAAATAAGCGATTATGTTCGTACAAACGAAAAAGAAATTCTGCTTCCCACTATAGAAACGTATTCATTTACCGGGAATAACTTTTGTGAACTTATTGGAGGAAAAATTTATGTTAGCCCAATGTTGTTTTTTGCAAATGAGAAAAATCCGTTTAAACAAGAAATAAGAGAATATCCTGTAGACTTTGGTTTTCCATTTTTAGATAAATATAATATTACGATTAAAATTCCAGAAGGATTTGCTGTTGAGACATTGCCAACTGGTACAATAATCAATATGCAGGATAACATTGGCAGTTTTAAATTTAATGTTGCAGCTGACGGAAATACATTGCAGTTAAGTATTGCGCATCAAATCAATGAAGCAATTGTAACAACAGAACAATATGAAATGCTTAAAGAATATTATAAAGGAATGATTGCAAAAGAAACGGAGAAAATTGTTTTAAAAAGAATCTAACATGAAATTCCGACACTTAGCAATAGTTGTTTTTTTATTTATTGGATTTCTAAAAATCAATGCTCAAAATTTTGAGATGGGAAAAGTAACTATTGCTGAGCTTGAGGAAAAAAAACATCCAATTGATTCTGCAGCTTCAGCAGCTATTTTATTTAGCAAAGGAACTGTGGATATAAAAAATACAGGCTCATCTGAAACTAGCGTTCAGATGCGGATAAAAATTTACAAGAAAGAAGGCTATAATTTGTCTAATGTTCAATTTGCTTTCCCTTCGGGAAAATTAAGTGCTATAAGCATAACTGACGTTTATACTTATAATTTGGTCGATGGAAAAATTGTAAAATCTAAATTAAAGCCAGAAGGTGAATTTCTCGAAAAGAGCAATAAAAATTATTGGATTAAAAAGATCACGTTTCCAGATGTGAGAGAAGGGTCTATAATAGAATATCAATTTAAAAATTACGGCGGTGCTTTGAATATTCGCGATTGGGATTTTCAAAAAAGCATTCCAGTTAATTATTCAGAGTTTAAAACGATAATTCCAGATTCATTTGTATTTAAAAGAAATACAACTGGTTTTTTTTCGCCAAAAATAAAAACTCAAGTTGCCAATACATATGGCTATTTAGCGATCGAAAATATTTATTCGCTTCAAAATCTGCCAGCCATGAAAGAAGAAGAATATGTCAATAACATCAATAATTATCGCGCTTCTATTTCTCATGAACTCGAAACTATAGCAATTCCAGGTCAGATATTTAAATCATTTTCTTCAAATTGGTCGGCAGTAGCAAAAACAATTTACGAATATGAAAATTTTGGTCTTGAATTAAATAAAACAGGTTATTTTGAAGAAGACTTAAAATTATTGTTGCAAGCAAAATTAAAATCTGAAGATAAAATGACAGCGATTTTAAATTATGTAAAATCGAACATAAAATGGAATAATCATTTCGGATATGGCTGTGATCAAGGCGTTCGAAAAGCATATAAAGAAAAGACAGGAAATTGTGCTGATATTAATTTAATGTTGACAGCAATGTTGCGTTATTCTGGTTTAGAAGCGCATCCGGTTTTGATAAGTACGCGTTCTAATGGCATTACTTTTTTTCCTAATATAGATGCTTTTAATTATGTTATTGCCGCAGTGGAAACTCCAAACGGAAATGTTTTATTAGATGCAACTGATGAATTTTCAACTTTAAATATTTTGCCATTAAGAGATTTAAATTGGGTGGGAAGATTGATTCGTAAAGACGGAACTTCTGACATTATAGATTTGATGCCAAAGAAAACCTCTAATGATCTTGTTACAATGAGTTTTGAAATTACAGAACAAGGAAAAGTAGAAGGAAAGGCTAGAAGACAATATTCTGATTACAATGCTTTGAGTTTTAGACAAAAAACAGCATCTGAAAAAGAAGAAGCTTACATTGAAGAAATTGAAAACAAAAACAGCAATATCGAGATAAGCGAATACAAAAGAGTAAATCAAAACGAATTTTTATTGCCAGTTTCAGAATCTTTTTCTTTTACAGGTTCAAATTTAGCAGAAGTAATAGGTGGAAAAATTTACTTAAATCCGATGTTGTTTTTCTTAAGTGAAAAAAATCCGTTTAAGCAGGAAAAAAGAGAGTATCCAGTCGATTTTGGTTTTCCTTTTTGCAATAAATATACCATAACAATTAAGCTTCCGGAGAATTTTACAGTCGAAAATCTACCCGAATCTACTGCCGTGGTTATGGAAGATAATCTAGGTGCTTTTAAGTTTGATATCGCATTTACAGACAACCTAATCCAGATTTCGATGATACATCAAATCAACGAGGCTATATTTCCAATCGAAAAATATGAAATGCTTAAGGAATATTATAAAACAATGCTTGCAAAACAATCAGAGAAAATAGTTTTAAAAAGAATTTAAATATGAAGTTTCAAAATCTTGCAGTTGTTTTTTTACTTTTCTGCTTTTCGAAAATAAATGCTCAAAACTATGAGTTAGGTAAAGTTACAATTACTGAATTACAAGAAAAAACAAATCCAAAAGATACAGCAGCGCCTGCCACAATTTTATTTAAAAAAGGGAGAACATTTTTTACATACAATAAAGATGTTGGGTTTTCGGCCAATCATGTTTACGAGTTTAAAATTAAAATCTATAAAAAAGAAGGACTTGACTGGGCGAATCAAAAAGTACGATTTTATATAGGTTATGAAAACCTAAACGAAGACCGATTAGAGTTTACAAATGCCATTACATATAATCTCGAAAATGGTGCAATTGTAAAAACTAAATTAGATAATCAGGGAACTTTTAAGAAGAAAGTAAATAAATTTTGGAATGAAAAAATGATAACATTGCCAAACGTAAAAGTAGGTTCTATTATCGAATACAAATACATACTAAAATCAGAGAATATAGTTAGACTGCCTGATTTTGAAATTCAATATGACATTCCTGTAAATTATTTTGAATATAAAACGGAGATTCCCGAGTTTTATATTTACAAACCTATTTTGATTGGAAAACTACCAATAGAATCAGAGGCTAAACTTGTTGATAAGAATCAAAGTTTTGATAATGATTACAATCGAACCAGTTTGCTTTCTTTTAGACAAATCAATTCTTCTTATAAAGGAAAAGATATTCCAGCTTTAGCACAAGAGCCTTATGTAAATAATATTGAGAATTACAAAGGATGTATTCAGTACGAATTAGAGAGAATTCGTTATCCAGATAAGCCAGATAAAGATTATACTATAACTTGGGAAGGTGTTGCTTCTACTATTTTTAAAGATGAAAGTTTCGGAAAAGAATTAAATGAAAAGAACTTTTTAATAGAAGATGTTAAACGATTATTGAATGGTGTAGAATCGTTGAATGAAAGAATGAATATTGTTTTTAAGTTCGTTCAGAATAAAATGAATTGGAATGAAGAAAAGAGTTATTATACGGATAAAGGAATTGTAAAAGCATACGCAGATCAAACAGGAAATGTCGCGGAAATTAATTTCATCTTAATCAATATGCTGAAATTAGGAGGGGTTGATGCTAACCCCGTTTTAGTAAGTACTATTGAAAATGGCGTACCAGTTTACCCGACAAGAACGGGTTTTAATTATGTTATTGCTGCTGCGCAAATTGATGGAAAGCAAATTTTGCTCGACGCTTCGCATAAATTTACTTCACCAAATATTTTGCCATTAGATGTTTTAAACTGGAAAGGTAGATTGATCAAAAAAGATGGAACTTCTCTAGAAATAAATTTGGATACAGATAATTTATCTAAAGAATTTTCAAGTGTAATAGCCAAAATGGATGCTTTTGGAAAAGTTGAAGGAAAGATCAGAATTCAGAGAACAGATTATGATGCTTATAATTTTAGGATTAAAAATGCCAATAGAAGCCAAGAAGATTATCTTGACAAATATGGAGGACAACTGGGAGATTTAAAAATCTCAAATTATGTTGTTGAAAATAAAAACACAAATTTGTCAAATCCTATAATTGAAACTTTTGAGTTTTCATCAGATAACCAAATTGAAATTATTGGAGGAAAAATATTCGTTAACCCGTTACTTTTTTTTACCAGATCGAAAAATCCTTTTAGTCAGGAAAAAAGACAAATGGGGATTTATTTCGGATACCCAACCCAAGAACGATTTAATGTGACTTTGGATATTCCTGAAGGATATCAAATAGAAGCAATGCCGACTCCAATTAGAATTGCATCTGAAAATAAAGAAATAATATATACCTTAAATGTTTTAAATCAAGGAAACAAAATTCAAATTAGCAGTGTAAAAGAAATTAACAATAGTATTTTTGCAGCTGAAGATTATAATGGATTAAAAGATCTTTTTCAGAAAATGATTGCCAGTCAAAACGAAAAAATTATTCTTAAAAAAATATAACTATGGATTTGAAAAATGCACAGCTTGATGTAGATACCTGGATAAAAGAACACGGTGTTCGCTATTTTAACGAATTAACCAATATGGCACAACTTACGGAAGAAGTAGGTGAAGTTGCCCGTATCATTGCACGTCGCTACGGAGAACAATCTGAAAAAGAAAGCGATAAAAATAAAGATTTAGGAGAAGAATTAGCCGATGTTGTTTTCGTGGTTTTATGTCTTGCCAATCAAACCGGAATCGACTTGCAAGCTGCATTTGATAAAAAAATGGATTTAAAATCGGTTCGAGATAAAGACCGTCACAAAAACAACGATAAATTAAAATAATTGTGAAATATCACTCATAAGTTTTGAATTATGAGTTTTGAATTTTGAATTATGAGCAGGGAGTGGTAAATTGCGGAGCTGAATTACGTTTTCTAATCATTCATAATTCAATTTACAACTTACAATTAAAAAAATGAATTTACTACTCCAGACAACTCAACATAATTTACAAGGACAAATTGCAGTAACGGGATCAAAAAGCGAAACCAATCGATTATTATTATTAAAAGCTTTGTTTCCAAATATTACTTTAGCCAATACATCTAATTCTGATGACAGCGAAGTAATGCAAAAAGCATTAATTGGTAACGAAGAAATCGTAGACATACACCACGCAGGAACAGCAATGCGTTTTTTAACTGCTTATTTTGCAGTAAATGAAGGAAGAGAAGTTGTCATGACAGGTTCAAGCAGAATGCAGGAACGTCCGATAAAAATTTTAGTTGAAGCTTTAGGACAATTGGGAGTGGAGATTTCTTATGAAAAAGAAGAAGGATATCCGCCAATTCGAATCAAAGGAAAAAAAGTTACGGCTTCAAAAGTAACATTGGCAGCAAATGTAAGCAGTCAATACATTTCGGCACTTTTATTAGTGGCTTCAAAATTACAAAATGGTTTAGAACTGAATTTAGAAGGAGAAATTACTTCAATTCCGTATATCAAAATGACTTTGGCTTTGTTAAAGGATCTGGATATTCAAACCAGTTTTGAAGGAAATGTAATTAAAGTGCATCCAAAAGCAGAAGTAGCATCAAAAGAAATGGTAGTAGAATCAGATTGGAGTTCTGCCTCTTACTTTTTCAGTTTAGTGGCTTTGGCCGATACTGCATCAATCACTTTAAGCAGTTACAAAGAAAATAGTTTACAAGGTGATTCTGAATTGATTTCATTGTATCAAAAATTAGGAGTTCAGACTACTTTTGAAGGAAATAAAATGACTTTGGTAAAGCAAGCTGATTTTAAATTTGAAGATGTAAATTTCGAATTGAACAATACGCCTGATATTGCGCAAACAATTGTCGTAACTTGTTTAGGTTTAGGGATTGGCTGTCATTTAACAGGGCTTCATACTTTAAAAATCAAAGAAACTGACCGTTTGGAAGCACTTCGAATTGAACTTACAAAATTAGGAGCCAATATCTCGGTAACCAATGATAGTCTGACTTTAGTAGCCTCAGAAAACATTAATCATAATGTAAAAATTGCAACATATAACGATCACCGTATGGCAATGGCATTTGCACCATTGGCATTAAAAGTGCCAATTATTATAGAAAATGCTGAAGTAGTTTCTAAGTCATATCCTGATTTCTGGAATGATTTAAAAGAATTAAATTTCGAAGTTTCCGAATTGTAAAAAATGTTGAACCATATAAGTGATATAAGTTCATTTAAATAAATGAGCATAATTAGAATAGCCCCTGGTTTTAACTAGGGGTTTTTTATGTTTAGATTTTTCGGCTTTAGCCAAATAAAAACACCATCAATTTTTTAAAGCATCCAAATTAGATGCACTTATATCACTTATATGATGAAAAACAGTTTTTTGATGTTGTCGAAACGCCACTAAATCAGCTACTTTTGAAAATAAACAGCAAAACACTTGACAACGCCTATCTCACAATCGTATATTTGCACACGATTTATAATTTTAGATATAAAATCTAAGATCTACACTTTAAAATCAACAATTCAAATATGAAATTATCACATTTTCAATTTAATTTACCAAAAGAACTTTTAGCGGAATTTCCAGCAGAAAACAGAGATGAGTCTCGTTTAATGGTAATTGACCGTGCAAAGCAAACTATAGAACATAAAATGTTTAAAGATGTTATCAATTATTTTGATGACGGAGACGTTTTAATTCTTAACAATACAAAAGTTTTTCCGGCGCGTTTGTACGGAAACAAAGAAAAAACAGGAGCAAGGATTGAAGTTTTCTTATTAAGAGAATTAAATTCAGAGCAACGTCTTTGGGACGTTTTAGTTGATCCGGCTAGAAAAATCCGTATCGGAAATAAACTTTATTTCGGAGATGACGATTCGTTAGTTGCTGAGGTAATCGACAACACAACTTCTCGTGGTAGAACTTTACGTTTTTTATATGACGGTTCTTACGAAGAATTCAGAAATAAATTGACAGAACTTGGAGAAACTCCAATTCCTAAATACATCAACAGAGAAGTAACTGCTGAAGATGCTGAAAGATACCAGACGATTTATGCAAAAGAAGAAGGAGCTGTTGCGGCGCCAACTGCTGGTTTACACTTTTCAAAACACCTTTTGAAAAAATTAGAAATCAAAGGAGTAAATTTTGCTGAGGTTACGCTTCACGTTGGTTTAGGAACTTTTAATCCGGTTGAGGTTGAAGATTTGTCTAAACACAAAATGGATTCTGAGGAATTGATCATCAAACAAGAAGCTTGCGATATCGTTAACGAAGCAAAAGCAAAGAAAAAACGTATATGTGCAGTAGGAACAACTTCTATGCGTGCTATTGAAAGTTCAGTTTCTTCTCAAAATACTTTAAATCCTTATGAAGGATGGACAAATAAATTCATTTTTCCTCCTCACGATTTTAGTATCGCAAACTGTATGATTACAAATTTCCACACGCCAAAATCTACATTGTTAATGATGATTTCTGCTTTCTGTGGTCATGATTTAATGAAAAGAGCTTACGATGAAGCTATCAAAGAAGAATATAAATTCTATTCTTACGGAGATGCTATGTTAATCATCTAATTCGAATTTTATATTATAAAGAAACCCGACAGTATTTTTAGAAGCTGTCGGGTTTTCTGTTTTTATAGTTTTGTTTCAAGTTTCAGGTTTCAAGTTCTTTCTGCAGATTAACCGCAAAGCGCGCAAAGATTTTTGCTCAGTTTGTGTTTGCCAAGTGCTAAAGAACGCAAAGCTTTGCGAACTTAGCGTTTGTAAACGTCAACCTTGATAAAAATCTTTGCGCGCTTTGCGGTTAAACACACAAAGCATATCAACTTGAAACCTGAAACCTGAAACAAAACAAACAAAATTTGTTATTTTAGCAGTCAAAACAAAAACACAATGACTTTTCAAAATACACGCGAATTCGCGAAACAACTCGATTCACAAGATTCGTTAAATCATTATCAAGATCAATTTATTTTCCCTAAAGTGAATGACAAACGCGTTATTTATTTTACAGGAAATTCACTTGGATTACAGCCAAAACGTACTAAAGCTTATATCGATGAAGTAATGAATGACTGGGCAGAACTTGCTGTCGAAGGTCATTTTTATGCTCAAAAACCTTGGTGGGATTATCAGGAAAGATTTGCTGAACCGTTGAGTAAAATTGTTGGAGCATTGCCATCGGAAGTTACCGTAATGAATACTTTGACTGTAAATCTTCATTTATTGATGGTTTCTTTTTATCAGCCTAAAGGCAAACGTTACAAAATTATCTGCGAAGAAAAAGCTTTTCCATCAGATCAATATATGTTTCAGAGTCAGGTTCATTTTCATGGATATAAACCCGAAGATGCAATTGTCGAAATTAAAAGACGAGAAGGCGAACATAATATTCGCTTAGAAGATGTTTTAGCAAAAATTGAAGAAGTTGGAGACGAACTGGCTTTGGTTTTAATTGGCGGCGTAAACTATTATACCGGACAAGTTTTCGATATTAAAACTATTACTCAAGCCGGACAAAAAGCCGGTGCAAAAGTAGGCTGGGATTTGGCGCACGCGGCTGGAAACATAAAATTAAATCTTCACGAGTGGAATGTAGATTTCGCTGCTTGGTGCAGTTATAAATACATGAATTCAGGACCAGGAAATGCTTCTGGAGTTTTCGTTCATGAAAGACATCACAACGATTATGATTTGCCTCGCTTTGCTGGATGGTGGGGACATAATAAAGAACGCCGTTTTAAAATGGAACCAAATTTTGATCCGGTTCACGGAGCAGGTGGATGGCAAATTAGTAATTTACCGGTACTTTCTTTAGCGCCATATTTAGCGTCGGTAGAAATGTTTGCTGAAGTTGGAATGGATGCTTTAATTGAAAAAAGAGATCATATTACTTCTTACTTAGAATTTATCCTGCATGAAATTGATAAAGAAGTTAAAGGCAATTTCGAAATCATAACTCCTTCTAATCCTGAAGAAAGAGCGTCGCAGTTATCCGTATTTTTACACGGAGAAGGCAGAAGTCTATTTGATTATTTAATGAAAAACGGAGTAATTACAGATTGGCGAGAACCTAATGTAATTCGTCTTGCACCAGTTCCGTTATATTGTTCATATGAAGATATGTATGACTTTGGACAAATTCTTAAAAAAGGAATTTTAGGAAAGTAACAAAAAAATAAATAAAATATCTTCAAATTCTATAACCTTTAATCTAAATCTTGTAACTCAAATAGAATATAACGGTTTTACTTTGTAGTGTACAATTTTTAAAACTACAATCATGAAAGCCTTATATATTTTATTCGCGGCCTTAACAATCGTTTCTTGTCAAAATCAAGGAAAAGAAGATCTTAACAGAGCAAAACAAGCCAGTATTGACTCAATGAAAGTTGAAATTGACAAACAGCGTGTTATTGATTCAATGAAGACTGAAATGGCGAATGTACAAGCAGAAAAAGAAAAAGTTGAAGCTCAAAAAGTTGTAGTAGTTCATCAACAAGCTGACGGAACGGCAACTTCGACTACCACTACAACAAAAAAGAAAGGTTGGAGTTCAACTGCTAAAGGTGCTGTAATTGGTGCTGGAGTAGGAGCTGCAACTGGTGCGATCATTAGCAAGAAAAAAGGTGAAGGTGCCATTATTGGTGGTTTAGCCGGAGCTGGAGTTGGAGCAGGAACAGGTGCTATTATTGACGGAAGCAAA
This sequence comes from Flavobacterium sp. MR2016-29, assembly GCF_015350695.1. Classification (NCBI taxonomy): domain Bacteria; kingdom Pseudomonadati; phylum Bacteroidota; class Flavobacteriia; order Flavobacteriales; family Flavobacteriaceae; genus Flavobacterium; species Flavobacterium sp. MR2016-29. The sequence continues at coordinate 272,435 of NZ_JADKPU010000006.1, forward strand.
AAGAAACAGTAACAACTACTCTAAATATAAAATCCCCGATTCAGTTTCTGAGTCGGGGATTTGTTTTTTTATACTAATTCCAAAGTTGGTATTTTTATGGTTTCTAATTCTGATTTATAAAAATTGAATGCTTTTTTAATTTTTTCTTCATCATTTTTAAAATAGAAAATGGATGAAAATAAAGTTTGATAATATTCAATTCCACTTAAAAGATTTGTTTTAAAAGTATTCCATTTTTTAATTTGATTCGGAGTCGCTTCGTCAGAAAGCGTTTCAATTTCATTTCTAAAATAATCAACATACATTTTTAATTCTTTTACGAATAAGTTTGGACGATCGTTTTCTTTTAAGATAGAAATGTTGCCGTAAATATGCTGTAACATCTCTTTTAAAGAAACTTCTTGGTTAAAATAAGCCATATTAGGTCCGGGACAAATTACAACGCCTTGAGCCTGTCCTTTTGTTTTAATGTTGTTTTCTAAATAAGAAGCATTTGCTAAACCAACGCACAAACATGATTTTTCAGTAATTTGTGTCTTCGTCTTTTCATAACATGATTCTGAAAGTAAATCTTTTTTGGTTTCTAATTCTTCTAATTTTAGATCTTGATATTTTTTTGAAGCGGTACAAATGCCTTGAGAGTCGTATTCTTTGCTTAAAGCAAGGAATCTTTTTGGACAAGAACTTCCTGCTTTGTTTTCTTGAATTCTTTTTTGTTTTAAAATTTCGTTTGAAGTGCCTTTTACGGTATTAAACGGAACTCCCAAAGGTGAAATATGACTTAAATACAGATCTTCTTCTTTAGCATTCATCAGTAAATTTCTAGTTTCCTGATCGACAGATGTAGCTTCAGGAACTAATAAAAAAGGTGAACCCCAGCCAACGGAATCGACGTTATAATTTTCTAGTAAAAAATCATGTTCTTCTGCAGTTCCAACACCTCCTTGAACGGTGATTCTTAAATCTAAAGGGTTTTCTGGAAAAGCATGCTTTTTTTGCTGTAAAACTTTTACCATCAATTCGTGCGCAGATTGTACCAACTCTTGTTTTTTCTGCTTAAATTCTTCTAAAATTGTTCCCAATAAAAGTCCCTCAGTTGCAAAAGCGTGTCCGCCACAGTTTAATCCTGATTCGATTCGGTATTCTGAAACCCAAAGCCCTTTTTTGGCTAAAAAATTTCCCTGAATCATAGCCGATCGAAAGTCGCTTACCTTTAGAATGATTTTCTTTTTTAGTTGATTTTTTTCATTCGGATAAAAATCATTAAAATTTTCAAAATAACTGTAAAGCCTCGGATTCATTCCTGCCGAAAGAACTACAGATGATTCTAAATTACTGTTTGCAAAACCTCTTAATGCAGCATGAGCATCATTAAATTGAATTGGCAATTGTTCGTTTTTAATGAAATTATCTTTATCTAATTTCGTCATGATATTTACATCAATTGCGCCGGGAGAAAAGTGAGATTCGACATAGTTTTGAATGTTTTCTTTAAAAGAAATCCCATCTTCTAATAAATTTTGAAAACCTTTTTTTATGTCTGAAGAATTAGGAAGGATTGCCATGAAATTTTCTAAAGCAGTTTTGCTTTCTGCAAGTTCTGTTTTAAAGCTTTCGAATTTCTGTTTTACGATTTTATCAACTAAATTTAGGTAAGATGTAATTCGTTCAGCTCGATAATCGTGAAATTTCTGAGTTATTTCTTCGTATGGAAAATTGAATTTGGTGCTGTAAAAATTGCGCATCTTCTCAATTAAATCATCATCAGCAATAGAAATAACAGATGAAATTCCGTATTGTGCTACTCGAATTGGGCTGTCAATGGTATATGCGAGCCCCATTACAGGAATATGAAAAGTGTGTAGAGATGGTTTTGTCATTTGTTTTCATTTTAAAATAAAAACAAATATTGAAAAAAGGATTTTCGTAAAAGCTGATAATTGTCAGGTTTGTAAATTGTTAGAAAGAATGTTATATCAGAATCTTCTTCAAAGATTCGGCAATGCTTCGCCATAAAAAGTTGTAAAATGATTTTTCCTGAATTCTTTCCAGTTCAACATCGGCAGTTTTTGCTTTGTCTTTCGAGTCATTTTTGACAAGTAAATTAACGATTGCTGATTTAAGTTTAGCCTCTTTTTCAGGATGTTTCTTTTTGTATAATTTGACTTTAAGATCGTCGTAATCGAGAGAAGCATTTCCTTTTGAGATATTATCGTTTCCGTAAAAATTAAATCGATATTTATTAAAGACTCCAGTAAACGAAGCGTTCATATAAGGCTTGCTGAATTGCCCCATTGCTCTAACGTCAAAATTCGAAATAACGCCCTGAATATGAAAACTGTCTTTTTTGTCCAGAACATTAAAACTCCAATCAACATTTAAAGGCGAAGTTTTCATGAAAATGCAATTCACTTTAATCTTAACATCATTGGTTTTTTTCAAACCAAAACCGCTTCGAAGATTAATGGCTCTCAAATTGAATTTATCGAAGTTCAAAACTCCTGGTCCTTTAGAAAAATCTATTTCTTCTTCGTAAACCAATTTTGATTTCAAAACTTGCAAAGTGTCAATTTGAAGCGGAAATTTAATATTTCGCAATAAATGATTGTACAAATATTTTTTGCTCAAATCGTCTTTAGGCATTTTTCCGCGGTAAATATTGGCGTTGAAATGATTTATAATAAGAGCATTTGCCTTAAAGTAAAAACGATCGCTCTTGAATCCCCAATCCATTTTTTTTACTTGTGCTGAGTCAAATTTCAGTGTATAAATATCTTTTTCCTTATCCAGTTTTTTAATAAAATCGCGTCTATTAAATTGAGGGATATGAGAGAAATTGTTGATTTTTAAAAAGTTTTTTTCAGTTGCTATTTTACCAATATTAATATGATAAAACGCACTTGGTCTGTAAAATAAACTATCAATAACTAAAGCGTAAGTTTTGTATTGAATCGGAATTTTTTCTTTCAGAGTCGCATCTGTTATTAAAATGCCTTCTAATTTTAAAATGATTTTTTTAACGCTGAAAATTGGTTTTTCGGTATCTAAAGAAACAACATCGACAGTTCCGTCATTTAAGTAAATGTTTGAAACTGCAACAATTTTGCGGAAAGGCTCGATGATTTCGCTTTTAATACTTTTGCTGTTGTTTAAAAGTTTTTCGCCTTTTTTATATAAAATGACGCGAGGTTTATTAATGATAATGCTTTCTGCCTGAATAACATCTCGAAAAGCTAAATCCCAAATATTAAAATGTTTTATGGTAATTGATTCAATTTTAGAAAAGAGTCCGTTTTTACTGTCTTTCGGCTGATTTTTTGGACTTACCAATAATGTCGTTGCGTAGATGTTTCGAGAAAGAAGCGAAACTTCAATTTTTTCATAATTGATGTTGTAAGCTGTTTTGTTTTTCTCATGAATAATAATAGGAAGCTGTTTTTTAATCCAATAATTCAAGCCAATATTAGCCAAAATCACAATTAGAAAAAGAGAAATTACGCCGATTATTATTTTTTTATAGACTGACATTTATTGTATTGATTTTAAATACATAAATTTAGACTTTAAAAAACTAAGTCACTTACAGGATTTAAGTTATAAATTACATTATTACAAATTTGATATTGTTATACTTTTTTTGAATATGAGAAAAATTAAAAAAATACTGCTGGTTTTATTGGTCTTGATTGTAGTTTTAGGAATTGGTTTATGTGCTTATATTTTTCATTTAAAACCCAAATATGAAGGAGAACTGAAATTAAAAAACCTTGTAAATGAAACCACCGTTTATTTTGATGATTTTGGTGTTCCTCATATTTATGCCCATTCAGAAAAAGATGCCATGACCACCTTAGGTTATGTACATGCGCAGGAAAGATTATGGCAAATGGAATTGCTCCGCAGAATTGCGCCCGGAAGATTATCAGAAATCTTCGGATCTGTTGCGCTTAAAAATGATAAGTTTTTCTCCGGAATTGGTATTGAAGAAGCTTCGGCGAAAGCCATAGCCAAATTAGATAAAAATAGTCCGAGTTATCAATTGACTTTGGCGTATTTAGATGGAATAAATCAATATTTAGAAGAAGGTCCTACACCAATTGAATTTACGTTGGTTGGCGTAAAAAAAGAAAAATTCACAATAAAGGATGTTTATAATATTTTTGGATATATGTCTTTCAGTTTTGCAATGGCTCAAAAAACAGATCCGTTATTGACAGAAATTAAAAATAAATACGGAGCTGAGTATCTGAAAGATTTAGGAATTGATGGCGAATTTAATACAACCAAAATTAAAAGCTCAAAAGACAATATCGACGAATATAGTGCGATCGCAAAATCGGTTGCAAGTTTGCTGGACACATCTCCGATTCCTCCATTTGTTGGCAGCAACAGCTGGGTTGCCGGACCAACGAAGACAAAGAGCGGGAAAGTAATTTTTGCGAATGATCCGCATATTGGGTTTTCGCAGCCGGCAACTTGGTATGAAGCACATTTAGTCGCACCAAATTTTGAATTGTACGGCTGTTATTTGGCCGGAACTCCATTTCCGTTATTGGCTCATAACCGCAATTATGCATATGGTTTGACCATGTTCGAAAACGATGATATCGATTTTTATCAGGAAAAAAATAAAGCTGGAGATGTAAATCAATATCAAACACCAGCGGGTTTTGCAAATTATAAAATCAGAAAAAAAACAATAAAAGTTAAGGATACTTCTGATGTTGTTTTGACTGTAAAATCAAGCCGACACGGACCCATTATGAATGATTTAATTGAACGCTTGGATAAAAAAAATCCGATAGCAATGTCTTGGATTTACACGCAGCAGCCTATTCAGATTCTTGATGCAGTTTACGGACTTTCGCATGCAAAAAGCAAAGACGAATTTAGAAAAGCCGTGCAGTTAGTTGCTGCGCCGGGGCTGAATGTTATGTATGGCGACGCCAAAGGAAATGTCGCTTGGTGGGCAACCGGAAAATTGTACAAACACAATAAAGGTGTGAATTCGTTTTTGATTTTAGATGGCACGAGCGGAAAAGATGATATTACGGAGTATTTAGATTTTTCTAAAAATCCGTCAGCCGAAAATCCGAAATGGGGTTATGTATATTCTGCTAACAATCAGCCGGAAGCTGTTGACGGTTATTTGTATCCGGGCTATTATTTGCCTGAAGATCGTGCGAAGAGAATCTCAAGTTTAATGGATTCAAAATCAGATTGGGATAAAGAAGCCATAAGTAAAATGATTTTTGATAATACATCGCCAGTCGCGCCGCAAGTAGTTCAAAGTTTGGTTTCGAATGTAAACACTGCGTTGCTTTCAAGTGAAGAAAAAAAGGTGCTGTCGACTTTAAAATCCTGGAAAGGAACAACCAATCTACAAGATGTTGGGCCAACAATTTACAATAAATGGATTTATTTGTATCTAAAAAATACTTTTCAAGACGAAATGGGCGAGGAAAACTTTACTTTATTTCTAGGAACGCACATTGGGAAACAAATTATTGCGAGACAAATTGAAAAAGAAAATTCAGTTTGGTGGGATAATATTAAAACTAAAAATATAAAAGAAACCAGAAACGATATTGTTAATAAATCGTTTCATGAAGCTGTAAAAGCGCTTCAGGAACAAATAGGAAATGATATTTCTCAATGGAATTGGGAAAAAGTACACACAGTTGAACACGAACATCCGTTAGGTAAAATTGCAGCTTTGCGCAAATTATTCAACGTTGGTCCTTTCGCAGCGCCCGGCTCAAATGAAGTAATCAATAATCAGTTTTTCGGATTTAACGAAGAAGGAAAGTATTATGTAAAAGGCGGACCATCAACCAGAAGAATTGTCGATTTCTCTGATATCGAAAACAGCTGGAGCATTATTCCGACGGGACAATCTGGAAATCCATTCAGCAAACATTATGACGATCAAGCAGAAATGTTTAATGCTGGAAAATTCAGAAAAATGAAATTGAATAAGGACGAAATCATAAAAACTTCTACTAAATTGATTTTTAAACCAAAAGGATAGAAAAGTTTCAAGTTTGTTTTATTTCAGGTTTCAGGTTTGAGTTTGATAAAAATAAAAAGTTCAAAGGTTTTAATCTAAAACCTTTGAACCTCTATGTCTCTGTTCCTCTGTGCCTTTGAACCTTGCTGACTTTTATTTAGAAATATACTTTCCCTTCACAATATCATTTGCAAAAATATTCAGATTATTTGCAAGTGCTTTATTGGCAATCATAACATTTGTACTTTGGTAAGCAGTATCTTTTTCATACGCTTTTAATAAAGTTTCCAGTTCAACTTCATCATAAAATGCGAACATATTATAAATGGCATCTCTAAAGTTTTTGTAGTTGATGCTTTCTGTTATTTCCATTGCTTTTTGATCGTTCCAGCCTTCTTTTGCAGAAGCTTCATTTATTTTAGACAAGCAAAAATCAATAACATAATTTTTGTAATGTGCCGCTTCGATAATTTTGTCGACAATAATTTTATTTTGTTGCGTAGGCATTGCTACAGGCGTAGAATTTGTTTGAGAATTAGATATTGAAGGAATAATCAAACATAGCATTAAAGCCAAAAAGGCGTGCTTTTTTAAATTTTTCATAGGTTAATCAGTTGTTTTTGGGTACGGCTAAAATAGTGTTTTTTCATTTTAAAAGTAAAAGGATAAAAAAATATTTATGTATTTTTTTAATACATAGTCTATTCATTTATTAGATAAAATAAGTGCTGTTTTTGACCTGATTTTAAATGTGTTTTAATAGTATTAATTTTAAAAATTACTCAATAAAATTGCTATTTTTGAAAAAAACCAAAAACCTATTTATGTATAAGAAAATTACACTTTTTGCATTATTGCTTTCTACTATTGGTCTCATACTCGGATTTTACAGAGATTATGATTCGCTATTATTCTCCATTTTGGATTACATTAGTTATAATATATCTACAGGTCGCGAATTTTTGTGGTTCGAAGGAAACTGGCTAAGATTGTTTTTTAGTTTCTTCCTTTTTGTGGGCGGTATTGCTTATTATGTTTCCAAAGAAAAAGAAACCCGACTTTTGCGTTTTATATTTTCGGTTTTGTTTGTAGAACATTGTTTTTTTTTGCTGATACGTCTTTATCATGTTTTTAATTATATTAAAAACGCTGCTGTAAAAGATATTTTAATTTCTTTAGGCTCATTGGCTGTAACATTATTTATGCTTTATTTTTTATACAAAAGCATGCAATATTTGAATAAACTAAAAGAATTGGATTATGAAACTTTTGTTTATACGGAGTCAACTGAAATTTCATATTTTGAAACAAATAAATGGCAACGTTTACTGCATCTTATAATCGATTCGGCCGTTTTTGGATTAATGGGATTTCAATTTTTAGATCTTTTAATGCGAGTGCCTTTTTTTCATCAAATTTTAGAAAATTTCGGAACGCAGTTTAGTCAGCAGGTAACCTTTGCCATTATTGTCTTTGTCTTTAGGACTTTATTTTATTTTGTTTTTGAAGCTCTTTATAACGCAACACCAGCAAAATTTTTGACCGAAAGCAGAGTTGCAGATTATGAAGGTTTGAAACCAACAGCTTCGGGTATTTTTAAAAGAACCTTATCCAGAAGTATTCCGTTAGATTCGCTCTCGTTTTTATTTAAGGCAGATTGGCATGATTCTATTTCAGAAACGCAGGTTTACAAAGAGAAAAAGACAGGAATTAAGGGCGGATATTATTTTATGCTGTTTCCATTAGCAGTATTTTTAATCTACACAGCAACTTTGTGGGAAGAAAAACAAGAAAAAGATAGATATCACGAAGCTGCACAGAGGACATTTGAAGAAAATAAAGCAATTATTCTGGACGCACTAAAAGTTATAGATTCTAACACCGTTTTACAGCTTAAAAGCGGAAGATATGACGGACGAACTAAATTTTTAAAAGCAGATAAGATCTCAAATGCATCTATTGAATTTTCAATTTTAAATTTGAATGAAAATGAAAGTTTTAATCCTTCGTTACTTGAAAATAAATTTACAGTTGCAAAAGATAGTTTAGATAAAGTTACCCTTACCAAAACAGATTTGCTCAAAATGATTTTAAGCAAATATGAAGAATCCCCAAATTACTATGAAGATGATAAGGAAACTTTTGATGGATTAATTAGAGTGCCTCAATTAGAAGGCAGATTTATTGAAGATATTATAAGGTTAAAATCGCCTAATTTAGTTGTTTCAGACAGTAATTTTGACACAACAGGCTTTTATGTCGAACTAAAAAACAACGGAATTCCGGCTGAAATAATTGCAATATCCTCAGATGATAAAAAGGTGAATTGGAGTTCGAATATTTTTCCTATGCGATTTTTTGATTATGGAGGCCTAATCATTCGTGGTACAGGAAAAAATCTTACTGGTTTTAAATTTAGAATTACACTAAATGACAAGCTGAACCAAAAAAGTATTTACGAAATTTCTAGTAGTGAAAATCCAACAACAACACAATTAAGAATTATAAAATTGTAGCTTTTATTTTTTTCTTAGCGATTTAAATCAACAAAAAACCTTTGCCAAAATTTAAATTTTGGCAAAGGTTTTATTTTAAACAAAATGAATTGGTTGAAAATGCTTTTATTATTTCGAAATTTCTGCTAACACTTTCTTTCCGTTTTCATTTGTAGGATCAAGTGCAATAGATTTCGTATAGTTTTCAATTGCTAGTTTTTTATTTCCGTCGGCTAAATAAGCTTCGGCCAAACTATCGTAAACATTTCCAGATTTCGGAAAATTTTCAACATTAATTTTAAAAGCTTCAATGGCTTCTTTCTTTTTTCCGTTTTGCAATAATTCGTATCCAACGCGGTTCATATCGCCTTCTTTAAGTCCAAAAGTCGGATCGCTTTTTAATTTTTTATAAGCATCTGCACCGGCCACAGCTCCTTTTTCTGTAAACACATCCAGCAATTCAAAAGCCAATGATTTTTTTGGCTGATTTAACGGCTGATTGTATAAAATAGCTCTTATGCCTTCATTCATTTCATCCAGAATTGTACCGCCAGTATTGTTAAGCAAAACCACTAAATTTTTATCTGCAGGAATACGTGAAATAACAGTGTTGAAACCATTAATTCCTCCACCGTGTTCGATAATTTTTAGTTTTGGTTTGTCGCCATTCTGAGCTTCTTGCAAAAACCATCCATAGCCATAAGAACCATCTCCAGCTTTAATATAAGGTTTAAACAACGATTCCATAGATTTTGCAGAAAGCAATTTTGTGGTATACAGCGCCTGATCCCAAAGATATAAATCTTCAACTGTCGAATATAAAGATCCCGCAGCATACGGAATGCTCATATCAAGAAAAAAAGAATTAGTATATATTTTTCCTTTTTTTTCATAGCCCGAAGCTCTGTTTTTTATAATGATTTCGCTATGGTCATAACCTGTATTTGCCATTTTTAGCGGTGTCAAAATAGTTTCCTTTAAATATTGTTCATACGTTTTACCAGAAATTTTCTCAATAATATAACCCAATAAAAAATACCCAGAATTGCTGTATTTAAATTTTTCGCCAGGCGTAAATTCAAGCGGCAAACTTGAAAATGTTTTTACAAATTCTTCTGGAGTGTAAGAGTTTCTGCTTTTATCTCTAAAGAAATTTGGAGCAGAAGTATAATTCTGAATTCCAGATGTATGCGTAAGCAAATGATGAATGGTTATTTTGTCGCCAGTTGTTTTTGGATAATCTGGCAAATAAGTCGTAATCGGAACGTCAAGTTTTAGTTTTCCTTCTTCGGCAAGTTTCACAATTAAAAATGCTGTAAATTGTTTGCTGATAGAACCTAATCTAAATTTTGTATTCGGCTGGTTTGGAATATCCCATTCCATATTAGCAAAGCCAAAACCTTTTTTAAAAATTACTTTTCCGTTTTCAGCAACCAAAGCAGATCCGTTAAATTGACCGTATTCTGTGTATTTACTTAAAAGTTGTTCGATTTGTTTTGCCTTGTCTTGTGCCGTTATATTTAATGTAAAAAGCACAAGAATAAAGGAGAGTGCAATTAGTTTGATTGATTTTTTCATAATGATTGATGATTATGGGTTTAAGGATTAATGTAATGATTCGTTTTTGATTGATGATTGAAACTTTTTTAATCATTTGTTTATTAATTTGTTAGACTAATTTACAAATTAAAATGGTGATTATTTCGGTGCCTTGATTTTTATTAGACGACTGAAGTTTTATTATGTTTCAAGATCAATCAATTATTTTCATTTTTCCTTAAATTAAAATTTAGAGTGCATATCAAAAACTACTCTTTTATAGGTCTATGCTCGTAGCTCACAATTCGTTTCAATTTCCAATCATTATCTTTTCTTTCCCAAATATGAATAAATTTCCCAGTTCCTTCTGGAATTCCATCAACATAAAAAGTATGTTCGCCTATTTGTACGGCGCCAAAATCTCCCAGTTTGTCAATCGTGCAGGAATTTAGTTTTCTGGTTAGTTTATCAGATCTATCACATTTTCCAATTAAGGATTTTATTTCATTTGCTTTGGAAATATTTAATCCAAAGCGGTCATCGTAAAACTCAACATCGTCAGAAATTATTTTTTTAAAAAGCCCCGCATCGCATTGATTGAAAGCAACATCAAAAAGCAGACTGTCCATCTTTGTGATTTCGATTTTCAGAAAATCCAGTTTTTGAGTCTCTTTTTGCGCTTCTGCACTTGTTTGCGCCTTTACTTCTTTGCTTAAAAATAACATGAAGAGTACAATTATATTTATCATAGGTATCATGGCTGTGTTTGATTCACTTTCATTATTTCGTTTCAATTTCAATTAATCGATTTCCGTTTTCCCCTAAATAATGCGAAATGATTTTTTCATACACTTTATAACCGTCGTCACCATTTGTAAAAACAATAAGTCCCTGCTTTGTTTTTGGCAATAAAAAAACAAGTGTCTGAACACCCTGATCTGCACCGCCATGCGAAAGTGCATAATTATCATTTCCTAAATCGTAAATTTCAAAACCCAAACCAAAATATTTGTTAGTTTTTGCTTGTTTTACCTGATGCGAATTCATATCATCAAATACTTTTTTGCTTAAGCCTTCGCTGTTTATTACGCTGCATAAAAAGGTTCCGTAATCTTCAATTGTGGTCAATAAGTCGTCGGCAGCGTTTGCGGTTTTGTTCTTAATGGGTTCATAGGCATTTCCCTTATTGTCATAATTTGAGGCGTATCTCGAAACATCAGTTATGTCGTTCCAAATAAATTTGGTATCGTCCATTTTTAGCGGTTTAAAAATTAATTCATCGGCTAATTGATCTAAGGTTTTATGGAATTTCTTTTCTAAAGCCTTTCTTAAATATTCAAATCCTTCTCCGGAATATTGGTATTTGGTACCTGGTTTAAATTTAAAATCTAACTTTTTAGATTCGTTCATGTATCTCCAATTCGGAAAACCAGTTTGGTGACTTAAAACAATTCTCGTTGTCAGCAGTTTTGTATTTGGGTCGTTTGCAATATCTGGATCTGTCCAATACTTGGATAAGGGTTCGTCTAAATCCCATTTTCCTGAACTTACTAGTTTTAAGGCAACAATTGCAGTTACTGGTTTAGTAAGAGAGGCGACATTCCATATGGTGTTATATGGTGCTGTAATTCCTTTTTTAAGCTCGCCGTACACTTTTATCTGTTGGAGTTTTCCATCGTTAATTACGCCAATTCCTAAAGTCGGAATATTATTTTGTTTCAGCCATTTTTGAATTTCTTGATCGTTGTCGAAAATAGAGGATTTTGTGCCTGCTGTACTTGTGTTTTGATGATCGTAACTTAAAGATCTTTTGAGTTTCCAAACGCCGTTTTCTAATAGCCAAACGTGGGTAAATCTTGCTGTGCTTCCAAAATTTTCTTTCGCGTTGGCAAGAGATTCATTTTTTTGCGCCGATTTTTCATAAAATTGATGAATCCCGATTTGTACTGCACCATACAAAACGCCTTTTTTATAAAGCGGATAAATTTCAGTGCTTCCTTCAACTAATGCTCTTCGCGATTGGTACGTTGCAGGAGAGCCACACAATCCTTTTTTTAGAGTTGCTAAAAATTTTGTTTTATCTGAAATGCTGTCTTTGTCGTGATAAAATTCAAAATTGTCGCTCAGCAAATTTTCGAATTGTGAAATGTCGCAAGTATTAAAACCGACATTAAAAAGAAGACTGTCTTTTGAAAGAATGGTTTTGTAGAGTTGGGAATTTTTTTCTTCTTGAGAAAATCCAATTTGAACGTGGAAGATTAAAATTCCGATTAAAAACCATTTTAAGTAGAAAGATTGGTATTTGATTTTCATTTTGTGATTGATTGATGATTAATGATTTTGCAATAGTAATTCAATCAAAACTCTCAAAATTGTATAAATGCGAAATCTTATCTTTTTTTGGAAAGAAAATACAAATCTGAATTGAACATTTTCGGAGTTGTTTTGGTCACATCTTTGAATTTTTTGATAAAATGCGACTGGTCAAAATATTGGTTGTAAAGCGCAACATCGGTCAAACTCATTTTTTCTACATTAGAATTTACCATTTGATCGACCGATTTTCTGAATTTCAGAATCTGAATGTATTTTTTAATTGTAAGTCCGGTTGCAATTTTAAACTTAATCTGCAACATTCGCTGTGAAGTATTTAAGCTTTTGCTAATTTCTGAAACATTAATTTCTTCGTTGTGAAGCTTGACTATTTCGCAGATTTTTTCAATTGTATTTTTAGTCGGATTTGAAGTGTTTAATTCTTCGAAGTAAGTGTTTATTATATTGGTCAATGCTGAAATATCAGTTTCAATTTGAACTTCAAAAGGCAGTTCAGCCGAATCAATTTTAATAATAGAATCCAAAAAATTACTCAAATCATATTCAGGAAACATCGAAAGTGTCCAAGTGTGTAACTGAATGATGGTAACTTTAGTTTTCGGTTGTATGTTAACCAAAACTTTATTGGTCATTTGCGAACAAAAGTAAAAACCTTTGTTCATTTGGTATTTCTTTTTGCTTGTATGAACTTCTATCTCATTGCCACTCACAATGGCGACATTAAAACAGCCATTTGGCAATACGAGTTTGTTTTCGATCAGGCTTTCGCCGATGCTGTTATCGAGACACCAAATTTTATTGACAAACCGCTCGGAAGTTTTACTTACATAATGTTCTGAATAGAGGTTCATCAATATAATATGTTAGCTAAATTTTCTTCTTTTAGTCTGAGATTCTAGGCTAAAATACTACTTTTTAAAACATTATAAATCAATTTTTTCAAATAAACTCCCCAAAATAATCTCGTTTAGTATTCTCCCATTCTTCCAAAATTATACTATAATAAACATCATCTTTGCTTTTTCCATCAGAATCGACATAATTATTTCTGAAGAGGCCTTCTTTTAAAGCGCCTAGGTTTTCAATTGCTCTTTGCGATCTTGTATTTTCCAGATCGGCACTGAATTGTATTCTTTTAAACTGAATGTTTTCGAAACCAAATTTCAATAATTCGTATTTGCAGGCTTTGTTTAAACCGGTTCCCTGAAATTGTTTTCCGTACCACGTCCAGCCAATTTCGCATTTTTGGCTTGCGTGATTTAAGTAACCGTAACGCGTGCTTCCGGCAACTTTGTTTGTCGCTTTGTCAATAATTAAAAACGGATAACAAATTCCTTCAGTCTTTTGTTTTAACGTGTTGTGGATGTAATTTTCGAAATCAGTTTCAGTTCGAACGTACATTCCCATAAATTTCCAGATTTCGTCTTCAAAGATAATTTCTTTGAGTTCGGTGTTTCTTTCGTTTTCAAAAGGGAGTAATAATACTTTTTCGTTTTCTAGAATAATGTCAGATTTTAATAGTTCGCTTTTCATTAATTAAGGGTTTAAATATTAGGACATATTTCTCAATGTTGTCATTTCGAGGAACGAGAAATCACACACGTAATTCGAGAAAGATTGGCGATTTTGTTGAGGAGTTTCAATTGTGATTTCTAGTTCCTCGAAACAACAAAAAACGTCGCTCTTTGTGAGATTGTCTTCAGCGAAAATAAACTTTCCAGCATTTCTAATAAATCGATAAAAACGTAAATTTGTTATGAAAACGGATACCCGACCAGTTCCCGTGACTTCGGGATCGCGGGTCATGCCTATATAATTATTAAGGACAAGTTTAAATATTTAGTTAATTTTAAATCTTCTGTAGATTTATTACTTATTTTTACGATCTTATATTTAGACATTTCTTGATGCAAATACCATTAAAAATTGCTGTTGTAGGTTCTGGATTAGTCGGATCGCTATTGGCAATTTATCTCAAAAAAGCAGGTCATACCGTTCATGTTTATGATCGCAGTCCTGATATTCGCAAAATAAATTTCTCGGGACGTTCTATTAATTTGGCAATGTCTAATCGAGGCTGGAAAGCACTTGATGGCGTTGGCGTTGGCGATTCGGTTCGTGAAATTGCGATTCCGATGGACAAACGTGCGATTCATTTGGTCGACAAACTAAATTTTCAGAATTACGGACAAGAAGGTGAATCGATTTATTCGATTTCAAGAGGAACTTTAAATCGGAAAATGATTGACCTTGCCGAACAAGCCGGAGCCGAATTTTATTTTGAACAAAAAATTTGGGATGTGACGCTGAGTGATGCAACTTTGCATATTGGCGAAACTGAAAGAGGCGAGTGGGAAGAGATAAAGTACGATATGGTTTTTGGTGCCGATGGCGCTTTTTCGAGAATTCGTCACAGAATGCAGCGTCAAAGCATGTTTAATTATTCGCAGGAATTTTTGAACATGGGTTATAAAGAACTGAATATTCCGGCAAACGCCGATGCAACTCATAAATTAGATAAAAACTCATTTCATATTTGGCCGCGCGGTGAATACATGTTAATCGCATTACCCAATTTAGACGGAAGTTTTACTTGTACTTTATTCATGCCTTTTGAAGGAGAAAATTCATTTGCTTCTTTAACAGATCGTAAAATGGTCGAAGATTTCTTTGAGAAAAATTTCCCAGATTCGATTGAAGTGATTCCGAAACTGGCAGAAGATTTCTTTAAAAACCCAACGAGTACTTTGGTGACAATGAAATGTTTTCCGTGGACATATGAAAATAAAATTGCTTTAATTGGAGATGCTTGTCACGCTATTGTACCTTTTTACGGACAAGGAATGAATGCCGGTTTTGAAGATATTAGCGTTTTGCAGGAAATGATCGAAAAATATGGAGACGACTGGAAAAAGATTTTCTCTGAATATCAAATCTCACGCAAGCCAAATGCCGATGCGATTGCCGAACTTTCGTACCGAAATTTCATGGAAATGAGTACAAAAACTGCCGATGAGAAATTTTTGTTGCAAAAGAAAATCGAAAAAGCTTTTTCAGACAAACATCCAGATAAATGGATTCCGCTTTACAGCCGAGTAACTTTTAGCGATCGCCCATATGCGGAAGCCTTAGCAATTGGAGATTTCCAAAACGGAATTATGGAAGAGGTTTTGAAAACAGATAATATTGAAAATATTTGGAATACTCCTGAAATCGAAAATAAGATTTTAGAATTGTTGGAAAACGCATAATTTTTTTTAAACCATATAAGTTATATAAGTTCATTTAATATCGATGCGCAAAGCATTATATTGAATTATATAACTTATATGGTTTAATTGTTTTACTTCTTAAAGATTTTAGATAAAACTCCGAAAACACCTCGTATAAAAGTAGCGCTGGTAACTACTTTCAAAACTGATTTTGTAACAACGCTGGCTGTAGTTGGTTCAGATTTTGATGTTTTTGCTGGAGCTTGTTCTTCTTGTTCAGCAGCTGCTTGATTCGCAGTTTCGATTTTCTGATTTAGAATTTCATAGGCACTTTCGCGGTCAATTTCTTCACTGTATTTTTTAACTAGTTTCGATTTGCTGTTTATGGCCTCAATTTCATCAGCAGTTAAAATATCCATTCGGCTTTCTGGTGCGCGCATCATGGTCGCAACAAGCGGTGTCGGAATTCCTTTTTCGTTTAAAGCAGTAACTAACGCTTCACCAATTCCTAAACTGGTCAACAATTCGTCGGTTTTATAATATTGCGAAGTGGGGTAATTATCAGCTGTTTTTTTAATTGCCTGACGATCATTTGCTGTAAAAGCCCTAAGTGCATGCTGAATCTTTAATCCTAATTGTGCCAAGACACCGGTCGGAACATCCATTGGGTTTTGCGTAACAAAATAAACGCCGACTCCTTTAGAACGAATTAATTTTACAATCGTTTCAATTTGTTCCAAAAGTGCTTTGCTGGCTTCATTAAAAATCAAATGCGCTTCATCAATAAAAATAACCAATTCAGGTTGTTCAGCATCTCCTTTTTCAGGCATTTGCTGATAAATTTCGGCCAACAAACTCAACATAAAAGTCGAGAATAATTTTGGTTTGTCCTGAATATCCGTCAAGCGGATGATGTTTACGTAGCCTTTTCCGTTTTCATCGATTCGCATTAAATCATCAATTTCAAAAGATAATTCGCCAAAAAATAAATCACCGCCCTGTTGCTCTAATTCGATTATTTTTCTCAGAATTGTTCCAGTAGTTGCCGTTGAGATTTTGCCATAACTTGCCGCAATCTCTTCTTTGCCTTCTTCCGTAATATAATTAATTACTTTTTTAATATCTTTTAGGTCTAATAAAGGCATTTTTGTATCGTCGCAATATTTAAAGATTACAGCAACAACGCCAGCTTGCGTGTCGTTTAAATCTAAAATTCTAGAGAACAATACCGGGCCAAACTCAGAAACGGTTGCGCGCAGGCGAACTCCGTTTTGTTTGGATAATGACATTAGTTCTACAGGAAAAGAGGCTACATTATAAGGTATGTTTATTTTAGCATGTCGCTCGGTAATAAAAACTTCTTCTTTCCCCTCTTTTGCAATACCACTAAAATCACCTTTTATATCCATCATCAAAACAGGAATTCCTGCATTTGATAATTGCTCAGAAAAAACCTGAATTGTTTTTGTTTTTCCTGTTCCCGTTGCACCGGCAATAAGACCGTGGCGGTTTAAGGTTTTCAAGGGGATCTTAACGTGAGCCTCAGCAATAGGCTCTCCATCTAGAATGGCACCTCCTAAGATGATGCTGTCGCCCTTAGAAAGATACCCATTATTTATATCCTGAATGAAATTATCTTTTTTATTCATGTTTTTATTTGTAATTTAGATGATTATAAGAGTATTGCTTTGTTTTTTAACATTTTGGATGTGTTTTTTTTAGTAGGAAAAAGCTTTTTTTGCCTCAAAAAATATTAAAAAATAATTTCGCAACTTTTTAAGAAGATATCAACGGAATCTTTGAATATTGACTAAAACGTTGTAATTTTCCCAGATTTAGCTCGTATTTTTGTTTTATCGAAAAAAGAATGAGGGCAAATTAATGAGATATTTTTTAAATTGACGTTAAATTTCCTTCAATAAAATTAAAAAAAGTTTTTTTATTTAAACTAAACGTATAAATTTGCTCCTCTACAAGTTAAATATAACTAAAAAATAAAAATTATTTAAAACTATTAAAATTAAAAAAAATGGCAAACGTTAAAGTTAAAAAAGAAAGCACTTCAAATGGAGGAGGAATGATTACTGGAATCATTATTGTTGCGTGTATTTTGGTTGGGGTGTTTATTTGGAAAGTAATCATGGGAGATGCTTCTAACTTCGAAGGTGGTAATCCTGAAACAGGTCACCCGATCAATACATTAGGACAAGTATATAAAGGAGGATTTATTGTACCAGTATTATTAGGGATGTTTTTAATGGTTGTTGTTTTTTCAATTGAAAGATTTATCGTTATTGGTAAAGCGGCTGGAAAATCTAACTTAGATAAATTCATGACAAGCGTTCAGGCAAGTATTAAAGAAGGAAACATCGAAGCTGCAATCGCTGCTTGTGACAAACAACAAGGTTCAGTTGCAAATGCAATTAAATCTGCTTTGATTAAATACCAAGACGTTAAAAAAGAAGGTTTCAACAGTGAAGAAGCTTCAGAAGTAATCCATAAAGAAATCGAAGAGGCAACTTCATTAGAAATGCCAATGTTAGAAAAAAATATGACTATCATCTCTACTTTAGTATCATTAGGAACTTTAGGAGGATTATTAGGAACTGTATCAGGTATGATTAAAGCGTTTGGTGCGTTAGCTTCTGCTGGAACTCCAGATCAGGCTGCTCTTGCAACAGGTATCTCTGAAGCACTTATCAACACTGCAACAGGTATCTCTACTTCAATCTTAGCAATCGTTTCTTATAACTTTTTCACAGCTAAAATTGATGATTTAACTTACTCTATCGATGAGGCTGGTACTACAATTGTAAATACTTACAGAAGATTCAGAGGAAGTTTGAAACAATAATTAATTTTTGATATTAATAATTACAATTAATTATATCAAAATAAAAATAAAAGAGAATGGCTAAAATAAAAATGAAAAAAAAGTCAACATCGACAGATATGACTGCCATGTGTGATGTTGCGTTCCTTTTGCTTACGTTCTTTATTTTGACCGCTACTGCTAAGGTGCCAGAAGCACTTCCTGTAGATATGCCTTCTTCTACTGTTCAAAGTAAATTACCAGATTCAGATTTGGCAATTATTACTATAGGTAAAGGAAGTGATGGAAAAAGCAAAGTGTTTTTTGACATTAAAGGGAGAGAGATTCGTAAAAGAACTCTTGAAGGAATGGGTGCAAAATTCGGGGTAACTTTTTCAGAAGATGATAAGACTAAATTTGCTTTAATGGATGACTTCGGTGTTCCTGTAGCAGAATTGAAAAGTATTATTGGTATGAAAGCTGCTGAAAGAGTAAAAGCGGATCAAGGTGGAATTCCAATCGATTCTTTAGATAATCAATTAAAAGAATGGTTGTTAATTTCAAGAAGAGCTGCAATTGACCTTGACGATAAAGAATTGCAGATCGCCATTAAGGGAGATGCTAAAGAACAATATCCACAAATCAAAAAGATTATGGATATTTTACAAGACCAAAAAATCAATTCCTTTAACTTAGTTACAGGTATGAGAGGAAAAGACTTTTAATTAAAAAAGATACACTAAAATGGCTGAATTAAATACCGGCGACGGTGGTGGCGGAAAAGGTGGTAAAGTAAGAAGTAAAAAGCAAAATTCAAAAGTCGATTTAACGGCAATGGTAGATTTGGCTTTCTTATTGATCACATTCTTTATGTTAACCACATCGTTGTCAAAACCTCAATCTATGGATTTGTCGTTGCCTGATAAAGATCCAATAAAAGATGATGTACCAATTAAGGTAGATGAGAATCGTACAATGACTGTAATGCTAGGTGCAAATAATAAAATAGTTTATTATATGGGATTATTGGCTACTCCTATTGCTGGACCTAAAGATATTGCATATGGTAAAGATGGAATTCGTAGAGAAGTTCTTAAAAGAAAGAAATCAGTTTTAGAATATTCTGCAGCAAAAGGAAAACCTAAACAAGGGATTATTGTCATTATTAAACCAAGTAAAAAATCAACTTACCGTAATTTAGTTGATATTTTGGATGAGATGGCTATTTCTGGAGTAGATACTTATGCTATTGTTCCTGAGTTTTCGCCAGAAGAAACTAAATTGATAGATCCAACTAACACGGGTTCTACTAACACAGATCCTGCTAAATAAGAGATATCTTGTTTTTAACATCCTAATAATCAAGAAAAATGAAGTTAGATATTATAAAAAATCAGTGGCTTGATATCGTATTCGAAGGACGTAATAAGATATATGGTGCATATGAGCTAAGAAAAGCAAATACTAAAACAACGGTAAAAGCACTTATCATTGGGTCAGTTATTTTTGCTGTAGCTGTAGCTGCTCCTCTTATTGCAAGCTTTTTGCCAGATTCTGGTGAAGATGACGCGAATAAAGATATCAAGATTGCGACAGTAAAATTGCCTCCTAAAAAAGAGGAAGTTAAGCCTAATGAACCACCACCACCACCACCACCACCAAAAGTGGATCAGGTGAAGTTTGTGAAACCGGTTGTTGCTAAGGCCAATGAGGTTACTGAAGATCCTCCTAAAATTGAGGAACTTAAAGATAAAAAAGTTGGTTCTGAAACTATCAAAGGAGATCCGGATGCAGTTTTAACTGTTGATGAGCCAGTAGGTACTGGAACTGCCGCAGTAGTAGAAGAAGATAACCAAGTATATAACACAGCTGGTATCGAAGTAAAACCAGATTTCCCTGGAGGAATTGAGAAATTCTACAAATTCGTAGGAAACAATTACAAAACTCCGGAAGAAGAAGGTTTAAAAGGTAAAGTTTATGTTACTTTTGTAGTTGAAAAAGACGGTTCATTAACCGACATTAAAGTTTTAAGGGATATCGGTTACGGTACAGGAGCAGAAGCAATTCGTGTTCTTAAAAAATGTCCGAAATGGACTCCCGGCGAGCAAAATGGTAAAAAAGTTAGGGTTCTTTACTCTCTGCCTATTACTATTCAATCTGCAGAATAATGTTAAAAGATATGCTTAATAATATTCAGAAGAAATCGCTCAAAGAGCGATTTCTTCTTGTTTTAGGAATACTGTTTTTTTTAATATATCTTGTATTAGGTTTAATGATTATGTTTTGGGAAAAATTACCATTAGATATGGAACCTAAATACAGATATGCTTTCGGAGGTTTGCTAATAGTATATTCGGCAATACGATTTCTAAGATTAATTAATTCAAATACAGAATAGTTATGTTGAAATATGGTAAAGTGTTCGGATTGGTTGTTTTTGTCTTTTTGTTTGCGATGTGCAACCAAAAAAGCAAGAACGAATCTGATAAAGAAACAATTTTAAAAGGATCTATTGATATTACTGTTGACGAAACTGTTAAGCCAATTGTAGATGATCAGGTTGCTGTTTTTGAAGGAACTTACTATGGAGCTAAAATTTCTGTAAAACCTAAGTCTGAAGCAGAGCTTATAAACGACTTATTAAATCAAAAAGCTAAAGTAGTTATAACAACCAGAGATCTGACTAAAGAAGAAAAAAGCAGATTCGAAAAAAGTAAAATTAATCCTAGAGTAACGCCGTTTGCTACAGATGCAATTGCATTAATTTCAAACAAAAGCAATAATGATACATTAATTGCGTTGAAAACTGTAATTGATTTTATGCAGGGTAAGACTGATTCTGGAATAAAAGGTCTTGTTTTTGATAATCCAAATTCAAGCACTGTACGTTATATGAAAGAGCTTGCAAAAGTAAAAGACATTCCTGCAAAAGGTGTTTTTTCTTTTAAAAATAACGATGAAGTTATTAAATTTGTTTCTGAAAATGACGGAATGATTGGTGTAGTTGGCGTAAATTGGTTATCACAACCTTCGCCAAATATGGTTGATGTTATTAAAAAGATTAATGTTTTAGCTGTAAAAGGCTTAAATGATAATAAGTATTATAGCCCAACTCAAAATGATCTTGCTGAAGTAAAATATCCTTTGGCACGTGATTTGTTTATCATAAACTGTCAGGGTTATTCTGGATTAGGAATGGGTTTTGCTTCATTCATTGCCGGAGATATAGGACAGCGAATTGTTTTAAAATCCGGATTACTTCCTGTAAGGGTTCCGGGAAGAAAGTTAAAAATTAGAAGTCAAATTATAAACGATAAAGAATAAATTAATTACAATAAAGATGAATAAATTTAAAATTTTCAGTCTTGCCTTAGTTGCTTCAGCTTCTGTTGCAAAAGCGCAAGATATAAATCAGGCTAAAAAGGCAATCGATGCTGAGCAATTTGAAAAAGCTAAGTCTTTGCTAAAATCAATCATTAAAGCTAAACCTTCGGATGGTGAGGCTAATTTTGTTTTGGGAAATATATATCTAAATCAAACTATCATTGATTCTGCTAAAATTTATTACTTAAATGGATTAGAAGCAGCAGATAAAAAACACCTAAACTACATCGGATTAGGGCAATTAGATCTTGACAGCAAAAATACGGCTGGTGCTCAAGCTAATTTTGGTTTAGCAACAAAAGATATCAAACGTAAAGATGTAAATGAGTTTATCTACATTGGTAGAGCTTACATGAAT
Source organism: Flavobacterium sp. MR2016-29 (assembly GCF_015350695.1). NCBI lineage: Bacteria > Pseudomonadati > Bacteroidota > Flavobacteriia > Flavobacteriales > Flavobacteriaceae > Flavobacterium > Flavobacterium sp. MR2016-29. Next base: position 294,579 of record NZ_JADKPU010000006.1, read on the forward strand.
TCTACTAATCCTGATTATACAAATGCAATCGCTGTGTTAAAACGTGCTTTAGCACTTGAACCACAAAATGCAACTGCACTTTTGGCAATCGGAGATGCTTACCATGGAGCAAACAACCAAAACGAAGCTTACAAATCTTACCGTGATGCTTTTACAGCTGATCCAACACTTTTAAGAGCTAAAATGCAATTAGGAGTTTTGCTTAAAGGAGCTAAATCTTACGAAGAAGCGATTAAAGCTTTTAATGAGGTTATTGCAATCGACGCAAATTATGGTCCTGTATATAGAGAGCTAGCCGAAACCTATTACAAATGGGCTAGAAATAAACCTTCTACTCAACAAGTAAATTACCAAAAAGCGATTTCTAATTATGAGAAATACTTAAGCTTGACTGATTATTCTATGAACTCAAGAATGCGTCACGCAGATTTCTTGATCTTAGTTAAAGATTATAAAGCTTTAGAAACTGAAGCTAATAAAATGATTGAGTTGGATAAAGTTAATCCAAGAATCTTTAGATATTTAGGTTACTCTGCTTACGAAAATGGTAACGTTGACGTAGCTATTAAGTCTTTAGAAGATTATATTAAAGTACCAACAAACAAAGCAATTGCAAAAGATTATTTATACTTAGGTTTTGCTAAAATTAAAAAAGGTACAGATGCTCAAGGTGTTGTAGAACCTGCTGCTTTTGAAGCTGGTTTAGCTGAAATCAAAAAAGCAGTTGCAATGGAACCATTAGCTGTTGAAGATTTAGGTGACTTTGGAAAAGAATTGTTTACTAAAAAACAATACAACCAAGCTGCTGCAATCTATGAATTGAGTGCTTCTAATACAGAATCAAAAAATTACTTGAATGATAATGTATATTATGGTATCTCTCTTTATTATGCAAACGCAAATAAAACAAAAGAAACTCGCGATGTTGCTGCCTTAGGAAAAGCTGACGCTGCTTTTGATAGAGTTTTAGTTGCTTCTCCGACTTATGATGAAGCTTACTTGTACAAAGGAAGAATCAACAACTTATTGGAGAAAGATGATTTAATTATTAAAAACTACGAAGAGTACGTTGCTAAAACATCTGCTAAAGGTGCTGAAGAATTAGCAAAACCTGCGACGGTTAAAAAAATTATTGAAGCTTACAATAGTATTGGTGCTAGTTACGCTAATACTGATAAAGCTAAAGCAATTGAATACTTCAATAAAACTTTAGTTTTAGATCCAACAAATGCTTATGCATCTCAATCTGTGAAAGCTTTGAAATAATTTAAGTTTTCTAACTAAATATAAAACCGACAGTTCAAAGAGCTGTCGGTTTTTTTTGTTCCGTATTTAAATGACTATCTTTGCACTTTAAAATGAAGTAATGTTATCAAAAGAAATACAATTAGAAGTTAATAAGGGAGCAATGTTGCCTTTGATGGAAGAGTTTTACACCATTCAAGGAGAAGGTTATCATACCGGAACCGCTGCTTACTTTATACGAATTGGAGGGTGTGATGTTGGTTGCCACTGGTGTGATGTAAAAGAAAGTTGGAATGCAGAATTACATCCGCCAACAAGTGTTGATTTAATTGTAAATAATGCTTCAAGTTATGCTAATACAGTTGTCATTACCGGAGGAGAACCTTTAATGTGGGATATGACTTTATTAACTCAGGAATTAAAAAATAAAAGCTTAAAAGTTCATATAGAAACTTCTGGCGCTTATCCGTTATCAGGAACTTGGGATTGGATTTGTCTTTCTCCTAAAAAAAATAAACTCCCAACTCAAACTGTATATGATAATGCGAATGAGCTAAAAGTAATTATTTACAATAAACACGATTTTATTTTTGCCGAAGAACAAGCTGAATTGGTAAATGATAATGCGATTTTATTTCTTCAGCCAGAATGGAGTAAAAAAGAAGAAATGACACCGCTGATTGTTGATTATGTAATGAATAATCCAAAATGGCGTGTATCTCTTCAAACACACAAATATTTAAATATTCCGTAAATAGTAAAAAAAAAATCTCTTCAAGCGAGGAGATTTTTTTCTTTATGTAAGTAAAGGAAAATTTATTACTCCCAATTTTTATATTTTTTAGAGTTGTAATATGTGCTAAGTGGTGATTGCTATGCCAAGCATAAGTTCCAATAATTTCTTTAAGTCTGTATTCCGAATTATTTTCTGGATGAACAAATGATTTTTCTAAATCGTCTTCTGATAGATTTCTCATGATATACGCCAATCTAAAATGTAACCCTTCTAATAAATTCAAAGTTGGAAGAATTGGCATCCTTAAATTATCGGGCAATTCAGACCATAAAACTTCGTCATATGGCTTTATGACAGGATTGTTTTCTGTCAAGGCCCATTTTATTCTTATAAAACAATGCATATGACTTTCAGCACAATGATGAATCAGTTGGCGAATAGTCCATCCGCCGGGTCTGTAAGCTGTATCTAATTGTTCATCATTTAAGTGAATGGTTTCTTTTTTTAATCTTTCAGGAAAAGTTGCAATTTCTTGAATTTGCACTGCAATATATTCTGCAGTAAATTTCGTCGGAGCTGTAAATTTCCCGATCGGATATTTTAATTTTTCTAAATCTAATTTTTCCATTGATGTGAAATGTTATGTTATAGAAAGTTTGGCTAAATAATCATAATGTTCCCCTTCTAAAATAAGTTCACATTTAAGTCCATTTGCTATTGCTGCATTCTGAAGTGTATTATAATCTAGATACAACCAGTCGAAAGCAACTTCTTTTTCTCCTTTATACGAAATATTAAATATAAGCTCTCCATAATAATCGTTATTAGAAGGAATCCATTTTCCGCCATCTTCATCTTCATCAAACATATAAATAATGTCAGAACTGTCCAGCAAAATTTGCCCGCCAGGATTAAGAAGCGATTTTAGTTTAGATAAATACTTGTTGCAATTTTCTAGTTTTCCAAAAATGCCGACACCATTCATCAATAATATAATGGTATCAAATTTTTCTCCTTCAAAATCTAATATATTTTGAACAGATGCATTTTTTACGCCTCTCAATTTGCAGGTTTCAATCGCTTTTTCTGAAATATCAATAGAAGTAACTTCTAAGTGGCGGTCGTTTTGCAAAGACAAACTGTGACTTCCTGCTCCACAGCCAACATCTAATGTTTTTCCATGAGCTAATTGAAGTGCTTTCTGCTCTAATTTTGGCATCTCATTATAAGAACGAAATAAATATTCAACACTCATTTCGTCTTCTTCTGAAATTGAGGTTTCAGTAATGATATCTTCTGGTGAATTATTGGTTTGGAAATCGAACATCGCTTTCCCGAAAAGATCTTTCATTGTATTTTAGTTCAAAGTTTAAGGTTTCAAGTTCAAAGTTGTTTAATTTTGCACATCAACTTAAATTTTAAACTTGAAACAAATTTTAAATAACTTAAATAAGTTAGCCAAAGATAAGCATATCGAAAACAAAAAGTATTTTGATAAGCTTAAAAAGAAACAGCCTAAAAATTTAGATTACGTTATGCAGGATTTGCATGACGCCGAATTTAAAAGAACGGATTGTCTTCAATGTGCTAATTGCTGTAAAACAACTGGGCCATTATTTACTTTAGCAGATATTGAAAGAATTTCAAAATCTTTCAGACAAAAGCCACAACAGTTTATTGATCAATATCTGAGAATTGATGAAGATAAAGATTATGTTCTAAAAAGTGTTCCATGTACTTTTTTAGATAATGAAAATTACTGCATGATATATGATGTACGCCCGAAAGCTTGTCGAGAATTCCCGCATACAGATCGTAAAAAGTTTCATCAGATTGCTGATCTTACTTTGAAAAATGTTGCTATCTGCCCGGCGGCATATAATATTGTCGAAGAAATGAAAAAGAAACTTCCGTTATAGAAGCTAAATGTTTTGTAATCTTTTTTAGGAATAATTCATTTTTGCTTTTTTAGATGTATTTTTGACTGAGTTGAACTTTTTAGTAAATTAACAATAAGACCAATAAATTGAATTTAGAATATTTTATAGCCAAAAGACTCATTACTGCAAAAGATTATAAAAGCAGTATTTCGGCACCTATCATAAAAATTGCCATTTCGGCTATTGCAATAGGTATTATTATGATGTTGGTTTCTGTAGCTACCGGAATTGGGTTGCAGCAAAAAATTCGCGAAAAAGTTTCTGCTTTCAACGGTCAGATTATTATATCCAACTATGATAATAATAATTCAGAAGTAACTTTGGTTCCTATTTCTAAAAAACAAGATTTCTATCCCAATTTTAAATCAGTTCCAGAAGTCAGCCATATTCAGGCAATAGCTAGCAAGGCCGGAATTATAAGAACTGCTAATGCTTTCGAAGGAATTATTTTTAAAGGAGTAGGAGCAGATTACGATTGGAATAATATTACAGAATATTTAGTGGAAGGAAGATTGCCTGATTTTTCTAATTCATTAAACGAAGATGTTATAATTTCCAGATTTCTAGCTGATCGCCTTAATTTGAAAGTTGGAGATAATTTTAATACTTTTTTTATCAAGGAGGAGCAAGGTAAAATGCCAAATAGCCGTAGATTTAAAATTGCAGGTATTTTTAATTCAGGATTTCAGGATTTTGATGCAACCTATATAATAGGTGATATTAGGCATATCCAGAGAATCAATAAATGGACTCCAGACCAAGTAGGAGCATTTGAGGTTTTTGTAAAAGATTTTAATACAATCAAATCGACCGGTAATCAAATTTACGAACAAACATCATCAAGTTTAGATACAAAGACTATAATTGAAAAATACAGTTATATTTTTGATTGGTTGCAGCTCTTCGACTTTAATATTGTGGTTATTCTTGCTGTTATGATCTTAGTGGCTACTATTAATATGGTTGTTGCTTTGCTGGTTCTTATTTTAGAACGCACACAAATGATAGGAATTCTAAAATCATTAGGAGCAAACAACTGGACCGTTCGCAAAATATTTCTTTACAATGCTTTTTATTTAATTATACGCGGATTGTTTTGGGGAAATTTAATTGGAATTGCAATATTGCTGATTCAGCAGCAATTTGGTATTGTTCATCTCAATCCTGAAAATTATTACGTCAATCAAGCGCCGGTATATTTAAATTGGACATATATCATATTATTAAATTTGTTAACCATAACAATTTGTTTTCTCGTTCTATTGATTCCTTCTTATATAATAACAAAGATTTCGCCAGTCAAAGCTATTCGTTTTGACTAATGATAAAATGATCTAATAATAGTTACCCAGCAGATTTAAAATCTGCCGGGTTTATTTTTTCTACATTATATATAGGTATAGCAATTTATGCTTTATATATAAGAGCAATAATCCGCCAGGCGGAGGGAAGCATAGGTAGTCAGTTTAAAATTTGCATATGATTAAGGACATGTTTTTATGCTATGCGCTTCAGCTTTTTTCTTGTAAAGAAAAAGTAAAGGATTCCAGATTTTATAACAAAACCCAGCAAAACAGCCAAAAATCATTATTA